>RRBB01000235.1:0-15735 GCA_006543605.1 Rhodococcus sp. WS4
TCTACACTCTCTCCGTCGTCGGCAGCGTCAGATGTGTATAATAGACAGTGGCTACCCGGCGGAGCGTGTGGGGCACATGCTCGCCGACTCGGGCGCGACGATCGCGGTGGCGGCGGACACCTCGGTGGTGCCCGCGGGTGTGGTCTGGGTAGATGCGGCGGATGCGGATGGGGATTCGGCTGCGGTGACCGATGCCGATCGGGTGCGACCGTTGTCGGTCGATCATCCCGCGTACGTCATCTACACGTCCGGCTCCACGGGAACACCCAAGGGTGTCGTGGTCACGCACGCTGGTCTGGCGGGTCATGCGGCGGCGTTGCACAGGGTATACGGGGCATCCGCGCAGTCGCGGGTGCTGCAGGTGGCGTCGCCGTCGTTCGATGCGTCCATTCATGAGATGTTGGTGGCGTTCACGGCCGGTGCGACGCTGGTGATCGCGCCGCCGGAAGCGTTCGGCGGGGACGAATTGAAGGATGTGCTGCTGCGCGAGCGGGTGACGCATTGGACGTCGACGCCTGCGGTGCCGGCGTTGATGGACCCGAGTGGGCTCGAGAATCTGCAGCTGTTGGCGGTGGCGGGCGATGTGTGTCCACCGGAGGTGGTGTCGCGGTGGGGTGCAGACCGCACGGTGCTGAACCTGTACGGGCCGACGGAGACGACGGTATGGGCGTCGTCGACGGAGCCGATGCGCCCGGGCACATCGATGACGATCGGCCGGCCGATCGACGGGGTGTCGGCGGTGGTGTTGGATGCGATGCTGCGGCCGGTGCCCGTCGGCGTGGTCGGTGAGCTGTATCTGTCGGGCCCGGGAGTGGCGCGCGGGTATCTGGGGCAGCCGGGACTGACGGCAGAACGGTTTGTGGCCGACCCGTTCGGCGATCCGGCCATCCGTATGTATCGGACCGGGGACCTGGCGCGCTGGAGCGCCGGTCACGAGTTGGTGTTCGTGGGCCGCGCGGACGATCAGGTGAAGATCCGTGGGCTGCGAATCGAGCTCGGTGAGGTCGACGCGGTCCTCGCGTCCGCGCTCGGCGTCGATACCGCGGTCACGGTGGTGCGTTCGGTGGCGGGTGCGCCGGTGTTGGCGTCGTATGTGCACGGCGCCGACCTGGATTCGGCTGCGGTGCGCGCGTTCGCAGCGCAGAGGTTGCCCCGCTACATGGTGCCCGCTTCGGTGACGGTGTTGGATGCGGTGCCGTTGACTCCTAGCGGAAAGGTGGATCGGGCGGTGCTGCCCGCGCCCGAGGTGCCGGCATTCACCTCGCGGGCCCCGCAGACCCCGGTGGAGAAGTTGATCGCCGATACCGTGGCCGAGGTGCTGGGTGTGTCGGTGGTGGGTGTGGACACGGATTTCTTTGCGCTGGGCGGCAACTCGTTGTCGGCGACGCGGGTGGTGTCCCGGTTGTCGGCGGTGTCCGGGGTGCGCATCGGCGTGCGGGAGTTGTTCGAGAACCCGACGGTCGCGGGGTTGGCCGAGCTGATCGCCGAGGGCGGGGAGCAGCGTCCGCCGTTGGTGCCCCGCGATACCGACGGTCCGGCGCCGCTGGCCCCGGCGCAGCAGCGGTTGTGGTTGCTGGGCCAGCTCCACCCCGGTTCGGCCGCGTACACCGTGCCGTTCGCTGTCGAAATGGACGGCGACCTGAATGTGGACGCGTTGCGGTCGGCGCTGGCCGACGTGGTCGAGCGGCACGGGGCGCTGCGGACCGTGTTCCCGGATACAGAAGTCGGCCCGCTGCAGCGCATCGCGCCCGTGTCGGTGGACCTACCCGCGGTGACGGTGGATCCGGACGTCGTGGAATCCGCGGTGGCCGCGCTCGCGGGCCGCGGGTTCGACCTCACCACCGAGCCACCTGTGCGTCTGGCCCTGTTCCGGCTCGCACCCGATCGGCACCTACTGGTGGTGGTGGTGCACCACATCGCCGTCGACGGACTGTCGTTTGCGCCGCTGATCCGGGACGTGGGAGTGGCGTATCAGGCGCGCTTGGCCGGCTCGGCCCCGGACTGGGTGTCGCTGCCCGTGCAGTACACCGACTACTCGGTGTGGCAGCGCGAGCTGCTCGGCGACCCGCACGACCCCTCGAGCCTGGCTCGCCGCGAACTGGACTATTGGACAACCGCATTGGCCGGCATGCCGACGCTGCTGGAGTTGCCTGCCGATCGGACGCGTCCGGCGACCGATCAGCTCACCGCAGGTTCTGTGCCCTTCGCCGTGCCGTCCGAGCTGCACCAGATGCTGGAAAACTTGGCGCGCGAACAGAATTCGACGCTGTTCATGGTGCTGCATGCGGCACTGGCGGTGTTGCTGGCCAAGCTGACCGGCTCCGACGACTTCGCCGTCGGCACTCCCACCTCCGGTCGCACCGATCCGGCGTTGGACGACGTGGTCGGTATGTTCGTCGGCACCGCGGCTCTGCGCAGCCGCGTCGACCCGCGGGCGACGTTCGCTGAGCTGTTGGCGTCGGTGCGGGCGACGGACCTGGCGGCGTTCGCGCATTCCGAGGTGCCGTTCGACCAGGTGGTCGACGCCGTGGCCCCCGCCCGGTCGACCGCGCATCACCCGCTGTTCCAGGTGATGTTGGCGTTCGAGAACTTCCACAACATCACCGAACTCTCCCTACCGGGGCTCACTGCCCGTGGTCGCGAGATGGGAACCGGAATCAGCCGTTTCGACCTCGAGGTTTCGGTGCGTGAGGAGCGGGCCGACGACGGCGCGGCAGCCGGCCTGGACGGGGTGTTCACCTATCCGAGCGAGATGTTCGACCGCGCCACCGTCGCATTATGGGTGGAGCGGCTGCACCGGGTGCTGCGCGCCGTGAGCACCGACCCCGATGTGGTGCTGGGCGCCGTGGACGTGCTGACCGCTGACGAACGTTCCGCGGCGGTGGCGGGCGTCGACGGGACGGTGCCCGATGCCGTGTCACTGGACGAGCTGTTCACGCAGCGGGCTCTGGAGCGCCCCGATGCGGTGGCCGTGACGTTCGGTGAGCAGTCGCTGACCTACGCCGAACTAGACGAGCGCTCCGCCGGGGTGGCGTCGTTACTGATCGACGCGGGCGTAGGTGCAGAAGACGTGGTGGCCGTGGCGTTGTCGCGGTCCGTGGACCTGGTGGTAGCGCTGGTCGCAGTGGTGCGGGCCGGCGGCGTGTACCTCCCCGTGGACGTGGACTACCCGGCCGAACGCGTCCGGTACCTGCTGGCGGACGCGTCTCCGGTGGCACTGATCTCCACGGTGGCCGACGCCCAGCGGCTGCCGGAAGTGTCGTGCCCCACGCTGCTGATCGAGAGTGCAGCTCCGCTGCCCGGGCGCCTTTTCGGTAGCCAGCGCTACCACAAGGGCGCACGGGCGCGAGGCGCGTACCTGATCTACACCTCCGGGTCCACCGGACAGCCCAAGGGCGTGTTGGTCTCACACGCCAATGTGCTGTCGCTCCTGGCGAACACCAGCGCCGACTTCGAGTTCGGCCCGCAGGACGTGTGGACGATGTTCCACTCCTACGCGTTCGACTTCTCCGTCTGGGAAATGTGGGGCGCGCTCACCACCGGCGGCCGGCTGGTGCTGGTGGACCACTACGTGGCCCGCTCACCCGGCGAGTTCCTGGACCTCCTCGTACGCGAGCGGGTGACCGTGCTCAACCAGACGCCGTCCGCGTTCAGCCAGCTGGCCGAACAGGCCGACATCGACCCGGCCGCGGACGACGACCTGGCCGTGCGCCTGCTGATCTTCGGCGGCGAGGCACTCGATCCGGCGATGGTGTGGCCGTGGCTCGAGCGGCACCCCGGTGTGCGTGCGGTCAACATGTTCGGCATCACCGAAACCACCGTGCACGTCACGCGTCACGACCTGACTGCGACGGATATGTCTCGCGGCGCCATCGGGCGGGCGCTGCCGGGACTGCGCACCTACGTGCTGGACGCCTCGCTGCGCCTGGCGCCGCCCGGTACCGTCGGAGAACTGTACGTGGCGGGTGCGCAGGTGTCGCGCGGATACCTGGGCCGTAGCGGGCTGACGGCGCAACGGTTCGTGGCTGATCCCTTCGGCGATGGTTCGGTCATGTACCGCACCGGTGACCTTGCCCGGTACCGCGTCGACGGGCAGCTGGACTACCTCGGGCGCGCCGACGCCCAGGTGGAGTTGCGCGGCTACCGCATCGAACCCGGCGAGATCGAGGCGGCACTGCTTCGGCACCCCGGCGTCGACCGTGCCGCGGTGGTGCTGCGCGACACCGCGATCGGCGAACAGCTCGTGGCGTATGTAGTCGCCGACGCTGATCCGGCCAGCCTGACCAGGCACCTCCGCGCGGCGCTGCCCGAGTACCTGGTGCCCGGATCTGTGGTCCCCCTCTCCGCGATCCCGCTGACCGCCAACGGCAAGCTCGACCGGCGGGCGTTGCCCGATCCGGATCTGGCGGTCGGCGGTGTGGACGCCGGGGGGCACGCTGCGCACGGCCCCATCGAGGACGTGGTTGCCGGGGTGTTCTCCGAGCTGCTCGGCGGCGCCGACGTGGGCGCCCTGCACAACTTCTTCGACCTGGGCGGCAACTCGATGATCGCCACCCGTGTCGCCGCCCGGGTGAGTGCCGTCTTCGATACCGATGTGACGGTGCGTGATGTGTTCGAGGCACCCACCGTCGCCGAGCTCGCCGCCCGCGTCGAGGAGCGGGCCGGCGCCGGGCGTGGGCGTCCCGCCCTGCTGCCGGCCACGACCGGCGGACCTCTGCCGCTCTCTCCCGCGCAGCAGCGGATGTGGATCGTCAACCAATTCGACACCGGTGCAGCCGGATACAACCTTCCGCTCATCGTGCGACTCGACGGCAAACTGGATGCGGACGCTCTTGCTGCTGCGGCCCGGGACGTGGTGGAGCGGCACCGGACGCTGCGCACCGTCTACCCGGCCGCCGCGGACGGGGTCCACCAGGTGCTGCTCGACACCGATGGGGTGGAGCTGGACCTGACACCCGTCGCAGTCCCCGACCATGCCGTCGGCGCGCACGTGCGCGCACTCGCCGAAGTGGGCTTCGACGTCGCCGTGGAGCAGCCGTTGCGGGCACGGCTGTACCGCACCGGCCCTCGCGCCCACGTGCTCGCCCTCGTCGTACACCACATCGCGGCCGACGCATGGTCGCTGAACCCGCTGCTCCGCGACACCATGGTGGCGTACCGTGCGCGCGCCCTGGGTCGCGCACCCGAATGGCATCCGCTGCCCGTACAGTACAGCGACTACAGCGTGTGGCAGCGCGCGATGCTCGACGGTTCCACCGTCGACACTCAACGGCAGTACTGGCTCGACACGCTGGCCGACCTGCCCGAACAGGTAACGCTGCCCCTCGACCACCCGAGGCCCGCGGAGCCGTCCGGCCGTGGCGCGGCGTTTGCGGTGGAGCTGGACGAGCGACTGCACGACGCGCTCGTCGCGTTGGCGCGGGCCGGGCGGGCCACCACGTTCATGGTGCTGCACGCGGCGCTGGCGGCCCTGCTCTCCCGGTACAGCGGCAGCCGCGACGTGCCGATCGGGACGGCCGTCGCCGGGCGCACCGACCCACAGCTCGACGACCTGGTCGGCATGTTCGCCGGCACCCTGGTGCTGCGCGCGGAGGTGGACCCGTCCGCCACCTTCGCGGAGCTGCTGGCGCAGGTGCACGAGCGGGACGTGGCGGCATACACCCACGCGGACATGCCATTCGAGACGTTGGTGGAGCTGCTGAACCCCGCGCGCTCGGCGTCACATCACCCGCTGTTCCAGGTGGCGCTGTCGATGCAGCGGCACCGGTCCGGGCGCATCGCGCTGCCGGAGTTGAGTGTTACTCCGGTGGCGCTGGCCGCGGAGTGGGCGAACTTCGACCTGCAGCTCACGGTCACCGAACCCGCGCCGGGCGGTCGAATGCACCTCGACTTCGGTTACAACGCAGACCTGTTCGAGCCGTCGACCATCGAGAGGCTTGCATCCCGGTTGGTGCAGTTTCTCGAGGCCGTGACATTGGACGCCGGCGTGCCGGTGGGCGATATCGACCTGTTGGACGCCGACGAGCGCTCGGCGCTGGTGCCGTCCCGTGGGCCCGCTGCGCCCGAACCGCTGTCCATGCGGCAGATCTTGACGCGGGGCGCGGTTCTCGTGCCGGACGCGGTGGCGGTCCGGGCCGCCGACGGTGAGCTCACCTACCGTGAGCTGGACTCGCGGTCGGATGCCCTGGCGCGGGAACTGCAGGCGCTCGGTGCAAGACCCGGTGACGCGGTGGCATGGGCGGTGCCGCGGTCAGTCGATTCGGTGGTGGCGTTGTGGGCCATCGCGAAGACCGGCGCGGCGCCCATACTGGTCGATCCCACCCTGCCCGCGGCCCGCATCGAGGCGATGCTGGCGGCGTCGGAGGCCTCCGTGGGGGTGGGCGCATCCGGCCTCAGTGGCGGCGTGACATGGCTCGATGCAGGGGCGCGCGCATGCGCCCCAGCAGGCACATTCGTGCACCCCTACGTGCACCCCGACCACCCGGCGTACGTGGTGTTCACCTCCGGGACCACGGGCACACCCAAGGGGGTGGTGGTGACCCAACGCGGCCTGGCCGCCCTCGATGCAGACCTGGCGCAGCGGTACGAAGCCGGGCCGGGGTCACGGATGCTGCGCCGCGCCGCCGCCGGCTTCGACATGGCGCTGCTCGAGGTGCTGGTGGCGGGCGCCTCGGGGGCCACCCTGGTGATCGCGTCGGACACCGAGTTCGCCGGCCCCGCTTTGGGCGACCTGCTCGAGCGTGAACGCATCACCCACGCCTGCATCACCCCCACGGCGCTCGCGACCCTCGGCGACCGTGCGCTGCCGGACCTGCGCGTGCTGATGTCGGGCGGCGAACGACTGGGCGCCGAACTGGTGGACCGCTGGGCGCCCGGGCGGCGGATGCTCAACGGGTACGGCCCGGCCGAGGCGACCATGTACGCCGTCAGCTCGAATGCGTTGGTGGCGGGGGCGCCGGTGTCGATCGGCGCACCCGTGCGCGGCGTGCGGGCGCTCGTGCTGGACCAGCGGCTGCGGCCGGTGCCCCCGGGCGTGCCCGGTGAGCTGTACCTGGCCGGTGACGGCCTGGCCCGCGGATACTCCGGGCAGCCGGGGCTCACGGCGGAGCGGTTCGTCGCCGGTGCTGGTACTTCCGACAACCCGGGTGCGCGAATGTATCGGACCGGTGACCTGGTGCGCTGGCGGTCCACCCGAGACGGTTACGTTCTGGACTATCTCAGCCGCAACGACTCTCAACTGAAGATCCGCGGCGTCCGCATCGAACCCGCTGAAATCGACGCCGCCATCGGCCGCGTGGCGGACGTCGACTTCGCCGCCACCGTCGTGCACACCACCCCGGCCGGCGCCGAGGTCCTCGCGTCCTACGTGCTGCCGCGCGGCGAGCTGGACGTGACAGAGCTGCGGCGCCGGTTGGCCGCGCTGCTGCCGTCGTACCTGGTGCCCACCGCGGTGGTGGTGCTCGAGTCGCCGCCGCCCACCGTGAACGGCAAGCTGGATGTGCGCGCGCTCGGCGCACTGGACATGTGGGCACCCGACCTGGGCGTCGAGTTGGATGAGCCGCCCGTCACCGACACCGAACGCATAGTCGCCGCGGTGTTCGCCGACCTGCTCGGGGCGGCGGAGGTGGGACGCGGCGCGCACTTCTTCGATGCCGGCGGAAACTCGCTGCTCGCGACGCAATTGACGGCGCGGCTGGCCGAGGCGGTGGGCTTCACGGTGCCGCTTCGCACCCTGTTCGCCCATCCCACGGTCGCCGAACTCGCCGCGGCCCTCGACGGCGCGGTGCCCGAGGCGGACCTGCGTCCGGCGCTGGTGGCCAGGCCGCGACCGGAGCGAATCCCGCTCTCTCGCAGCCAGCACCGCATGTGGGTGCTGGGCCGCAACGATCCCGCCTCCGCCGCCTACAATCTGCCGGTCATGGTGCGGCTGGACGGCCCGCTGGACACAGCTGCCCTGGGCGCGGCGCTCGACGACGTGATCGCCAGGCACGAGATACTGCGGACCCGGTACCCGCTGCTGACGGGGGAGCTACCTGAACAGGAGATTCTGCCCGGCCTGCCGGTGGACCTGACGCCGACCGACGTGGACGCGCCCGAACTTCCAGGCGTGTTGGCGCAGTTCGGCTCCGCGGGCTTCGACCTGACCCGTGACCTACCGATGCGCGCGCGGTTGCTGCGGCTCGCACCGCAACGGCACGTCCTGGCCGTGACCATGCATCACATCGCCGCCGACGGCTGGTCCCTGACCCCGCTGGTGGCCGATGTGTTGACGGCGTACGAGGCCCGCCGCTCGGGCACGGCGCCGCAGTGGGCGCCGCTGCCGTTGCAGTACGCCGACTACGCGCTGTGGGAGCAGGAGTTGCTGGGCGGCGGATACGCCGCGCGGTGCGTCGAACATTGGCGACTGGCCCTGAACGGTGTCGAGTCCTCGGCGCCGCTGCCCACGGACCGACCCCGATCGGTGGCAACATCCGATCAGGCTGGGGTAGTCGGGTTTCGGGTGTCGGCCTCGGTGCAGAAGGCCGTACACCGGCTGGCCGCTGCTCAGCACGCGACGCCCTTCATGGTGCTGCACGCCGCGCTGTCGGTCCTGTTGGCGCGCATCAACCCAGCGCAGCGCGACATCACCATTGCCACCGCCGTCGCCGGGCGCGGCGACCGGGCGTTGGACCCGCTGGTCGGCAACTTCGTGAACACCCTCGCTCTGCGCGCGCAGGTGGAGCCGGACATGCCGTTCACCGGGCTGCTGGCCCAGGTACGCGACTTCGACGTGGCCGCATTCGAGCACGCCGACGTGCCGTTCGAGACCATCGCCGACCTTCTCGGTGGGCGCGTCCCGCAGGTGGCGCTGGCCCTGCAGAACCTGGCCGCGCCCACCGTCGAAGTGGCCGGGCTCACGGTGCAAGCCGAAGAGTTCGACACCCGCACCGCGAAATTCGACCTGCACTTCACATTCAGCGAACAGTGGGACGGCGTCGAGCCCGCGGGTATGGACGCTGCCGTGGCCTACGCCGCCGACCTGTTCGACCACGCGACGCTGCGCTCGGTGGCGGAACTGCTGGGGCAGGTGCTCGATGCGATCGCCGTCGACGCCGAGGTTGCCGTCGGCGACATCGCGCTGACCGCGGCCGGGGCCCTGGTGGGCGTGGCGCCGGCCGAGCAATGCACCCTCGCCGAGATCATGACGGCCACCGCGGCCGCGCATCCGGACAACCACGCTGTGACGGATGGTGCGCTGACGCTGACGTACCGGGAGCTCGACGAGCGGTCCAGCGAGCGGGCGCGGGAGCTGATGTCCGAGGGAATCGGCCCCGGCTCGGTGGTGTCGATCACCGCGCCGCGATCGGTGGACTTCGTGATCGAACTGTGGGCGATCACCAAGACCGGCGCCGCATTCAGGGCCTCCGGCCCCATGCGCCGTTCCGGTAGCCCCGACTACCAGAAAGACGCGCAGGGCCTGGCCTATGTGGTGTACACCTCCGGGTCGACGGGCACCCCCAAGGGCGTCGCCGTCACCCACAGCGGACTCGGTCCGCTCGCCGCCGAGGCCGTACGCCGATACCGGGTCAGCCCGGAAGACCGTGTGCTGCACGGATACAACCCCGCTTTCGACGCCGCGCTGCTCGAGATGCTCCTGGCCTTCGGCTCGGGCGCCTGCCTGGTGGTGGCCCCTGCAGACGTGTACGCCGGCCCGGAGCTGCAGCGACTGCTGGTGGAGCAGCACGTCACCCACTACCTGTCGACCCCCGCCGTTCTCGCGACCCTGGACCCCCGCGGACTCGACGAACTGCGCGTTCTGGGCGTCGGCGGCGAGGCACTGAGCCGCGAGCTGGCCACGACCTGGTCGGTCGGCCGCCTCATGCTCAACGCGTACGGCCCCACCGAGTCGACGGTGGTCGCGACGCTCACCGAGGTGGATGCGCACGTCACCATCGGCGCGCCCATCCCCGGCACCACCGCCACGGTGCTCGACGATCGGCTGCGCCCCGTGCCCCTCGGCGGTGTCGGCGAGCTGTACCTCGCGGGGGCAGGGCTTGCGCAGGGGTACATCGACGATCCCGGTCAGACTGCGGAGCGATTCGTGGCGGCGCCCGACGGCGCGCGCAGATACCGCACCGGCGACCTGGTGCACCGGCGCGCGGACGGCGCCCTGTCCTTCATCGGTCGCGTGGACCGGCAGGTCAAGGTGCGTGGCATGCGCATCGAGCCCGCCGAGGTGGAGGCGGCACTGCTCAGGCTGCCCGGGGTAGACCAAGCGGCTGTGGTGCTGCAGCGGTCCGACCTCGCGGCCTTCGTGATCGGCACGAACCTCGACCCGCAGTCGCTGAGCGAGCAGCTGACCGACCAGTTGCCCGCATACCTGGTGCCGCCCCGGATCGTGGTGCTCGACGCCTTGCCGTTGACCGCCAACGGCAAGCTCGATATCAACGCGCTGGACGCAATCGAGGACCGTTCGCCAGCCGTGGATCCTCGCACCGTGACCGAGGAGCTGGTGGCCGGGGTGTTCGCGGACATCCTCGGCGGGATCAGCGTCGGCGCCCAGCACAGTTTCTTCGAACTCGGTGGCGACTCGCTCTCCGCCACCGCCGTGACCGCCCGCCTGTCCGCGGCGTTCGCCGTGGACGTGCCCGCCCGAGTGCTGTTCGAGAACCCCACCGCGGCCGCTCTGGCCCGGTGGCTGGATCATCCGCCGAGCGGCACCCCGCGCCCCCCGTTGGTGCCGCGAGACCCCGACACCCGGATACCCCTCTCGCCGACGCAGCAGCGTATGTGGCTGCTGAGCCGCGTAGACCCAGACGCCGCCGTGCACAACATGGTTTTCGCGACGCGGCTCGACCCTGCCGTGAATCCCCAGGTGCTGGCATTGGCCATCAGCGATGTGCTGGAACGGCATTCGGCGCTTCGCACAGTGTTCCCGGCCGACGAGGAGGGACCGCACCAGGTCATCGTGCAAACCCCCCAGGTGCTGGCCGACCTGCACCCGGTGACCGGCGCGGACGTGACGGCCGAGGTGGCGGAGTGGGGCCGGCGACCGTTCGACCTCACCACCGAGCCGCCGGTTCGAGTACGGATCTGGGCCGAGGAACTCGGCGGATACGTGATCGCGGCGGTGGTGCACCACATCGCACTGGACGGCGGATCGATGCACCCACTGCTCACCGACCTCGCGGCGGCCTACCACTCTCGGTTGGAAGAGACCACACCGCAGTGGCTTCCGCTCACCCCGCCCATCGACTACGCCGACTACGCCGTGTGGATGCGCCGACTGCTCGGTGACGCCGCCGACCCCTCCAGCGTGGCCCACGCCCAACTCGAGCACTGGGCGCAGGTCCTCGACGGAGTCGACACCCCGCTACCGTTGCCGACCGACCGCCCACGCCCGTCGCTGCCCAGCCGCGCCGCCGACAGCGTGGAGTGGACGGTGGACGCCGAGCTGCGTGGACGCCTCGGCGACCTGGCCCGCAAGCGTGGCGCGACCATGTTCATGGTCTTGCACGCGGCGCTCGCCGTGCTTCTCGCGCGCGAGAGTGGACAGTCCGACGTGGTGGTGGGCACGGCAGTGAGCGGACGACCCGACCCCGCCCTGGACCGGCTGGTGGGAATGTTCGCCGGCACCGTGGCGCTGCGCACCGAGGTGGTTGCCGCGCAGTCCTTCGCTGATCTCCTCGACCAGGTCCGCGCGGTCGACCTCGACGCCCTTGCGCACGCCGATGTGCCGTTCGACGACGTGGTGGCCCGGCTCGCCCCGCAACGGTCGCCGGCCTACAACCCGCTGTTCCAGGTGATGCTGGCATTCCAGCGCGCCGCGCAGCGACCGGACCCGCTGCCCGGAATGAGCGTCGACGAGTACGCAGCGGGTTCACCGACCACCGAGTTCGACCTGGTGTGGGATGTGAACGAATCGGCCGACGCACTGACGATGCGGTTGGTGTACTCCACCGATCTGTTCGACGAGCCGACGGCTCGCGGGTTCGTTCGGCGCTTCGCATGCATCCTCGACGCCGCGGTGACGGACCCGTCGACGCCGGTCGGGGACCTCGACATGCTCACCGACGCCGAGCACGCCGAACTCGTGCGGGGCCCCCGCCGATCGCATGCCCCGCGCACCCTTGCAGAGATCTTCGAAACCCAGTTCCGCGCAACACCATCCGCTGTGGCGGTGGTGGCCGACGGTGAGCAGTGGACCTACCGGGAACTGGACTCCCTGGCCGGCCGGTGGGCGCGGGCTCTCGCGTCGCGCGGTGTGGGTCCCGAGGACGTAGTGGCCGTCGGGACACCGCGCGGCTGGCACTGGGTGGTCGCAGTGTGGGCCGTGGCCAAGGCAGGCGCGGCCTGGGTGTCGCTGGACCCCACACACCCCGCGGAGCGACTCGAATTGATGCTGGCCGACTCGCACGCGGTAGCCGGGCTGACCATCGGCGACGTCGCGGACAGCCTTCCGGGGACGGTCGATTGGTTGCGTCTGGACGAGGAGCCGGTGGGCGACGCGGACCCGGTCTCGGCGGCCGTGGACAACCCTGCCTACGTCATCTACACGTCCGGATCCACCGGGCAGCCGAAGGGTGTGGCCGTGCCGCACGGGGGCGTGGTCAACGTGGTGGCCGCGCACCGTGCCGTGTTTGGTGACGAGCCTGTGCGGGTGCTGCAATTGGCGTCGCAGACGTTCGACGCCTCGCTGTTCGAGCTGCTCTTGGCGATCGCCGCCGGCGGCGCACTGGTGATCGCACCCGCATTCACCTATGCCGGAGCAGAACTGGAGTACCTCGTCGATCGCGAGCAGATCACCCACTTGATCGCGACCCCCACCGTGCTGTCGTCTCTGGACCCGCAGAATCTGAGCCCGCGGACCGTGATGTCCGTCGGCGAGGCATTGCCCACCGAGCTGGCAGCGCGATGGTCACGCCGACACCGCCTGTTCAACGCATACGGGCCTTCGGAGTTCACCATCCAGGCCTCACTCGCCGGCCCGATCGAGCCCGGACCGGTCACCATCGGCGGTGTCATCGACGGTGCGATCGCGCTGATTCTCGACTCGCGCCTGCACCCGGTGCCCGACGGCGTGCCCGGCGAGTTGTACCTCGCGGGTAGCAGCGTGTCGCGGGGCTATGTGAACCGAAGTGGTCTCACCGCATCACGATTCGTGGGCCACCCCTACGGCAAGCCGGGCGAGCGGATGTACCGCACCGGTGATGTGGTCCGCCGCCGGCGCTCGGATGGTCAACTCGAATACGTCGGTAGGGGGGACCGGCAGATGCAGGTGCGTGGAATCCGGGTGGAGCCGGCCGAAGTGGATGCCGCGCTGCTACGGCATCCGCACATCAGGTTCGCCGTCACCGTCCCGCACGTGACCCCAAGGGGCGAGACGGTGTTGGCGTCCTACGTCGGCGGAAACGCGAACCTGGCACCGCGGGCGGTGCGCGAACACGTTCGGGGGTTGCTGCCGCGGCATCTGGTGCCCTCCGCCGTGATTGTTCTGGACCGGATGCCGGTGCTGCCGTCGGGCAAGTTGGACGAGAACGCTCTGCCCGAGCCCGACTTCGGCGCGTGGACAGGCGAACTCACGCTGCCCTCGGGTGAGTTGGAAGAGACCATCGCGGAGGTGTTCGTGCAGATGCTCGGCGCCGAGGCGCTGGACGCCCAGGTGGTGCCCGCGGACGAGAGTTTCTTCGCGCTCGGCGGAACCTCGATGGCTGCGGCGCGGGTGGCGGGAGAGCTGCGTGAGCGGCTGGGCCGCGACGTGCCGATCGAATGGATCTTCATCGAGAACACAATCCAGCGGCTGGCAGCGCGGATCGAGACCGGCGGCCACGAAGACGCCTTGGGGGAGCGGGCACTGGACACCCTCGTCGAACTGCACCCCGGCCGCGTGGACACTGCGCCTCTGTTCTGTGTGCATCCGCTCAGCGGTCTGGCCTGGTGCTTTGCGGGGCTCGGCGAACACATCGGCGACCGACCACTGTACGGTCTGCAGGCCACCGGCGTCGCCGAACTGCCCGAGACCGTCGCCGGGCTGGCCACCCGATACGTCAATGCAATCCGCGCTGTCCAACCCGACGGTCCGTACCACCTGCTCGGCTGGTCGCTGGGTGGCACCGTGGCGCACGAGATGGCCGTTCAGCTACGCGAGGCGGGCCACCAGGTGGCGGCGCCGGCGCTCCTCGACACGCTGCTGTCGGAGCATCAGCTGCCCGAACCGGCCCAGCCGAGCATCGCCGAGCTGCTCGCGGGGTTCGGCGTACCCACACCACACGAGTCCCTCACCCCCGAGGACGCCGCCACCGTGCTGCATGAACATCACCCGGCGCTGGCCTTCGTCACCGCGGACCGGCTGCGGCACTTCACAGCCCTGATGGAGCGGCTCGAGCAAATCGCCCACACCCACCAACCCCGGTTCTTCGACGGCGACGCCGACCTGTTCCTGGCCGCCCAGGATCTGGACCGGCATCCAAACCTGCCGGAGGCGTGGCGACGACACATCGGCGGCGCCATCACCGAGCACCGCATCGACACGACTCACTCCGCCATGGCGGAGCCCGGACCCCTGGCCGCGATCGGGAGGCTACTTCGGAGAGCGGAGGGCGGACCAGTGAAATGACGCCCACTCAGCCGACAGCGATACCGGTCCGTACCGTATAGCCGAGTTGTCGGGTCAAGACGCAAAGCAAAGAGCAACAGGAACGCCACCATATCGGTGGTCCAGGTCTCGAGGGGAGACTCGATAATGGAACTGCAAGACTATCTGCGCATACTGCAGGCCCGGTGGAAGATCATTGCGGTCACGACGGTGGTGGCGATCCTCGGGGCGCTCGGCGCCTCACTGCTGACAACCCCGATCTACGAGGCGTCGACACGGATGTTCGTCTCGACGTCCTCGGGCGCCTCCGTCAACGAGATCTACCAGGGCAACCTGTTCTCGCAGCAGCGCGTCACCTCCTACACCAAGCTGCTCACCGGTGACACGCTCGCCCAGCGCACCATCGACAAGCTCGACCTGAACATGACCGCGCCGCAGCTCTCCTCCCAGGTGAAGGCGACGTCGGCGCCCGACACGGTGCTGATCGACGTCACGGTGCAGGATCCCTCGCCGGAACGCGCCCGCGACATCGCCAACGCCTTGTCCGACGAGTTCGTCGTCATGGCCCGCGAACTGGAGACCCCCGAGAGGGGCGGCGCTCCGGCAGCGCGCGTCGTGGTCGAACAGCAGGCCCAGACACCGTCGATTCCTGTCTCCCCCAAGACTCTGCGAAACCTGGCGTTGGGTGCGGCGGTCGGCCTGCTCCTGGGCATCGCACTCGCCGTATTGCGTGACCGTCTCGACAACACCGTCAAGGATCGGCGCACCGTGGAAGAGCTGGCCGGCTCCGCGATGATCGGAACCATCCCGTTCGACAAGGACCGGCAGAAGCAGCAGGCCATCAATTTCGCAGAGGGTCACTCGTCGAGTGCGGAAGCCTACCGAGAGCTTCGCACCAACCTGCAGTTCCTCGAAGTCGACAATCCGCCGCGAGTCATCGTGATCACCAGTTCGCTGCCCACAGAAGGCAAGACGACCACAGCGATCAACATCGCGCTGGTCCTGGCCGAAGGCGGCCAGAAAGTGTGCCTGGTCGAAGGCGATCTCCGCAAGCCGCGGGTATCGAAGTATCTGGGCATCGTCGGTTCGGTCGGTCTCAGCAGCGTGCTGGCGGGCCAGGCCAACCTCGACTCGGTGCTGCAGCCGACCCAGTATCACGG
>RRBB01000236.1:0-15694 GCA_006543605.1 Rhodococcus sp. WS4
AGATGCCGAACGTCTTGGCCTCTTTCGTGAAGAGATGCGCAAGTTCGGCATTGCGGAGAAGTGCCTTGGAGGGGATGCAGCCGACGTTCAGGCACACACCGCCCCAGTACTTCTGCTCGATGATGGCAGTGCTCAATCCCAGCTGTGCCGCGCGGATAGCAGCGACGTACCCACCGGGACCGGCTCCGAGGACAACGACGTCATAGTGTGAGGTCACGGTTGTTCAGGGTAGTCCCGTCCGGAATCGGTGTCTCACCTCGGTCTCGTTACCCGCCAGTAGCCTCATCTGTCCCGCCTTTGCCTCCGCGACCAGGACGACAGGTCCTGCAACAATGGCGCCATGACGGATCCCTATCTCTGGCTCGAAGATGTCACCGCGGACCGGTCGCTCGACTGGGTGCGGGAGCGCAACGCCCGCACGCTCGCCGAGTACACCGAGAGCGCCGCGTTCTCCGGGCTCGAGAGCCGGATCCTGGATGTCCTCGACACCGACGACCGGATCCCCTATGCCGGCATGCGGGGCGAGTACTTGTACAACTTCTGGCGCGACGGCGACCACAAGCGCGGCATCTGGCGGCGCACCACGCTCGAGCAGTACCGCACGGAGACCCCCGAGTGGGACGTCCTGCTCGACGTCGACGCCCTCGCCGAACGGGAGGGCGAGAACTGGGTGTGGGCCGGGGCCAGCGTGCTGCGACCCGAGCAGTCACGCGCCCTGCTGTCGTTCTCGCGTGGTGGCGCCGACGCGTCCGTGGTGCGCGAATTCGACATCGAGAAGCGCGAATTCGTCGGCGGTGACCACGCATTCGACGTCCCCGAGGCGAAGACCAGCATCAGCTGGATCGACACGGACACCGTGTACGTCGGGACCGACTTCGGCGAAGGCTCGATGACCGACTCCGGCTACCCGAGAATCGCGAAACGCTGGCATCGCGGCACCCCGCTCACCGAGGCGGTCACCGTCTTCGAGGGTGAGACCACCGACGTGTCCGTCGGCGCCTCGTACGACGACACCCCCGGATACGAGCGGCACTTCGTCGGCCGGTCCATGGACTTCTACAACTCCGAACGCTACGAACTGCTCCCGGACGGGTCGAAGGTCCGGATCGACACCCCTGACGACGCGGGCTCGTCGGTGTACCGCGACTGGCTGACCATCCGTCCGCGCACCGACTGGGACGTCGACGGCACCGTCTACCCGGCCGGGTCGCTGCTCGCCGCGAAGTACGCCGACTTCCTCGCCGGGTCACGCGAGCTCACTCCGCTGTTCACCCCGGACGAGCACACGTCCCTCGAGCAGGGAACGTGGACCCGGAACCACCTCCTCCTCGTGCGACTGTCGGACGTGCAGACCAAGCTGTCGGTGCTCACCCCGAACGACACCGGCTGGGAGGAGAAGCCGCTCGACGGCGTGCCGGAACTCACGGCGAGCGGGATCATCAGCACCGACCCACGAACCAGCGACAGCTTCTTCGTCAACTCCAGCGGATTCACGACGCCGGCGACCCTGCTGTACGGCACGGTCGGCGGTCCACTCGAACCCGTCAAGCAGGCGCCGTCATTCTTCGATGCGGACGGCATGTCGGTGTCGCAGCATTTCGCGGTGTCCGAAGACGGAACGGAGATCCCCTACTTCGTGGTGCGCCGCGACGACGTCACCGGCCCCTGCCCCACCATGCTGTACGGGTACGGCGGTTTCGAGAACTCGATGGTCCCGGGATACAGCGGTTCGGTCGGGTTCGCGTGGCTCGAACGGGGCGGCGCGTACGTCGTCGCGAACATCCGCGGCGGCGGCGAATACGGTCCGTCGTGGCACACCCAGGCCATCCGGGAGGGCCGCCACAAGGCGTTCGAGGACTTCGCCGCGGTCGCCCGCGACCTCGTGGCCCGGGGCATCACGACGTCGAAGCAACTCGGAATCCAGGGCGGCAGCAACGGCGGACTCCTCATGGGCGTCATGCTCACCCGCTACCCGGAACTGTTCGGGGCGATCGTGTGCCAGGTGCCGCTCCTCGACATGAAGCGGTACCACCTACTGCTCGCCGGGGCGTCGTGGATGGCCGAGTACGGCGATCCGGACGACCCGGACGACTGGAAATTCATCAGCGAGTACTCGCCGTATCAGAACGCCAGCGCGACCGCGGACTACCCGCCGATCCTCGTCACCACGTCCACCCGCGACGACCGCGTCCATCCGGGGCACGCACGCAAGATGACGGCGCTGCTCGAGGAGCAGGGCCACGAGATCTGGTATTACGAGAACATCGAGGGCGGTCACGGCGGCGCCGCCGACAACGCGCAGGCCGCGTTCAAATCGGCCCTGACGTTCACGTTCCTGTGGGAGATGCTCACCCGCCCGTGAGTACTTTGCTGTGAGTACTTGTTAACCGCCCGCGGTTAACAAGTACTCACGGCTCAGGTGTGGTCGTGGATCCACTCCACGATCCGGTCGACGGTGCTCGCCGGGTCGCGGATCCATCCGTTGTGGCCCAGCGGCTGCGGCTGGTGCCACAGGGTGACGTCGGCGTTCGGCAGCTTCGCGAGGAGGTTCTTCGCCGAGGAGGCGGGAGCCAGATCGTCACCCTCGACGGTCACGGACAGCACGGGCAGCTTCAGCCGGGCGATGCGTTCCTCGTAATCGATGTCGGCGCCGTCGGGCTCGATCTTGCCGGTGCGGGCGAATCGCGACCAATCGGTGATCAGCACCTTCGACTGCCGCCCGAACCCGCCGATGTCGAGTTTGTCGCCGGGCCAGAACCCGGCCAGGTTGGCCGTCATCGACATCGCCGCAGCGCCGACCAGCAGCCGCGGGGCGTGTATCCCGGGAAAACCCCGGTGATACGGCGACCCCGACGCGACGAGCGCGATCCCGCCGAGCCGACCACGGATCCGCGCGGCGTACATCACACCGAGCTGACCTCCCATGCTGTGCCCCAGCAGGAACGGCGTCGCCGCGGGAAACCGTTCCCGCACCACTTCGAAGATCGCGGGAAAGTCGAGGGACACCAGTTCCTGATAGCCGTACGTGCTAGCGCTGCTCGGGCGGGGGCGACTGTCGCCCTGCCCGCGGAGCTCGCCGATCGCCGCGTTGAAACCGCGGGACACCAGTTCCTCGGCGAACGGTTCGTAGTAGCCGGCGGGAATTCCCAGGCCGGGGAACACCACGACCACGGGGGCCTCGTCCGGTCCGGGAAACAGGCGAACCGGAGTGGTGGTTCCGTCGGGCATCTGGATCGGTACGGTCTCCACTTCGTCAGACTAGACGGCTCGACCCCCGCAGATCCGGGATCTGCGGGGGTCGAGTCGCTTCCGAGACGGACGCTACAGACCGATCGACGCGGCGAGCATCGGCCACGACTTGTGGAGGTCTTCTTCCCAGTACGACCACGAGTGCGTGCCGGTGGACCGGAAGTCGAACGTCGCGGGGATCTGCAGTTCGTTCAGCTTGTCGGCCAGCGCATGGGTGCACTGGTTGGTGGCGGCCTCGATGGCACCGCCGACGAGGATCTGGTTGGCGAGCGTGCCGACGTCGCCGTTGATCCCCGGCCCGTTCAGCTGGTCGCCGGATCCGGGCAGCCCGGATCCGTTGCTGACGTAGATGTCGAGTCCGCGCAGCTTCTCCGCGTTGATGTACGGGTCGTTGGCCACCCAGCCCGGCCCGTCGACCGGTCCCCACATGTTGGAGGTGTCGCCGCCGCCGCGGCCCTCGACGACCAGCCGTACGTACGTACGGCCGGGGTCCGTGCTGGTCATCGCGCAACCGCTGTATGCGCCGACGCTCTTGTACAGGTCGGGAGCCGACTGCGCCAGACTCAGCACCGAACTACCCGCCATCGAGATACCGGCGATCGAGTTGACGCCGTTGGTTCCGAGCGCGGAGTCGACGATCGGCGGCAGTTCCTGCGTCAGGAACGTCGTCCACTTGTTGTTGCCCAGTTCCGGGTCGGTCGCTTCCCAGTCCGTGTAGTAACTGAACGCGCCCTCCATGGGCGTGACCACGTTGACGTTCTTGTCGGCGAAGAAGTCGACGACGTCGGTCCTGGCCTGCCACGTGGCGGAGTCCTCCCCGCCGCCCGCCCCGTTGAGCAGATAGAGGGTGGGCCTCGGTGCGCTCGTGTCCGCGGGCGTGATCACCCGCAGCGGAATCTCCCGGTCCATCGACGCCGAGTAGACGTGCATGGTCAACTGGCGGTCGTCGATCGTGTCGGTGCTCACCAGGTGGGAGCCGCCCTCCGCGACACTGGTGCCCTCGGCAGGGTCGGCGGAGGCGGACGTCTGGACTCCGAGGCACGGGATCGCCGCCGTCAGAGCGACCGCGAGCGCGAACCGCACCCCGTACCTACCCGCTGCAGTGCGGTTGACCATCGTTCTCCTTCGCTGCGACGTCGCCTGCCCGACTCCGAAGAGGCGAGAGCTGGAGCCCACATGATGTCATGTGGACTCCAGCTCTCGTCGAGAAGTGGGGTCGAAACGGGGGTGCCCCTATCCCCCGACGGACCCGATGAATTCGATGAGCGAGGTGAGCGAGGTGAGCAGAGTCAGCAATCCGTCGGACATGGTATTTCTCCTTTTCGACGCAGTGGATTTTCGAACTCCCCCCGCGATCAGGGGCTCCGTTATTTGTACCCGAGATTTCGTCCTGAATAAACACAAAGTGGTAAACATTTGCGATCGTTGAACTAACAGCGGACCCCGGAATGGGCTCTGGCTATTCCCCAATTACCTCACTCGCACGGCCTACTACCAGGGGATCTACAGTTCCGACCACGTCAGGATCCTTACTCTCGTAATCGAAGAGCGACAGAACATACCTCATGGCATTGATTCGGGCCCTTTTCTTGTCATTGCTCTTGACTACCGTCCACGGAGAAATGTCGGTGTCGGTGAATCGAAACATGTCTTCTTTGGCCGTTGTATACGCATCCCATTTATCGAGAGAAGCAATATCCATGGGCGAAAGTTTCCATTGTCGCACCGGATCGACCTGGCGTATGGCAAATCGAGTTCTTTGTTCCAGTGTCGACACCGAGAACCACAACTTGACCAGGCTGATGCCCTCGTCGACCAGCATCTGCTCGAACAGAGGCGCCTGGTGCAGGAAGCGGGAGTACTGCTCATCGGTGCAGAAGCCCATCACCCTCTCCACCCCGGCGCGGTTGTACCAGGAACGGTCGAACAGGACGATCTCGCCGGCGGCCGGCAGGTGCTCGACGTAACGCTGGAAGTACCACTGCGTGGATTCGCGGGCCGAGGGCTTCTCCAGTGCGACCACCCGAGCCCCGCGAGGATTGAGATGTTCCATGAAGCGCTTGATCGTGCCGCCCTTGCCCGCGGCGTCGCGCCCCTCGAACAGGATCACGTGGCGGCGGCCCGTGTCTTTCACCCAGTTCTGGAACTTGAGCAGTTCGATCTGGAGCAGACGCTTCGCGGATTCGTATTCGTCCCGCGGCATGCGTTCCGAGTACGGGTAGCCCTCTCGCCACGTGTCGACGATCAGTCCGTCAGGCGCGGTGAGCAGAACCGGATCGTCGTCGTCCTCGTCGTTGACGGTGAACGCGGAGGTGTCGCGGAGGTCGACGGCGGTCGACAGATCCGCGAAGGCGCTGAGGAATCCGGGGCGTTCCTCGATGTCAGTCATGCGCCGAAATTTAACCGCCCCAGGCGTCGTCGCGGTGACGCGGACGTGAACGACGGGACGGCGTGGAGCGGAGACTCAGGGTGAAAGACCAGGGTCGAGATCGGGGTACATCCCGATGTGCGCGGAACCCGCGCCGACCAGGATGGAAGCATGACATTCGACAGCAACACTCCCCGCCAGTTCACACGCTCCGACAACCAGAAGATGCTCGCAGGTGTCTGCGGCGGCATCGCCGAATACTTCTCCGTGGACGTCAACCTCGTCCGGTTGCTCACCGTCGTCGCCACGTTGGTTACGGGCGGCACCGCAGCCCTCGTCTACCTGGCCGCATGGATGCTGATGCCGGCCGGAAACTGACACCGCGAGAACACCGAAAATAACTGTGGCCGTGGAACGATCCACGGCTACAGCCGACACGAGATCTACTGACTCGTCAGAATCACAGAGGCCCTGTGACGAGAGCCGGAGACGAAACACACACGCGGGCAGCGTGAAATGCGCCACTCACAAGCCCATCGAGCGAGCATCGGCCACGACTCGTGCAGGTCGTCCTCCCAGTAGCCCCAGGAATGCGTCCCCGCGGGCCGGAAGTCGAATGTCGCGTCGATGCCGGGTTCGCCGAACCGCGACGCCAGCCTGTGCGTGCAGCTCTCGACCGCCGCCTCGATGATTCCCCCGACGACAACCTGATTCGCCGGCATCGACGGGTCGCCGTCGACCACCCGGGCATTCAGGGTGTCGTGCTCCCCGGGCAGTCCCGTAGCGGACGAGATGAACATCGCTGTGCCGCGCAGCTTCTCGGCATTGCCCACCAGGTCGTTCTCGGCCCATCCGGGTCCGTTGAGCGGTCCCCACATGTTCTCCGCATCGGCGGTGCCGCGAGGCTCAGGACCGACGTGCACGCCATGGAGATGCCCGCGATCGCGTCGACACCGGAGGTCCCGAACTCCGGTGTCGACGATCGGTGGCAACTCCTGCGTGAGGAACGTCGTCCACTTGTTGCGGCCGTTCTTGTCGGCGAAGAAGGGCTCGACGTCGGGCTGGTGTTGCCAGGTCGCTTCGTCCTCACCGCCTCCGGCGCCGTTGAGGAGGTACAGGGTGGGGCGCGGGACGCTGGTGTCCGCGGGTGTCTGCACCGCCACCGGTAGACCGGTCGTCAGGGCAGCACCAACAGCGCGACCAACGCCGTCCAGCGCGCGTAACGCCGCGTTTGCCCACAACGCATTCGTATCGTCCTCTTCTGTCGTGCCCACACCAAAGCGAACCGAAAAGTCGTTCGCGAGAGTTACTAATCGTCCTTTACCCGATTTCCCCCGGCACGGGAACGATGCAGGTCACGGACACGAAAAGGCCCGGGACACCGTGTGGTGTCCCGGGCCTTTTCAGGCACTTCGTGCCTGTGAGTGGTTGGCGAGTCCGGAGACTCCTCAGCCGCTCACAGGAGGCGTAGCCGCCTTTAGAAGTCCATACCGCCCATGCCGCCGGTCGGGTCGCCCACGGGCGCTCCGGCCTTCTCCGGCTTGTCGGCGACGACGGCCTCGGTGGTCAGGAACAGAGCCGCGATGGACGCTGCGTTCTGCAGCGCGGAGCGGGTGACCTTGACCGGGTCGTTGATGCCGGCTTCGAGCAGGTCGCCGTACTCGTTGGTCGAGGCGTTGAGGCCGTGACCTGCAGGCAGGTTGCGAACCTTCTCGGCAACGACGCCGGGCTCGAGGCCCGCGTTGAAGGCGATCTGCTTCAGCGGTGCTTCGAGGGCGACGCGAACGATGTTCGCACCGGTGGCCTCGTCACCTTCGAGCTTGAGGTCGTCGAGCGCGGGAGCCGACTGCAGCAGTGCCACGCCACCACCGGCGACGATGCCCTCTTCGACAGCAGCCTTCGCGTTACGCACTGCATCTTCGATGCGGTGCTTGCGCTCCTTGAGCTCCACCTCGGTGGCAGCGCCGGCCTTGATGACTGCAACGCCACCGGCCAGCTTGGCCAGGCGCTCCTGCAGCTTCTCGCGGTCGTAGTCGGAGTCGCTGTTCTCGATCTCGGCGCGGATCTGGGACACGCGACCGGCGATGGCCTCGGGATCTCCCGCGCCCTCGACGATGGTGGTCTCGTCCTTGGTGATGACGACCTTGCGTGCCTGGCCGAGCAGCTCGAGTCCGGCGGTCTCCAGGGAGAGGCCGACCTCTTCGCTGACGACCTCGCCACCGGTGAGGATGGCGATGTCGGCGAGCTGAGCCTTGCGACGGTCACCGAAGCCGGGGGCCTTGACGGCCACAGACTTGAAGGTGCCACGGATCTTGTTGACCACCAGGGTGGACAGGGCTTCGCCCTCGACGTCCTCGGCGATGATGACCAACGGCTTGCCGGACTGGATGACCTTCTCCAGCAGCGGCAGCAGGTCCTTGACCGTGGAGATCTTGGAGCTCACGAGCAGGATGTACGCGTCCTCGAGGACGGCTTCCTGACGCTCCGGATCGGTGGCGAAGTACGCCGAGATGTAGCCCTTGTCGAAGCGCATGCCCTCGGTGAGCTCGAGCTGCAGGCCGAAGGTGTTGGACTCCTCGACCGTGATGACGCCTTCCTTGCCGACCTTGTCCATGGCCTCGGCGATGAGCTCACCGATGGACGGGTCGCCGGCGGAGATACCAGCGGTAGCAGCGATCTGCTCCTTGGTGTCGATCTCCTTGGCGGTCTCGAGCAGACGCACCGTGACGGCCTCGACGGCCTTCTCGATGCCGCGCTTCAGACCCAGCGGGTTGGCGCCGGCAGCGACGTTGCGGAGACCCTCGCGGACGAGAGCCTGGGCGAGAACGGTAGCGGTGGTGGTTCCGTCGCCGGCGACGTCGTCAGTCTTCTTGGCGACCTCCTTGACCAGCTCGGCACCGATCTTCTCGTAGGGGTCCTCGAGCTCGATCTCCTTGGCGATGGACACGCCATCGTTGGTGATCGTGGGGGCGCCCCACTTCTTTTCGAGCACGACGTTGCGACCCTTGGGGCCCAACGTCACCTTGACTGCGTCGGCGAGGGCGTTGAGTCCCCGCTCGAGGCCGCGACGGGCCTCTTCGTCGAACGCGATGATCTTGGCCATTGCGAAGTGATCCTCCGGATTGGGGGTGACACACAAGGCGACCGCTAGTCGGGTCGCCTCATTTACGCCTTCGGCCGAGTTCGGTGCCCGCGACGGACGACCAGGGGTGTCTTTGGTTCCCGGTCTCACCGTCCCGACCTGGCACTCACGCGTGGCGAGTGCCAAGTGCATTTTTAGCACTCGAACAAGGTGAGTGCAAGGTCGGGACGGAACCGATGTGCCGGGGCGATCAGCGCATCGCGCAGACCTGACCGGTGTTCAGGTTGAAGGCGAGGGACAGCGCGCCGACGCAGTCCACGCCGTTCGCGTCGGAAGTCGCACCCGAACCCCAGCCGGCGATCGCGACGGTGGTGGTGCCGTCGGCCGCTCCGGAACGGGCAATGCCGCCGCCGAGCGAGACCGCGTACGCCTGGCCCGAGCCCGTCGACGCGCCGAGCGACGTTCCGAATCCATTGGCATAGGTGGTGGCACCACTGTGCCCGTTGGCGACGCTCACGGCGGTGCCGCTGTCCGCGGCCATCGCATGGGCGACGCCGGCGTCGGTCGCCTTGGCGCCGCAGCTGGCGGTGTCCGACACCTGGACGTCGTTGGCCGACGGCGGGGAGACGCAGTTGACTGGGGCGGCACCGGCGACGCCTGCGCCGGCCACCGAGATTCCCACCGCGACGCCCAGACCCACTGCCATCGCCGCTCCCACACGTGCCAGCCGTCGGCCGAACAGAGACGAGATGCGAGTACGAGATGCCGAGGCGGTCGAGGTGACGGGCGTGGAGACAGCGAGCATGGAAGCTCCTTCTGGGAACGTCGAATTGGGGATTCGCCGCGAGACTACCCGTTCTCGGCCGGTTAGTCCCGGACTGCGGTCAGGCGAGTTCGTCGAGGAGCTTCGGGAGCTGCGCGACCGAGTCGACGACGTGGTCCGGTCGCTGCTGGGCGAGGTCCAGAATCGACTGCCGGAACTTCCCCGTCCGCACCAGCACGCCGGTGAGCCCCACCCGCTGTGCGGCCAGCACGTCGCCCGTCAGATCGTCGCCGACCATCACCGTCACGTCCGGTCCCGTGCCCATCAGATCGGTGGCGGTGAGGAACGCAGCGAGCGACGGCTTGCCCACCGAGACGACGTTCGTTCCCGCGACCTCTTCCATGCCCGGAAGGTAGGTGCCCGTATCGATGCGCAGCCCGTCGTGGGTGGCCCACGTGGTGCCTCGGTGCATCGCGACGACGGGGACGCCGTCCAGCATCAACTCCACCACCCGGCTGAGCGCGTCGTGGGTGAATTCCGGCCCGGCGCCGCCGAGGATCACCACCTCCGGGTCCTCGTCGTCCAGTTCGATCCCCGACAGATCGGCCGTGATGTCGCCGCTGTTGAGCACCCAGGCCCGTGCCCCCGGGTACGTCGACCGGACGTACTCCGCCGTGAGCCGGGCCGCCGTGACGATCTCGCGGGAGTCTGCCTCGATACCCGCCGACCGCAGGGCCTCGGCAATCTCGTCGCACGTGCGGGACGTCGTGTTGGTGAGGTAGGCGCACGCGAGTCCGCGCTCGTGCACCTCCCGCACGGCGGCAGCAGCGCCGTCGATCGGATGCCACGAAGTAACCAGCACCCCGTCTATATCGAGCAGAACACCCTCGACCCCAGCCATGACAGGAGCCTAACTGCGGGCCCGGCAGATGAGCACGGGACACGGGGCGTGGTGCACCAGATTCTGACTGACCGATCCGAGCAGGGCTCCCATCACCTTGCCCCGCCCGTGGCTACCGACCACCAGCAGTTGCGCCGTCGCCGAGTGCCGCAGCAGGACGTCGGCCGGCACACCCTGCGTCGTCAACTCGTCGACCGGTACGTCCGGGTACTCGTCCCGGACGCCGGCGAGGCATTCGGACACGACCGCCTTCTCCCCTTCCTCGTAGGCGGACCAGTCCACGTACTTCGACGCGTGGGCGAGTCCGTGTTGTTTCTCCCCGCTCCACGCGTGCACCACGTTCAACGCGACCCCGAACGCCGACGCGAGCGCGAACGCCTCGTCGACCGCTTTATCGCTGACCTGGCTGCCGTCCACTCCGACGACGACCGGGCGGCCGTCCGGTGACGCCGTCGCCTGCGATCCCCGGACCACGGCGACCGGGCTGTGCGCATGATTGACCGTCCGGAGCACCGTGGACCCGAGGAGGTAGTCGGTGACGGCGCCCGCACCCTGCGCGCCGAGCGCCACCATCCGCGCCGCCCGCGACAGCTCGATCAGGTGGGACGCGGCCGTTCCGGACCGGACATCGCGCTCGACCGCGAGGCCGGGATAGTCCTGCAGGACGGCGGTGGTGGTGGCGTCGAGCATCGTGTTGCCGTCTTCGCGCAGTTCCTGGATGAACTGGGCGTCGATCATCATGGCGGTGCCGTTGTAGAACGTGGCCTCGTCCGGGTAGGTGTGGGCGAGCAGAAGTGGGGCATCCAACCGGACCGCGGTTCCGGCCGCCCAGCGCGCCGCGTCGAGCGCGGCCTGGGAACCGTCGACACCGACGACCACGGGCGCCCCTGCATGTTCGCTCATATCTCTCTCCCTCTACGGCTCGAGAACTGCTGCACCGCTGAACTTTCCGCCGGCCAGGTCACGCAGGGCCCGATCGGCGCGGTCGAGTGGGTACGGATGGACGTCGATACTCAACCGGTGTTCCGCTGCGATGCGCAGGAATTCGACGGAATCCGACCGGGTATTGGCGGTCACGCTGCGGATCTGCCGTTCCCGGAAGAGGTGCCGCTGATAGTCGAGCGGAGGAATGTCGGTGAGGTGGATCCCCGCGACGGCGAGGGTGCCGCCGTCGGCGAGCGCCTCCATCGCGACGGGCACCAGATCGCCGACGGGCGCGAACAGGATCGCGGAGTCGAGGGGCTCCGGTGGCGCGTCCCGCACCCCCTGCACGGACGCCGCCCCGAGGTGCTCCGCCAGCTCACGGGCCTGCGCCCCTCGCGTCATGACGTGCACCCGGATACCCCGGGTCAACGCGACCTGGGCGGTGAGGTGGGCGCTGCCGCCGAACCCGTAGATACCCAGCACGCCGCCGCCGGGGACCGCGGCGCGTTCGAGTGCCCGGTAGCCGATGATCCCGGCGCACAGGAGCGGGGCGAGCTCGTTGTCCGTGTAACCGTCCGGCAGACGCAGCGCGTAGTCGGCAGGGACTGTCGCGAACTCGGCGTATCCGCCGTCCGCGTCCCAGCCGGTGTACCGCGACTGCCTGCACAGGTTCTCGGCGCCCCGCAGGCAGGCGGCACAGTGCCCGCAGGTGTGGCGCAACCAGGCGATGCCCACCCGGTCCCCGACGGCGAACGACCCGGATGCCGAATCACCCACTGCGGCAACCTCCCCCACCACCTCGTGGCCGGGTGTCACACGGGGCCGGTGCACGGGAAGGTCGCCCTCGGTCACATGGAGGTCGGTCCGGCACACTCCGCACGCCAGGACCTTGACGAGAAGTTCCCCCGGCGCAAGCTCGGGGATCGCCTCACGTCCCCACGCGAGCGGGCTGCCGGAGACGGGCCCCGGCGCGACCACACGCCATGCGGCCATCGTCCCGGTTCCGCCCTGCGTCGCCGCCATACCCCCACAATGCCCGTGACAGGTGGCCACCGCCAGGACCCGGGGCCCGTGTCTCGATGACACGGCGCCGCGGTGACGGCCGTGCCGGACCGGCCTCGGCAACTAGGCTCCACACATGGACCTGCGCGGTGAAGACCTGTTCACGGTGGCGGAGTCTCTGGCGGAACTGCTCGGCGCCCCGATCACGATCGAAGACGAGAACTCGACGGTGCTGGCCTATTCGAGTGGCGAGCAGGCGGTCGACGAAGCCCGGATCGGCACGATTCTCGGTCGTCAGGTGCCGGGCCGATTCCGGCAACTCCTCGCCGACGCCGGGGTGTTCGAGCAACTGCACCGCGACACCGACGTCCACTACGTCGACCTCCGGGTGCCCGAGGTGCTGCCGCGCGCGGCGATCGCGGTGCGCGACGGCGATCGGCCCGTCGGTTCCATCTGGGCGGCGATGTCCGCCCCTCCCACTCCGGAGCAGGAATCGATCCTGCGGTCTGCGGTCCCCGTCGTCGCCGAACACATCGCGGCGGAGAGGGAGCGCGTGGACGTGACCCGCAGGCTGCAGGTCGACCGGGTCCGGGCACTGATCAACGGCGGGGAGCCCGCGTTCCGGGCCGCCGACGACCTCCGGCTGGAGGGACGGCTCACGGTCGCGGCGGCTGCCCCCGTCGTGATCGGGCGGCCGTTGCCGTCCGGGTTGCTCGCGTCCCTCGGCCTGTACCTCGACACCCTGGCGGTCGACTCGGTCGCCGCGCAGCTCGACGACGTCATCTACGTGGTCATCGCCGCATCGGCGAAGGACGTCCGGCGTCTCGCCGAGGATTTCCTGGGCCGCGCCCGCAGTGGTCCCGCGTTCGTCGTCGCGGTGGGGCGCGAAGTGAACACGGCCAGTCAGGCTCATCTGTCGCGAGGGGACGCCGACCGGGTCCTCACGGTCCTGCAGCACGCCCGATCCGGTGGTGTGGTCGGGACCATGCGGGACACTCTCGCGTCCGTGCTGGCGTTGCGGGTCGCGGACATCTTCGACGGCCTGGGCGATCTCACCCCGCTCGCCGCGCTCACCCGGCACGACGAGCAGCACGGAACCGACCTCGTGGCCACTGCCCGTGCGTTCCTCGCCCACGGCGGCGACGTCGCCGATGCGGCCGCCGCACTGCACGTGCACCCCAACACCCTGCGGAACCGGCTGCGGCGCTGCGTCGATTCGTGCGATGTGGACCTGGCCGATGCGGACACCCGGCTCATCCTGATGCTGCACCTGAAGCTGGCCGGGTTGCGGGCGATGTGACCCCTGGCCGATTGCACAGGGGACGCTGTCGCGGACTGGCCGAACGGCTACTCCCCCGGCGCCGTCACCGACCGATGATGGAGTCATGAGCACAGTGAAGCGCCCGGACCACGTGGCGATCGTCGGGGCAGGCGTCGTGGGATTGTCCTCCGCGTGGTTCCTCCAGGAGCGCGGCGTCCGCGTCACGGTCGTCGACCGGGAGGGTGTCGCGGCCGATGCGTCGTGGGGCAATGCCGGTTGGCTCGCACCGGCATTGACGCTGCCGTTGCCCGAACCCGCCGTGCTGAAGTACGGGCTGCGGGCGATGCTGAACCCGTCTTCGCCGGTCTACGTTCCCTTCACGACCGACGTGCGGCTGCTCCGTTTCCTCGTCGGCTTCGCCCGGCACTGCACGCCCTCCCGATGGGAGGACGCGATGAAGGTGTATGCGGTAGTCAACCGGATCTCCCTGGGCGCCTACGACGAACTCGCGGACGGCGGGGTGCGGGAGCACACGCATCTCGCCGACCCCTTCCTCACCGCGTTCAAGTCGGACGAGGACCGGGAAGCGCTCGTCGACGAGTTCCGCCATGTCGAGGCCGCGGGCGGAGAGGTCGAGTACGACCGCGTCGACCGGGATGAGATCCACTCCCTCGAGCCGAGTCTCGGCGACGGCGTGCACTCCGGTCTGCGGCTGCGCAATCAGCGTTTCATCGACCCGCCGCGCTTCGTGCATTCGCTCGCCGACGCCGTCCGGGCGCGGGGCGGCGAGATCGTGTCCGGCTTCGACGTGACGGCCGTGCACGATCAGGGACAGTCGGGGGTCCGGCTGGTCGCGGCCAACGGTGATGCGGTGTCCGCCGACGCCGTCGTCATCGCGAGCGGAACCCGCCTCAATGCCCTCGCCCGCCCGTTCGGTGTTCGCGCCCTGGTCCAGGCCGGCCGCGGATACAGCTTCAGCGTCCAGCCCAGGCAGATGCCGAAGAACCCGGTCTACTTCCCCACCCAGCGCGTCGCGTGCACTCCGCTCCACGACCGTTTCCGCGTCGCCGGAATGATGGAGTTCCGCAGTCCCGACGCACCCCTGGACCCGCGCCGGGTCCAGGCGATCATCGAGGCCGCGAAGCCCCTGTTCAGGGGCATCGACTGGGAATCGCGTCAGGAGGAGTGGGTCGGGTCCCGGCCGTGCACCACCGACGGTCTTCCGCTCGTCGGCGCCACCCGCTCGCCCCGCGTGCACGTGGCGGGCGGCCACGGAATGTGGGGTATCGCCCTGGGACCGCTCACCGGACGCATGCTGGCCGACTCCATGACCGGCGGCGAGGTTCCCGGCGTCCTGCGGCATTTCGACCCGTTGCGCTGAGCGGCTCAGGAACGGGCCGCCCAGAATCGGCGCAATTCGGTCACCAGTTCGCGCGAACGCTCGTCGGGGAAGAACAACTTGCCCCCACGGATCTCCACGACTTCCCGCGCTCCCGGGATGAGGTCGCGCAGCCAGTAGGCCCACGTGGTCCGGAAGAACACGTCTCCCGTGCCCCACACCACGAGCGTGGGTACTTCGAGTGCGGCGAGGTCCGACTCGACCGCGAGCAGGTCGCGTGGGTGGAGGGACGCGATCCAGCGCTGAAAGAGCAACGCTCGGTCGCGGGTGCCGAGCAGCGGCTCGACATACGACGCCACGACTTCCTCCGGCAACGATCGAACATTCTGATCGTTCTCCCTCGAGCTGACGGATCACGTTGCGCCACAGGTAGCCGGAGGTCCCGACGCCGTGGATGAATAACGCCACACGGCCGGTGCCGGAATCGAGGTAGCTCACCGGACCACGGTCCGTGTCGACGGTCTTGCGGCGTGTGTCGAACTCCGCGACAGTCATGAGGACCATCTCCTGCAATCCACGGTAGTTAAGTTTTTCGCAAGGCTCGAGACTTGACGTCCTCTCGGCCGTGAACGACCGAGATTCCCCTCGAGACTCGCGTCCCGAGGTTCCTGTTTCACAGACAGTTGCCTCCCCACACTTCATGTGCGGGGCGGTCTCACACCATCTCCGCAGGCTGCCACCGTCAGTCCGACGGCCAAAATGTTCCTCGCCGCATTCACATCCCGATCATGGACGACGCCGCATC
>RRBB01000237.1:0-15558 GCA_006543605.1 Rhodococcus sp. WS4
GGAAAGGTGTCGCAGTGGTCGTCAACGAATTGGAAGTGGCTGCTCACCAATTCGTCTCCCCGGCGAAATATTTCGCGGCCCTCCGCAGGATCTCCCGTTCGGTTTCGAGCTTGCGGATCTGGGCCTTGAGCTGCCTGTTCTCTTCCTCCAACACGGACTCGGACGATACCCCGCCGGCCCGCGATGCCGGCCGCGCCGCCCCACTGGCCCGGAGCTCGGCCGCGGGAGCGCCGGTGCGTTTGCGTTCGGCCCGCACCCAGGTGCGCAGCGTCTCGCGGCTGACTCCCAGATCCTTGCCGATGCCCTCGAACGTGTGGCTCGGATCGGACAGGTACAGCGCGACGGCATCGGCCTTGAACTCCGCCGAGTACGCCTTCATCGCCATCAGTGACATCTCTTCCTCTGGGTCTTCACGACCCAGTGTTCATGATGTCCTCACTCAGGGGGGAAGCCCCCGCATCGGCTCCGGGACCGTCGCCCGCGCCAGCAGCAGCGCCGCGTCGACCGCCTTCGCCCCGACCGGCCGCAGCACTCCCGAACAGATCGTGCGGGTCGCGATGTCGATAGACAGGACGAGCTCCGCGCGTCCGATCACCCCATCGTCCATCACCGCCATCACGTCCAGCGGAGTGGCATCGAGCTGCACCTGCTCGCCCGGCCGCGCCGCCGTCGTCACGGTGTAGGGCCGGGGCGGCTTGTTTGCGGTCTGGCGACGCGTCACCGCCGACCCGAACGTGTGCCGCCCCTTCGACAACACCTCGAGCAGCCGATAACACGTTGCCTGCGACGGCAGCTCCACCACACCCGGACCGTGCTCGTCGTCGAGCAGTTCACGGATCTGACGGATCGCCCGCGATCTGGTGCCCGTCGAGGTCCCGATCTGCGCAGCGACCACCGTGGCCGCCGCCGTGACCACCCGCTCGTCGACATGCCCGGTCGGCTTTGCGGCCCGGGCGGACCGGGTATCGACCAGCCCCCACAGCCCCTGGTCGCGGTAGGGGGCGCGCATCCGCTGCACGGTGCGGACGCCGGTCTTGGACCCCGCCGCCGTCAACTCGGCGGCCTTGGCCTTCTCCCGTGCCGCCATAGTCTGAGTCATCGGGTCGTATTCCGGGCGTGGTCGCGCGTCCGCCGCCGCGCCCGGCGGCAACCCGGTCTCGAGCTCGACCAGATGCCGTTCCCACTCCCGCGCGGCCGCCACCACATGCTCAGGCATCGCCTCGAGCAACCCGACCGACTCCACCCTCGGCGCCGGGGCCGCGCCAATAAGCTCGAAATCCTCGGCCGCCAGCAGATACGACAACGCGACCACCGTGGTCTCTCCCGCATCCGACAACAACCGCATCGTCGTGCCCGAGAACGCGACCACCGTATGGGCTTGCCCGGCAAAGATCACCCGGTCCTCGACTCGCAGCGCGCTCGGCCGGATCACGACCGATCACCCGCCGCCGCCCACTCGTCCGCCAGATTCGCCACTCTCGCCAGATTCGCCACCGGCGGCGCACAACGCACGACGGTGCGATGCGACAGCACCATCGACAGATCCGCGACCAGCAGCTGCCTCCACATCAGGTGATAGAGCACCGGCAACGTGCCCAGCGGGTCGCCCACCAACTCGGCGCCCTCCATCAACGGCCGCGGCAGCTGAAACACCTCCAGCAGCCGCGCCGCCACCGGCTCGTCGAAACACCGCGGATGCCGGTACCCCGCCAACCACCTCTGGTTGTTCACCACCACGCCGTCCAGCCGGTCCCACACCGCGTACCGCCAGTCCAGCGCCGCGCACGCCCGGCCCGCCGCCTCTAACGCCTCGCGGTCCCTCTCGCCGATCAGCTCGCATCGACGCGAGTCCAGCACCAGCACACCCCCATCGGCCGACGACACCAGAAAGTCGGGAGCGTGCCGCCGCTGCTTGCCACCGTGCGGCCACAGCAGCCAGAACGGCTGGGACACGATCCTCACCACCGAGGCGTCGAAATCCAACGCCACCAGGTGATCTCGCTCCACCCACGACTCGAACCCGATCCGGCGGCCCATCGTGCTCGACCAATACCAGCCCGAAAAATTCCGCTGACCTCGATACGACGGGAACGATCGCGCCGGCCGTCCCAGCTCACCTACCACCTCAGGCAGTCACTCCCACGGCACCCGCCGCTCCACGCCACCGCCCAGGCCGGCCAGTCGTACCTGCGGCCGGAGTACGTGGCCGAGGCCGCAGTGCACGCCGGCGCCGACGTCGTCCACCCCGGCTACGGATTCCTCAGCGAGCAACCCGAACTCGCCGAACTCCTCGAAGCCGAGAACATCGCCTTCGCCGGCCCGCGCCCCGAGACCCTCCGCGCCGTCGGCGACAAGAGCAGCGCCCGCAAGGTGGCCGTCGCCGCCGGTGTTCCGGTCGCACCCGCGACCGAGATCGACGACGTGAACAACGTGGTGCCGCTCGCCGAATCCATCGGCTACCCCCTGCTGATCAAAGCGGTGCACGGCGGCGGTGGCCGCGGCATCCGCCTGGTCACCGGCCCCGAGGACCTCGGCCGGCTGGCGCCGCAGGCCGCCGCCGAGGCCCCGGCCGCGTTCGGAAACGGCGCGCTCTACCTCGAGCGCTTCTACCCCGCCGCCCGGCACGTGGAGGTGCAGGTGTTCGGTGACGGGCAGGGCGGCGCGCAGATCTTCGGGGACCGGGACTGCTCCGTGCAGCGCCGGCATCAGAAACTCATCGAAGAATGCCCCGCCTGGGGCCTCACCGAAAGCCGGCGCACCGTACTGCACGACTCCTCCCGCGCACTGGTACAGGCCCTGCGCTACCGCGGTGCCGGCACCGTCGAGTTCCTCGTCGACACCGCATCCGAGGAGGTCGTCTTCCTGGAAATGAACGCCCGCATCCAGGTCGAACACCCCGTGACCGAGGAGGCCTACGGAATCGACCTGGTCGCAGCCCAGCTTCGCTTGGCCCTCGGGCAGGACCCGCAGCTGCCCGACGTTCCCCCGGTGCCGCCGGCCGCCGTCATCGAGTTGCGGATCAACGCCGAGTATCCGGACAACGACTTCCGGCCCAACCCGGGCGTCATCGACCACGTGTCCTGGCCCACCGGGCCCGGTGTACGGGTGGACACCCACATCTACGACGGCTACTCGTTCCCGCCGTTCTACGACAGCCTGATGGCCAAGCTGATCGTCCGCGCCGACACCCGCGACGCCGCTGTGGCGGCAGTACAGGCGGCCGCGCACTCGGTGACCGTCGAGGGCGTCACGACAACACTGCCGCTGCACGCATTCGTGCTCTCACACCCCGATTTCATCCACGGCGGTGTCAGCACCTCGTGGTTCGGGCCGATCTGGGAGCAGCACCAAGCCCAGCGAAAGGAAGCACTCCGATGACCACCCTCGTCCCCGACCCGACCGCTGCCCGCCCGAGCACCGCAGCAGGGCGCCGGAAGCCGATCCGTCTGGTGGACACCAGCCTGCGCGATGGAAACCAGAGCCTGTGGGGCGCCACGGGTTTGACCACTGGGATGGTCGAGGCCGTGGGTCCGTTGCTCGATCAGGTCGGCTACGAGGCCATCGACTTCACCAGCTCCACCAACCTGTCGATGGGCGTGAAGTGGCACAACGAGAACCCGTGGGAACGGATCTCCCGCATGCGGGCCGTCATGCCCAACACCCCACTGTCCGCCATCACCACCGGCATGCGGTTCATGTCCTGGGAGAAGGCGTCCGAGACCGTCATGCGGATGGCGCTGCGCCTGATGGCACACCATGGACTGCGCCGTCTGCAGATCGCCGAACCGATGAACGACGTCGAATCCTTGCTCCGGGTCGCGCAGTGGGCGAAGGAAGAGGGGATCGAGCAGATCGTCGCGGCGGTGACGTTCACCGAAAGCCCGGTGCACACCGACGAGAGCTACAGCCGAAACATCAAGGCCTACACCGCCAGCAGCTACGTCGATTCGGTCTACGTCAAGGACCCGGGTGGGCTGCTGACTGTCGAACGGACCCGGCAACTGATCCCCGGCGTGCGTGACGCCGCCGGTGAGAAGACTCTGGAACTGCATAGTCACTGCACCACCGGCGCGGCCTCGCACCTGTACCTGGTGGCGGCCGAGCTCGGCGTGGACGTCCTGCACACCGGTCTCGGTCCGCTCTCCAACGGCACCGCCCAGCCCGGACTCGAGAACCTGGTCGGCAACCTCGACGCCCTCGGCATCCCGGTGCAGGCCGACCGTGCCGCCGCCGCCGCGGCCGCGGATATCCTCTACTCGATCGCGAAGTCCCAGAACCTGCCCGCCGGGGCACCGACCGAGTACGACCTGAGCTTCCACGTCCATCAGGTGCCGGGCGGGATGATGGGCACCCTCAAACGTCAGCTCGGCGAACTGCGGATGCTCGAGCAGTTGCCCGCGGTCATCGAGGAGACCGGACGCGTGCGCGCCGACCTGGGCTACCCCATCATGGTCACCCCGTTCAGCCAGTTCGTCGGCAGCCAGGCGCTGATGAATGTGCTCGCCGCTCAGTCCGGGCAAGAGCGCTACAGCCGGATCCCCGACGAAGTGGTGCGGTTCGTGCTGGGCCACTTCGGCACTCCCGAAGGCGAGATCGCACCCGAGGTCCTCGAGAAGGTGTCGGCGCTGCCCCGCGCCCGCGAACTCGACAAGAAGGTGCCCGAACCCACCCTGGCGGAACTGCACGAGGAATACGCCCGCCGCTTCGGCCGACAGTTGCCCGAGGAGGAACTGCTGCTGCGGATGGTGCTTCCGCAGGACCAGGTCGACGCCATGCTCGCCGCCGGGCCGGCTCCGCGCTGGTCCCCGACCGGCACCACTGGGCAGGGTGCCCCGGTCACCACCATCGCCGAGTTCATCCGCGCCGCCCACGAACTGCCCCGCTGGAAGTACCTCGCCGTCAACCGCGGCACCGAACGAGTCGAACTGCGCCGCAACACCACCGGAGGAGCCCAGTGAACCGCGACGAACTCCTTACCCGGCTCGGCGATGTCCGCGGCGTCATGTTCGATATCGACGGCTGCCTCGTCATCTCCGACGGCCCCAGCGGAAAGGGCGGACGGGCACTGCCCGGCGCTCACGAGGCCATCGATCTGGTCCGCCGCACCGGCCGGAGCATGGCTGTGTTCACCAACGGCTCCATGCAGACACCCCACCAGATCGCCGATTCGCTGCGCTCCCTCGATCTGGACGTCCGCGACGAGGAGGTCCTCACCCCGGCGGTGGTGGCCGCCGAAACCATGCAGATCCTGCATCCGGGACGGCCGCTACTCGTGTTCGGTGGGCCCGGAGTCCAACACGATTTCCTCACCCGCGGCCTCGACGTCGTCGACCTCGATCGCGCCCTGGCCGGGGAACCGACGAACGCCGCCGCGGTCGTCATCGGGTGGGACGTCGAGTTCGGCCGGAACAAGCTGCAGATCGCCGCCGAAGCCGTCCTCGCCGGCGCCCCGATCTACTGCACCTCCGACGCACGCTCCTTCGCCTCCGAACACCGGCTGAATGTCGGAGTATCCGGCTTCATCGCGGCCGGTCTGAGCCACGTCACCCAGCGCCCCTACCGCGTACTAGGCAAACCCGCCCCCGAGGCATTCGAGGTCCTGACCCGACGCCTGCAGGTCGCTCCCGAGCAGATGCTGATCATCGGCGACGACCTCACCCTCGAATGCGCGATGGCACGCCGCGGCGGTGCACTGGGCGCCCTGGTGACCACCGGAACCCATTCGGCGGCAGACGCGGATCAGGCACCGCCCGAGCACCGACCCGACCTCGTCATCGGCGCCCTCGGCGAGTTGCTGGAACTGCTCGCGGCGGTGCCTGAGCGTGCCCCCTCCCGGCTCGGATAGACAAGGACCAACGATGTCACCTCTCAGCGAGTCCACCGCTGGCCGGCCCGTCACGTGGCAGCCCACCGTTCGACAACAACAACAGCCCAGGCTCTGGGACTTCATGACCTGGGTCGGTGAGCACCGGCGCGTCCACCTGACCGACTATCGCGCTCTCTGGCAGTGGTCCGTGCAAGACCTGTCCGCCTTCTGGGACTCGGTCCGCGAATACTTCGGGGTCCTCGGCGACGGATTCGACGGACCCGCCCTGGCCGAGGAACGGATGCCCGGCGCCCGCTGGTATCCGAACGCGACACTGAACTTCGCCGAAAACGTTCTGCGGCACGCCCAGGAACCCGCCCTCGCCGGCACCACCGCACTGTTGACCGTGACTGAGGAGAACGCTGTCACCGAGCTCACCTGGCGGCAACTCGAGGCCCAGGTCGCCTCCCTGGCCGGTCACCTGCGACAGCTCGGTGTCGAACCGGGAGACCGTGTCGCAGCGGTACTGCCGAACCTGCCCGAGGCCATCATCGGACTGCTGGCGACCGCGAGCATCGGGGCGATCTGGACCATCAACTCACCCGACCTGTCCGCGGCCGCCACACTCGACCGACTGCGCCAGCTCGAACCGAAGATCCTGATCGGAGTGGACGGCTACCGCTTCAACGGAAAGGACTTCGACCGGCGCGAGCACCTGACAGCGGTGGAAGCCGGCCTGCCCAGCGTCCGGCACACCATCGTCGTCCGCAACGCGTATCCGGCGGCGCCCGAACCGGACTGCGCCCGAATCGACTTCGCGGACCTGGTCACCGATACCGCCGACGCCGACTACCACCGCGTCGCGTTCGACCATCCGCTGTGGATCCTGTTCTCCTCCGGCACCACCGGCGCACCCAAGGGCATCGTCCACGGACACGGCGGGATCACCCTGGAGGCCTTGAAGGGCACCGGCCTGAACCAGGACATGGGCCCCGGCGACCTCTACTACGTCGCCGCCAACACCTCCTGGATGGTCTGGAACACCCTGGTCAACAACCTGATGTCCGGAGCATCCGTGGTCACCTACGCCGGCTCACCGATGTTCGGCCGCAAGGACCGCCAGTTCGAGATCATCGCGCTGACCGGCGCCACCATGTTCGCCACCGGCGCCGCCTACCTGTCCGTGGTGGAAAAATCCGGTCTGCAACCCCACGCGGACTGGGACCTGTCCCCCCTACGCGCGATCCTCTCCACCGGATCCCCGCTCCCGGACTCCACCTGGCTCTGGGTCCACGAACACGTCAAACCCGATGTGCACCTCGGCTCCGACTCCGGCGGCACCGACATCTGCAGCGGCTTCATCGGATCCAACCCCCTCGAGCCGGTGCACCTCGGAGAGCTGCAGGGCCCCTTGCTGGGCGTCGCAGTCGAGTCGTGGTCCGAGACCGGCGACCGAGTCGTCGGCGACGTCGGGGAAATGATCATCACCCGCCCGATGCCCTCGATGCCGGTGTTCTTCTGGGGCGACACCGACAGTGCCAAGTACCGCAGCTCCTACTTCGACAAGTTCCCCGGCGTGTGGACCCACGGAGACTGGATCACCGAAACGACCGACGGCGCGTTCGTGGTGCACGGCCGATCCGATGCCACCCTCAACCGGGGCGGAGTCCGGCTCGGCAGCGCCGACATCTATGCCGCACTCCAACACGTTCCCGAAGTGTCGGACTCCTTGGTGATCGGCCTCGAACAACCGAACGGCGGCTACTACATGCCATTGTTCGTGACGCTCGCCCCCGGCGTGCCGCTGTCCGCCGAACTCGACACCAAAATCCGCAGCACCATTCGGGAACACACCTCGCCGCGGCACGTCCCGGACGAAATCATCACCGCACCCGCCATCCCGATCACACACGCCAACAAGAAGATCGAGGTACCGATCAAGAAACTCTTCGCCGGCCACAACCCGGACACCGCCGTCAACCGCGGGTCGCTGGCCAACCCCGAGGCCATCGACTGGTACATCGATCAAGCCCACACGTTCCGCGCCGCCCAAGAAACCCGCACCGAAGCACCTGCGGGCGAGTCGAACACACAACTTCCCGAGGGGGTAAACACCCGATGAGCACCACCAAGTACGAGTACGGCATCGACTTCGACAAGATCGACGCCATCGACATCCACACCCACGTCGAGATCGACGGCTGCGGGCACCGCTCCCTCGACGACGAACTGATGGCCGCGTCGGAGAAGTACTTCAAATCCGGCGAGGAACGCACCCCGTCCATCGACGCGATCGCCGACCACTACCGCTCGCGCAACATGGCCGCCGTCGTGTTCACCGTCGACGCCGGCGCCGCCACCGGCCACGCCGCCAACTCGGTCGAGGAGATCGCCGAGGGCGCCGCCCGCCACAACGACGTCCTCATCCCCTTCGGGTCCGTCGATCCCTGGCAGGGCAAGGCCGCCGTGCGGCGCGTGCACCGCCTCGTGGACGAGTACGGCGTGAAGGGGTTCAAGTTCCACCCCAGCATGCAGGGCTTCGAACCGAACGACCGCCGCTTCTACCCGCTCTACGAGGCGATCACCGAGGCCGGCGTCCCGGCTCTGTTCCACACCGGTCAGACCGGGATCGGCGCCGGGCTGCCCGGCGGGCACGGCATCAAGCTGCGCTACTCCGACCCGATGCTGCTCGACGACGTCGCCGCCGACTTCCCCGACCTCACCATCGTCATGGCCCACCCGGCCGTGCCGTGGGTCGACTCGCAGATCTCCATCGCCACCCACAAGGCGAACGTCTACATCGACCTGTCCGGGTGGTCGCCCAAGTACTTCCCGCCGCAGCTGGTCAAGGCCGCCAACAGCATGCTCCGCGGCAAGGTGCTGTTCGGTTCCGACTTCCCCGTCATCCAGGTCGACCGCTGGATGAAGGACTTCGCGGGCCTCGACATCAAACCCGAGGTCGCGCCGCTGATCTTCAAGCAGAACGCGCTACGCGTTCTCGGCATCAAACACTGAATCGCCTTACCGCTGCCGCCCCACGACTACCTCAGTGTGAAGGGAAGCCCGGCCGGTTCGGCACGCCGGATCCGTTACTCCATGTCGCCGGGATCGTCGCCCCGAGCGAGTCCAGTACGGGTTAGCGCCGGCGATCTCGCGCTGTCCGCCAGTGCCTAAAGCGCGGCGCGGCGGATCTCTGGAATCGAGACGCCGGACGACGTACAGCAAGCCGAGACGGGCGATGAAGCAAGCGCAGCGATCAGTCCCACCTGGACTTGGCGGCAGCACATCTTGCTCAGAGCTCGAACCCAGCAATACTTGGTGGCTTGCACACCGAAACCGTACGAGTTAGGCATGTCGTACGACCGAGAATCCGGGAACTCGCACGGGTTTGAAGTTCGGCGACAAGGTCAAGGTTCATGCTGAGGGAACCTCGGTGTTCACGACTTGCGAGCATTGACGGTGACGAAGCTCTGATCGGGTGGGTTCTCGCCGTCCAGGAATTTACCCGTTCCACTGCAAGGTTGAACGTCGCGTCCTGAAGCACTCGAAACTACGCCCTGAGCGCTCAGATGACACGTCCCCCTTTCGCGATGATTCCGTGCGGTGCAGGGCGGTGACCGGATCGCGGATCTCGGCAACGCTGCTCGGTGTCGAGGCCACGGACTCGGGGCCGATCCTAGCCTCGACGCGAGGTTCGCCTGGATGCGTGTCGATTACGGCACGTGAATGCCATTACGGCGCTGAGTCATACTTGGTCGTTGTGGCGGCCGACCATGACGCACGGCATCTCCGACCGACCTGTTCACCTTCTGGGTGATGATTCTGTTGTGACGGCAGGGGAGCCTGGCCTGCGTGGGCCACCACACCGCCGCGGGTTGTCCCACGCTGAGGGCACAGAGTCGAAGTCGGGGGACAACACCTGCGGCCGAGGGCTCGCCGTTCCACTGGAATTCCGCGCGCTCGGAGCAGCAGCGTGACATACGGCAATTCCGTGACGACGGTTTCGACGCTACGCCGGACCAATTACTCGAGGCGGTCGATGTAGCCCGGTGGTGGCGTGGTGTTCGGTGGTGACGGCCAAGAGCGCGTTGAGCGCTCGCTGCAGGGCAAGTTCGAGAAGTTCAGCCTCCCCGACCCATGATGGTAGATAGATGCTTTCGTGATTCCCAACCGGTCGGAAAGGGGTGCCGCCGTATCCATTTTCATTGGAGACCTTGACCGAGACGGCGAGCAGGAGTCGAGGTCGTAACCGGGCCGACCGGGGCGGCGTGTAGTGGATGCCCTGGTTGGCGACCGCGTTGCCCCGGGCGCGCCGCGGTGGAACCCTCCACCGCGGCACTTGGTGGACATGTCAATCATGGGCGGGTACGCGTGATGAGTCCGTCGCGGTAGGGACGCCGTGGCGGGCGATGTTCTTGGTGCGGGGGACGAGGAGGGTAAGGGCCATACCGGCCAGCGCGACGGCGGCGAAGATGTAGAAAGCGATATTGTTGCTCAGGCCGGCGCCGAGGATGATCCCTCCGACGAAGGGTCCGAAGATTCCTCCGAGGCGGCCGAAGCCGGCGCACCACGCTACTCCGGCGGCACGGGCCGTGGTCATGTAGTAGTTCGCCACGAATCCCCAGATCACTACCTGTGTTCCGGTGGTTCCTGCGCCGGCGATTGCGACTGCGATCAGCAGGACAGGTAGGGGTAGAGGCAACGTCAGGACGACCAGTGAGATGGCGGCCATGCCGAACATGCCGGCGATGATGCGCTGCGGGCCGTGGCGGTCGGCGAACCGCGAGGCCAGGAGCGCGCCGACGACCGCGCCACCGTTGAGCACGATGAGGAAGGACAGCGACTTGCTTGCGTTGTATCCGGCGTTTTCCATGATCTTGGGCAGCCACGTGTTCAGGCCGAAGATGAGGAGAAGGCAGGCGAAGACCGTGAGGCCGAGGAGGGCTGTGCCACCGATGTACTTGCGGGTGAGCAGAGCTGCGTACCCATTCTTCTCGATGGTGTCACGTTCTGCGGCGAGTTCATCGACGGTGGGAGAGGGGATGCCGGTGCGGTGACTAATCTGGGCGGCGAGCTCGGTGTTGCCGTGGGCGATCAACCAGCGCGGCGATTCTGGCAGTTTGACGATGGCAAGGGGAAGGAGGATGACCAGAGGCAGGGCACCGATCCAGAATAGGCCGCGCCAGCCGATCGTGTCGCGGAGCATCAATGCCAGCACGGATGCGATGACGCCGCCGACCGCGAAGCCGCCGTACACGATGGCGTTGTAGAGGTTTTTTCTGCCCGGTGGGGCGAATTCGGCCACGAGGGCACCGACGGTGACGATGAGTCCGCCCATACCGACGCCGGTGATCAGACGCAGTGCGCCGAAGGCGCCGACGCTGTTGACCAGCGCGGTGGCGGCCATGCCGGTGGAGAACCAGGTGATGCTGATGAGCATCATCTTGCGTCGACCGAGGTAGTCGCCGATGGCGCCGGTGGCCAGTGCGCCGATTCCGACGCCGATCAGTGCGTAGGACCCTAAAGCTCCTGCGTCCTGTGCCGTGATGTGTCCGAGTTGGGTCGGGTCGGCCATGAGGGTGGGCAGGATTGTGCCGTATACGACGAGGTCGTAGCCGTCGAAGAGGAGTGCGAGAGTGGCGAGTGCGATGACCCAGAGCACCGAGTTGCGGTGTTGGGTTCCAGCCCAGGGGCTGACTGGTGTGCTCATGTGAGTCCAATCCGAGTGTTTCGGGTTGATCAGGACGAGGGAGTGGGACGGCGGATCAGGATGTGCTCGCTTCGTTCCTGCCCGGCGATGTGGATCGCGCGTGACGGTGGATGCTCGAATGCTGGCTCCGTCGCCTGTGGCTCGATGAGCCCAGGATTGTGTGGTCGACGCGTACAAGAAGTGCTCCGGTTGAGTTCCCGGGCTTGAGGGTCCCTGCTGGGACCAGTTCGTAGGCGGTTGTCGAAGTGCCTTAAGTGCTTTGGGGTGTTCGGGAGATCAGAGGGTTTGGTAGAGGCCGGTGTGGGCCGTGCGGACTTGGTGCTTCTGGATCTTGCCGGTGGCGGTCTTGGGTAGGTCGCCGACGATCACGATGCCTTTGGGGATTTTGTATGCGTCGATGTGGTTCCGCATGTTCTCGCGGATCGTCTCCGGATCCGGCCGGGTACCTGGCCGTGGAACGACGAAAGCGGTAATGGCTTCAGACCAGCGCGCGTGGGGGAGTCCGACCACGACGACTTCGGCGGCGTCGGGTTCGGCGGCGTACAAAGCTTTCTCGACTTCGAGCGAAGAGACGTTCTCGCCGCCGGTCTTGATGACGTCCTTTCGGCGGTCGGTGAACCACAGGATGCCGTCGTCGTCGAAGTGGCCGATGTCGCCGGAGTGGAACCAACCGTGGCGAAATGCCTCCTCGGTGTCGTCGGGGCGTCCGAGGTACTCGGTCATCACGTGAGGCCCGCGATAGACGATCTCGCCGGTGCATCCACGCTCGAGCAGTCGGCCGCTCTCGTCCATGATGGCAACGTGCACATTGACGGCCGGCGTTCCCACCGCACCCGGGTGGGTCAGCTGATTCTCCGGGCGGAAAATTGTTGCGGTGGGGCTCATTTCGGTCTGCCCGAACAGCAGGTAGAAGTCGCAGCCGAAGTCCTCGATGCACTGCTCGAGCATCTGCTGGGGCATCGGTGCCATCGCATAGAGGGCTCGGCGCAGGCTGGAGAGGTTCCGTCGTGCAATGGATTCGTGGTCGAGCATCGCTCGATACATCATCGGGAGCCCGAACAGCTGGGTGATTGCTTCGGACTCGATGAGGGTAAGCAGGTTCTCCGCGTCGAAGCCCGGCAGAATGTAGATCGCCGCGCCGACCATGATGGCGGCGGTGCAGTGGCAGTTCAGCTGGGCGGTATGGAACATCGGGAGCATGGCCGCGAACTTGTCGTCAGCACGAAACTGGCCCTCGATCACCATGGTCATCGATTCGAGGTAGACCGCGGTGTGGTTGCCGACAACGCCCTTGGGAGCCGCTGTTGTCCCGCTGGTGTAGAGGTAGGTCAGGGCGGCGCGGTCGCCGACGAGGCGCTCGGGTTCCGAGCCGGCCTGATGGGCGGTCAACTCGTCGAACGGGACGGTGGGCACGTCACCGAAAGTGGTGGTGGAGGAGCCGACCACGATGACGAGTTCGGTACGGGCCGCCTCCCGGACTGCGGCAGCCATTGTCTCGGCGACCTCGGCCTGGACCACGAAGCAGCGTGCCTGCGAGTCGTCGAGCACATAGGCAACCTCCTCCGCGCGCCAGTCGAGGTTGATCGGGACGCAGACCGCCCCGATCTTGGCGCAGGCATAGTACGTGGTCAGGAACTCGATACTGTTTCCCGAGGCGAGGGCGACCGCGTCGCCGACCTCGATTCCGCGACCGATCAAACTGTGTGCCAGGCGGTTGACGTACTCGTTGAACTCGGTGTAGCTGAGTCGACGGGTTCCCTCGGCGAGGGCGAGGGCATGCGGATTCCGCGCCGCGCTGCGGGTCAAACTGTCTCCGACGTTGACTCGTCGGATCAGGTTTGAGGCGAGGACATCGATTGACACGTTCATCTCCTAGTGAATCGTGATCAACTAACTGCAATTAGTGAACCCTACTGTGACGCGGATCGCAATAGTGTCTTTGGTGTGGGTTTAGTGCTTTAACGGGGGTATGTGGCGGCTGCGCCTTGAGTCCAGGGGATGGGAGGGTCGCGATGTAGTAAATTGTTTGTCACTATCGACAAAGGCTGAGGAGGGGCTGTGAACGTTCGAGCCGTCGGCGAGCGCCTGCGGGTGGTAACACCCTGCGGACGGCCTTCGCGCGTCTCCCGCTCAGTCTTGGCACGACCGGCGGCGCCGGGCTCTCGCGCCGGTGATCGTCGCACGTTCGGGCCGGTCGGCCGCGGATACGGTATGGCAGGCTCAACATTCGAGGCGGGGGCGAATACAGTATGGGAGTGAGCGTGAGTGAGTCGGTTGCAGGTCAGGGAGTGCGAGTCCGCGACCCAGAGCGAGCCTCCAAGATCCTCGACGCCGCAGTAGAACTGTTCGCCACGCGGGGGTTTCACGCGGTGGCAATGTCCGAAATAGGCCCCGCCGCCGGCATCGTCGGATCGGGGATCTATCGGCACTTCGACAGCAAATATGCGGTGCTCGTGGCCCTACTCGAGGACGTCATGTCGCAGCTTCTCTCCAGTGCTGACCAGATCATCGCCGAGTATGCCGACAGTGACACCACGATGAGGCAGCTCGTGCGCACGCAAATCGACTTCTGCCTCGATCACCGCAGACACGTGCAGCTGTATCGGCGGCAAATCCACGCCTTGCAGCCGGAAGACGGTCGTCGGTTGCGGCGGATGCAGCGCCGCTACAACGAGGAATGGATCGCGACGCTGCTCGAGATTCGCCCGGACATCGACGACGGGAAGGCACGCGCTCTGGTGCACGCGGCCATCGGTGCCATCCAATCCATTGTGGCCTACGACAGTGGACAGTCTCGCGAGGAGCAAACGGGGGCCCTGACGGCCGTGGCCGAGAGCTGCCTGAACGCGACCTGGTAATACCTCCCGCAGACGGGTGTAAACGTCGTCGGCTAACTGTGGCGAAAGCTTCTCGTCAATGTCGATATCGACCTTGACCGCCGTCAACTTCAAGCTTTAGTGTATAGATATTCACTAACCGTGCGAGGTTCCCGTTGTAGTCACGCTCCGAAGTGACAACCGACGCAGGAGAGGCTGGGGCCACGATCGTGACTGGCGTCCGGGTGTTCTCCGGCGTCGAGCGCATGAGCATTGCGCCGCGAGCCGCGTCAATTCTCAAATACGTTGCGCACCAAGCCGCGCGCTGACGAGATCCTACTGACCCCATTGACCGACTCACCGGATCGACCACGGTTCCGGTGAGGAGAATGACAGGTGGAGTACACGTGCTCGAAATAATCGCAGTGAACACCGCGTACAGGGCACGAGAGATGCGACGGTCATGACGGCACTCTCGTCGTCGACTGCGGAATACTGGACGGACCAGTTGCTGGGTTACCAGTTCCCGCCAGGCGCCCTGCACGTGCTGCCGTACGAGGACTGGCTGGCGCGGGACTGCATCGGCGCACTGCCGGCACAGGGGACGGCCCTTCATCCGGCCTGGACCCTGATCGGCGCGCTCCGCGGTATGGGTCTGACCCTCTCCGAACTTTTCGCCATGATCGGGGCTGCCGACGACGACGGAGTGATGTTCGGTGAGACCGAGATCGACCAGTACGAACCTCTCGAGGTTGAGCGGCACTACACGATCAGCGGCCGATTCGTCGACGTGCAACGTCGGCGCGGCAGAAAGCTCGGCACGTTCGACGTCATCACGTTCGAGTTGACCATCGAGCACCACGACGAGCCAGTTGCTCGATGCCGCAATTCGTTCGTGGTGCCACGAAGGGACAAGTCATGAAAACTCTCGCCGTTGGCGATGTGATTCCCGAACACCATGTCGTGGTCCGCGCGGACGCGATGAAGCCCATGGCGCTGTTGCTGCGCGACCCCAACCCGATCCACTGGGATGCGGGGGCACTGCGCGCACTTGGACTCGACGAGCGCCCGATCAACCAGGGGCCGCTCAACGTCTCCTATACCTTGATGGCTCATGAGCTTAGCGCGTGTCGGATAGCGGAAAAGTGCCTTTGACCTGGGAGAATGTGGGCTACTGAAGGTCCAGATTCGGCCAGTTCGAGAGGCACTTTTCCGGTGAAGAACTC
>RRBB01000238.1:0-15467 GCA_006543605.1 Rhodococcus sp. WS4
TGGCCCGGATCCTGCTCGATCAGATCGACACGCTGTCCGGCCAGATCGGCACCCTCACCACCCGCATCGACCATCTGCTGGCGCAGGCCGACGCGGACGGTGGGGGCGTGACCGACGAAACCGCGGCTACCCCCACCGGGCCGAGCACGGTCGAACGCCTCGCCGAAATCCCCGGCATCGGCCGGGCCGGGGCGCAGAGCATCCTCGCCGAAATAGGCCTGGACATGACCCAGTTCCCCACCGCCGCGCACCTGGTCTCGTGGGCGAAACTCTGCCCACGCACCGTCCAGTCCGGGCCCGTCACCCGTGGCGGCAGGACCGGCAAGGGCAACCCGTACCTGAAGGGCACACTCGGCGAGGCCGCCGCCGCGGCCGCCAAAACCGACACCTTCCTCGGCGAACGCTACCGACGCCTCGTCAAACACCGCGGCAAGCTCAAGGCCCTGGTCGCGGTCGCCCGTTCCCTCCTCGTCATCGTCTGGCACCTGCTCACCGACCCGTTCGCCCGCTTCTGCGACCTCGGCCCCGACTATCACACCAGCCGCATCAACACCGAACGCAGGATGCGTAACCACATCGCCCAACTCACCGCAATGGGCTACCACGTCACCCTCGAACCCGCCGCATAGCCAAATACACAGTCTTACAACATGACCCGGCTCCGCAAGCTCCGCCGGGTGCTGTCGCCTGCCCACTCACCACGTTATTTTCCGGTCAGCTTGTGAAGAAGAGGGTGGCCGATACGACATGGCACGGGGACGACAAGGCTGATATCGGGGTCTTGGTTGAGAGAGACTGGGGGCATCCCGGGCGGCCCGACGTCGATATCCACAGATTGGACCTGCACCAATGTGAAGTCGGACCCTACCTGCCAATGGGGCCCGGACTTACGGTTGAAGCGGAACAACCATGCGGTTCGTCCATCCGAGGAGGGCCCGGTGGCCTGTCGTGGTGCTGGTCGTATGGCGTTGCGTTGACCGGCATAGGCCGAAGTGCTGACTCCTCACGTCATTGCTGATGCTCCGAGTCGAGAGGTTGAGACAGCCCATGGCAGAGGTCGACCCGTTGGCAACCCAGCGGGATCCCGTTTCGGCGGTCACGGTGGAGTTGGCTGTGGACGGGTTCGAAGGTGCAATCGAGATCGGACGGGGTGGCTTCGGCGTCGTGTATCGCTGCCTGCAGCCTTCTCTGGACCGCACGGTCGCAATCAAGGTGCTCACCGCCGACCTGGATCAGGACGGCCTTGAGAGGTTTGTCCGCGAACAGCAGGCGATGGGTAGATTGTCGGGGCATCCGAACATCGTCAACATCCATCAGGTCGGGGCCACTCGGAGTGGCCGACCCTACATCGTGATGCAGTACCACCCTGGCGGTTCGGTGGAGGAGAGGATCCGCCGGGTCGGCCCGTTCGACTGGGGTGAGGCGGTAGGCATCGGGGTCAAGCTAGCCGGTGCGCTCGAGACTGCGCACCGGCTTGGAATACTCCACCGCGACGTCAAGCCCGCGAACATCCTGATCACCGACTACGGGGAACCGCAGTTGACCGATTTCGGCATTGCGCGGATTACCGGAGGCTTCGAGACGTCCGTCGGCACGGTATCGGGCTCGCCGGCATTCACTGCCCCAGAGGTGCTCAAGGGCGAGCCGTCCACGCCGGCGACGGACGTCTACGGCCTCGGTGCGACGTTGTTCTGCGCAATCACAGGTCACGCCGCTTTCGAACGCCGGAGCGGCGAGCAACTGGTCGCCCAGTTCCTGAGGATTACGACGCAGCCGATCCCGAACATACACGGGGAGGGTATTTCGCCGAATGTGTGTGCGGTCATCGAACGGGCCATGGCCAGCAGTCCCGCCGATCGTCCCGCCACTGCCGCCGAGTTCGGGGCCGAACTCCAAGAGGTCGAACGGGGGAGCGGGCTCAACGTGCACGAGCTGATCGTGCCCGGCGCCGCCGCGACCGCTTCGCCGGAGGGTGAGCTTTCCCGGCAGGCGTCATCCTCACGCGGCGCGGGGTCGAGTGTCCTGGTCGGCGATCTCGAGCGCGGCCGGGCCGCGTACCGAGCACAAGCGTGGGACGAGGCGTACGCGTTACTCAGCCGCGCGGACGAATCGGACCCCCTGGATCCGGACGATCTCGAGGCACTCGCCGAGTCCGCCCACTTCACCGGCAGGACCGAGCACAGCGTGGAGGCGCGCACCCGGATATACAACTACCGCGTGCGCAATGGCGACAACCGTGACGCTGCGATGTGCGCAGTCCGGATCCATCTCGTGTTGATGCTGCGCGGCGACGTGTCCCCGGCGATGGGGTGGTTCGCCCGCGCCCAGCGCCTGCTGCATGAGGAACCGGCGTGTGCGGTGCACGGCTACGTGTGCGTCGCCGAGGCCGAGGCACGCTTCCATGGCGGTGACCTGGCCGGCTCGCTCGATCTGGCCCGCCGCGCGACCACGATCGGCAGAGAATTCGCGGATCCCGATCCGGTGAACATTGGCCTGCACCAGGCGGGCCGCGTCCTCGTCGCGCTCGGTGACATCGACGTTGGAACGACCCTGCTCGACGAGGCGATGGTCGCCGTTGTCGCCCGAGAGGTGCACCCATTCAGCTCCTGGTGGATCTACTGCAGCTCGATCAACGTGTGCGAAGGCATGTCGGATTTCGGACGTGCCAGCGCGTGGACATCCGAATTCGAGAAGTGGCTGGGCACGCAGCACGGCGCCACCGCGATGTCCGGTTCGTGCCGGATGCACCGATCCCGGATCCTGCGCCTGCACGGAGCATGGACCGACGCCGAACGCGAGGCGCGGCAGGCCTGCGCGGAGCAGAACGGCACCATCGCGATGGACGCGGGCCAGGCCTGGTACGAGATCGGTGAGATCCGGCGGCTGGTCGGTGACCTTCCCGTCGCGGAGGAGGCGTTCGGGCACGCCGGTGGCTATGGCTGGGACGTGCAGCCTGGCATGGCACTGCTGCGGGTCGCGCAGGGCCGCACCGAGGCAGCGACCGCCGGTCTGGCGCGGGCACTGGCCGAACATCCCGCGGACCGCCTCGCGCGGGCGAAACTGCTCCCGGCGCAGACAGAAATCGCGATCGCCGCGGGGAACCTGCAACTCGCACGCGCGGCCGCCGAGGAACTTGCCGCCATGGTGGGGGGCGCCCCGCCGGCCGTCCGGGCCGCGGCGGCACAGATTGCGGGTGCGGTGCGGCTCGCCGACGGCGACCCCGCCGGCGCGCTGCCCGACCTCCGAGCCGCCGTGCAGATCTGGGCGGACCTCGACGTGCCGTACGAGGCCGCACGCAGCCACCAGCTGATCGGACTGGCCTGCCGTGCGATCGGCGACGAGGACACCGCACGACTCGAATGGGAGACCTGCCGTGCGGTGTTCAGCCGACTGGGTGCGGTGCCGGACCTGCAGCACACCGACGAACTGCTCGGGTGTGCCCAACCACCGACACCGCCGCCGGACGGTCTCAGCGCCCGCGAGGTCGAGGTGCTGCGTCTCGTCGCCGCCGGACTGACGAATCAGGAGGTCGCAGAACATCTGTCGCTGAGCAGGAAGACCGTCGCCCGGCACCTGAGCAACATCTTCGCCAAGATCGGGGTCACCTCACGCGCCGCCGCGACCGCCTACACCTACCAACACGGCCTGGACTGACGTCAGTCCGTCGCTGTGGTGCGCGTCCAGACGGGCTGTAACACGGCATAGCGCAGCGGGAGATTAGGGCGGGGAGTCCGGCCGCCGCGCCGAATCGCTTTCCGTGACCAAATCCGTCAGCTCGGCGGTCGACGAGGTGAAGGCAGGCGCGCGACACGACTGTTCTCGATTCCGGATCGAGCGCGCCAGTGGGTCGAAATACCCATTGCGGCCGGTGCGCGTGGGGCGAATACAACCATTGCCCGATGCGATGGCGCCATGCGCAGCCCTAGCCTCAAACCATGGCTCCACGAACGACTCCCGCGCCCCACAACGTACGGCAACTCTCGTGGACACCTGTACGGCGACCCTCTCGTGCGGGCGCGGATCCGTCCGCACCCGCCTGTGCGCGGTCCGGGTCCTCGCTGTCAGGAGTACCCATCGGCCTCGCCTCCGGTTACCCGGTGTAGCCCGGTCGACGTTGAACCCAGTGGCGACACCACGGTGTGGCCACCCGACCGCCCCAGAGGAGTGATTGTCGTGAACACCGCCACAGACCCGGACGGACCGGCGGATACCCGTGTGATGGGCATCGTCCACTCCGCCCTACGCCGTGACCTCGCCCGCGCGCGCAGCGCGCTCACCGAGCGACCGTATCCTTTCGATGCCCAGCGGGTCGCGATCGCCGAGCACCTCATCTGGATGATGAACTTCCTCCGCAATCACCACCGGTCCGAGGACGAGCACCTCTATCCATTAGTGCGGGCACGAAACCGCGGAGCCCGAGCGCTGCTGGATGACATGGACCACGACCACCGATCGATCGTTCCTGCAATGGAAGCACTGGAACGGGCTGCCACTAGCTACCGCGATTCGGCCGACGCCCGGGGCGAGGTGGTGGCCGCCGTGGACGTGTTGAGCGAATCCTTGCTGCCCCACCTCGCGCGTGAGGAGCGCGAGATGATGCCGGTCGTGTCGGCCACGATCACCGACACCGAATGGCGGCACTGGGACGAGGAATACAACATCAAGCCAAAGGGGCCGATCGAACTGTTCGACGAAGGACTGTTCATTATCGACTCAGCCGAACCCGACGACGCACGGGCCATCACCGAACTCGTGCCGCCGATACCACGCTGGCTCATGCTCAACGTGATGATCCGGCGCTACCGCGCAGGGGCGTTCCGGCGCTGGCGGACACCGCAGTTCTCACCGCTGCGCGCGCAGCTGCGTGGCCGTAGCGAAACGACATCGACCGCGTGCCCGCCCACGGTGTGGGCCGTGCTGGCCGACGTCACCCGGGTCGGCGAGTGGAGCCATGAGTGCCGGCGAGCGCGCTGGCTCGATGGCGCAACCGCACCCGGGGTCGGCGAGCGATTCCGCGGCAGCAGCAAGTCCGGACTCATGCGGTGGAGCAGATCTTGCACCTTCACCGAGCTCGACGCACCGCACGAGATGGTATGGATCACGCACGGCGGAATCTACGGAGACAGCACCGAGTGGCGGTTCATCCTCGACTCGGATGGAACCGGAACCCGAATCGAACAGTCCTTTCGCGTCCTGAGCCTGCCGCGCTGGTTCGACCGGATGATTTCGCTGACCGTTCCGGCCCACCACGACCGCGGCAACGCCCTGCACGGGGATCTCGTTCGACTGGCACGACTAGCCGAGCGGGATCAGGAGTCCGGACCTCGCCTGCTGCCGAACATCGAAGCGAGTACCCATCGAACCGAGAACACGCTGAGGACCCAGCCGATGTAGCCGACCAGCGCGTGGGGACAACAGGACCAATCGTAGGGAGACTCTACGAGCTTGCCGAGCGTTCCCTACGGAAAGCGTTTTGAGACACCATCAGTCCCACGTCGGGACGTTGCGGGGAGAGGAACCAAGACGATGAGCAGCACCGAAGAAGTCAGAATCACCCAGAACGGCGCACCGGGCGGTCACTATGACACGACGCTGAGCAGCGCCGTCACAAGAGCACGCATCGCCCGCACGGTCGCAGCGAACGAGGGAATCTCCACGCACCACCTCGCAGCCCTCCTCGACGTGATGGACTGGCCGATGCAGCAGCTCTACAGCTACGCGCAGGCAGCAGGAGCCCGGGTTGACACCGAAGGTCGTTGGTGGCCCCGGCCGACGAATGGGCCGCTGTTCGGTGACTCCTTCCCTGTCTAGATCCCAACGTCATACGGAGCCAGTCGCATCGCGCTCCGCAGTAGCCGCAGAGGGGAGGAGGACTTCGACGGTGAACAGTCGCGGTGTTATCCGTGGCGACAACACGGGCGTGGACGGTGAGCGGTCGCGTCTGGCCGTGAACGGTCAGATCGCCGTCGAGATGCACGTGTCCGACGCAGAACCGATGTCCGCGGAAATCGACAACCCGGCAACTGGCGACTCCTCGCACCGAACAAGGTGCCCCGCGCTCAGCACGCTCGCTGTACACCAACCATTTTCACAGACCGGTTAGGAGATCATCATGGGATGGGACGACTTTCACCGACGGAACCGCGCAATCGACGCAGTTCTCGATTATGCCCACCGCACAGGGCAAACATCACTGCCATTTCAGGAAGTTCCTGAAGTCACCACCATCTTCGGGGACAGAAAAGACCTATTTCTCGCGCTACAGGCAAAATGGTCGAGAACCCTGGCGGGCTATATGGAATACGAACTGTACGATGATGAAGAAAATTCGGGAATGAATTCCGAGTACTTGGCTGAGGTGGCGTGGAATAACGCCGTTGCCAGGCAGCCGACGCTACGGAGGCTTCTCGACAGCAACGAGTTCCTTCTCATCAAGGGGCGGTGGGCTGTATCGGCACGAGAGTTCGCCAGCTCGTACTAGTTCTTACCCGAATCTTTCGCGGTGATCGGGGCAGGGGAACCAGTGTGGTCATCCATGGCCGCGGGGGTCACCGACGTTTCGGCAAAAGCAAACCGGGTAGTCCCCAACCGATCACCGAGTGCCACCCAGGTCTTCCCCTCCGCAACACCGGCGGGGGAAAGCCTGCAAGGTGCAGTTCACACCCATTTTTCCAACCCAAGGAATTGAGTGCCATGCCGGTCGTCGAGCAGTCCGTCGTCATTTCCCGCCCCGCCTCCGAGGTGTGGGACTTCATCACCACTCCGGAGAACTGGCCGACCTGGGAATCGTCGATAGTCGAATGCGACCAGGTCACCGACAACCCGATCGGGGTCGGCACCCGATGGCACGGGGTGACCCGAATACTGGGTAAGCGGTTCGACTGGATGACCGAATTCACCGAGTATCAGCCGGCGAAGGTGGGCACCTCCAAATCGGTGGAGGGCAAGTTCGGCTTCACCGCGACCACCAAGCTCGAGGAGGTCGACGGCGGCACCCTGTTCACCTATCGGGTCGACAGCGAAAGCGGTCTCGGAGGGGTCTTCGGCAAGCTCGCCGACCCCATCGTGACCAAGGCCTACTCCCGCACCATGCGGGCCAGCCTGGACAACCTCGCCGACCTGCTCAACACCGACAACTGACCCGGCCCGGGCTTATCGAAACTCAGTGAGGAGGCTGAGTTCTCGATGCCACTGCCCGGGTACCTGCGCTTCCCGCGAAAGGACCGTTCAGCCGCACGACACCGAGCGCGTCGATCGTCAGCGTCCCCGGCACTGGAAGCCGTGACCTCAACCCACGCCATGGAACACGATGGTGATCGAGCGCGCGAACACCCGGGTGGTGGCGAGGTTCGGGGCGGATGCGGTGAAGTTGCCATCGCGGGCCACGGCGTTTCGAGTAGTTGGAGCGGCGGCATCCGACGTTCCGGTTGAGCACGAAGCGACGGCATCGTCGGGAACATGGCGGCGACGCCCTCGGCAAGCATCGAGGGCCGAAACCGGTTGACGCTGTATCGGTCCCGGAAGAACAGCTGCTCGCGGGTGACGCACACGGCATGGGCGTTACGACCCAGGCGCCCCCGCATCGTGATGTCTACCGAAGAAATGCACGAGTTCTTTTCATGGTTGAAGTCTGTCTCATCGGCCACGTCAGCCGCGCCACCATCAACTGGGCCGCCCCAGATCACTTCGAATGGGAAACCCGCGTCGCCGCCTGCGACGGAAGAGCGACGAACTCGCCACCTTCCTCGCCGACAAGACTCGCAAATGCACCCAATCGCTTTCCGTGACCAGATCCGTCAGCTTGCCGGTCGACGAGGTGAAGGCCAGGCGCGCGACACGCCTCGCTTCCGGATCGAGCGCGCCAGTGGGTCGAAATACCCATTGCGGCCGGTGCGCGTGGGGCGAATACAACCATTGCCCGATGCGATAGCGACGAGCGCAGCCCTAGCCTCAAACCATGGCTCCACGAACGACTCCCGCCCCCCACAACGTACGGGCAACTCTCGTCGGACATACCCCGCCAGCCGGGCCGATAAGCCAGCCCAGCCCCCCCGGATGGTGCGTCCGGACTGCAGTTCGAAGCGTCCTCATGGAGGAGTAACTCATGAATAACGACAAGCACCTCAAGCACCTCGGCGAGCTGGCGGTGGCACTGGGCATAGGGCTTGCGGTCGCGCCGGCCGGCATGGCGGTGGCAGCACCGTCCGTCGGTGACTCGTCCACGTCGTCGAGTTCCAACTCGTCCGACCAGACATCGTCCGACGGGAGATCCACGGACCGATCCACGGACGGGACTTCGTCGGACGGGACGTCATCCGGCGCATCGGGTACCGACTCGGACTCGTCGAGCGGCAGATCCGGATCGTCGACGACCGGCGACTCGAACACGGATTCGCAATCCACGTCCGGCACGGATTCACAATCCACGTCCGGCACGGATTCACAATCCACCTCCGGCACGGATTCACAATCCACCTCCGGCACCGATACCCAATCCACCACGGGCACCGAATCCACGTCCGCCACCTCGAACGACGACATGAACGGGTCCGGCGCGACGACCCCCGACACCGCCACGGCACCCGACCCCACGACACCCGACAGCTCGTCGACTGCGGACGGCGGTGGCATGCCGGATTCGGGCACGACAGCAGACGAGTCCGAGCAGGTCGGATCGAGTTCTGCAACCACGGCACCGGACACGATCGACGAGTCCGGTGCCGCGATCGCGCCGGCCGACCGGCCTCCGGCACGAGCAGTCACCGAGCGATCGGATTCGTCCGCGTCATCGACACCGGCACAGGGTCACGACCGCGCACCCGCGGGAAGCGCCATTGCGCCGAACCCCCCGACCACCCCGGTGACGGGCAGCTCCGGCACGGCACTCGACCCGCCCGCCGCGGCGGAGGACCCGGCAGCGCGCGGACCCGTCCCGGCCGCGCCGGCAGCGATTCCGGAAGCAGTTCCGGCGACGGCGACGGCTCCCGGGATCACCACGATCGACGGGACGACCGCCCCGACGCGCCGGGTACCCGACACCCGTGCCGATGCGCCGCAGCTAGGGACGCAGGCATTGGCTCCGTCTCTCCCCGCCCCGGCGGTGGATGTAGCATCCAGCGTCGTGTCGAAGGTGCTCGGAGCCCTCGGGCTACGTCCGTTCCTGTCGAATGACCCACAGGTTCCGATCGAGTCGCCGACGTTCTGGGCGCTGGCCGCGGCATGGTGCCGTCGACAGGAGAAGGCCATCACCACCGACGCGAGCCGAGCGCTGGCTGCCGCCCCCGTCACGACCAGCGAGCCGATCGAATCGTTCGCCGGAACACGAACATCCCCCGTCGCGACCAGCGAGCCGATCGAATCGTTTGCCGTCGCGCGCACCGCATCCACCGGCACGAGCTCTGCATCCACTGCCGGGCCGATCGTCGGTGCGCCCGACCGCAGCACCGGTTCGGTGCTCGGCTCGATCAATGCGTCCGGAAGCCAACTCGGTTACACGGTCACCGGACCGCCGAGCGGCGGAACGGTCACCGTCGACGCGACCGGCGGCTTCACCTACACCCCCACCCAGGTGGCGCGCCAGGTGGCCGCGCTGGACCCGAGCGCCGATTACGACTCGTTCACCGTCACCGTGACTTCCGGGCAGTCCAGCACCCCGGTGATCGTGCGGGTGCCGGTGTCTGCGGCGCGGATGCAGGTCGCGCAGTCCACCACTGTCGGGTCCAACCCGTCCGGTGCGGTGTTCGCCGGCACCAGAACCTATGTGGCAAACCAGGGTTCGAAGAGCGTATCCGTGCTCGACGCAGGCAACGCCGTCGTCGGCTCGGTGCCCGTCGGCACCTCGCCGACCGGCGTCGCGGCCAACCCGGCCGGGACCCGGGTGTACGTCACCAACAGCGGCAGCGGAAACGTGTCGGTGATCAACACCGCCACCAACACCGTCGTCGCCACCGTCAAGACCGGCACCACACCCAACGCCGTCGCCGTCAACCCCGCCGGCACCCGCGCGTACGTCACCAACAGCGGCAGCGGAAACGTGTCGGTGATCAACACCGCCACCAACACCGTCGTCGCCACCATCGGGGTCGGCACCGCACCCAACGCCGTCGCCGTCAACCCCGCCGGCACCCGGGTGTACGTCACCAACAGCGGCAGCGGAAACGTGTCGGTGATCAACACCGCCACCAACACCGTCGTCGCCACCATCGGGGTCGGCACCACACCCAACGCCGTCGCCGTCAACCCCACCGGCACCCGGGTGTACGTCACCAACAGCGGCAGCAACACCGTCTCGGTCATCGACACCGCCACCAACAGCGTCGTCGGCACCGTCGCCGTCGGGTCGCGGCCGACCTCCGTGCGCGTCACCCCCGACGGCAGCGCAGCCTATGTCGTCTCCGATCCGGACACGCTGACCGTCATCGACACGCGCACCAACACCGTCGTGTCCACACTCTCCATCGACTCGGCCGCCGAGTCCGGCGCCCACTCCATCGCGCTGAGTGCCGACGGTTCCCGGATGCTGATCACCGATGCGGCCGACGGGCGGGTGCGGGCCCTGACGCTCGCATTCGTGAACTCCGCGCCCACAGCGAGCTGGACGGCCGGCGCACCTCGGACGTCCGACGGCGCGGTCGTCGTCACACTCGCCCCCACGGACCCGGATGGCGACCCGGTGACCTTCACGAACACCGGGCCCGGGCCCGCGTCCGGATCGGTCATCTCCGACGGCTCGACCTTCACCTACACCCCGACCGCCGCCGCCCGCGACCTCGCCCTGCAAACGCCGGGAGAGGACGCCGACCACTTCACCATCGCCCTCGCAGACGGACAAGCTGTGACGAACATCGTTGTCACCGTCCCCGTCACGCCGGCGCCTGCCGCGGGCGTGTTCGACATCGACTCGACATCGATCCCGGCGGGAGGCAGCCCGACCGGCGCGGTTCTCGTCGGCGACCGGCTCTACGTCGTCAGCGAGGACGGCTTCGTGCAGGTCGTCGACCGCGACACCAACACGGTCGTCGGGGCGCCGATCGCGGTCGACTGGGCGTCGTCGAACATCGCGGCCGCCCCGGCGGTCGACCGGGTGTACGTCAACAGCCCCTATACCGGCACCATCTCGGTGATCGACACGAGCACCGGCACCGTCGTCGACACGATCTGGCTGCCCACCTCCCCCGACTACCAGGGCTATTCCCTGGCGCAGGAGTTGGCCGTCAGTCCCGACGGGACGCGCCTCTACGCCAGCGGTGAGGACGGCACGGTGTCGGTCATCGACACCGCCACGAACGACGTGATCACCTCCCAGCCCCTCGGATACTTCACCGATCTGGCCGTCAGCGAGGACGGCCGTCGCCTGTACGGCACGAGCGGCGCGTCCGTTACCGTGATCGACACCGAATCCATGACCAGGACGGCGGAGGTCACCATCGGGCCTGTGTGGGACCTCACCCGCTCGAGCAGCGAGTTCACCGATGTCACCAGCAGTGTCGCTGTCAACGCGGACGGCACCCGAGCCTATGCCACGTACCACGTCAGCACGGTGGAGCTCGCCAGCGGCGGCGGCACCGGATCGTTCATCACCGACAACACCGGACGGCTCTGGCGTGTGACGGGCGGATACGAGGTCGTCACGGTGATCGACGTCGACCGGACCAGTACCACCTACGGGACCCAGCTCGCGACGGTCCGGCTGCCCGAGGGAGCACAAGACGTGGCGATCAGCGCGGACGGTGATCTGCTGTACGTCTCCGGCGCGGACGGCCGGACCGTCTCGGTGGTCGACACCTCGACATACGCCGTCCTCGGGACCTTCGTGACCGACCCGGACGGCTCGACCTCCGGGTCGTACGGACCCTACCGATTCCTGCTCGTCGATCCGGACGGCGGAACGCTGTACGTCACCGACTACGCCGACGGCGCCGTGTATGCAGTCACCGGCGCCCCGGGCGGCGCACCCGCCGCTGTGCTCACCTGACCGAACCGACACGCTGGATGACGCGAACGGCCCCCGATCCCTTGCGGGAGCGGGGGCCGATTCGTCGGACGCGACCAGCGGTAGTCGGAACCGCATCCGTAGTCGTCCAGCGGAACCGCAGCACCAGTGCCCTGGCCGAAGCCTTCCGGGCTGTACTGGTCGTCGTAGGACGGCACGGCGTACGCCGCGGCGCGCGCCTCCTCGGTCGGCTGCACCCGGATGTTCCGGTACCGGTTGATGCCGGTGCCGGCCGGGATCAGCTCGGCGCGGCCAAAGAGACCGGCATCTGAAATACAAGCAATACCAGCATTGATTCTTCGCTGGCTCCACCACCGCCCTGATTGATGTGTCGCACGGATCAGTGCGTCAGAAACGATCGATTGCGTACACAACAGCGGACGCCATCCGGGAATCGGCAGGTGAGGCCCGAACCGTGGAATCGTCGTCTCGCTCCGAGATGGGCGCGGGGCCTATGCGGGAGAGGGTCGGCCCAAGCTGGACGTCAGAACACGATCGAGCGCCGCCCGGCCTGCGGGTCCCCATGTCGGCTTGCCGCCGGGAAGGCCTCGTTCCCCGTTCTGGCCCATGAGGATGAGGAAAAGGCTTTTCAGGGCAGCCAACCCTCGGGCGCGCCGGATTGTCGCCTCGTCCGCATGCGCGTACACCTCGAAGAACCGTGAGGCCGTTCCCGCGGGAAGGAGCACCCACGCGGCCGCGAGGTCCCACGCCGGATCGCCGGCGAACATGTCACCGAAATCGATTACGCCCGAAAGCGTTCCGTCCGGGACACAACATTCGCGGGATGAAGGTCACCGTGCAGCCACACCGGCGGGCCCTCCCACTCGGGGGCCGCAACGGCATCGTCCCAGACGGCCCGGACGCCGGCAGCGATGCCGCCGGGGGCAACGGCTTGCAAGAATTTGTTGAAACCGTCCGTGTAATTCTTGGGGTGAGCGCCGCGGTCCGAACTGGTCGGCGCCCCGGAAGGCGCCTCCACATGGAGCGCCGTGAGGAAGTCCGCCAGAGTGTCGGCCGCGTCGTCGCCGAGGTTGATCGAGGTGTGGTCGAGTGGTTCGCCGGGAACCCACGTCATAATGTTCCAGGGCTTCGGAGAAGCGCGCGGACGGTTCACCGATCCGAGCAGGGGGTCGGAACCGGGAGCGGAAGGCGCGGGGCCAGGACGGGCAGCCGCCGGCGCTCCTTGCGCAGGAGGCCGGGGCACGTTCCGTGCGCGGCATGCGCACGACCAACTCGTCCCCGAGACGCCACTGCGTCATGGATTGTGTCCACGACGTGTCCATGGGCACCGGGCACCGTTCCGTTCCATCACGTCGCCGCAGCATTTAGCGTCTATTTCGAGCATCTAACTATCAGTGACACGTCCGTGACAGATGAGGACAATAAAAACAGACTGGTCGCTACTCCATCGAAGGGTTCCCCGTCCGGCGCAACGCCCGATTGGTTGCGTCGGGCGACGGCCGCACTTCGAAGCACCGGAAGGAGATGATTTCGATACGAGTGTTGGCATCGAACTCTCCGCCGACAGACGAAGGAGACCACAACATCATGACCGATTTGCCAAGATATCCAGAGGTGGACGACTCAGAATTTGAGCTCACGATTCGTGATGATGCGAGTGAAGCGGACCGGGAGAATGCGAAACGTTCGGTTGCAGCGCTCGTCGCGCGCGCGAAGGCGGTTAACGAACAGTATCGTGTGGCGAAAGCCGAGTTGGCGGAGTTGACCGGCTCGCTCAACGCGCCGTTTGTCAAGTTGATCGAAGAAGATCCCGGCGCGACCAAGGCTCTCGAGAAGCTACGCACCCGCCCACTCATAACATCCGATGACATGGACATGCTTGGCCAAGACGCGCTGCGAACATACGAGGCCATGCCGTACGCGCCGGAAGGTGATGTGGGGCTGCGAACTCTGGCTTTTGTCCCGCCGTACGACTTCAGCTGGTCCTGGCACGTTCAGGATGGCCGCCCGCCGTTCACCAGTTTTGTCGACCGGAACAGCGGGAACGTCGTTGTAGACGCCCGATCGGGGCATGTTGATGTTGGCGGCGACGGCTTGTTTGTCAATGCGCACGCGGGTTTTGGAGTGTTCCTCAGGTCCGACACCACTGGGCAAAAGTCCCCGCACGCGGTCCTCAATCCCGGGGCGTTCAGGTTCTCGGTGGGCGCGATCGGTTTAGGGAGTAGCGCCACGTCGGAGGGGGGTTTTGAGCTCACCGTATTCGAGGACGGGCAGCTTTTCGCCGTCGGCGACCGCAAACTGTGGCGCCGCCGGGTCTCTGCGAGCTTGTTTGAACCGGAAACTGCGTCCGGAAGCCAGGGACCGCAGCCCATTACCGGCCCCCATTGTGACTTCATGATGACCGCCGGTCGGGGGTACACATTCAACGCGGGCATTTGGGTGTTTAGTGATCGATCGACCGGACCTGGTGGTGATGGGGGGGCGTGGTCCCGTTTGTCCGGCACCGTGAAACGGATGTGGGTCTTTGGCTGAGTGCGTATTTCGCGATTGTCTGGCTGGATGTGCTTGGACCTCCCCGGGCGGATGTTCTTCTCCGTGCTGGAGCGATTGCGGAGTTCGAGCACGCGTTGCTGTCCGAACGCACGGCCGATGGCCTGGGCGCGCGGGCGTACCGGCGGGCAGAAACCGAAGCTCGGCCGCCGTCAGGTGGCCCTGGCGCGGGCGATGTACGCCGAGACCGGCAACGACGGCAAACGCAGGTATACACAGGCGCAGACGCTGCCGAGTTCGGGTGACCCGCCCGACCATCTACCCCACCTGGGTGCGGCGGTCACCGCCGCCGACGCTGGCGGTGCTGTTACCGGCCCGGTTCGATGAGCCAGTTGGAGGCGGAGCCGGGCCGGTCCGATGGCGATGCTGCGCCCGTACCTCGAGCACGACGTCCCCGTCACGAGATCGGCGGCCGGGGGCGGGATGTCGATTCCGCACCGCCGCTCTACCGCTACCTCACCTGATCCGCAACGACCGGACCGTGCCAGATAGCGCTGGCAAAACCGTGCCAAAAACCACTGGGAGTCACACAATCCAGGGTTCGAGCCATCGAACCGTGACGTGTCTCGGAAACCCGTCTCAGCCTCTCGATCGTCCGCTGGGTGGGGGTATCGGACGTTTCTGAGACACGCTTGCTCGGAGATCGGACTGATCACGATTCTTTCGTCCATACACACCCCACGGAATAGACAATCTCGCCGGGTTGGTGACCGACCAGAACATCCCGGCGGCGATGTCACGTGGATTTCATCGGGTCGGGCCGTTGGCAGCCGTTGATGCGGACGAGGTCTTCTACAGTTCGAACCACTCGAGAGGGGGTCGCAATTGACCGCCGTTATACCTTGATGGCTCATGAGCTTAGCGCGTGTCGGATAGCGGAAAAGTGCCTTTGACCTGGGAGAATGTGGGCTACTGAAGGTCCAGATTCGGCCAGTTCGAGAGGCACTTTTCCGGTGAAGAACTC
>RRBB01000239.1:0-15365 GCA_006543605.1 Rhodococcus sp. WS4
CATGATCGTCGATGAGCACATAGAGTTCGGTCAGGAGGGTTTCCAGTTCTTTGGTCACGCTTTGATCTTGGAAACCCTCCGCCTACCAGCCTCGCAGCGACACACCTTCAAGGAATCAATCATCTAGAAGCGCCAATACGTTTCGCTACGAGCCACTTGCCGCGGTCGGCAGCTCTGACGTTCACTGACTCGAGGACGAGCAACCTGATCTCCCGGGGCTCCAGTTCGCGGGCTGAACGTGTCGCTCACTCGAGAAAAGAGAACCCATGGTTGGGGACGCGAACGCATTTGTCGAGACGGCCGTCATCGTCGACGCTGCCACGGGTCTGGGTGAAGCCACTGCCCGGGCGTTGGCCAACGGTGGGTTCCATGTAGTTCTCGGCGCAACAGGCGCAGATAGATGTGTCGACCTCGCCGCCGATATCGGTGGCGAGGCGATGCATCTGGACGTGACCTCCGAGGATTCCGTCCACTCATTCGCGGAAAGAGTTCATAGTGTTTCCGCGCTGATCATCGCCAGCGGCCCGCGGCGTCTGGAATCGCGGGAAGACGCCAGCACCGACGACTGGCGGTGGCGGTGGGAGACCAACATCCTCGGTGCCTTACGCCTGACGAAAGCGTTCCTGCCTCACCTCGCCGCAGCGGACGACGGGATCATTGTCGTTGTCAGTACCGCCGAGAACTCGTGCACTGAGTGCATCGAGCCGGACGGAGGTGCAGTTTATTCCGAGACTCGCGCGTTAGACCGATTGCTGGAAGCGGAAGTGAGCAATTCCGGCGTCCGGCTCGCGAAAATCAGGTCGGCACCGACCGAGGAAGCGACGACACGGTCGGAACATCTTAGGGCTGCCAAACACATGCCTGGTGGTCTGTATAGAGACTATTCACCCCGAATGGCCAGCGATGTAGCCGACTTCATCAGCTATGTCGTGGCGGGACCGGCGAAGTCGTTCGTCGAGGAAATCTCCATACGGCCACGGCTGGATGCGAGCGATCGGCCGAGCTAGGCCGCGGCTTCCCGATCGCGGATCGCGGGCGCGTCGGTACCGGCACTGACGGCCCATCGGCGGGATCGCCGTCGTCCTCACCAGGGACCAAACGCGAGATCCGTTCTTATGCTCGGCGCGCAAGAGCGGTGTAACCCCCGTCACGCACGATGGATCACGACCCCCAACTGCCACCGCCCTTCGGACGAGGGGACACGTGCACAGAACGGGGGTATGGGCGCACGTCGGTTGGCCGGCGGACCACACGGCACACCGTGCGCCGAACCACTACGGAAAGGGAACACCATGAGCGAACCGCTCGTGCAGGCTGCTCACGTCTATGACTGGGACGAACACGTCAAGCCCCCGATCGGCACGGTTGAACGGGCCCTGTGGCTCGCGCACTGGCACATGGAATGGGAGAACCCTGAGCAGCTGGACAAGCTTGCCGAGCTTTACCACCCCGAGGTGGAGTGGGAGACCCCCGGACGGCGTATTTACCAGAAGGGGAACGTGCCGAAAATCATCGAGAATTACCGAGCGATCTGCGACAGCCTCGAGTTCATCTCTGCGCGGCGCGTGGATCGGTTCGCAACTCCCGATCGAGTCTTCGACGACAGCGAAGCGCTGGTCAAACTGGTGAGCGGACACGGTTTCCCGAACCATCCGATGCCGGTCGGCAGCCTTGTCGACATGCGAATAGTGCACAGCTTTCACATCAAAGACGGCCTCATCATTCGCGAGAACTCGTACGAACTGTGGCGGAAACCCGTCTAGTCCCCCGACCCGACCAGCGCCGCCGAGGCGGGGTTGACCCACTCATCGCTCGAAGGAGACCAGCCATGAAGTTTGCCAATCAATCAGGCCGATTCGTCGTACTACATCCCGGTGGGGGTGTCGTCGATGTCGAGACGGCCAGCAAGGGCGCGTTCGGTCCGGCGCCGACTGACGTGTTTCCCGTTTGGCGTGAGTTCACGCAGTGGCTGGCGTCCGCCTCATTGTCACCAACCGGCCCGTTGGTGACAGAACAGTTGGACGCACCGTCACCCCGTCCTCCGCAGGTGTTCGGAGTCGGCCTGAACTACTCATCCCATGTTGACGAGGGCGGCTTCTCCTTGCCGGACAGCCCGTTGACCTTCACCAAGTTTCCCAGCTCGGTGACGGGACCGACCGGTGATATCACCATCACCGGTCCGCAGGTCGATTGGGAGGTTGAACTGGTGGTCGTGATCGGTGAGACGGTGAACGCCGTCAAAGCCGAGAATGCGTGGGATGTTGTCGCAGGTGTCACTCTCGGGCAGGATATCTCGGACCGGGAGGCCCAAAACCGACCCAAGCAGTTCCCGCAGTTCAGCTTGGGCAAATCTCGTCCGGGCTTCAGTCCGATTGGGCCGTTCCTCGTCACCCCGGACGAACTGGCGGACCGCGACAACATTGAACTTGCATGCTCGGTCAACGGCGAACAAGTCCAGAAGGGGCACACCCAGAGCCTGATCTTCTCGGTAGCCGCGCTGATCGAATACCTTTCGGGGCTGGTTACCCTGCTCCCCGGCGACCTCATCTTCACGGGCACCCCCCCTGGCGTGGGAGCCACCATGGACCCGCCGCGCTTTTTGGCAGACGGGGACATCCTCGTCAGCACATCGCCAGAACTCGGCCAGATGAGGCACCGCTTTGTCGCACCGTGACGCAGTGCCGGGGAAAGACCGCGTCCTGGTGGTCGACCACGCCTGGCCCGACCTCGACGTCGAGCAAACGGTGCTCAGGGCAGCCGGCATCGAGGTGGTCGCCGCTACGAGCAGGGATCATGATGAACTCGTCGACGCGGTCGCGGACTTCGACGCCATCATGGTCAATTGGCTCCCGTTGCCGGCGACCGTCATCGACGCCGCGGTCCGTTGCCGAACGATCGCGCGGTTTGGAGTGGGGGTCGACAACATCGACGTCGATGCCGCCACCCGCAAGGGCATTCTGGTCAGCAGAGTACCCGTGTTCTGCACCGACGAAGTCGCCGAGCACGCACTCGCCCTCATGCTGACCCTCGGCAGGCGAGTCGTTCCGTTTGCCGAGCAAACGCGATCGGGCGGATGGTCGAACATGGCGGCCGGACCGATGTTCCGTATCCGCGGCAGCGTCCTCGGTATCGTCGGTTGGGGAGCGACGGCCCAGGCGCTTGCATCGCGCGCTCAGGGAATCGGCATGCGGGTAGTGGTCTATAGCCGCACCGTGTCCGATTCCACCCTGCCCGATGGCATAACCGCAGCGCCGTCGCTCATCGACATGGCCGCGACCGCGGATTTCCTCAGCATCCACATCCCGTTGACCGAGCACACCCGAGGACTTATCGATGCTTCGGTCATCGCGGCCATGCGGCCTACCGCCTATCTCATCAATACTGCGCGTGGACCGATCGTCGATACCGATGCGTTGGCGGACGCGGTGCGCAACGGCCGAATCGCCGGCGCCGGGATCGATGTTCTCGACGCCGACCCTCCTGCACCGGGCAATCCGTTACTCAGCTTGCCTAACGTGATCGTCACGCCCCATGCGGCTTTCAATTCTGTCGAAGCTCTCAATGATCTACGCCAGCAGGCCGCAGCCAACGTGCTGTCCGCTCTATCGGGGACACCACCGGTGAACACGGTCAACCCTGACATTCTAGCCAGAGCCGACCTCCGCCTAACCGTAGGACAATCGCAATGAGCCAGTCAGAGGCCCATCTCGCTCCGCATGCGGCGTTGACCGCGGGGTCCGTCATCGACTATCTCGTCGACCGCGGAGTGGTTGATGAGGCGGGCGCCACTGTCGAGGTACTCAGTGGCGGCGTCTCGGCCGACGCTTTCGCTGTGCACGCCTCGACTGGATCCTGGGTGGTCAAACAGGCTCTCGCACGACTGAAGGTTGCGGCGGAGTGGCGCGCCGATCCCTCTCGGATCCTCAACGAAGCCGCGGCACTACAGGTGGTCGGTGAACGTGTACCCGACAGTGTTCCGTCGGTTGCCTCGGTCGATCAGGACCGGCTGATCCTCGTCATGCAGCACGCCCCACCAGACCTCCACGACTGGAAGTCCGAACTCATGGCGGGGGGAAGTGAAGGCAGTGCAGATACCGCAGCGCGTCTCGGGGAGATCCTGGCAGCCCTGCATGCCGGCACCTTCGGCGACCCGATGCTCGCGTCCCGATTCGGTGACACCGAGTCGTTCGTAGACCTGCGAATCGACCCGTTTCACCGGACCGTTGCACGCCGGCTACCCGACCTCGCCGGCCCCCTGGGCGCGCTCGCCGCAGAACTGACCGAACACCCGCAATGTCTGGTCCATGGCGACTACTCGCCCAAGAATGTGCTTGCCTCGGGACCGACGGCATGGGTGATCGATTGGGAAGTTGCTCACTTCGGCAATCCGGTATTCGACCTGGCCTTCATGCTCGCCCATCTGATGTGCAAGACGGCGCACGCGCCCAGTCACCGCGCGGTGTACCGGGGGTGCGCGCAGAACTTCCTGACCGCGTATAACCGCGATGTACCCGGCGCACTGAAACCGGACCCGTTCGGCCTCGTCCGACATACGGCCGCGGTCGTCCTGGCCCGTACCGACGGCAAGTCCCCCGCCGCATACCTCGAGCCACCACAACGAGAAGTCGCGCAACGAGCCGCAATTGAGCTGCTCAACGCAAAAAGTATTGATAGTGATGTCGTCCAACAACTCTGGAGTGTTCTGACGTGAGCTCAACCATTTCCTCCGTTCTCGCCTGGGAGGCGCTCGATTCCCGCGGCAACCCCACCGTGGCGTGTGAAGTACGGCTGCGAGGCGGTGCGACGGGCACGGCGATCGCGCCGTCTGGTGCGTCCACCGGTGCTCACGAAGCCCATGAGCTGCGCGACGGCGGTTCCCGCTACCGGGGCAAGGGTGTTCTCCGCGCAGTCGCCAACGTCAACGGCCCGCTCGCGAAGGCCGTGATCGGTTTGGACAGCAGCGACCAGCGCGGCGTCGATGAAACGTTGCGGACAACGGATGGCTCCGGGAACCTCTCGAAGCTCGGGGCCAATGCAGCACTGGCCGTCTCACTCGCGACCCTGAAGGCCGCTGCTGCCGCCGCGCAACAACCGCTCTGGCGTTACGCGGCGGACGACGACCTTCCCGCCGAGCTCCCCATGCCCATGATCAACATCCTGTCCGGCGGCGCACACGCCGGTCGAGCGGTCGACATTCAGGACGTTCTCGTCATGCCCGTCGGAGCAACCAGCTTCGCTCAAGCGCTCGAATGGGTCGACCGAGTCCGCTGGGCCACCGCCGCCCACCTCCATGACCTGGGCTACTCCACGGCTCTGGTTGCCGACGAAGGTGGCTACGGTCCGCAACTGCCCACCAATCGCGCCGCACTCGACGTCGTCACCCGTGGAATTGAACGGGCCGGCTTTGCCCCCACTGAAGTGGGAATCGCACTCGATATCGCCGCCACCCAGTTTTTCGACGCATCCTCGCAGCGATATGTTCTCACCGCCGAGGACCGACAGCTGACGGCGGCACAATGGGCGGAAGAGCTGGCGCAATGGGCCGAAGACTTCCCCGTCATCTCGATCGAGGATGCGATGGCCGAGGATGATTGGGAAGGGTGGGTCGAGGTCACCGACCGACTTGGCGCCCGGACACAGATCATCGGCGACGACCTGTTCACCACCAGCGTTGATCGGCTTCAGTACGGCAACAAGCTCGGCGCCGCCAACGCGGTCCTGGTCAAACCGAACCAGATCGGCACCGTGTCCGACGCGCGCGCCCTCATCCAGGCCGCCAACGACTCCTCCTACGCAACGGTGTTATCCGCCCGATCGGGTGAAACCGAGGAATCGTGGCTCGCGGATCTGTCGGTGGCGTGGCGAACCGGCCAGATCAAGGTCGGCTCACTCGCCAGGTCGGAACGCACGGCGAAATGGAACCGCCTGCTCCAGTTGGAAGCCGAATTGGCAGGAGAAGCGACCTTCGCCGGCCGCTCCGGCATCGCACCCCGCCGGCGCAGCTGACTCGCCTCCGGCCAGCACTCGCAAGGTTGAACGAAGGCCGAGTAGTCAGCGACGCCACCCTGCCGAGTGTCGAACCACGTCAGCTCGAGTTCTGTGATGAGGCGTGATCATCCACTCGCCGTGCAGCGCAATTCGACAGCCGAGGTTGTTGCTCAGCGCACAAGAAGCGAGTGGCGGCCGTCACACATCATGGAAGTCACAAGCTTTTGAAGTATCACCAATCGCTCCGGCCCCAGCACCAATGGCCAAGCTGACGACAACCGAACCACGCCGCCCTACGCCGAAGACACCGCGCGGCAGAACTCATCCAGGAGGATTACCGATGACCACCCTGCAGACAAGTGACCGGGCGACCGAAGCGCCGACCAAGGACGAACTAGTCCAACGCGCACGTGATCTGCGCCCGCTGCTTGCTGACAACGCCGCCAAGGGCGAGTCCGATGGCCGCGTCGCCCAGGAATCGATCGACGCGCTCACCGAGGCCGGACTCTTCAAGCTCGCAGTCCCCAAGCGTTATGGGGGCTACGAAACCAACATGCGTACCCTTATGGAGGTCACGGCCGCTATCGGCGAGGCAGACGGAGGGACGGCCTGGGTCGCCACGATCCTCAACGGCACCGCGTGGCTGACCGGGTTGTTCAGCCAACGTGCGCAAGACGACGTCTTCGGCAGCGACCCCGGTGCACGCGTGTGCGGCGTCATCACCCCGAGTTCGCAGGCCACCAAGGTCGACGGCGGGTACCGGGTAAGCGGACGATGGTTCTTCGCATCCGGTTCCTCGCACGCGACATGGGCCGTGGTCGCCATCCCGGTGACCAACGCGGAAGGCGAGACGATCGACGGCGGGATGGCACTCGTTCCCGCGACCGACTACCGCATCGAAAAGACCTGGTATGTCGCCGGAATGAAGTCCACCGGAAGCAACTGCATCGTCGTCGAGGACGCCTTCGTTCCCAGTCATCGCGTCATGTCGGCGTCGCAGGCGATTCAAGGAACCTATGCCACCGAACACACCAACGAGACGATGTACTGCTCCTCCTTCGTTCCATTCCTGACACTGAACATGGTCGGACCGCAACTCGGGATGGGCCGTGCGGCCCTGCGGATGGTGACGGAGAAGGCTTCCAAGAAGTCGATTGCATACACCCACTTCGACACTCAGGCCGATTCGGTCGCATTCCAGCTGGCCATCGCGAAGGCCGCAACCAAGCTCGACACCGCGATGCTGCACGCATATCGCGCCGCCGACGACGTCGACAACGCTGCTGCCGACGGCAGCTACCTCGACTACACCACACGGGCACGCGTACGCGCGGACACCGGCAAGGCCGTCGAGACCGTCGTGGAAGCCATCAACGACCTGCTCTTCGCCAGCGGCGCCGGCAGCTTCGCGGAGAACAACCCGCTGCAGCGGATCTGGCGCGACTCGAGCACCGGGGCACGCCACGCGCACGTCATCCCCGACATCGGCTACGAGGTCTACGGCAAGGCGCTGCTCGGTGTCGACAACACCGTCACCGATCTGGTCTAGACCCGCCCACTACCGGAGAAACCAACAGATGCACGCGCGAACGGGGACGAAGATGACGACTACCACCGCCGAGACAGTGGACTTGTTCTTCGAAACGATGGCAAATCAGGGTGTGCGCACCGCTATCGAGCGGTACGCAGACAAAAATTTCACCTGGTGGTCCGCCGGCGCCGGAAACGTCGAAGACAGAATCGGCGAGTTCATGGACGAGTTCGGCGCACAGGTATCCGGTGCCGTCGAGTTGACCGTTGGCACGAAGACATGTGAAGGCGACCGCGCCGCCGTCGAAGTAACACTCCATGCTGAACTGACAGAAGAACGCATCTACCACAACAACTTTCATTTCCTCTTCGAGTTTCGGAACGGCGTCATCGTCAAGATCGCGGAATACCACGACACACACCACGCCTACGAAACCATCGGCCCCACCCTCCGCAAAGTGGGTTTTGTCGATGCATGAGGCACACCGGGATCGGCACCGCTACGTGCGAGTCGCCGACCGCCAACCAGCAAAGTTCGATCAGTCAGTCCCAGAGAGGTGCTCACGATGACCGCCGAAGTGATCGACGGCCGCAAGATCGCCACCAAGCTCAAGGAAGAAGTCACCCTCGAAGTCCAGCAGCTCAGAGCGGACGGCGGCGAATGCGGTATAGCCACGGTCGTGGTAGGCGACAACTACGGAGCCACGGTCTACCAACGACGGATCGCCAAGATCGCCGACGAACTCGGCGTGCCCTGTCGACAACTGCGCTTCGGATCCGACACCAGCCAAGACGACTTGCTGGACACGATCCGATCGCTCAATAACGACCCCGCCATCAGCGGCATCCTGATCCTGCGGCCACTTCCCGAACACATCTGCGAGGTCGACGTCTTCCGAGAGCTCTCCCCCGCGAAGGACATCGAGTCGGTGCATCCGGAAAATGCGGGACTGCTCGCCCTGGGCACCCCCCGATTCGTCCCGTCGACCGCAGCGTCGGTGTTCTACGTGCTCGACTCGTGGCTGGACGCCGTCGGTGAGAATCGCGCCGATTTCTACCATCGGAATCTCATCGTCGTCGTCGGGCGCTCCAACACAGTCGGTAAGCCGGCCGTGTCGCTCGCCTATGACCGGCAGGCGGCGGTGCAGTCGATCGATGTCTGGGCAAGCCAAAACGGTCGTCTGGGATGGCATACCCGCCGAGCCGACGTGCTCATCGTGGCCGCCGGTGTCCCCGGTCTCATCCGGGCCGAGCACGTGCGCGAAGGCGCCATCGTCCTCGACGTGGGAATCAACCCGGCCCGCGACCCCGAGACCGATGCGGTCCGCATGGTCGGCGACGTCGACTTCGCCCAAGTGGCTACGCGTGCCCGCGCTCTGACCCCCGTTCCAGGCGGTATCGGACCCGTCACCGATGTCTGGCTGCTGCGCAACGCCGTCCTGGCCGGGCGCAACGCGCTCCGGACCGCCGGCAACGGCGTACTGGAAATGGTGTGATGTCATGGACTCCACATCCCCGCAGATAAATCCCGGCTACGTGCTCACGTTGTCATGCCCTGATTCGCCGGGCATCGTCTATGCGGTCTCCAAGTTTCTCGTCGAACACGACTGCAACATCGTCGAGAGCAAACAGTTCGGTAACCCCGGCAGCGGCATATTCTTCATGCGCGTCCAGTTCGAAGGAGCACATCCGCACAGCCTTTCGATCGATGCTTTGCGGGTGGCGTTCGAACCGATCGCAACGACGTTCGCGATGGCCTGGCGCCTGGCTGAGAGCAGCGAGAAGCAACGAGTTCTGATCATGGTCAGCAAGTTCGGGCATTGCCTCAACGATCTGATGTACCGCGCCAGCATCGGCACTCTCAACATCGAGATCGTTGCAGTGGTGTCGAACCACCCCGACCTCGGATTCCTGGCTGACCATTACGATATCCCGTTCCATCACGTGGCGGTGACGTCGGAGACGAAACCCGAGGCCGAGGCAGCACTTGTGCGACTGGTCGAAGAACTCCACGTCGACCTCGTCGTTCTCGCGCGGTATATGCAGATCCTGTCCCCCGACCTGTGTAAGGAACTCGAGGGCCGGGCGATCAACATCCACCACTCGATACTGCCGAGCTTCAAGGGCGCACGCCCCTACTACCAAGCTCATGACCGAGGGGTGAAGCTGGTCGGCGCGACCGCCCACTACGTCACCAGTGATCTGGACGAGGGTCCCATCATCGAGCAGGAGGTTGCCCGGGTCGACCACTCGATGACCGCGGAAGAGGTCACGGCGCTGGGCCGCGACACCGAATGCGTCGCCCTCGCCCGGGCCGTCCAACGACATACCCAGAACCGGGTCCTTCTCGACGGAATCCGCACCGTCGTCTTCACCTAACCGCTCGAGCCACCATCAGCATCACATCTCACGAAGGGTTCCAATCCGATGACAGATTCAGCGCCGTTTCGCGCCTTCACCTCTGTAGCTCCGATGCCGTATCCACCGAACATCGGGTTGCCCGAGTACACGGGGTGGAAGGATGAGCAGTGGGCATGGAAGAACACCGTCTACATCGGGGACTGGTCGTTCGTCCCACAGATTCGCATCACCGGTCCCGATGCGCTCCGCCTGCTGTCGGATCTATCGATCAACAGCTTCGCGAACTTCCCCATCGGCAAAGCAAAGCACTGCGTCCAATGCGACGAGAACGGCAATGTGATCACCGAGGGCATCCTGATCCGCCACGGCGAAGAGGATTTCGAACTCGAGTGCGGTGTCCCGCAGTGGACGCTGTTCCATCTCGAGACCGGTGACTACGACGCCAAGGCATCGTTCCCGTCCACTCACAAGTTGCAGGTGTCAGGACCGAACGCGCTGGCACTGATGGAGAAGCTGACCGGTGCCAGCCTCCGCGACGTCAAGTTCATGAACAGCAAGTACGCCACCATCGCCGGCCGTGACGTGATGCTGCTTCGCCAGGGCATGGCAGGCGAGATCGGTTTCGAACTCCACGGTCCGATGGAAGGCCACGACGAGGTCTACGCCGCGGTAGTGGAGGCCGGCCAGGAGTTCGGTATCCGTCGACTCGGATGGCGGTGGATCCAGCTCAATCACCTCGAGTCCTGGTATCCGACCGCCTCGGTGCATTACCTCAGCGCGCTTGCCGGTGGAACCAACCGTGAGTATGTCGAATTCATGGACAAGCACCTTCCCGACGAGTGGGTCGGCACCGTCATGGAGGGTCCGCTGCGCTACGACTTCGGCGCGACGTTCACCGGAAGCTGGGACGGGCCGGACATCGAGGGGCTCCACCGGAACCCGGTCGAGCTCGGCTGGACCAAGAGCATCAACTTCGATCACGACTTCATCGGACGCAGCGCCCTCGAGGCGTTGGTAGCCCAGCCCCGCAGGGTGGGAGTCACTCTCGAATTCAACAGCGACGACCTCATCGCGATCTACTCGTCGATGTTCAGCGACGGTCCCGTCTACCACCTGTTCGAGATTCCACATCCTCCGTTCGCGAGCAACTGGGCGGACAAGATCCTCGTCGACGGCCGCGAGGTCGGTCAGTCGACCCATCCGGGTTACAGCTACACATACCGAAAGGCGCTGGCGATCAGCTTCATCGACGTCGAGTACTCGGAGCCCGGCACCGAGGTGAAGGTGCTGTGGGGAAATCCGGGTGAACCGCAAACCGAGATCCGCGCAACCGTCGCGCGCAAACCGTACAAGCAGGACGAGCGCCGCAAGGATCTGTCGCTCTCCGGAGCGAGCTGAGCGAGTGACGCCGCAAGGACCATTCGTACACCTACATCGAAGGAAATAGCGGATCGATGATGCTCCTGCCCCAGCTGACACTCGCCGCCGACACCACGGCACCGGCTGTGACGATCGGAGACATCACGCTACGGCGTGAAGAACTGTTCGAAGCGGCCGGCGCCGTCGCAGCACGGATACGCGGCGCACCGGCCGCTGCAGTCCATGCCACGGCCAGCGTTGAAACCGTGGTCGCCGTCGTCGGGTGTCTGCAGGCCGGTGTCCCGTTCGTGCCGGTACCGCCCGATGCCGGGGTGGCCGAACGTAACCACATAATCCGCGACTCCAAGGCCGCGGTATTACTCGGCCCCTCGGGGGAGTCGGATCCAGAAATCGAGCGAATCCCCGTCGATCGGACAGAACGGCGCACGCCCATCTGGTCCGAAGGGCAGCCCACCGACACCGCGATGATCATGTACACCTCCGGGACCACGGGCAAACCCAAAGGTGTGGTGATGTCGCTCGGCGCGATGGCGGCCGGTTTGGACGGGCTGGCCACCGCGTGGGACTGGACCGGGGACGACGTCGTGATCCACGGCCTGCCCCTGTTTCACGCCCACGGGCTGGTGCTCGGTCTGCTCGGGGCACTTCGGCGAGGCGGCAGCCTCGTTCACACCGGACGTCCGTCACCGGCGAACTACGCTGCCGCAGCCGATAACCACCCCAACGCGGTGGTCTTCGCGGTACCCACTATCTGGTCGCGCCTGGTCGCGGATCCGGCCACCGCCCGACACTTGGCCAGCGCTCGGCTCCTCGTGTCGGGCAGTGCGCCGCTACCGGTATCGGTCGCCGACGCAGTCGCCGAACTGACCGGCCAGATCCCCGTCGAACGCTACGGAATGACCGAGACCCTGATCGCGCTGGCCATGCGTGCCACCGGTGAGCGTCGCCCGGGGTGGGTCGGCACCCCGGTGCCCGGTGTGCGTACCAGGATCATGGAGAACAGCGCTGCCGTACCAGCCGACGGTGAAACCGTGGGAGAACTGCAACTGCAGGGACCCAACCTGTTCGATCGCTACGTTGGGCTACCGGACGCCACGGCGCAGTGCTTCACCGAGGACGGATGGTTCCGCACGGGTGACGTCGCCGTCGTCGATGACTCCGGCTACCACCGGATCGTCGGCCGTGAATCCGTCGATCTCATCAAGACCGGAGGGTTCAAAGTTGGTGCTGGAGAAGTCGAAGCGGCGCTACTGGATCACCCCGATGTCATCGAGGCGGCCGTAATCGGGGTCGAGGACGCCGACTTGGGTCAGCGCATCGTCGCGTACGTCGTAGGCGACGTTGCACAATCGGAGACACTGATCGAGTTCGTGTCACACAACCTCTCGAGGCACAAACGCCCCCGGGAGATCAGGGTGGTAGACCGTCTGCCCCGCAACGCGATGGGCAAGGTGCAAAAGTCTGCGCTCACACAGTGAATGTGATGCTCAGGCGACGCGGTGCCGGCACCCCGGACCAGCCGCGCAAACGAATGGAGACGATGTGGAGACCGATCACCGACAAGACGCATACGCAGACTACCTCGGAGTCGAGGTGGACACGCTCGGGGAAGGCCACGCTACCGCGGCGCTGACGGTGAATCACCATCACCTCAATCCTCACGCGACCGCTCATGGCGCACTGCTCTATTCCATCGTCGGGGCCGCGTTGGCGGCAGCAGCCAACGATGGCATCAACACCGGGGTGGTCAGCGGTGTCCACATCGACTACCTCAGTCCCGCCTATCGCGGCGATCGCCTGATCGCCACCGCGACCGTCGCAGAGCACCTGGCTCGCGAGAACCTCTACACAGTCCGGTTGGTCCGCGTCGCCGACGGTCAGATAGTGGCCCGCGCATCGGGACGGGCTACCCGCAGAACCCGCACCGAAGCTACCCCGTAGTGCTTATCAGCGAAGGAGATTGACGATGCGCACACCCTTGACGACAGCGCAATCGTTCGAAATGCGGGTCGGTGACGACGTGCGCCGATACACGATGGTGAGTGCGGTCGGAGGCGACCTGGCAACGTCGCCGGTCATCATCGATTTGCACGGTAGCGGGTCATCACCGGAAGAACACATCGCAGTCACTGCCGCACACTCGTTGGCTGAACGAGAGGCAGTCGTCGTATTGCCACGGGCCGACATTCCCTTTCGTCTCCTGCCCGAATGGCCTACAGGCTGGGCGTGGAACGTTCCCGGCAGCCCCTTGCCCGGTGAAACCGAGCCACGGCAGGGACCCGATGACGTGATGTTCATCGGTGAACTTATTGCCGAAGTCGTCCAGCGGCACGGTGCCGACCCGTCGCGGATTCACTTGCGCGGGTATTCCGGGGGCGCTCGATTGAGCGCGCATCTAGCCGCACGATTCGGCGGCTCACTCGCTTCGGTGTGTTTCGTCAGTGGAGTGCGTTTCGTCGATGGCAGGGGCGAGTGCGCGCCGGTGCTCGCGCTTCACGGACGGCGCGATCATCTCAACCCCTACGACGGGGGCGCGGGCAGCCGGTGGTCGGAATCAGTGGAGTCAGCGGTACAGCGCTGGGCTGGCGCAGTGGGATGTGAACCCGTCCCGACGGTGCGGGCGATCACCGAAACCATTCATGCCATCGACTATCGTGACTCGACTGGATTCGCGGCCGTACGGCTGATCAGAGTGGACGACGCAGAGCACGCATGGCCGGGGACACGGGACCGCGACCACATCAAACAGTTCGGCTGTTCCGGCGACCTTGATGCGTCACAGGCGCACTTGGACTTCATCCATGACGTCGAGAACCAGTACACCGACGCGTTCCGGTGACCGCAGTACGCCCGACAACCCCGGGGACCGTACCGTTCCCGGAGAAAGAGCACATGCCAACTCCTGAACGTCCCACGCGGGCCGACGTGCCCGCTCCACTGCTCGAACGCGGCCGAGAGGTCGAGGCGATTACCCGGGCCGTGCGCAGCGGAGCCCGCGGGGACGGCCAGATGCTGTTGATCGAGGGGCCCAGTGGGATCGGGAAGTCGAGACTACTCGTCGCCGCGCACCGCATCGGCGTGGACGCCGGGGCCGAGGTACTCACCACCTGTGGAGGAGAACTCGAGCAGGAGTTTCCGCTCGGGCTCGTCCTACGACTCCTCGAGACCCGGCTCACCCGGACCACCTCCGCCGAGCGGGGCGCAGTCTTCCGTGGTCACGCCGCTCTGGTCAAGCCGATGCTCCACCGCCCACTGCACGAGACCACCACCGCGCTGACCGATCAGTTCGTACTCCTGCACAGCCTCTACTGGTTGATCGCCAACCTTGCCGAAGAGCGGCCACTGGTACTGATCGCCGACGATCTGCAGTGGGGAGACGAGCTGTCCCTACGGTTTCTGCTCTATCTCACCCAGCGACTGGGAGACCTCCCGGTCACCATCGTCGGGGCGGTCCGCACCGGCGACCCCGCAGCGGAGAACGAACTCGTCGCCAGGATCGCGTTGCAGGCCTCGCATACCCTGCAACCGACGGAACTGAGCCGCGACGGGGTCAAAAAGCTACTGCACACGCTGCTACCCGACGCCGGAGAGAATGACGCCCTGGTCGAGGAGAGTTGGACGGCCACCCGCGGGAACCCATTCCTGCTTCGTGAACTCGCCACGGCGATGGATTCGCGTTCAGCCGTCGGAGCCGCCGACCCGTACGGCGCGGTTCCCGACACCGCACCCGAAGCGGTGACGCGCAGCGTCATGCTCCGCATCGCACGGCTCGGTGACCACGCGCTGGCCCTGACTCGTGCTGTCACCGTCCTGGGCGCCTCCACATCACTGACCACCGCGGCAGAACTGGGTGGCCTGGACTTGCCGGATGCCACCATCGCGGCCGAACGGTTGACCGCGGCACAGATTTTCGCCGACGAGGCGAACGTGTCGTTCTATCACCCCATGATCCGCGCCGCCGTCTACCGGAAACTCCCCTCGCATGAGTTGCCCTGTGTCAAGCCGCCGGTTGTTGGTGGGCGATCAGTCGTTGGAGGGCGCCGTGTTTGTCCGGTTCGTAGGCGAGGTTGTCCTGCCAGCAGTGCCAGATGACGAACAGCCAGGCG
>RRBB01000023.1:0-85631 GCA_006543605.1 Rhodococcus sp. WS4
AGGATGTGGGCGGGGCGGGGTGCGGGCTGGTGGAACTGGCAGTGGTCGCCGAGGAGCTGGGCCGGGTCCTGCTGCCCGGTTCCTTCCTCCCGACCGTGCTGCTCGGCGCCGTCCTGCACGAGGCCGGGCACCCGGGTGAGCTCTCCGGGCTGGCAGACGGTTCGACCCTCGGCGCGGTGGCCCTGCAGCCGGGCTCGCTGCGTCTCGTCCGGGACGGCGCAGTAGTGACGCTGGACGGTGAGTCCGGGTACGTCCTCGGTGGGCAGGTGGGCGACCTGTTCCTGCTCGCGGCGAGGGACGGCGACGAGACCGCGTTCGTGGCGCTTGCCCGCGACCGGCTCGACGTGACCGACCTGCCCAGCCACGACGTGGTGCGCCGCATCGCGACCGCGACGCGACGGTGAACGGACTCGAGATCGCCGAAGCCGATGTCCTGCGGATCGATTCGCAGCGCGTTCGTGATCTGGCGGCCACCTTGTTCGCCGCCGAGGCGTCGGGCGTCGCCGACTGGGCCGTGACCACCGCCGCCGACTACGCCAAGGTGCGTCAGCAGTTCGGCCGCCCCATCGGCCAGTTCCAGGGCGTGAAACACCGGGTGGCCCGCATGCTCTGCCTCGCCGAGCAGGCCCGCGTGTGCGCGTGGGACGCGGCCCGTGCGATGAATCCTGGAACCGGCGCGGCGGAGTCGTCGGCCGCGGTCGCCGGGGCCGCCGCACCCGACGCGGCGTTCTCCGTCACCAAGGACTGCATCCAGGTGCTCGGGGGCATCGGCTACACCTGGGAACACGACGCCCACCTGTACCTGCGCCGGGCGCAGTCGCTGCGGATCCTGCTCGGGTCCACCGCATCGTGGCGGCGGCGCGTCGCCCGCGCGACGCTGGGCGGTGCCCGCCGGGTGCTCGGCATCGACCTACCTCCGGACGCCGAGGACATCCGCGCCGACGTGCTCGCAGAACTCGTGCCGGCCGCCGCACGGGACGAGGCGGAGCGCAGGACGTACCTGGCGGAGAAGGGCTACACCGCACCGCACCTCCCCGCAAGCTTGTGCCGTGGAACAACTCGTGATCGCGGAGGAACTGCACGCGGCCGCGCTGAAGCCCCACGACATGATCATCGGCAACTGGGTGGTGCCCACGCTCATCGCGCACGGCAGCGAAGACCAGTTGCAGCGCTTCGTGCCCCCGTCGCTGCGCGGCGACCTCGTCTGGTGCCAGGTGTTCTCCGAACCCGGTGCCGGATCGGACCTCGCCGGCCTGACAACCAAGGCCACCAAGGTGGACGGCGGCTGGGTGCTGCAGGGACAGAAAGTGTGGACGTCGATGGCCAGGGACGCGGACTGGGGTATCTGCCTCGCCCGCAGGGACGGCTCGGTGCCCAAATACAAGGGTTTGTCGTACTTCCTGATCGACATGAAGGGCAGCGACGGCCTCGACATCCGGCCGCTGCGCGAGATCACCGGCGAGGCACTGTTCAACGAGGTGTTCTTCGACAACGTGTTCGTCCCGGACGAACTCCTGGTCGGCGAACCGGGCGACGGCTGGAAGCTCGCCCGGACGACCCTCGCCAACGAACGGGTGTCGCTGTCGCACGACTCCTCGCTGGGCTCCGGCGGTGAGGCTCTGTGACGCTGGCAGGCGAACTGCCCGGCGGCATCGACGACGAGCAGCTGACCGTGCTCGGCAAGGTCCTCTGCGACGCACAGTCCGGCGGCCTTATGGGACTACGCACCACCCTGCGATCGATCGCGGGCGGGCAACCGGGCGCCGAGTCGTTCGCGAAACTGCTGGGTGTCGAACACATCCAGCAGGTGTGGGAGGTGGCGATGGACTGGGCCGGGCCGCGCGCCCTGCTGGGCGATCAGCCCCGCACGTCCGGTACGCAGATGTTCCTGAACTCGCAGTGCATGTCGATCGCGGGCGGCACCACCAACGTCCAGCTCAACATCATCGGCGAACGACTGCTGGGTCTGCCGCGTGACCCCGAGCCCGGCAAGGGAGCCTGACCGGACATGGCGATCGACGTGAGGCCTCGCTGACCGCGGAACCGGCCGTGCGCGACGTGGCGTGGACCGAGCGCGACGTGATTCTCTACCACCTCGGACTCGGCGCCGGCGAGAACGCACAGGACCCCGCGGAACTGCGCTGGGTGTACGAGAAGGACTCGCAGGTGCTGCCGACGTTCGCGCTGGTCGCGGGGCAGGGAATCTCGGCCGGCGACGCACCGGCGGCCGGGCTGAGCCTGCCCGGCATCGACATCGACCTGCGCAGGATCCTGCACGGCGGACAGTCGCACACCGTGCATGCGCCGATTCCTCCGTCGGGCGTGGCCCGGGTGTCCTCGCGGGTGGCGGACGTGTGGGACAAGGGCAAGGCCGCCGTCGTCGTGCTCAAACAGACGGCCACCGACTCGGGCGGGAACCCGTTGTGGACCACGGGGATGCAGATCTGGGCCCGCGATGAGGGCGGGTTCGGCGGCTCCCCGGGACCCGAGTCGGTGGCCACGGTGCCGGCCCGCGAACCCGACAAGGTGCTCGTGTCGCGCACCGGGACGGCGCACGCCCTGCTCTACCGGCTCAGCGGCGATCTCAGTCCGCTGCACGCGGACCCCGAATTCGCGGCCGCGGCCGGGTTCGAAAGGCCGATCCTGCACGGGCTCGCGTCGTACGGTGTGGTGTGCAAGGCCGTCGTCGACGGGATGCTGGACGGCGATCCCACGCGACTGCGCCACTACGCGGTGCGGTTCGCGGGTTCGCTGTACCCGGGCGAGACCGTCGAGACCGCGGTCTCGCACGACGGCGACCGGCTGACCCTGCGCGCGACGTGCCCCGACCGTGGCGGGCAACCGGTGCTGACCCAGGCGACGATGGAGGTGATCGGGTGAGCGTCGGTACGCATCCCACGTTCGAGAACAGCCCGTCGGGAAGGGTGCTGACGTCTCCGCCGGACGGTTCCGCCGTCGACCGGGCGACCGGGGCGGCCCGGCGGGTGATCGACGCGCTGCTGCGCACCGATCGCGGCAACGCCAATCTCGACAGAGTCGCGGAAGAGCTGAACAGCATCGCCGAGCATCTCGAGGAGCACGCGCCTGCCGTCGCCGAGCGGCTGGTGCAGGGGTGGCGGTGCGGCGATCCGGTCTTCCGTTGGGTGGGACGCGGTGTTCCCGAGTACCGCGAGATGACCGACAGTGAGAAGGCCGCGCTGGAGCAGGAGTTCCACACGCACGGCCGGCAACGATTCCTGCACGTGTGACGGTGAGGGTGACATGAAACTGGGTGTGGTGATTCCCGTCGAGCTGGGACGGGCGGGCGAGCCGGAGTGGATACTCGAATTCGCCCGGGCGGCCGAATCACTCGGATTCGACGAGATCTCGGCGGTCGAGCACTCGGTCGTCATCGCGGACACGACGAGCGACTACCCGTACTCGCCCTCCGGGAAGTCGCACCTGCCCGACGACTGCAGTCTCCCGGACCCGCTGGAACTGCTGTCGTTCGTCGCCGGGGCCACGACGACCCTGGGTCTGGCCACCGGAGTGCTGGTCCTGCCCAATCACCACCCGGTCGTGCTGGCGAAACGCCTCGCCACCCTGGATCGGCTCTCCGCGGGGCGTCTCCGTATCTGCCTCGGGCTCGGCTGGATGCGTGAGGAGATCGAGGCCTGCGGCGGCGACTTCGACAGGCGCGGGGCGGTGGCCGACGAGGCGATCGCGGTGATGCGGGCGCTGTGGTCGGGGACCGGCGGCGTCGACTTCGCGGGCGAGTACTTCTCGTTCCGCGGAGCTCACAGCCGGCCTGCACCGTACCGGGATTCGGGAGTGCCGCTGTACATCGGCGGACACAGCGCGGCGGCCGCGCGGCGGGCCGGACGACTGGGGGACGGGTTCCAGCCGCTCGGCCTCGCCGGCGAAGAACTGGACCGGGCGATCGCCCGGATGCGGGCGGCGGCAGCGGACGCCGGCCGCGATCCCGCCGACGTCGACCTCGTGCTCGGCGCGACCCTGCCGCGGCTGGACGAGGCCAGGCTCGACCGGGTCCGGGACCTCGGCGCGAATCGGCTGGTGCTGTCGGCGTCCCGGCACGTGCAGTCGCTCGACCAGGTCATCGACGAGATGGCCGAATGCTCGGCCCGGTTGGGGCTCAGTCCGGCACGGTGACCGGCACGTCCTCGCTGAAGTCGACGATCAGTTCGCGCCGGGAGAACCGCCAGCCGGCGTCGCCGAGCACGTACCGGTCGTCGTATCGCAGCGCGATCCGGTTGTCGCGGTATCCGTTTCGTCCGGAGTAGACGTGATGCGCGGTGCAGTACGTCTCGCCCGACGCCGTCGACCCGTCCACGTCGATCATTTGCTGGTGGACGACGTGCCGGGTCGACTGCAGATGCGAGACCGCGTCCACGACGGCGGACGCGAGCACGTCGCTGCCCCGGAGTTCCGATGCCGTGCCGGTGCCCGTCAAGGCCGGCGGGAGGACGAACGTCGCGTCGGGGTCGAACAACGACGCGAGCGTTGCCCCCTCGCGCCGGTCGACGGCCCGGGCATAGCGGGCGGTGAGTTCGGTGAGAGCGAATCCGGTGGCCATCCGGCCATTCCAGCGGACATTCGGCACCGGCGACAACCACCTCCCGCTGACCGAGACATCGGCAGTGAGGCGGGGGAGCGCTGGTTAGCGTCCAGAACACACGTGGCGACAGCCACACACTGGCTCGAGGAGAACGCCGATGGATCTGAGGGAATCGCCCGCGCAGCGGGAACTCCGGCGGGAGTTGCGCGCCTACTTCGCGGCGCTGCTGCCGGAAGAGAAGCGGCGCGTCGCGGGTGAGGAGGGTGTCGGCGGAGAGCACTTTCGCGACATCGTGCGCCTGCTGGGCAAGGACGGCTGGCTGGGTGTCGGCTGGCCCGTGGAATACGGCGGGCAGGGACGGTCGATCGAAGACCAGTTCGTGTTCTTCGACGAGGTGCAGCGGGCCGGTTTGCCGTTCCCGTTCGTCACCGTCAACACCGTCGGCCCCACCCTGATGAAGTACGGCACCGAGGAGCAGAAGGCGCGGTTCCTCCCCGGCATCCTCGCCGGCGACATCCTCTTCGCCATCGGCTACACCGAACCGGAGGCCGGCACCGACCTCGCGTCCCTGCAGACCCGGGCCGTGCGGGACGGGAACTCGTGGGTGGTGGACGGCACCAAGATCTTCACCAGCAGCGCCAACACGGCCGACTACGTGTGGCTCGCGTGCCGCACCGACGCCGACGCCCCGAAGCACACGGGCATCTCGATCCTCGTCGTTCCCACGGACGACCCCGGTTTCAGCTGGTCGCCGATCCACACCGTGGGTGGGCTGACGGTCACGTCGACGTACTACAGCGGGATCCGGGTCGGCGATCAGGACGTCGTGGGCGACGTCCACGGCGGGTGGCAACTGATCACCGCGCAACTCAACCACGAACGCATCGGGCTCGCGGCGCTGGGCGGACGCACGCTCGGGCTGTGGCACCAGGTCCTCGACTGGGCCCGGGAGAACGGTGCCCTCGACATCCCGTGGGTGCAGACGGATTTCGCGCGCACTCACGCGAAGCTCGAGGCGATGCGACTGCTGAACTGGAAGATGACCGCGGCCGTGGCGCGGGATGCGTTGTCGGGGGCGGACGCCGGTGCCACCAAGACGTACGGCACCGAAACCCATGTCGAGGTCTACCGCACGCTGCTGGGGATTCTCGGCGCCGCCGGGCGGCTGCGTCCGGGCTCACCGGGCGCGATCCTCGCCGGTCAGATCGAACAGATCTCCCGGCAGAGCGTGGTCAACACGTTCGGCGGCGGCGTCAACGAGGTGCTCCGCGACATGGTGGGCACCCTCGGCCTCGGACTCGTCCGTGAGAAGAGGGTGAAATGAGCGAACTCCTCGCCCGGCTGCGCGCCTTCGAGGGACGGACGATCGTTCCCGCCACCTGGGGTCCCGATCCCGTGAACACGCCGATGATCCGGCACTGGGTCGAGTCGATGGGCGACACGAACCCCGTCTACCTCGACGAACACTCTGCACGCGCCACCGGCCGCGACGGCGCCGTGGCGCCGGCCCAGATGCTGCAGGTGTGGACGATGCGTACGTTCGCCGACAAGATGTCCGGCGCCGACCCGTCGGCTGTGTGGACGGAGCTGATCGACACGCTCGACGAGGCGGGATTCACGTCCGTCGTCGCCACCGATTCCGATCAGGAGTTCTTTGCCGAACTCCGCCCCGGCGACCGGGTGAACAGGACCGAGGTGGTCGAGTCCGTGTCGGCGGAGAAGCAGACCGGCCTCGGCGCCGGACATTTCGTCACCACCCTCAAGACGTACCGCAACGGCGACGGTGAGATCGTCGGTACCCAGCGGTGGCGGACGCTGCGCTTCCGGCCCGCCGAACGCCCGGCCCCGCGCGCCCCTGCGTCTGCGCTCAACGACGACAACGCCTTCTGGTTCGCGGCCGCGCGTGAGCACCGCCTCGTCATCCAGCGGTGCGCCACCTGCGGTGTGCTGCGGCACCCGACCGGACCGATGTGCGGGGAGTGCCGCTCCACCGAATGGGACACCGTCGTCGCGTCGGGGCGGGGCACCGTCTACACGTTCGTCGTCAACCACCACCCGAAGATCGACGCCTTCGACTACCCACTGATCGTCGCGGTGATCGAACTCGAGGAGGGCACCCGGCTGATCGCCAACATGACGGGTGTCGAACCCGCGGATGTGCACATCGGGATGCCGGTGGAACTGGACTGGATCGACGCCGACCCGGAACTGACACTTCCGGCGTTCCGGCCCGCCGCACGGGAGGAGAACTGATGGACTTCACATTCAGCGAGGAGCAGGAGGCGGTGCGCGGTCTGGCCGCGGACGTGTTCGCCGCCAGGTCGCGGCCCGAGAGGACCACGGAGGTCGAGTCCTCGGCCGAACGGATCGACCGGGAACTGTGGCGCGAACTGGCCGGCACGGGATTGCTCGGCATCGCCCTGCCCGAGGACCTCGGAGGCGGCGGCACGGGGCTCGCCGAACTGTACGTCCTGCTCGAGGAACAGGGCAGGCACGTGGCGCCCGTACCGGTGTGGCCGCACGTCCTCGGCGCGCTCGCGATCAGCGAATTCGGGACGCGGCAGCAGCGGGAAGCCCTCGTGCCGTCCGCCGCCGACGGCAGCCTGATCCTCACCGTCGGGCTCGAGGACTTCGGACCGTACGTCGCGGGCGAACCGTCGACGACGGCGATCGAGGTGGACGGTGGGTGGCAGGTGCACGGTGCCAAGGCCGCGGTCCCGGCGGCGCATGTCGCCGAGCGAGTCCTCGTCTCCGCGGTCACCGACACCGGTCCGGCGTTGTTCCCGGTGGATCCGGACGCGGTGGGAGTGACTGCGCAGCAGGCGGAGTCGACCACGCGCGAAATCTGCGCGAACATGACCTTCGACGCCGCCCCGGCGGAACCGTCGGTCCGGCGGACGGTACCGCGGTCCGGTGGCTGCTCGAGCGGGTGGAACTCGCGCTCGCGGCCGCGCAGCTCGGAGTGGGCGAGGGTGCCATGCGCGTCACACTGTGGCAGGCCGTCTGGCTCCTCGCGAACGGCGAGGATCCGGGAACCGCGGTGCTGGTGGCCAAGTGGTGGGCCACCGACGGCGGTCAGCGCGTGGTTCACCGCACCCAGCACGTGCACGGCGGAATCGGAGTCGACACCGACTACCCGGTGCACCGGCACCTGCTGTGGGGCAAGCAACTCGCGGCCACTCACGGCGGCGCGAGTTCCGACCTGGCACGTCTGGGTGCGCAGCTGGCGGCCGGCGTCGAGGTGGTCGCATGACCGCCGCCGTCGACACCACCCGCGGCTACGGGGACGTCGCCGTCGGCGAGAACCTGCCGGAGCTGACGATCCCCCTGACCCGCACCCTGATCGTCGCCACCGCCCTCGCCACCCGCGACTTCCAGGACGTCCACCACGACCCGGCACTCGCGGTGGCGAGAGGATCGAAGGATGTGTTCATGAACATCCTCACCACCAACGGGCTGGTGGGGCGGTTCGTCACCGACTGGGCCGGCCCGCGGGCGTCGTTGCGCCGGATCGCGGTGCGTCTGGGCGCACCCAACTACCCCGGCGACGTGATGACCCTGACCGGTGAGGTGATCGCGAAGGACGACGGCCTGGTGACCGTGACGGTCCGCGGCGCGAACACTATCGGTGATCACGTCACCGGCACCGTCGTCGTCGCGTGGACCGCGGGAGGGAACCGATGACCAGCCCCCTGTCCGGCGCCGCCGCCGTCGTCGGTATCGGCGCCACCGAATTCTCCAAGAACTCCGGGCGCAGCGAACTGCAGCTGGCCTGCGAGGCGATCGTCGCCGCGCTCGCCGACGCCGGGATCGATCCGTCGGAGGTCGACGGACTGTCCACGTACACCGCCGAGACGAACGGTGAGGTGCTCGTCGCCCGCAACACAGGGATCGGGGAGCTGAAGTTCTTCTCCCGCATCGGGTACGGCGGCGGTGCCGCGTGCGCCACCGTCCAGCAGGCGGCCATGGCCGTGGCGACGGGTATCGTGGACGTCGTCGTCTGCTACCGCGCGTTCAACGAACGGTCCGGGGTGCGGTACGGACTCGGGCAGCACGACCGCCCGATGGACAGCACCGCCGACCGGGCGGCGTACGCCTGGCTGACCCCGCAGGGACTGTCGACGCCGGCCCAGTGGGTGGCGATGTTCGCCCGCCGGTACATGCACCGGTACGGGGCCACGAGCGAGGATTTCGGCCGGGTCGCGGTGGTCGCGCGCAAGCACGCCGCCGCCAACCCGGCCGCCTGGTTCCACGGCCGGCCCATCACCCTCGACGACCACCAGCAGTCACGGTGGATCGCCGAACCGCTGCACCTGCTGGACTGCTGCCAGGAAACGGACGGCGGCCAGGCCCTCGTCGTCGTCTCGGCAGAACGCGCGAAGGACCTCCCCAACACCCCGGCGATCGTCAAGGCCGCGGCGCAGGGCTCCGGCAAGGACCAGCACATGATGGCCAGCTACTACCGGCCGGACATCACCGGGATCCCCGAGATGGGACTCGTGGCCAGGCAACTCTACGGGCAGAGCGGTCTCGCGCCGGACGACATCTCCGCGGCGATCCTCTACGACCACTTCACCCCGCTGGTCCTGCCGCAACTCGAGGAACTCGGATTCTGCGACCCCGGCGAGGCGAAGGACTTCATCCGGGACGGACACCTGGAGGTCGGCGGCCGCCTGCCGGCCAACACGCACGGCGGGCAGATCGGCGAGGCCTACCTGCACGGCGTGAACGGCATCGCGGAGGCGGTACGGCTCATTCGCGGCACGTCGACCACACAACCCGACGGCATCGGCAACGTGCTGGTGACCGCGGGCACGGCAGTACCCACCAGCGGCCTGATTCTGGGCAGAGAGGACTGATCATGACGACTACGGAGCGCACGACGGCAGGGGCGTGGCGGGGCGAGGATCTCGGCACGCGCACCGTGAGTTACGACGAGCGCGACGCCATCCTGTACGCACTGTCCGTCGGGGCGCGGGCCACCGAACTGGATCTCGTGTTCGAGGAGCGACTGCGGGTGCTGCCCACGTTCGCTCTCACGCTCGCCCAGTGGGCGCCGGACGAACTGGGGTCGCGGGGAGCGTTCGACACGAAGACGGCCCTGCACGGGTCGCAGGAGCTGACGGTGCTCGCTCCGCTCCCGCGGCGCGGCGAGATCGAGCTGTCGGCGTCGGTCGGTGAGGTGTTTGACAAGGGGTCGGCGGCCGTGTTCGACGTGCGCGTCGAATCGGAGTTCTTCGTCGCCACCTGGTCGCTGTTCGCCCCGGGCGCAGGCGGTTTCGGCGGCGACCGCGGTCCCGCGAAACCGTCTCGGCCCGAAGGTGAACCGGCCGTGCGGGGCGTTCTGCAGACGGCGGAGAACCAGGCGGCGCTGTACCGGCTGACCGGGGACCGGCACCACATCCATATCGACCCGGCGGCGGCCGAGCGGATCGGGCAACCGCGGCCGATCATGCACGGCCTGTGCACGCTCGCCGCGAGCGCAGTGGAACTGGCGCGTGGGCTGGACGTGCACCCTGCGGACCTCGCCCGGCTCGAGGGGCGGTTCGCGGCACCGGTGTACCCGGGTGACGCGCCGTCGCTGCGGGTCTGGGGCGACGCGGGTGATGCGTCGTTCGAACTCGTCCAGGACGACCGGCCGGTGATCGCCGGCGCGCGCGCGTCGTTCGGCTGACCCCACGTTCGCTTCTCGCCGAATGTCACACCGGTGCAGGTGAACCGAACCGGGGTGACATTCGGCGAGGGAGGCGGGGTCAGGAGCGGGTCGCGAGGTACCGCGCCGGGTATTCACCGCCGCCGTGGACGGCGAGATCGGCGCCGTTCACGTACGACGCCTGGGCGCTCGCGAGGAACAGGCAGGCGCCCGCGATGTCGGACGGCACCGCCATCCGTCCCATCGGCAGGGTCCGGGTGACGGCGGCGCCGCCGTCCTCGCCGTAGACGGAGGCCGCGCTCTCGGTGCGGATGAGTCCGGTGGTGATGTGATTGATCCGTACCTTCGGAGCCCATTCGAGCGCAAGCGCTTTCGTCAGCACGAGGAGCCCCGCCTTCGCCGCACTGTAGGCGGCGGTTCCGGGTTGCGGATCGTGAGCGGAGACGCTGCCGATGTTCACGATGGCCCCGCCGTTGGACTGCTGCTGCATCACCGCGTTGGCCGCCTGGGCAACGGTGAAGGGCGCCAGCAGATTCAGCGCGATGATCTTCTCGACGAACCGCGGCGAGACGGTGGCCGCGTCGGCGTCGGGCGAGCCGCCCGCGTTGTTGACGAGAACGTCGAGGCGGCCGTACCGGGTAACGGCCTCGTCGATCAGTGCGGACGCGTCGGCCGGAGCACGGACGTCGGTGGCCCGGAACGCGGCGGTGCGGTCACCGTGCGCGGGCAGGGAGTCCGGCGTGGAGCGGCCGCAGACGAGCACGTTCGCGCCCGCGGCGAGAAACGACTCGGCGACGACGAAACCGATGCCCTTGGTTCCGCCGGTCACGACCACGGTGCGGCCACTGAAATCGAGGGGAGGGGGGATTGTCACAGGAAACCTTCGGAGTGAGGGAGCGCGAGCAGGTGTGGCGCTCGGAATGACCGATTCGATCGGCACGGAGACTCGATCGGCTCGGAAACCAATGAACAAGCAAATGCTTGGTTTGATAATAGGCGAACGGGAGTGGACATGGGCAAGCTCGACGGCAAGGTCGCGTTGATCACGGGTGCGGGGCAGGGGATCGGGCAGGGAATCGCCACGGCCCTCGCCAGGGAAGGCGCGGCGATCGCCGTCGCCGGTCGGACCGAGTCGAAACTGCACACCACGTGCCGGCTGCTCGCGGGATTCGGTGCCCGCAGTGAGCCGGTGGTGTGCGACGTCAGCAGGCGCGAGGACATCGCGGCCGCGGTCGAACGGACGGTGGACGTGTTCGGCGGCGTCGACATCCTGGTGAACAACGCCAACGACTGCACACCCGGACCGATCCTGTCGGTGGTCGACGAGGAGTACGAGCGGTCCTTCGCCACCGGGCCGCTCGCGACCCTGCGCATGATGCAGTCGTGTCACCCGCACATGAAGGCACGGGGAGGTGGCGTCATCGTCAACCTCGTCACGTCGGCGGCGGTGCGCTGGGACGCGAGCAACTACGGCGCGTACGGCTCGATCAAGGAGGGCATGCGCTCGCTGACCAGGTCGGCGGCGTGCGAATGGGGCCGGGACGGAATCCGGGTGCTGTCCGTCGCCCCGCACGCGAAGAGTCCGGCGCTCGAGCGGTGGATGGACACCAACCCGGACGAGGCGGCGGAATTCGTGGCGCCGTCGTCTTCCTCGTCGGCGAAGACGCCGGCTACCTCACCGGGGCGACCATTCCCCTGGACGGTGGACAGTCCCGGTGGGGATGACGGCGAAGTTCGGGGTCCCGCCCAGCGGGAAGGCCTACGGCCGGCGCCGGCGAACTGCACTAGTTTCGGCAGGATCGAGTTACCGTACCGAGAGGGCACCGTCGCGATGACGACCGTTGAAGCACCGCGCAGTTCGCGATCAGTAGTGGTTACCGTGGCCGCCGTCGTGGAGGAGACCTCCGACGCCCGGTCGCTGGTCTTCGACGTCCCGGACGAGCGCCGCCACGAATTCGCGTACAAGCCCGGACAGTTCCTGACGCTGCGTATCCCGAGTGACCGGACCGGCTCCGTCGCCCGGTGTTACTCGCTGGCCAGTTCGCCGTTCACCGATGCCCTGCCGAAGGTGACGATCAAACGCACCGCCGGTGGCTACGGTTCGCACTGGCTGTGCGACAACGTCGGCGTCGGCGACCGGATCGAGGTTCTGCCGCCCGCCGGGGTGTTCACACCGGCCAGTCTGGACGAAGACCTGATCCTGTTCGCCGCGGGCAGCGGAATCACCCCGGTGATGTCGATTCTCAAGTCGGCGCTCAGCGAGGGCGGCGGGAAAGTTGTTCTCGTCTACGCCAATCGGGACGAGACGTCGATCATCTTCGCCGGGGAGTTGCGGGAGCTCGCGGCCCGCCATGACGACCGGCTGACCGTCGTGCACTGGCTCGAGAGCGTGCAGGGTCTGCCGACGCCGCGGCAGTTGGCCACTCTGTCGGATCGGTTCCGGAACCACCGGGCCTACCTGTGCGGACCGCGACCGTTCATGGACGCGATCCACGAGGCGCTGGCCCTCGCGGGGACGCCGCGCGACCGGGTGCACGCCGAGGTCTTCACGTCGCTGTCCGGCGATCCGTTCGCCGACGTCGTCGTCGACGCACTGCCGGACACGGGGGAGGCGTCGACGGTGGAGGTGCAGCTCGACGGCGAAGCGCACAACCTGAGCTGGCCACGTACCGCGACGCTCGTCGACGTGATGCTCTCGAAGGGACTCGACGTCCCGTACTCCTGCCGTGAAGGCGAATGTGGTTCCTGCGCATGCACGGTAGTGGAGGGCGAGGTGGACATGGAGAACGCGTCGATCCTCGATCCCGAAGACCTCGCGAGCGGCTACATTCTCGCGTGCCAGGCGCGTCCCGTCTCCGAGCACGTACGGGTGGAGTTCTGACCGGGTCGGCTACTTCTCCGTCTGCGATGCCGCGGCGCGGGCGCCCAGGTCGGCGAGGTGGATCGGGTAACGCGGGGGCCGATCGACGATCACTTCACGAGTGACACCGAGGTCGCGGTCGACGTGGAGCAGTTCACCCGACTGCAGCGGCGTCCAGCCCGGATCCTCGTCCATCTGCTCACTGGCGACCACCACCGCGGGATGCTCGGCGAGGTGTTCGGACCTGGCCCGGATCCTGCCGGGGGTGCTCGCGTGCTGGAGGTGGCGGCCACCGCTCGGACCGCCGGCGCGCCGCTCGAGAAAGAGAAGGTCGTGGGTGTCGGGGTAGCGCAGCGCCCACAATTCGCCGGGGGAGGTGAGCAGGACGTTGAGGGCATAGATCGGCACGTTGTCGGCCAGCCAGTTGGCGGCCGCGGTGATGCCGGCGGTGACGTCGCCGCCGTTCCGGCCGATCTCGCGGGTCACGAGCGCGAAAACGCGTTCGGAATCGGTGTCGCCCTGAACGAGACTCAGATCGGTGCCCAGTTCGGCCTCGAGCTTCGGTAGATCCTCGACCACGCCGTTGTGGGCGAACACGCGGCCCACCTGGGCGAACGGGTGGGTGTTCTGCGGGAGCAGTTCACCCGTGGTCGCGAAACGGATGTGCGCGACGAACGTGGCCGAGTACCGGTGCTTCGCCTCCTGCGCGAACTCCGCGTCCTCGTACGCGGCGAGAGGCTGCTTCTCCACCACGGGAGTGCCGTCCTCCGCGAACGTGCCGAGACCGGTGCCGTCGGGTTCCTTGTGGCTCTGCTGCGTCAGACTGTCCGGTGCGTCGAGCAGCCAGAACGAGGCGCGGACGCGGTGAGGGGCGGCGGACAACCCGAACAATCGGCACATGACGTTCCTCTCGGTCGGACGGATCAGCGGTAGTCCGGGTTGGCGAAGTCGGGGCGGCACCCCGCGTCCCACTCCGAACGCTGATTCCCGTACGCGGGGAACCCGCCGGCCGCTTTCAGCATCGCGGCCGTGTGCATCAGGTTGTACGTCATGAACGTGGTGTTGCGATTGGTGAAATCGTTCTCGGGACCACCCGACCCCTCGTCGAGATACGACGGGCCGGGTCCGGCCTCGCCGATCCACCCGGCGTCCGCCTGCGGCGGGATCACGTATCCGAGATGCTGCAGGCTGTACAGAATGTTCATCGCGCAATGCTTGACACCGTCCTCGTTCCCGGTGATCAGGCAGCCACCCGCGCGCCCGTAGTAGGCGTACTGGCCGTGCTTGTTGAGCAGCGACGAGCAACCGTACAGTCGCTCGATCACCTGCTTGGTGACGGAACCGTTGTCGCCCAGCCAGATCGGGCCGGCGAGGACGAGGATTTCGGCGTCCAGGACTCGCTGGAACAGCTGAGGCCATTCGTCGCTCGGCCAGCCGTGCTCGGTCATGTCGGGGTACACGCCGGTCGCGATGTCGTGGTCGACCGCCCGGATCTGGTCGACCGTGACCCCTTCCTTCTCCATCAGGCCGACGCTGCGGTCGATCAGACCCTGGGTATTGCTCACGTCGGGAGAATGCTTCAACGTGCAGTTGACGAACAGGGCGCGCAGACCGCCGAACCGCGGCGTCCCGTCCTGCGGCGATGGATCGGTCATGAGTCCTCCCACGAAAGAGTCCGGAAGTCCACGATAGGCCGCGGCGGTTCCTCCTCGTGGCAGAAGTGTCTAGCTCTCGACCGGCGTCGCCGTCTCCAGTGCAGCGGCCAGGAACTCCGCCGGGACGTCCGGCCAGTCGGACTGCCAGCGGCCGGCACGCCGATCCTCGAGCAGTGCCGTCAGCACGGGCACCATCCGCGGTCCGCCGTCGATCAGGTAGCGCACGAAGCCTATTCGTGCGCATGTCGCGGCGATCGACGCCAGCACCGGCTTCGCCTCCTCGATCCGGGCCGCCGCCACCAGGCACGCGACGAGCAGGCGGTTGGCCTGCATGGCCGCCCTCGGTCTGCTTTCCTGCTCGACCCGGCGCACCCACTCCGCCGCGCGGCGGCACGCGGCGTCGGGCTCGACGGCCGACTGCTTCCGGATCTCGGTGGCATCGTCCAGTTGCGCGACGATCTCGGCGAAACCGAAATCGGGTACCCGGGTGGCCTTCCCGTCCGGGGCAGGGGGCTGAGGCGACGCGGGCAGACCGAGCCGGACCCGTTCGTTCTCCACCCGGGCCCGCAACCGGGGCAGTCCCAGCGCCGCCGCCGCCGACGCGCCCTCGTCGAGGTGGCGGGCAGCGGACTCCAGGTCGCGGCGTCCCGCCTTCAGCCGCGCGCCCGTCACGAAGCGGGCGATCATGAAATCGACGATGCCGGCCTCCGGCCCGAGTTCGTAGCTTTCGTCGAGGAGTCGCTCGGCCTCGTCGATACGGCCCAATTCGTACATCAGCTCGCCCAGGAGTGCTCCCGCGAGACGTGCGGCGTGCGAATGCGGACCGGTCGCTTTCGTCGCGGTCTGCACGGCCAGGCGGAAATTGTCCTCGGCCGCGGTGATGTCGAGTTGCTCCATCGCGGCGATCCCGGCGAAGCAGTACCCGTACATCCTGCTGAACGGTCCGACGGTCCGCTGGTGATACCCGGCCGCCCACTCCTGCAGGCGACGGGCCTCGACGAAATCGAACTGGGCGATCGCGACCGCGGACGCGAGATTGGATCCCGCCGAGACCACCCACGCGCGTAGGGTTTCCGGCCGGGCCAGGCATTCCGCGATCAGGTCGGGGACGCCGGCGACGCGATCGGACGACACGGCGATCACCGCGCGGACGATGTCGGCCTCCACCCGGATGTCGGCCTGCTCGGATTCGCTCAGCGCCGAGGACTCGAGCGTCGACGTCACCAGCGAGAGCGCCCGCAGCGTCGGCGCCACCCGCTGCAGGAGAATGTTCGCCCACGCGACCGCGATCTGGATGCGGGGACTGGACTCGATCAGCGGCCGCGGCAACTTGTCGACCAGACCGAGCAGCGCGACCATCCGTGAGTGCTCCACCAGGTACATGCCCTGCTCCTCGACCACCGCGACGGCCATGTCGCGGTCGCCCGCGGCCAGCGCGTGATCCACTGCGTCGCTGACGTAGTGGTGGTCGGCGAACCAGTGCGCGGCCGCGCGGTGCAGGTCCTCCACGCGGGACGGATGATCACGTTCGAGGCGCCGGCGGAGATACTCGGCGAACAGGTGGTGGTACTCGAACCACTCCCGGTCCTCGTCGAGACTGCGCAGGAACAGGTCGCGGGATTCGACCTGTTCGAGCAGGGCCTGACCGCGGGTCACGTTCGCCAGGACGCAGGCGAGGTCGCCGCAGACCCGTTCGGTGACGGACGTGGCCAGCATGAAGTCGAGCAGTGCGGGTTCGAGGGTGCTGAGCACGTTCTCCGCCAGGTACTCGCCGATCGCGTGATGGCGCCCCGACATGTGCCGGATGAGGTCGCCCGGGTCGGAGCGATCCCGCAGCGACAGCGACGCCAGCTGCAGCGCCGCCACCCAGCCGTCGGTGGTCTCCTCGAGCGCTTCCACGTCGGAGTCCTCCAGGTGGAGTCCGCCGAGGTCGACCAGGAACCGCTGCGACTCCGTGATGTCGAAACGCAAAGCCACGGAGTCGATTTCGACGAGCTCGTCCCGCACCCGCATCTTGGCCAGCGGAAGCCCAGCCTGGCTTCGGCTGCTCACCACCATCTGCAGGTGGTGACAGCCGTTCTCCAGGATGAAGTCCATGGCGGCGATCGTGTCCGGCGACGTGACACGATGCCAGTCGTCGATCATCACCACCACGTGGCGCCGACTGTCGTGGACCTGGTTCACCAGCGACGTCAGGACGTACCGTTCCGCTTCGGCCCCGTTCTCGTCGAGTGCCTGCCCCAGCTCGTCCGCGAGGGTCGGCTCCGCCCGGCGGATCGCCTCGACCAGATGGGACAGGAACCACACGACGTTGTTGTCGTCGTTGTCCACCGTCAGCCACGCGACGGCGGCGCCGTCCTCCATCAGGACGTCGCGCCACTGCGCTGCTACCGTGCTCTTCCCGAAGCCGGCGGGAGCGTGGATGAGGGTCAGCCGTCTGCGCTGACCCAGCCGGAGCATCTCGAGGAGGCGGGTGCGCTCCACCAGGGAACGCATCGGGGTCGGGGGCCGGAAGCGGGCGGCGGCACTCGGCGGGGTGGCGCCCGACCGCCGGCGGTAGCTGCGACTGTGCCCGGACGACGACTGCGTGGTCGGAGCCGAGGTGTGCTCGGTGCGTGGAAACTCGTCGGCCGCGGCCGGGAGCGCCATCTCGTCGACGTCGAGCCCGTGCCTGCGTTCGACGTCGCGGAGTTCCTGACCGAACTCGGCCGCAGAGCCAGGGCGGTCTGCCGGGTCCTCGGACATGGCGCGTTCGATGGCGCCGCACACGTCGTCGGGAATGTCCTCACCCCGCAGGTCCGGAACGGGTTGGGTGGCGATCCGGAGGAACTGTGCGACGAGCCGCTCCCCGCTCCGCCGCTCGAACGCGGCATGCCCGGTGAGCAGGCAGAACAGGGCGGCGCCCAGGCTGTAGATATCGGACGACGGCGACGGCGCGTCACCGCGCAGGACCTCCGGCGCCGTGAACGCCGGTGAACCGGTGATCATGCTCGACGTCGTCTCGAACCCACCGGAGACGCGCGCGATGCCGAAGTCCGTGAGCTGCGGTTCGCCGTACCCGGTCAGCAGGATGTTCGCCGGCTTCACGTCCCGGTGCAGGGTGCCGAGCCGGTGCGCCGTCTCGAGGGCGCCGGCGAGCTTCACCCCGACGCGCAGCGTCTCGCTCCACGGCAGCGGCCCCTCACGGCGAATCCAGGCGTCCAGCGAATTGCGCGAGTGGTACGGCATCACGATGTACGGCCGGCCGCTGCGCGTCACCCCGGACTGCAGGATGTCGACCACGTGCGGATGGCCCGACAATTTTCCCATCGCACGCTGTTCCCGCAGGAAACGTTCCCGGTCCTCGCCCTCCAGATCGGAGGACAGCACCTTGATCGCGACCGTGCGGTCGAGGGCCGTCTGGAGGCAGCGGTAGACGACCCCGAACCCTCCCCGGCCGATCTCACGAGCGTCGTCGAACCCTTCCGCCGACAGCTCCGCGACGATGTCGGTCACGACGATCCGCTTGGTAGCCTGCGGATCCGAGTCGGTCGGCCCGGAACTGCTCTCCGGGGGTCGTGGCACACTCAATCCAATCACCTTCTCGGTGCACTGACGCCAGCATATCGCGGTCGCACGACACCGAGAGCGTGTTCGAGAACGAGTAGACCCGAGGAGAATTCGACGGTGACGGATACCGGCATTGCCACAGCGGACACGAGCCGGGCCGAGCAGACGCTGGCCCAGCTCCTCGACGCGCGAATCAGTTGCAGGGCCTACCTGCCGACGCAGGTGCCGCGCGAGGTGATCGAGCGGATCCTCGAGCTCGCGCAGCAGACGCCGTCGTGGTGCAACACGCAGCCGTGGCAGGTCGCGATCACCGAGGGAGAGGGCACCGAGCGGTTCCGCGCCGGGTTGACGCAGTACGTGCGCACCCACCCGCAGGAGTCCGACTTCGACTTCCCGCGCGAGTACACGGGCGAGCACAAGCTGCGCCGCCGGGAATGCGCCATGCAGCTGTACTCCAGCGTCGGCATCGCGGCCGGCGACCGCGCCGCCTCGGCGGAGCAGACCCTCAAGAACTTCGACCTGTTCGGGGCGCCGCACGTCGCGATCGTCACCACCCACGAAGCGCTCGGCACGTACGGCGCCGTGGACTGCGGGCTGTACGTCGACACGTTCCTCCTCGCCGCCCAGAGCCTCGGAGTCGCGACCATTCCGCAGGCCGCTCTCGCGGGAAGTTCACGGTTCATCCACGAATTCTTCGGACTCGACGAGGACCGCCGCGTGGTGTGCGCCATCTCCTTCGGCTACCCCGACACGGACGAACCCGTCAACGGATTCCGCACCCACCGCGAATCCGTCGCCGACGTCGCGCAGTGGGTGTCCGAGTAGCGTGCCCGGCTCCGAAGTGTTCGACCGGGACGCCCTGTTCTCCCGTCTGCGTCGCCGTCCCGACGTCGAGGCCCCCAACTTGGTGGCCGTCGACGCCGCCGATCGGCTGATCCTCGACGAGGCCGCGGCGGCACTGTCGGCGGCCCGCCCCGGCACGGTCGCCGTGATCGGTGACCACTACGGCGCACTCACCCTCGGCGCCGCGACCGCGCACGGTGCCACCGGAATCCGGGTGCACCAGGACCCGCTGACCGGCGAGCTGGCGCTGGCCGCCAACGCCGAAACGACCGGTCTGTCCGACCGCTACCGGGCGTCCTCGCTGGGCGAGGAACTGCTGGGCGGCGCGACGGTGGTGCTGATGCAGCTGCCCCGGAGCCTGAGCGAACTCACCGAGATCGCCGAGGCGATCGCCCGCTACGCCGACCCGTCCGTCGTCGTCTATGCCGGTGGCCGCGACAAGCACATCTCCACCGCCATGAACGACGTGCTCGGGCGCTCCTTCTCCGCCGTCCGCGCGACCCTCGGCAGGCAGAAGTCGCGGGTGCTGATCGCGAGCGGTCCGGTGGCGGTGACGGAGCCGACGTACCCGGTCACCGATCACCTCGCCGAGCTCGGTCTGGACGTCGTGTCGTACGGCGCCGCGTTCGCCGGCGCCAAACTGGACATCGGGACCCGATACCTCCTCGGCTTCCTGCCCCGCGTGAACCCCCGCGCCCGGACCGCCGTGGACCTCGGATGCGGAACGGGCATTCTCGCCGTCAGCCTGGCCAAGCTGCTACCGGACGTGTCGGTGATCGCCACCGACCAGTCCTCCGCCGCAGTGGCATCGGCGGCGGCCACCGCACGCGCCAACGGACTCGACGACCGGGTGAGCACGCTGCGCGACGACGCCATGTCCAGCCTCGGCACCGACAGCCGGGACGTCGTCCTGTGCAACCCGCCGTTCCACGTCGGCGCGGCCGTCCACACCGGCGGTGCGTCGAAGATGTTCGCCGAAGCCGGACGCGTACTCCGGCCCGGCGGCGAGTTGTGGACCGTCTACAACTCCCATCTCGGGTACCGGGGCCGGTTGCAGCGGCTCGTCGGACCCACCGACGTCGTCGGGCGCAATCCCAAGTTCACCGTCACCCGGTCCGTGGCCTGACCGCCACGCCGGACCGGCCTCGTCTGGCGAGTGTCACCGGGGCACCGGTAGAGTCCGAATTGTCCGACCCGAAAGCGACGAACGGGAACTTGCGGTGGGTGCGGGACGTTCAACGTACAAGAAACCCGGATCCACCCGGCGAGCCACGAGAAGGGATGTGCACGGTGCGCACCACCAGTAACCCGGTGTTCCGCAACCTGCCCAAACAAGAGGGCAGCGGCGGATACGCCTCGTTCGGATCTACGACGGCCGGCGCCGCGCAGGTCACGCAGCAGTTCGGTCAGCCGCAGTACACCCAGGCCGAGCCCTACCGGACCGGCCCCGACTACCGTTCGATGACCATCGACGACGTCGTCACCAAGACGGGCGTCACGCTCGGCGTGCTCACGGTGTCGGCGATCATCTCCTACTTCCTGGTGAGCAACAACGCAGACCTCGCGGGCCCGCTGGTCATCGGTGGCGGCCTCGTCGGTCTCGTGCTGGTCCTCGTGGCCACGTTCGGCCGCAAGATGGACAACCCCGGCATCGTTCTCGCCTACGCGGTGGCGGAGGGCCTGTTCCTCGGCGCGCTGTCGTTCATGTTCACCGACGTCACGTTCGGCGGAGTCGGGGGAGCGGCGCTCATCGCCCAGGCCGTGCTCGGCACGTTCGGTGTGTTCTTCGGCATGCTCGTCGTCTACAAGACCGGCGCCATCCGGGTCACGCCCCGCCTGACGCGGATGATCATCGGCGCCCTCATCGGTGTCGTCGTCCTCGCCCTCGGCAACCTGATCGCCAGCTTCTTCACCGAAGGCGGCCTGGGCCTGCGCGACGGCGGTCCGATCGCCATCATCTTCAGCCTCGTCTGCATCGGCATCGCCGCGTTCAGCTTCCTGCTGGACTTCGACGCCGCCGACCAGCTGATCCGCGCCCAGGCGCCGGAGAAGGCAGCGTGGGGCGTCGCATTCGGACTCACCGTCACCCTGGTGTGGCTGTACGTCGAGATCCTGCGACTGCTGAGCTACTTCAACAGCGACTAGCAGCATCAGAAGAAGGCCCCCGAGAGCATGCTCTCGGGGGCCTTCTTCTGTGCGTAGGCGCTTCGCGCCCGTGCGTGGTTGACGAGTGCAGAGACTCGCTAACGCCAATTTTCACTCAGCGAGTCCACCCTCATTCGCTGGGTCTGACCATGCGAATTCGTAGCGGACCGTGCATCCGCCGAGCCACGGGACTGGGACGTTGGGTAGGTCGGCTTGGCGTCGGACGGGCGAGTAGTGCGCTGGGTATTCGCTGACTGGTCGACGACCCCAGTCAACCGTGCCCGGTCGCGGAGATCAACGAACCAGCGCCCGCGTGTCGCCTGCTCGGCGGCCGAGCGCCCCAGAATACTCAATAACAGGAGAGTAGTTCGTGACCGCATGAGGGTGTCCTCCTTGATAGGCCCGCCAGCAATCGTTAGCAATGGCCAGCAGGGATTCGCTTTACAGTCAGCGAGATGCCCTCATTATGTTCGCGCCGTGATGCCCCGCCCCACAGCGAAATGCCTACCCGGCAAACGCATTCAACCCCTCACGGAGCCACGGGCGTCTCCCGAGCGACCCGAAGTTCAGGCAATCAGCGCTCCGCGAAAATCGGCGCTAACCACGCACGAGCGGCGGAGCCGCCTCAGCTCAGGCGCTCGAGGACCATTGCCATGCCCTGCCCGCCGCCGACGCACATGGTTTCGACGCCGAACGTCTTGTCCTGCTCACGCAGGTTGTTGAGCAGGGTGTTGGTGATGCGGGCACCGGTCATGCCGAACGGGTGGCCGAGGGCGATGGCGCCGCCGGAGATGTTCAGCTTGTCCTCGTCGATCTTCAGTTCGCGGGCCGAACCGAGCACCTGGACCGCGAAGGCCTCGTTGATCTCGAACAGGTCGATGTCGGAGATGGACTTACCTGCGAGGGCGAGCGCCTTCTTGACGGCCTCGATCGGGCCGAGGCCCATGATCTCCGGCGACAGGCCCGACACGCCCGTCGATACGATCCGTGCCAGGGGGGTCAGGCCGAGGGCCTTGGCCTTCGTGTCGGACATGATCACCAGGGCGGCGGCGCCGTCGTTGAGCGGGCACGCGTTGCCGGCGGTGACGGTGCCGTCCGGGCGGAAGACGGGCTTGAGCTGGCTGATGCCCTCGTAGGTGGTGCCGGCGCGGGGGCCGTCGTCGGTGGACACGACGGTGCCGTCTGGCAGGGTGACCGGGGTGATCTCCCGCTCGAAGAAGCCGTTCTTGATGGCCTCCTCCGCGCGGTTCTGGGACCGGACGCCCCACCGGTCCTGTTCCTCGCGGGTGATGCCGGTGGCCGAGGCGACATTCTCGGCGGTCTGGCCCATCGCGATGTAGACGTCGGGAATCTGATCGTTCTCGCGCGGGTCGGTCCACGCGACGCCGCCCTCGGCGAGCTTCGCGGTCCGCGCCTCGGCGTCGGCGAACCGCGCGTTCTTGGTGTTCGGCAGGCCGTCGGCGTTGCCGGTGACGAAGCTGGACACCGACTCGACGCCGGCGGAGATGAACACGTCGCCCTCGCCGGACTTGATCGCGTGCAGCGCCATGCGGGTGGTCTGCAGCGAGGAGGAGCAGTAGCGGTTGACGGTGACACCGGGCAGGAAGTCGTAGCCCAGTTCCACCGCGACCACCCGGGCGATGTTGAAACCCGACTGGCCGGCGGGCTGACCGCATCCGAGGAGCAGGTCGTCGATCTCGGTGGGGTCGAGTTCCGGCACCTTCGCCAGCGCCGCGGCCACCATCTGCGTCGTCAGATCATCCGGTCGGATGGTCTTCAGTGAGCCCTTCATGGCTCGGCCGATCGGTGAGCGTACTGCGGAGACGATGACTGCCTCGGGCATGGAAACTCCTTTGTCAACTGCGGGGGCCTGGACTGTGTTGCAGACCACCCGTTCTGTGGCCTTCCCGACAACTTACGTTGCCGGACGACCGCGTGGACATCGCTATCTCACTCAGCGATCCGTTGCGCCCTCGACGCGGAGGCCTCCTCGATCGCGAGGAGGTCGTCGAGGCGGCCGGGTGACCGCCTCCTGGCGTCGCGCCGCCACAGAAAACGATTGAGCGACGCCGTCATTCGGGTCGACAGCTTGCGGGATTCCGCGGCCTCCGACACCTCGGGCAGGTCGGGGAGTGGGCCGCCGTGCCACATGCCCAGCGCGGTCGCGAGCACGGGCACGATCTGGATCGCCGCCAGTTCGTACCCCGCCGCCGACGGGTGGAAGTGGTCGGAGGAGAACATCCGATCGGGGGCCGCCAGGAACTCGGGCGCCAGCAGGTCGGCCAGCGCCACCGGATGGCCACCCGCCCCGCTGGTCGCGGCCGCCTGCGCACGGGCCAGCCGCAACCCCCACGTCCGGACGACGGTGCGCAGCGGTTGCGGGATCGCGGTCACCACCCCGAGGTCCGGGCACGTCCCGACCACGACGGCGCAATCGTGCTTCCGCAATCGCTCGACCGCGTTTCCCAGCCGGCGCGCCGACGCCCGGATGGAGTTCTTGGCCGTGACGTCGTTCGCGCCGACCAGGATCACCGCGGCGTCCGGTGGCGGTCCGGCCACGAACATCGCGTCCACCTGCCCGCTGAGTCCGCGGGACGTGGCGCCGCCGATGGCCTTGGTGCTCAGCCGGATCCGCTTCCCGGTCTCGTCGGCGAGACGCGTCGCGATCTGCACGCCGGGCACTTCCTCGGCTGACACACACCCCACCCCCGCGGCCGTGGAGTCGCCGAAGATCATCAGGTGCACGTCGTACGGCGTGGTCCGCAGCCAGCGTTCGGGAACCGGGACGCCGGGGGAGTAGACGCCGTCGGCCTCCGGCGGCCTGGCGACGTTGCGTCCGATCACACCCCGGGCCGCCGTCGCCTGGGACATCAGATACGAATACGCCACCCACGACAACGTGCCTGCGCTCGAACCTGCCACGACAGCCGTGGCGCCGGCCTTCACTCCGGTCTGCCAGGTGCTCTTGGGCACTGGTCCCACCTTTCCGCTACCTGGTGCTCATCTCACGGTTCCAGCGGACTGCGTCCGTACCAATCTAGTCGGATCGGGGCCCCCGCGCCGGACGTCCGTGAGCATCGGATCAGGGCATCTGGGAGCATGGAGGCATGCGCATCGCGGAACACGTCGTCGACCTGATCGGCAACACCCCTCTCGTCAAGCTCTCTTCCGTCATCGGTGAGAACCACGGGACCGTTGCAGCCAAGATCGAATACCTCAACCCGGGGGGAAGCTCGAAAGACCGCATCGCGGTCAAGATGATCGACGCCGCGGAGGCGTCGGGCGAGCTGAAGCCGGGCGGGACCATCGTCGAGCCCACGTCCGGCAACACCGGGATCGGCCTCGCCCTGGTGGCACAGAAGCGCGGATACAAATGCGTGTTCGTCTGCCCCGACAAGGTCAGCGAAGACAAGCGCAACGTTCTCAAGGCCTACGGCGCCGAGGTCGTGGTGTGCCCCACCGCGGTCGCGCCCGAGCATCCGGACAGCTACTACAGCGTCTCCGACCGGCTCGCCCGCGAGCTCCCCGGCGGCTGGAAGCCCAACCAGTACTCCAACCCGGGCGGCCCGCAGAGCCACTACGAGACCACCGGCCCCGAGATCTGGGCCGACACCGACGGCAAGATCACCCACTTCGTCGCGGGCGTCGGCACCGGCGGCACCATCACCGGCACCGGCCGCTACCTCAAGGAGGTGTCCGGCGGCAAGGTGAAGGTCATCGGCGCCGACCCCGAGGGTTCCGTCTACTCGGGTGGCACCGGGCGTCCGTACCTGGTCGAGGGCGTCGGCGAGGACTTCTGGCCGACCGCCTACGACCCGTCCATCCCGGACGAGATCATCGCCGTGTCGGACGCCGACTCCTTCGAGATGACCCGCCGCCTCGCCCGCGAAGAGGGCCTGCTGGTCGGCGGCTCGTGCGGCATGGCCGTCGTCGCCGCACTCGAGGTCGCCAAGCGTGAGGGCCCCGACGCCGTCATCGTCGTCCTGCTCCCCGACGGCGGTCGCGGCTACCTGTCGAAGATCTTCAACGACAAGTGGATGGCGTCCTACGGATTCCTCCGGACCCCGCTCGACGGCAAGCCCGACGAGAAGACCGTCGGCGACGTGCTGCGCGGCAAGTCCGGCGAGCTCCCGGACCTCGTCCACACGCACCCGTCCGAGACGCTGCGCGACGCCATCGAGATCCTCCGCGAGTACGGGGTGTCCCAGATGCCCGTCGTCGGCGCCGAGCCGCCCGTCATGGCCGGTGAGGTCGCGGGCAGCGTCACCGAGCGCGACCTGCTCAGTGCCGTGTTCGAGGGTCGCGCACACCTCGCGGATCCGGTCGAGAAGCACATGAGCAAGCCGTTCCCGCTCATCGGTTCGGGCGAGCCCGTGTCGGCCGCAACCAAGGCGCTCGGCGACACCGACGCGCTGATGGTCGTCGACGACGGCAAGCCCGCCGGGGTCATCACCCGCCACGACCTCCTCGGATTCCTCAGCGCCGGCTCCTAGCCGACAGGTCGGGGCGAGACTGGTCACTGCTGCGCACGGAACGTACGGTGCACAGCAGGGTGCCGGTCCGGTGGTCGTGAGGGGGAAATCGCTGTGAGTGCTCGTCTACGCCGTGGCCTGGTGGTCCCGGTCGCCGTGCTCGGGTTCGCCGCCGCCGGTTGCGGGGGCAGCATCGAGGGCGAAGCGGTCGCGCAGTCGGGGCCGTCGGACGTCGGGTCGGTGTCGTCACCGGGGTCGTCCGCGTCGACCGATTGCGGCGCGCTGACGAAGGCTCTCGGGCGGCTCGTGTCGGACCGGCCGCACCTCACCGAGGCCGTCCTCCCCGGATCGATCGATCCGACCTGCTCGTGGTCCAAGGGACCGACCAACGTGATGAGCACGATCACCGCGTCGGTGAAGCCTCAGGTCACCGACCCGGCCGTCCTCGTCGAGATGCGGAACGGCACGAACGTCGTGCCCGACCCACGGTCCGCGCAGTTCGGCGGGGTGGTCCTCGACGTCGTGGCAATGGCCCTGCTCACACCCGAACACAGCATCATCGTCAACGCGCTCGACCCCTCCGTCAGCGACGCGACCAAGCTCGACGTCGCCTTCGCCATCGCGGAGTATCTGGAGAATTAGGTCCCCACTAGGCTGGGGGCCATGAGTGAGCAGCGCAGCAAAGCGGACAACATCAGCTGGCAGGGTTTCTCCACCAAGGCCGTGCACGCCGGATTCGACCCGGACCCGCAGACGGGCGCCGTCAACGTCCCGATCTACGCGAGTTCGACGTTCGCGCAGGACGGCGTCGGCGGCATGCGGAACGGATTCGAGTACGCCCGCACCGGCAACCCCACCCGACGACCGCTCGAGGCCAACCTCGCCGCCCTCGAGTCGGGTACGTACGGTCGCGCCTTCGGTTCGGGCATGGCCGCCACCGACTGCCTGCTCCGCGCCGCACTTCGCCCCGGCGACCACCTCGTCATCCCGAACGACGCCTACGGTGGCACGTTCCGCCTGATCGACAAGGTCTTCACCCAGTGGGGCATCGAATACACGCCCGCCGCCGTGTCCGACGTGGACGCGGTCCGGGCCGCGATCCGGCCCAACACCAAGCTCGTGTGGGTCGAGACGCCCACCAACCCGCTCCTCAACATCGGTGACATCGAGGCGCTGTCCGACGTGGCGCACGAGGCCGGCGCGAAGATCGTCGTCGACAACACGTTCGCGTCGCCGTACCTGCAGCAGCCGCTGCAGCTCGGTGCCGACGTCGCGCTGCACTCGACCACCAAGTACATCGGCGGACACTCCGACGTCGTCGGCGGCGCACTCGTCACCAACGACGAAGAGCTCGACACGGCGTTCGCGTTCCTCCAGAACGGTGCCGGCGCCGTCCCCGGACCTTTCGACGCGTTCCTCACCCTCCGCGGCATCAAGACCCTGTCCCTGCGCATGGAGCGGCACAGCGACAACGCCGAGAAGGTCGTCGAACTGCTCACCGGACACTCCGCGGTGTCGCAGGTGATCTACCCCGGCCTCGAGTCGCACCCCGGCCACAAGGTGGCCGAGAAGCAGATGCGCCGCTTCGGCGGCATGATCTCGGTCCGCCTCGCCGGCGGCAAGCAGGCGGCGCTGGACTTCTGCTCGCGCACCGAGATCTTCACGCTGGCCGAGTCGCTGGGCGGCGTCGAGTCGCTGATCGAGCATCCGGGCGCCATGACCCATGCCTCCACCGCCGGATCGCTGCTCGAGGTCCCGGACGACCTGGTGCGCCTGTCCGTCGGCATCGAAGACGCCGCCGACCTCGTGGGCGACATCGAGCAGGCGCTGAAGTAGGCGCCTCCGGCCCCCGTGCGTGGGTGACGAGCCTCTGGACTCGTTAACCACGCACGGGGCGCGGAGCGCCCTATGCTGGCCCGCGTGGAGCCTGTCACGCTGGATCAGATCAGAGCAGCTCGGAAGCTGCTGGACCCCGTCATGCGCCGGACGCCGGTGATCGCGTCCCGGGCGTTGTCGGAACGGTGCGGGCACGTCGTCACCCTGAAGTGCGAAAATCTGCAGCGCACAGGGTCTTTCAAACCGCGCGGTGCGTACAACCGGATTGCGAATCTGTCGGTGGCGGAACGGGCGTGCGGGGTGGTGGCGGCCAGCGCCGGCAATCACGCGCAGGGGGTGGCCTGGGCGGCCACGGAACTGGGCATCCCGTCCACCGTCTTCATGCCCACCGGGGCGCCCCTCCCGAAGCTCGTCGCCACCAAGGCGTACGGCGCCACCGTCCACCTCACCGGAGACACGGTGGACGACGCGCTGGTCGCGGCGAAGAAGTTCGCGGACGAGACCGGCGCCGTCCTGATCCATCCGTTCGACCACGCCGACATCGTCGCGGGGCAGGGAACCGTGGGACTCGAGATTCTCGAGCAGGAACCCGACGTCGGGACCGTCGTCGTCCCGACCGGGGGTGGCGGCCTGATCGCGGGTATCGCCGCGGCCGTGAAGGCCAGTCGTCCCGACGTGCGGATCGTCGGTGTCCAGGCGGAGCAGGCGGCCGCGTGGCCGCGTTCGCTGGCCGAAGGTCGCCCGATTCCGCTGGAGAGCATGTCGACGATGGCGGACGGTATCGCGGTCGGCAGGCCCGGCGACGTGCCGTTCGCGCACGTCGGTACTCAGGTCGACGCCATCGTCACGGTCAGCGAGGATGCCCTGTCCCGGGCGCTGCTCCTGTGCCTCGAACGCGCGAAGCTCATCGTCGAGCCAGCGGGCGCTGCCGCCGTGGCCGCGCTGATCAGTTGCTCGACGGAAGAACTGGGGCTCACCGGGAAGGTGTGCGCGGTGCTGTCCGGCGGCAACATCGACCCGTTGCTGCTCACCCACGTCGTCAACCACGGTCTGCGGGCGGCGGGACGGTACCTCGGTGTGCACGTGACCATCCCGGACCGACCGGGTGGTCTGGTCAGCCTCCTCGGCGTGGTCAGCGGCAACGGCGCCAGCGTCGTCGACGTCGTCCACTCCCGCACCGGCGGCGCGCTCGCGCTCGACGAGGTGGAGGTGTTCCTCACCGTCGAGACCCGCGGTCCCGGTCACCGGCAGGATCTCCTCGACGCACTGCGCGACGCCCAGTACGCGGTCCGTCTGCAGGAATAGCCGCCCTAGCTCGGCCACCCGCCGAGGGTGATGACCCGGAACTCCTGGTCCACCAGCCGGGCGGGTAGCTCGAGGTTGGTGAGCCAGTCGATGGCGCCGCCGCCCATCCCGACCGCGGCCGTACTCGACGCGTGCGCGGTGATGCACGACTCCGCGACCACGGACACGGTGCGCCACAACGAGATCGAGTCGGGGTGCAGCGGTTTGACGGTGCTGGCGGTCGCGACGGCCGCACCCGACGGGATCGACACCTGGCAGGTGGGGTCGCCGGGCAGGTCCTGGACCTGCACCTGCCAGCCGCCGGGCGGTGTGGTCCCGGTGGTGGCGATGTCTCCGCCGAGGGCGACCAGGACGCCGCACCCGAGCAGCTCGGCCGTCGTCGACGCGCAGTGATCGGCCGAACTGGCCCGCGCTGTCGCCGTCAGGTCGAGTTCCACTCCGGCGGGAAGCGTGACCTCCGTCCCCTCGACGGTGATCGACCGCCACGCGTGGGGCGCGGGCGCCGATGCCGTGGGGTCGAGTGCCCCCTCGGTGGTGCGCGCGGCGGCGAGTGCGTCGGCGAGGAATCGCGCGAACATCGGCGTGACCGTGTTCCGGCCCTCGCCGAGCGAGCGAATCTCGGCGTCCGCGCGGTCGCGGTTGACGGCGGCGTCGGCGGCCGCGAGGTACCCGCGGATCAGGTTCGACGCCGAACTCAGCGAGTCCGGGTCGGTGACGACGATGCGGGCGTGCACGCCCCAGGTGGACCATTCGGTTGCGCTTCGTGCCCTGGTCATGTGGTCGATCTCCGGTCGCGGTGGCTCACGAGCCGCTGGACACGGCGTCCGGTGCGCCGAAGCCGGCCGAGACGAGGGGCGCTGCCACCGTCGAATCGGGGGTCGCGGGGTCCGCTGCCGCCGCCATACCGCCACCGGCGACCAGTCCGGCGATCCCAGCTGCCGCCAGGACGCGGCGAACGGGAAGCAGGCGGGTGATCCGTCGGTCTTCACTCATGCCGACCAGCTTCCCTGACGAACCTTAGAACAACCTGGGAAGATTCTGTCTCTCCTCGCCGAGTGCGCAGTCGTGCAGCGCACGCCCCGGCGTGTCGTCTGCAGATGTGCGCAGTCGTGCCCGACAGCCGCCGCCGTGACGGAGTCGTCACTACGATCGGGTCCGTGATCTCAGACCATGACGAACTGCTCGATGCCGCTCTGGGTTTGCTGCGGGAGCGCGGCCCCCTTTCCGACCGCGAGCTGGCAGACGCGCTCGCGGATTCGGGCCGGGGACATATCAACGACCTGCTCGAAGACGTGGTGGACCTGGACGCGCCGCTTCTCGGATATCTCCCCGACGGCCGAAACGTCGCGCTCGGCGTTCTGCTCGCGGGACGCGTCCTCACGCACCGCCTCACCGCGCAGGAGATCTCGGCCGATGTCGTGGAGATGGACGATTTCGGGCCGCTCCTGCTTCTCGGATCCGGGGAGCCCGACGTCGATGGCTTCGAGGTCGTGTTCTTCGACGAGGACGCTGACACGTTCGCCGATGAGGCGGCGCTCGTCGTTCCCCCGGGCACCCTTGCGCAGTGCTCTCCCGGAGATCTTCTCGCGCTGACGACATCGAACACCGGCGTGCACCTCGACTTCTCCGACGAGCCGGTCGCGGTCGCTCCCGATCTCGCGCTGCGGTTCACTCAGCGGCTGACCGAGAGCGCGGTAGTCGATGTGGAAGAGGAGGTCTGGCAGCTCCTGGTCGACGATCCGGCGGCGTTCACCGTGCCGACGGTCCCATTGGCGGAAATAATCGAGAACGCCGGCTTCGACCGTTCCGGGAAACTTGTCGCCCCGCGCGGATTCGATTTCGACGAGTACCGGAACGATCAGCTGCTCCGCCTGTACGCGGACCGACTGGGGGTGCCGGTGGAGGCGGCACCGGCCGTCGCGCTGCTCGTTACCCTCGTCGCGGCTCTCGAAGAAGACGACGACCAGGACGTCGAAGAACGCTTCTTCGGAAAACCGGAGCTTTATGCAGGCCTGGCCGATCCGGCAGTCGTGGAGGTCGCGGCAGACGAGCTGTTCGACGGCGACGTGGACCCGAGCGTGATACTGCACGCAGCGGATCTGCTGCTCATGCTGGGACCCCGCGACGTGAAAGCCGCCGCGTCGTGGCTCGCCGGCCGCGCCACCGAGAGGGAGGGCTTCCCGGAAGAGGCCGAAGAACACTACGAACATGCTCTCGTCGTGAATGGAGCGTTCGATCCCGCCCTCTTCGACCTTGCCCGTTTCGCGTCGGATCGCGGCGACGCCGTCCGCGGACTGTCGTTGCTGAATCGGATGGCGGGCGGGGACGTGGAGCCGCTGCGGACTGTGCTCGAATACTTCCAACCGACTCCCCGGCCGGGGCTGGGCCGAAATCATCCCTGCTGGTGCGGGTCGGGGAAGAAGTACAAGATCTGTCACCTCGGCAAAGGTGACCATCCGTTGTCCGATCGGGCCGCGTGGCTGTACCAGAAGGCGAAGCTGCATGCCGAGGAGCTCGGTTGGCGGGACCAGATCTTCGAGTTCGCCGAAATTCGATCCGAGTACTGGGCCGGGGACTCAGCGCTGCTCGAGGCGTTGGACGACCCGCTGGTCGCCGATGTCGCCCTCTTCGAAGGCGGCGCGTTCGCCGACTTCGTCGACAGCCGTGGCGACTTGTTGCCCGCGGACGAGTTCGCCCTCGCGCGACAGTGGCTGGAGGTCGAACGGTCGGTGCACGAGGTGGAGGAAGTCCGGCCTGGTGAGGGCCTGACTTTGCGGGATCTGCGCACCGGAGACCGGCGAGAAATCAGGGAACGTGCCGCAAGCCGGCAATTGCGCGTCGGGAATCTGATCTGCGCCCGCGTCGTCCCGGCCGGTGACACGTGGCAGATTTTCGGGGGAATCGAACCGATCTCGCCGGGTCAGCGCGCACCACTCCTCGAGGCGTTGAACGACGAGACCACGGATCCGGCCGACCTGGTCGCGATCCTCAGCGAACGTTTCGCGCCGGTGCGCGGGTGACCGCCCAGCGGTGTGATTCGTCATCTTCTGTTCTCCCGCAGGTCACAGTAGGAATCGGAGCAATCCGGCAGAATCGCCTCGCACCTGCTGTGCCCCGTCGTAACGTGAACCCACTCGGTTAGGTGCACCGAGGAGGAGGAGCGCACGTATGTCAGTTGATGCAGCGGCGATCATCGTGGCGATCACCACCGCAGCGGGGGCCATCGTTCAGGGAGCGGACATACCGCAGCCGGTGAAAGATCAAGCAGCCGACGCAATTCAGGTGGTCGAGCAGGCCTCACCCGACGTTCAGAAACAAGTAAACGACGCACTGTCAACCCTCCCCGAACCGGCCCGCCAGCAGGCCGAGCAGATGGTTGCCCAGGCCTCGGATGTCGTGAAGGAGGCAACCGACCCGTACATTCCGCCGCCGCCCGCTGTCGAAGCGGCGCCGCCACCCGCCCCGGTCGCACCGCTGGTGCTCCCGGACACACCCCTCGACCAGCCCCCTGCAATGAGCGCCCCCGACGTCGGAACCGCGATCGGGGGCCTCGCCGCTCTGCCCGGTGTCCCGGGCCTCATCAGCGGGCTCGGATCGCTGATCCCGTCCGTCCCCGCCGGCTTTCCCGGTGTCTCGCTCGCGCCGGTCGGCGCCATCGCGGTCTTCGCCCCGTGGATCCGCAAGGCCGGGTCGCTGTGCGAGGGCATCAAGCCGCCGACGCTGGCGGCCCTGTACTCGGTCGAGAACGGCTTCCGGTACGGTGCAACGTCGCCCGTGTCCCGGGCAGGCGCCCGCGGACCCGGCCAGTTCATGCCCGCGAGCTGGGCCAAGTACGGCAAGGACGCGGACGGCGACGGCAAGGTCGACATCAACGGCGTCGCCGACCCGATGATGGCGTCCGGTCAGATGCTGTGCGACCTGTTCGGCCAGATCGAGGGCTGGAAGAAGGAGGGGGTGGTCAAGGGCGACACCCTCGACCTCACGATCGCCGCCTACAACGCCGGCGCGGGAGCGGTCCGGACCACCGGCGGCATGCCCGCCGGAAAGTTCGACTACGAGCACGAAACCCAGCCGTACGTCGCGCGGATCCGTTCGCTCGAGGAATCGTTCGCACGGATGCTGTCGCCGTTCTTCTACGGTGCTGCAGCCGGTGACACGAGCCGTGTCGTCGAAGCGGCCATGCGATTCATCGGACTGCCGTACGTGTGGGGCGGCGGCAACATCAACGGGCCGTCCGGAGGCGGTTTCGACTGCTCGGGACTGACCTCGTTCGCCGTGTACGCCGCAACCGGCGTCACACTGCCCCGCACGTCGGAGACGCAGTGGAATGTCGGTGTCGAGGTGCCGCTGTCCCAGGCCAGACCCGGCGATCTGCTGTTCGGCAACTGGCAGTCCGGTGGGCCGGGGCACGTGGCGATCTACGTCGGCAACGGCCAGATGCTGCACGCGCCCACCACCGGAGACGTCGTGCGCATCGGACCCGTGTTCGCCGACATGAAAGCCCGCCGGGTCTTCTGACAACCGCGCCGCGGATCCTGGGTCCTTAAGGACCGCGCCGCGGATCCATGCCGAAACTCCGGCCCGGGCACTGGGCCCGGACCGGAGTTTTCGGCGGTGGATCCGAGATCAGCTGTGGTACGGCTCCGCGCTGACGAGCGTCACCTTCATGCTGCTGCCGTTGGGCAGCGTGTATTCGCGGGTCTCGCCGACCTTCGCCTCGAGCAGTGCGCCACCCAACGGGGAGTTGGGGGAGTAGACCTCGAGCTTGTTGTCGCGAGCACCCTCTTCGCGGGTGGCGATCAGGAAGGTCTCGGTGTCCTTCTCGTCGCCGTCGTAGTAGACCTTCACCACGGAACCGGGCAGTGCGACACCGGACTGGGTGGGGGCCTCGCCGACCTTCGCACTGTTCAGGAGCTCCTGAAGCTGGCGGATGCGGGCCTCCTGTTGGCCCTGCTCTTCGCGGGCCGCGTGGTAGCCGCCGTTCTCCTTCAGATCGCCCTCTTCGCGACGCTCGTTGATCTCGGCGGCGATGACCGGACGATTGGCAATGAGCTGGTCGAGTTCGCTCTTGAGCCTGTCATGTGACTCCTGGGTCAGCCAGGTCACCTGGGTCTCGGTCATCTCGATCACTCCCTCGTAGTTGGAGCCGCCGGGCTCCCTCGACAGATCACTGCAACAGCAGTGATCAACGGCTCGGCGGATTCGACGGCCGTAGCCGTGCGGGGTTCCGCCTTGCCGCCAATGCAGCAATACACGGTTCCAAACCGGAACCGTGTATCAGGCGATTCTAGCACGATCGGGGAGTGCAGCCCCCGAATAACCCGAACGGTCGCTCGGGTCCGGGGGTGTCAGCCGCCGGTGAGATAGGCGGGAACGTCCAGGCTGCAGCCGTAGATGTCGCCCATGGCGGGCGGTCGCGACGTGTAGACGGGTGCGGTGACCTTCACCGTCTGATCCTCGCCGCCGGCGATGAAGACCTCGCGCCGGCCGGTCTCGGAACCGTCCTTGGAACGGGAGCGGACGATGCAGACCGCGTCCCGGGACGGATCTTGGCGCGTGACGGTGAAGGTGATGTCGAGCTGCGAAGCACTCACCAGATCGAACGACGTAGCTTCACTGTCGATCTCGGAGACGGCGAACTTGTCGTATGCGACGAACGCCACGATCACGCCGACAACCACGACAGCTGCGGACAGCGCCCACACGAGCCAGCGCTTCGGGCGCGCAGGCTTTGCCGCGGCTGTGTATCGGCCCGGGGGAAGCGTTCTCGTCATCTCTCAACTCTCGTACCGCTCCGGTTCCCTGTAACTCACAGCACTCGAGCGGGGGCACGGCTGCAAGCGGAACTCTCGGGTGGAACTATAGAGGACGTGCGTCAGTGCGCCGTCAGCGATGGCGGGGGCGAGAGCGCGCGACACGGACAAGCCGGCAACGGCTACTGGCGAAGTTGAGGTGAACGAATACGTGAGCGGATTCCGGCTCATGGCCGTCCATGCCCATCCCGACGACGAGTCGAGCAAGGGCGCCGCGACAACGGCCCGTTACGCCGCAGAGGGCAACGAAGTGAAGGTCGTGACGTTGACCGGTGGTGAACGTGGCGACATCCTCAACCCCGCGATGGACGTGCCCGGGGTGCGGGACCGCATCCACGAGGTGCGCATCGAGGAGATGGCCGAAGCGGCACGCATCCTCGGCGTCCAGCACCAGTGGCTGGGATTCGTCGACTCCGGTCTGCCCGAGGGCGACCCCAAGCCGCCGCTGCCGGAAGGATGCTTCGCGCTCGTTCCGCTCGAGGAGTCGACCGAGGTGCTGGTGCGCGCGATCCGCGAGTTCCGCCCGCACGTCATGACCACGTACGACGAGAACGGCGGCTACCCGCACCCCGATCACATCCGCTGCCACGAGGTGTCGATGGCCGCGTACGAGGCCGCCGCCGACCCCGAGCAGTTCCCGGACGCCGGGGAGCCGTGGCGGGTGCAGAAGGTCTACTACTCGCACGGCTTCATCCGGAAGCGACTCCTGCAGTTCCAGGAAGAGTACGACCGCCGCGGTGAAGAGTTCCCGATGGCCGAGTGGCTCAAGAAGTGGAAGACCGAGCAGGGCGACCTGATGGCGCGTGTCACCACGCAGATCACGTGTGGCGACTACTTCCCGCAGCGGGACGACGCGTTGCGGGCCCACGCCACGCAGATCGACCCGAACGGTTCGTTCTTCGCGGTCCCGCTCGAGATCCAGCAGAAGATCTGGCCCACCGAGGAATTCGAACTGGCCAAGACCCGGGTCACCACGTCCATCCCGGAGAACGACCTGTTCGCGGGCATCACCGAGGACGGCCGGCAGTGAATGCGTTGACGGTCAGCATCGTGACCGGCGCGGCGGACGTTCTCGCGCAGACGCCGAGCACTCCGTCCGGTCCCGAGTTCGGCAAGGCGTCGCCCATCGGCCTCGTGGTGATTCTCGCGCTCCTCGCGGGTGTCGTGCTGCTGGTGCGTTCGATGAACAAGAAGCTCAAGAACCTGCCCGAGACGTTCGAGCCGGAGCATCCCGAACCCGACCAGGAAGTGGACGAGGGCACCGACCGCGGCGCGATTCACGGTGGCGGCGCGAGCACGACCGAACCGCCGAAGCCCACGGACACCCCGCCCAACCTGCAGAAGTAGTCGAACAGGAGCTGGAGATGGACCCACGCGCACACAACACACTCGGTGGGTCCACCAGCCCCTATCTGCGACAGCACGCCGACAACCCGGTGCACTGGCAGCAGTGGGGTCCGGAGGCGACCGGGTGGGCGCGGGAGCGGGACGTCCCGATCCTGTTGTCGATCGGGTATTCGGCGTGCCACTGGTGCCACGTGATGGCTCACGAGTCCTTCGAGGACGAGTCGGTGGCGTCGCTGATGAACGAGCATTTCGTCTGCGTCAAGGTCGACCGCGAGGAGCGGCCCGACCTCGACGCCGTGTACATGAACGCCACGGTCGCGATGACAGGTCAGGGCGGCTGGCCGATGACGTGCTTCCTCACCCCGCACGGTGCCCCGTTCTACTGCGGCACCTACTACCCGGCCGAGCCGCGCGGCGGCATGCCGTCGTTCACCCAGCTGCTGGGGGCCATCGCCGACACGTGGCGTGACCGCCGCGGCGACGTCGACGAGGCAGCGGATTCGGTGGTCGCCGAACTGCGGCGCGGAGCCGGCGGCATCCCGGAGGGTGATGTCCGGGTGGATGCGGCCCTGCTGGACGCGGCCGCCGGGAGCGTGCGCAGCGACGAGGACGCCGAGCACGGCGGATTCGGCGGTGCCCCCAAATTTCCGCCGTCCGCGTTGATGGAGGGCCTGCTCCGCACCTACGAGAGGTCCGGCGACGAGACCGTGCTCGGCGTGGTGCAGCGCACCGCGTCGGCGATGGCCCGCGGCGGCATCTACGACCAGCTCGGCGGCGGATTCGCCCGGTACTCGGTCGACGCCGCGTGGGTGGTGCCGCACTTCGAGAAGATGCTCTACGACAACGCCCAACTGCTGCGTGCGTATGCGCACCTGGGCCGCCGCACGGGCTCGGACCTGGCCGTCCGTGTCACCGAGGAGACCGTCGAGTTCCTGCTGCGCGATCTGCGTACCGCGAACGGGTCCTTCGCGTCTGCCCTCGACGCCGACACCGAGGGCGTCGAGGGGCTCACCTACGTATGGACCCCGGAACAGCTCGTCGAGGTCCTCGGGCCCGAGGACGGGAAGTGGGCGGCGGGTGTGTTCGCGGTGACTCCCGCCGGGACGTTCGAGGCCGGCATGTCCGTCCTGCAGCTCCCGCGCGACCCCGACGACCGGGACCGCTGGCGCCGGGTGCGGGACGCGCTTCTCGCGCAGCGCGCGACACGGCCGCAGCCCGGGCGCGACGACAAGGTGGTCACCGCCTGGAACGGCCTCACGATCACCGCGCTCGCCGAGGCAGGCGCGGGTCTCGGCAGGCCCGAGTGGGTGGACGCCGCCGCGGAGTGCGCGCGAGCCGTCCTCGGATTGCACGTCGTCGACGGGCGGCTGCGGAGGGCATCCCTCGGAGCTTCCGTCGGCGAGTCGGCCGGGGTGCTCGAGGATTACGCATGCCTGGCGACGGGGCTCCTTGCGCTGTACCAGGCGACCGGCGACACCGAGTGGCTGAAGCACGCGCAGGCGCTGCTGGACCGGGCGTTGATCCACTTCGCCGACGGCGAGAGGCCCGGCAGCTGGTTCGACACCGCCGACGACGCGGAGACGCTGGTGACCCGACCCCGTGACCCCGTCGACGGAGCGACGCCGTCCGGGGCGTCGTGCCTGGCCGAGGCGCTGCTCACCGCGGCTGCGGTGGCCGACCCGGAAGCATCGGGACGGTATGCGACCGCCGCCGCACACTCGCTCGACCGGGTGGCGCTGCTCCTGCAGCGCGCACCGCGATCCGCCGGGCACTGGCTCGCGGTGGCCGAGGCGTCGGTGCGCGGCCCGATCCAGGTGGCCGTGGCCACCGACGGCGAGTCCACGCTGCTCGAGGAGGCACGCAGGCTCGCCCCCGGCGGTGCCGTCGTGGTCGGTGGCGAACCGGACTCGTCACCCCTGCTCGCCGACCGGCCGCTGGTCGGCGGAACGTCGGCGGCGTACGTGTGCCGCGGGTTCGTGTGCGACCGCCCGGTGTCGACGGTCGAGGACCTGAGCGAGGCGTTGAGCCGGTAGAACCCGGTATTACCGGAACACCACCAGCCACACGGCGATGTAGTGGCACAGCGCCGCGACGACGGTGGCGGCGTGGAAAAACTCGTGATGTCCGAACGTGGTCGGCCACGGGTTGGGCCACTTGGTGGCGTAGAGGATCGCGCCGACCGAGTACAGGATGCCGCCGATCAAGAGCAGCAGCATCGGGAGGACGCCGACCTCGTGCGTCAGTTCGGGTGCGACGGGGACGATGGCCCAGCCGAGCAGCAGGTACAGCGGCACCCCGACCCAGCGCGGTGCCGTCGGCCACAGCATCTTCAGCGCGACCCCGGCGAGCGCACCCGCCCAGACGACGATCAGCAGCGTCCGGCCCGTGTCGGGTGGGAGTCCCAGCACCGCGAACGGGGTGTAGCTGCCGGCGATGAACAGGAAGATCATCGAATGGTCCGCGCGCTTCATCCAGGTGCGCGCCGAGACGGTGTTCCAGTGGATCCGGTGGTAGGTGGCGCTGACTCCGAACACGCCGCACACCGTGAGGCTGTAGACGGCGGTGGCGAGCGCCGCTTCCCCGGACACCCGGATGCCCGAGACCATGACGAGGACGATGCCAGCGATCACGGAGACGCCGAACGCCCACAGGTGGATCCACCCTCGCATTCGGGGCTTGACGGGCAGTTCGTCGAGGCCGAAAGCGGTCACTGAACACCTCTTCTCGCTGTGCGTGGCGCTAACCTACGCAACCGTAGGTTAGCTTGTGGTGAGAGCGTACCCGTCGGTAGCAGGAAGTCGCGCGCTGTGTGACGGCCGTCGCGGATCACCTTCGGGTGCGGCGTACTCTTGCGTGTCATGGTGATCTCCAGGTGAGTGCGCGAGGACTGCTGTACAGCATCTACGAGCGTCGGCTACTGAAGCGGCTCGACGGTCTACAGCACCCTCGGCACATTGCCGTGATGTGCGACGGCAACCGGCGGTGGGCCCGGGAGAACGGCTTCGAGGACGTCAGTCACGGCCACCGCATGGGCGCCCTCAAGATCTCCGAGTTGCTCGGCTGGTGCGACGCCGCGGGCATCGAGATGGCCACCATCTACCTGTTGTCCACCGAGAATCTGCGCCGCGACCCCGAAGAACTCGACACCCTGCTCGAGATCATCACGGACGTCGTGGAGGAGATCTCCGGCCCCGACAAGAACTGGAGCGTCAAGATCGTCGGCGCCCTCGATCTCCTGCCCGCCGCGCAGTCGCGCCGGCTGCGCGACGCCGCCGCCGGAACCGAGGGTCGCACCGGCACCCACGTCAACGTCGCCATCGGCTACGGCGGCCGCCAGGAGATCGCCGACGCCGTCCAGTCGCTGCTGAGCGAAAAGCTCCTCGCGGGACTGTCGGGCGACGAACTCGTGAAATCGATCACTGTCGACGGTATCGACGGCCACCTCTACACGTCCGGCCAGCCCGACCCCGACCTCGTGATCCGCACGTCGGGGGAGCAGCGGCTGTCAGGGTTCCTGCTGTGGCAGAGCGCCTACTCCGAGATCTGGTTCACGGAGGCGTACTGGCCCGAGTTCCGCCGCGTCGACTTCCTCCGCGCGCTGCGCGACTACGCCGCCCGGCACCGCAGGTTCGGCGTCTGACGTGAGCGGCGAAGCGTGCCGGAACACACTTTGCCACTCACCTACAGCTTGCGGAGCCGCAGCCGGTTGATCGAATGATTGGCGTCCTTGCGCAGCACGAGCGTGGCACGCGGACGCGTCGGCAGGATGTTCTCCACCAGGTTCGGCCGGTTGATGTTGTGCCAGATCTCCTGCGCGGCAGACGTCGCGTCCCGATCCGACAGTCCGGCGTAGTGATGGAAGTGCGCGTCGGGGTCGGAGAACGACGTCTTCCGCAGCGCCAGAAACCGCTGGATGTACCAGTTCTCGATGTCCTCGATCCGCGCGTCCACGTAGATCGAGAAGTCGAACAGGTCCGACACCATCAGCCGGGGGCCGGTCTGCAGCACGTTGAGACCCTCGATGATGAGGATGTCCGGCTGCCGGATCAGGTGATACTGGCCGGGGATGATGTCGTACGAGATGTGTGAATAGACCGGCGCGGCCACCTCTTCGGCCCCCGACTTCACCTCGGTGACGAACCGCAGTAGCTTGCGGCGGTCGTAACTCTCGGGAAAGCCCTTGCGGTGCATGATCCCGCGGCGGTTCAGTTCGGCCGTCTGGTACAAGAAGCCGTCCGTCGTCACCAGATCGACACGCGGGTGGTGCTCCCAGCGCGCGAGGAGCGCCTGCAGGACACGCGCCGTGGTGGACTTGCCGACCGCCACACTGCCGGCGACCCCGATCACGAACGGCACCTGCTGATCGGGGTGCTTCTCGCCGAGGAACGTCGCGGTCGCGGCGAACAGTCGCTGCCTGGCCGCCACCTGCAGGTGGATCAGACGCGACAGCGGCAGGTAGACCTCCGCGACCTCCTCGAGGTCGATCTGCTCGCCGAGGCCCCGCAGTCCGTACAGCTCTTCCTCGGTGAGGACGAGCGGCGTCGACTTACGCAGTGTGCGCCACTGCTTCCGGTCGAATTCGACGTACGGACTGGACTCGCTCGTCCGCGCCATCAGTTCCGCTCACACTCGGGTACCAGGGGGAGTGAGCGGCCCATGCCCAGAATCTCTGCCGTCGTCGTCGCGCTGGCGAGTAGCGGTTGCATAGTCGGATTGTGCTTGGTGCCACAGGCTGCGCTGTCGGCGGGTCGGGAAGACGTGTCTGCGACTAAGGTCGGACGGCATGGAATCCGTTTCGTTCGTCCGCGAATACTTGCTGCTCGGGCTGGGTTTCGACCGGCTGGAGGAAGGATTCGTCGACGCGTACACCGGCGATCCCGCGCTGCGCAGGCAGGTGGACAACGCGCCGAAGCCCGATCCGCGCGACCTCGCGCGCACGGCGGCGAACCTTCGCGCGGAGTTGCCGTCGGCCGGACTGTCCGAGGAGCGGACCCGGTTCCTCGACGTCCATCTGCGCGCCCTCGAATGCTCGGGACGCAAGTTCGCGGGAGACGACGTCGGCTTCGTCGACGAGGTCGAGGCGTACTTCGACGTCCGCATCGAACGCGGCGACGAGGAGCAGTACCGGGAGGCGCACCGGAAGATGGACGCCGTGCTGCCCGGTACGGGGCCGCTGGCCGAGCGCATCCAGGCCCACCGCGCGAAGGACGAGATCCCCGCGGACCGGTTGCAGGAATGCGTCGACGCCTTCTCCAGCGCCCTGCGCGACCTCGTGCGGGAGCACTACGCCCTGCCCGAGACGGAGGTCGTCGAGTACGAGGTGGTGGGCGACAAGCCGTGGTCGGGGTTCAATTACTACCTCGGCGACTTCCGTTCCCGGGTCGCGATCAACTCCGACCTGAAGCAGCACATGTCGAACCTGCCGCGGCTGATCGCGCATGAGTCGTACCCCGGCCACCACACCGAGCACTGCCGTAAGGAAGCCGGACTGGTCGGCGCGGGACAGCTCGAGCAGACGTTGTTCGTCGTCAACACCCCGCAGTGCCTGATGGCGGAGGGCCTCGCCGACCTCGCACTGGAGGCGATCGTCGGGTCCGACTGGGGGCTGTGGGCGCAGGAAATCTACGCCGACCTCGGTCTGCGATTCGACGGTGAGCAGGCGCAACGCCTGTCTGGGGCATCCGGCCAGCTGCTCGGTGTGCGGCAGGACGCGGCGATGATGCTGCACGACGAGGGCCGCAGCCACGACGACGTCGCCGCGTTCCTGCAGCGGTGGAGCCTGTCGACCCCCGAGCGGGCCCGGCAGTCGCTGCGATTCCTGTCCTCGCCGCTGTGGCGGGCCTACACCAGCACCTACGTGGAGGGATACCGCCTGCTCGGCGGCTGGCTGGCCGAGGTGCCCGTCGGCGCGGAGCGATCGGAGCGGTTCCGTCGATTGCTCGACGAGCCGCTCGTTCCCAGCGTCCTGCGTGCCGGTGAGGGCTACCTCACCGCGGGCGGTTAGGTACTCCTCACGGGTTCTTCGTAGACTGGGAGCATTCGTTTCCGCATCCAGCTTGGAGATTCCTCGATGACCGCTGTGCCCGGTACCGACGTCAACACGGCCCCCCTCGCCGAACTCGACCCCGAAGTCGCCCAGGCCATGGCAGGTGAGCTGGCCCGTCAGCGCGACACGCTCGAGATGATCGCCTCGGAGAACTTCGTTCCCCGTGCGGTCCTCCAGGCGCAGGGCAGCGTCCTCACCAATAAGTACGCCGAAGGCTACCCGGGGCGCCGCTACTATGGCGGCTGCGAGCACGTCGACGTCATCGAGGACCTCGCCCGCTCCCGCGCCAAGGAACTGTTCGGCGCCGACTTCGCGAACGTCCAGCCGCACTCCGGCGCCCAGGCCAACGCGGCTGTCCTGATGGCCCTGATGGACCCGGGGGAGAAGCTCCTCGGCCTCGACCTGGCGCACGGCGGCCACCTCACGCACGGCATGAAGCTGAACTTCTCGGGCAAGCTCTACGACGTCGAGTCGTACGGGGTCAGCAAAGAAGACCACCGCATCGACATGGACGAGGTCCGCAAGATCGCCGTCGCCGCGCAGCCGAAGGTCATCGTCGCCGGCTGGTCCGCGTACCCGCGCCATGAGGACTTCGCCGCGTTCCGTTCCATCGCCGACGAGGTCGGCGCGTACCTGTGGGTCGACATGGCGCACTTCGCGGGCCTGGTGGCTGCCGGCCTGCACCCGTCGCCCGTGCCCTACGCCGACGTCGTGTCCAGCACCGTCCACAAGACGCTGGGCGGACCGCGCTCCGGTCTGATCCTGGCCAAGCAGGAGTGGGCGAAGAAGCTCAACTCCGCCGTGTTCCCCGGCCAGCAGGGCGGGCCGCTGATGCACGCCATCGCCGCCAAGGCCGTCTCGCTGAAGATCGCGGGCACCGAGGAGTTCAAGGACCGTCAGCAGCGCACGCTGACCGGTGCGAAGATCCTCGCCGAGCGCCTGACCGGCTCGGATGTCGTGGACAAGGGCGTCAGCGTCCTCACCGGCGGCACCGATGTCCACCTCGTGCTCGTCGACCTGCGCAACTCGCAGCTCGACGGACAGCAGGGAGAGGATCTTCTCCACGAGGTCGGCATCACCGTCAACCGCAACGCCGTGCCGTTCGACCCGCGCCCGCCGATGGTCACGTCCGGCCTCCGGATCGGCACCGCCGCGCTCGCGTCGCGTGGGTTCGGCGACGAGCAGTTCACCGAGGTCGCCGACATCATCGGCGCCGCGCTCGCCGGATCGGCCGACGTCGAGGCGCTGAAGGCCCGCGTGTCGAAGCTCGCCGCCGACTTCCCGCTGTACGAGGGTCTCGAGGACTGGCGCCTGATCTAGGCGGCTCCGCCGCCCGTGCGTGACCTGCGAGTGCAGAGGCTCGTCAACCACGCACGGGCGCCGCAGACGCCCCCGCGTAACGCGATGTTCACCGACACGCCCGCCTCTCGCGCGGCCGTCCGGCGTGTTTGGCAGTACCGTCGGGGGTAACAGGCAGCGGGGAAGTTGCTTGTACGGGAGGTCCTGATCGTGGCTGACACACTCAGTGCGAGGGGGCCGGCGCCCGGCCCTCGTGTGGTGACACACCAGGGACGGACCGGTCCAGCGAACCGAGTTTGCGTGGGTGCCACGCAGACCTAGGAGCCAACGTGACTGCTTCACGCTCCGTCTCAGCCCGCGCCGGACATTCGTCCGCCGCACCCAGGAAGTCCTCGGACTCGGGAATTCGTACGTTCGTACTCGACACGTCCGTATTGCTGTCCGACCCCTGGGCCGTCACCAGGTTCGCCGAGCACCGTGTGGTGCTTCCCCTCGTCGTGATCAGTGAGCTCGAAGGGAAGCGACACCACCACGAGTTGGGATGGTTCGCAAGAGAATCGCTGCGTATGCTGGACGACCTCCGGCTGGAATACGGTCGTCTCGATCAGCCCGTGCCGATCGGCACGGAGGGCGGCACACTGCAGGTCGAGCTGAATCACACCGACCCGTCGGTTCTTCCGGTCGGATTCCGCACGGACAGCAACGATTCCAGGATCCTCGCCTGCGCACTGAACCTCGAGGCCGAGGGCGGCGACGTCGTCCTCGTCAGCAAGGACATCCCGCTGCGGGTGAAGGCCGGTGCGGTGGGTCTGCCCGCCGACGAGTACCACGCCCACGACGTCGTTCCGTCCGGTTGGACGGGTATGACCGAAATGGATGTGGCGTCCTCGTCGATCGACGAATTGTTCGCCGAGGGCGTCGTCGATCTGGAGGAGGCCCGGGAGCTTCCGTGCCACACGGGTATTCGGCTGCTGGGTGGTTCGTCGAGCGCCCTGGGTAGGGTGAGCGCCGACAAGCGGGTGCAGTTGGTGCGCGGGGAGCGTGAAGCGTTCGGCCTGCACGGACGTTCGGCCGAGCAGCGGATCGCCCTGGACATCCTGCTCGACGACAGCGTGGGCATCGTGTCGCTCGGCGGCAAGGCGGGCACCGGTAAGTCGGCGCTGGCGTTGACGGCGGGTCTGGAGGCGGTGCTGGAGCGTCGCACCCAGCGGAAGGTCGTCGTCTTCCGTCCTCTCTATGCGGTGGGCGGTCAGGAACTCGGCTACCTGCCGGGCAGTGAGAGCGAGAAGATGGGGCCGTGGGCCCAGGCGGTCTTCGACACCCTGGACGGTCTTGCCAGTACCGAGGTGATGGACGAGGTCATCAGTCGCGGCATGCTGGAAGTGTTGCCACTCACGCATATTCGCGGACGGTCACTGCACGATTCGTTCGTGATCGTGGACGAGGCGCAGTCCCTGGAACGCAACGTGCTGCTCACGGTGCTTTCCCGGCTCGGTGCCGGGTCCCGGGTGATCCTCACGCACGACGTCGCTCAGCGCGACAATCTGAGGGTCGGGCGTCACGACGGTGTGGCGGCGGTGATCGAGAAGCTCAAGGGGCATCCGCTGTTCGCTCACATCACGTTGACGCGCAGTGAGCGCTCGCCGATCGCCGCGCTCGTCACGGAGATGCTGGAGGAGTTCGGGCCGACGCCGTAGGCGCCTGTCCCGCAGCGTGATCCGCCCGATGTCGCACCAGTGCAGTCGGACTGCACCGAGGTGACATCGGGCGGAGCGTCAGCCGAAAACCGGCGTCGTCAGAAGGCCCGCACGATCCCCTTGATCGTGCCCCACAGGAAGTCTCGGTTGCTGAAATAGTCACGCCAGACGGCGATCTTGCCGTCCTTCATCTCGAACGTGCCGCATACCCAGAACTCGCTGCGCAGACGCTTGTAGATCAGGACGTCGGTGCGTTCGGTGAGTACCGCGGTTCCGTCGTCGGCGATGTGGTGCAGGCGCACGTCGAATCCGAGACCGGGGCGGCTCATGCCGTCGAGGATGCGCATCACGGAGCGGATTCCGCGGACCTTGGGCAGAGACACGTTGTGCCACACGATGTCCTGGTCGAGGTACTGCTGTGCGGCGTCCGGGTCGCCGGCGACGAGGGCATCCAGGAACGCTCGCACCACCTCGACATTCGCGGTGTCCTTCTGCGTGGTTCCCGTGGGTGCGTGCGAGTTCGAATTCATGATCTTCTCCCCGTCGATGTGTCGGCTCAGCGGACGAATGTCCCCGTGCCTTCCGTGTCGTAGTGCTCGAGTGTGACGTTGTTGCCGGCGAAAGTGGCCTTCGAGATGGTTCCGGGTGGGGCGTTCTCACCGCTGGGTGTGAAGGTGAAGGTGTCGCCGTCCCAGTGAGTGAGGGGGAAGGCTTGTCCGGCGGGACCGAGTTGGAGCGTCAGCCCGCCGTTGCTCTCGGTGATGACGGCGGGCCCCCAATATGCGTTGTTGTACGTGCCCGCATAGGTCGGAAGGGGCTGCGGTGGTGCCGGGTTCGCAGGGGCGGTCTGGCCGACGAGACTGCCCTCGGGCTCGTCCATCGGCGCGATGGCCTGCCGGTACAACGATCTCCAGTCCTCGCGGATTTCCCCGAACTGGACGAGGTCGGCGAACTCGGCGGTGAGGGCTTCGGGAATCCCGATGGGTGACCCGTTGGTCAGGGCGACGATCGCGACGTCGGCGGACGGTATCGCAACGAAGTTCGTCGCCACCCCGAGCTGGAATCCACCGGAGTGGCTGAGGGAGACCCGGCCTGCCGGGGAACTCGAGACGTTGAACCCGTAACCGTAGGACCCCGGACGGCTGTCCATCGAACGCGGTGGGCTGGACACCATCTGCGGACTGACGGCCGGGAGCAGCGCCTCAGGCGACACGATCTCCTTGCCCTCGAACGTTCCGTCGGCCAGCAGCATCGCCAGCCATTTGCCCATGTCGTTGACGGAAGAGCTCACCCCGCCGGCGGGGGACTGGGCGTCGGGGTTGCGCACCGCGTCGGCGACGTACCTGCCGTCGACGAGTTGGTGCGCGACGGCGCGGTCGCTGCGGGCCTGATAGTCGGCGAACCGCGAACTCGTGGAGGACATCCCCAGCGGCTGGTAGATCGCCCGCTCCGACAGCGTCGCCCAATCCGTCCCGGACGCCACCGCGACGGCCTCGGCCGCCGCGGTGAGACCGAAGTTGGTGTACTCGTACGTGATCCGGAACGGGTTCAACGGGTCGAGCCGGAGCTTCTCCAGCACTTGCTGCCGGTCGTAACCCAGGTCCTCGAGCAGATCGCCGGCATGATCGGGCAGCCCCGACCGGTGCGAGTACAGATCGCCCACCGTGACGTGCTCGGTGACCCAATGGTCGGCGAGGGCGAACCCGGGCGACTTGGACACCACGGGAGTGTCCCAGTCGATCACCCCGTCGCCGACCTGATGGGCCACCACCGTGGAGCCCACCGACTTCGACATCGACGCCAGCTGGAACACGGTGTCGGCGTCGACCTTCTGATCGGTGCCCGCCTCGCGCACCCCGAAACCCTTCGCGTAGACCGTCTGCCCGCCGCGGACGACGGCGACCGCCATACCCGGCAGCCCGGAACTCTCCATCAACTCGTTCGCCAGGTCGTCGAGACGGCCGACGGCGTCGTCGATCTGACCGTCCGGGATCTCGACGCCCGCGACGGTGCCCGGATTCGGTGGTGCGGAGGATTCGGACGTGGCGGTTGCGGAGGGCGAGGAGTCGTCCGTGTCGGAGCCGCACCCCGTGAGGAGGGACCCGCCGAGTGCGACGGCGAGCAGAAGTATCGTCAGGTTCCCATGTCTGCGCATTGGCGATCCTCTGCTCGGGCCCGGGAGGGTCGTGAACTGCAAGCCTAACGACTGCAGGCCCATGACCTGGCTGTTTTCGTCACAACGCCGGTGTTGTTCCCCTCGAATCCACCGCTGGTCAACCCGGCGCCCGGGCGCGGACGCTACGGTGTGCGGATGCCGATTGAAAAGAATGACTCGCAGCTGCTCAGTGAGCTGGCTCCGGTGGTGGACGAAAACCTCACACGCCACATCGCCGAGGCGGACGGCTGGCAGCCGCACGATCTGGTTCCCTGGGACCAGGGCAAGAACTTTGCGTTCATGGGTGGAACGGATTGGTCGGCAGATCAGTCGACCCTGAGCGAGGTCGAGGCGCTCGCTCTGACCGTGGGTGTGCTGGTGGCGGACAACGTGCCCGCCTATCACCGGGAGATCGCCAAACATCTCGCCCTGGTCGGACCGTGGTGGCGCTGGGTGGGCCGCTGGACCGCGGAGGAGAACCGGCACTCCATCGTGCTCCGGAACTACCTGATGGTGACGCGGGCCGTCGATCCCGTAGCCCTCGAGCGCGCGCGGATGGACGAGATGGTCCGCGGTTACGCGATGCCGCCGATGCACCTGATCGAGATGCTCGCGAACTCGGCGTTCGAGGAGAAGGCCGCGGCGGTGCGTCATCACAACACCGCGGCGCTCGGAGAGGACCCGCTGGTGGCCGTGATCGCCGAGCGGCTGGCCGCCGACGACGAACTGCAGTCATTGTTCTACCGGAACCTCGTCGAGGCGGCGTTCGAGCTGGTCCCCGACCAGACGATGCGCGCCATCGCGTCGCGGATCGCCGCCTTCGACGTGCCGAGCGTGGCCCTCCCCGGCGGAACCGACAGCACCGCCGTGCTCGCCGAGGCCGGGATCTACGACCCCGCCCAGCAGGGGGAGAAGGTGTTCGCCCCGCTGCTCCGCTCGTGGAACATCGCCGGTCGCTCCGATCTCGGCCAGGAGGGCGAGAAGGCCCGGGACGAGCTATCCGCGTTGCTGTAGCACTTCAGCGCGAGAGGGCCCGCACTCCAGCGAGTGCGGGCCCTCTTCGTCGGCAGGTCAGTCCTTCACCTTCGCCATCGCCAGCACGTCGAGACGCTTGTCGAGTTCTTCCTCGCTCAGCTTGTCGCCGATCAGACCGCGGTCAATGACCGTTTCCCGGATGGTCTTCTTCTCCTTCAGCGCCTGCTTCGCGACCGCGGCGGCCTCCTCGTACCCGATCGCCGAGTTCAGCGGCGTCACGATGGACGGCGACGACTCCGCGAGAGTCTTCAGGTGTTCGGTGTTCGCGACGAGCCCCGCGACGCACCGGTCGGCGAACAGTCGTGTGACGTTGGCCAGCAACGTGAACGACTCGAGCAGGTTCCGCGCCATCATCGGGATGTACACGTTGAGCTCGAATGCGCCCGCCGCACCTCCCCACGCGACGGCGGCGTCGTTGCCGACCACCTGCGCGGCGACCTGGGTGGCAGCCTCCGGGAGCACAGGGTTGACCTTGCCGGGCATGATCGAGCTGCCGGGCTGCAGGTCGGGGAGCCGGATCTCGCCGAGACCGGTGAGCGGTCCGGAACCCATCCAGCGGATGTCGTTTGCGATCTTGGTGAGGGACACCGCGATCGTCCGCAACGCTCCGGACGCCTCCACCAGGCCGTCGCGCGCCGCCTGCGCCTCGAAACTGTTCTTTGCCGGTGTGAGGGCGTCGACACCCGTCGCCTTCACCAGTTCGGCCACCACTTTCGGACCGAAGCCGTCGGGGGCATTGAGTCCCGTTCCGACCGCGGTGCCGCCGATGGGCAGCTCACCGAGGCGGGGAAGGCAGGCCACGACCCGCTCCATTCCCGCCTCCATCTGGCGTGCGTAACCGCCGAATTCCTGCCCGAGAGTCACCGGGACGGCATCCATGAGGTGGGTGCGGCCCGACTTCACGACGGTCTTCCACTCGGTGGACTTGTCGAGCAGCGCCAGCCGCAGATGGTCGAGGGCGGGAAGGAGGTCCTTCACCGCGGCCTCGGTGGCCGCGACGTGTGTTGCGGTGGGAAAGGTGTCGTTGGACGACTGCGACATGTTGACGTCGTCGTTGGGGTGGACCACCACACCATTCGCCGCCGCGATGGAGGCGATCACCTCGTTGGCGTTCATGTTGGAACTGGTGCCTGAGCCGGTTTGGAAGACATCGATGGGAAATTGATCGTCGTGCTTGCCCTCGGCGATCTCGCCTGCCGCGGCGATGATGGCATCCGCCTTGTCTGCGTCGAGGAGGCCGAGGTCCTTGTTGACCTGCGCGCAGGCTGCCTTCAGCAGCCCCATCGCACGAATCTGGGTGCGTTCGAGACCTCGACCGCTGATCGGGAAGTTCTCGACCGCGCGCTGAGTTTGCGCGCGCCACAGGGCATCCACGGGCACCCGCACCTCGCCCATGGTGTCGTGTTCGATCCGGTACTGCTGCTCGTTGCTCTCGGTCATGCGTCAAACATGCCACTTATGGGCGCCGAGTGGGGATGCTCCCGTGCGCCTTTCCGGTCGCCGCAGCAACCGGAAAGGCGCACGAGCAGCGGAGCTGCCTAGAAGGTCGGCGGAATGGCGCCGTCCTCGCCCGTGAAGTCCACGGACGAGTACTCGCGCAGCTTCTCCAGACGGTGGTACGCGTCGATCATGCGGACGGTGCCCGACTTCGACCGCATCACGATCGACTGGGTCGACGCGCCGCCACCGTAGTAGCGGACACCGCGGAGCAGGTCGCCGTCGGTGACACCGGTGGCGCAGAAGAAGACGTTTTCACCGGACACGAGATCCTCGGTCGTCAGCACGCGGTCGAGGTCGTGGCCCGCGTCGATGGCCTTCTGCCGCTCGGCGTCGTCGGTCGGGGCCAGGCGGCCCTGCAGCGAACCACCCATACAGCGCATCGCGGCGGCGGCGATGATGCCCTCCGGGGTGCCACCGGTGCCGATCAGGATGTCGGTGCCCGAGTCCGGACGCGCGGCGGCGATCGCACCCGCGACGTCACCGTCGGAGATGAGGCGGATGCGGGCGCCGGTGTCCCGGACCTCCTGGATGAGCCCGGCATGCCGGGGGCGGTCGAGGATGCAGACCGTCACGTCGGACGTGGACGCCTTGCGGACCTTCGCGACGCGCTTGATGTTCTCCGCGACGGGAGCGGTGATGTCGATGACGTCGGCGGCGTCGGGACCGACGGCAATCTTCTCCATGTAGAACACGGCGGACGGGTCGAACATGGCGCCGCGCTCGGCGACCGCGAGGACGGCGATGGCGTTGGGCATGCCCTTGGCCATCAGCGTGGTGCCGTCGACCGGGTCGACGGCGAAGTCGCACTCGGGTCCGTCGCCGTTGCCGACCTCCTCGCCGTTGAACAGCATCGGGGCTTCGTCCTTCTCGCCCTCACCGATGACGACGACGCCGCGCATCGAGACCGAGCTCACGAGCTGGCGCATGGCGTCGACGGCAGCGCCGTCGCCGCCCTCCTTGTCGCCACGGCCGACCCAGCGACCGGCAGCCATCGCACCAGCCTCGGTGACTCGGACCAATTCCAGAGCAAGATTTCGGTCCGGGGCCTCGCGGCGACTCGAAGTGGTGCTAGCCGTCATGGGCAGTGCCTCCTGGTGCTGTCACGGTCGACGTTGTACGCCGACGCTGTGTCGGCGGCCTCTCGGCCACCGAGTGTCGGGTGGATCTCGCCTGCTGATTCTCCCAGAAAGATGTGTGACGTGCGCTGCTGGGGCGCGATTGACGGGACCGAGAATCGTTGTTCCGGGGCCGACCCTGGATACTGGTGGGCGTGGCATCTGATAAACCCCGCATCCTGCACAACAACCGCGACATGGTGTGGTCGCTCGTACCCCTTGTCCTGTTCTGCGTACTGATCGCGGGTATCGCCAGCCAGTGCACGTTCAGCCCCGGCGGGCCGACGAGTGGCCCGATCCCCAGCTTCGACATCGATGCGGCGCTGAAGTACGACGCGAAGGACCTTCCGTTCCCGGTGCGTCAGCCGGCGACCCCGGAGGGCTGGACGCCCAACTCGGGCAGCCGCAGCATCGTGAGCGGCGACGGTGGCGGCGATTCGAGCACCGTCGGTTTCATCACCGATGCCGGTCGCTACATCCAGCTCACGCAGAGCAACGCCGGTGAGACGGTACTCGTGCCGTTCGTCGCGGGCGGCCCGCGCACGGCCACCGGAACCGAGGACGTCGCAGGTCACAGCTGGATCGTGTACGGCGGTGAGGGTGTCGAACCGATCTGGGTGTCCGACTTCGGCGACGTACGGTTGCTCGTGACGGGTAGCGCGTCACCCGAGGCGTTCGAGCAACTGACGACCGCCGCGGTGGACGCCCCGGTCCTCGCAGACTGAGACGAGGGGGCGTCAGCCCTCGTCGTCGGCATGTGACAGCGCGGTCTCGACGCGCTTGCGGGCCCCGGCGAGGTGCTCCTCGCAACACTTCGCCAGGGCTTCGCCCCGCTCCCACAACGCGAGCGACGCGTCCAGGTCGAGGCCGCCCTGCTCCAGCACCTTGACCACGTCGACGAGCTCGTCGCGTGCCGCCTCGTAGCCGAGCTCCGCGATGTCGGTGTCGTTTGCGGTGGGCTTGCTCATGTCCTACTTGTCCTTTCCCATCACCGCGGCACGGACTGCGCCGTCGGCGACTCGAACGCGAATCTGGGTGCCCGGCGGGGCGTCGTCGACCGAACGCAGCACCTCGGGGTCGCCGTCGGGCACGATCCGCTGGACCACGGAGTACCCGCGGGCCAGGGTTGCCGCGGGCCCGAGGGTCGTGAGCCGGGCGCGCAGGTGCTCGACGGTCGTGCTCTCCGCGGCGATCGCGCGGCTGATGTCGCGTCGGCCGGCCTCGCGGAGGCGCTCGACCTCGTCCGACCGGTGGTCGAGTGCGCGCAGCGGGTCGGCGAGCACCGGCCGGCTCCGCAGCTGGGAGATCAGGTGCGACTCGCGCTGCACCCAGTTGCGCAGGGCGGCCGCGCTCCGTGACCGCAGTTCGCCGACCAGGGCCTGCTCGGCGACGGCGTCCGGGACCACCCGTTTGGCGGCGTCGGTGGGTGTCGCGGCCCGCAGGTCGGCGACGTGGTCGCTGAGCGGGCTGTCCGGCTCGTGCCCGATCGCGCTGACCACCGGTGTCGTGCAGGCGACGATCGCGCGGCACAGCGTTTCGTCGGAGAACGGCAGCAGGTCTTCGACGCTGCCGCCGCCGCGCGCCAGGATGATGACGTCGACGTGCGGGTCGGCGTCCAATTCCTTCAACGCGTCGAGGATCTGCGGAACGGCGGTGGCACCCTGGACCGGGGTGTTGCGCACCTCGAACCGCACAGCGGGCCAGCGGCGCTGCGCCACGCTGAGGACGTCGTGCTCGGCGGCGCTCGCCCGACCCGTGATCAACCCGATCGTTCCCGGCAGGAACGGCAGCGGACGCTTCAACCGAGGGTCGAACAGGCCCTCCGCGGCCAGCAACGCGCGTAACCGCTCGATCCGGGCCAGGAGTTCACCGATCCCGATCGCGCGGATCTCCGTCACCCGCAGCGACACCGACCCGCGGCCGGTGTAGAACGACAACCTGCCGAACATCACCACCCGGCTGCCCTCGGTGAGCGGGACGGGGGAGTTCTGCAGCAACTGCGGGGAACAGGTCACCGACAGCGACATGTCGACGGACGGATCCCGCAGGACCAGAAACGCGGTCCGGGTACCGGGCCGCGCATTGATCTGGGTGATCTGTCCCTCCACCCAGACACTTCCGAGCCGGTCGATCCACTGTGCGACCTTGGCCGACACGGTGCGGACAGGCCAGGGCTGCTCGGCGGTACTCGGTCCGATACTGGCTGCGCGGGGCTGTGCGGACGTCACTTGGCCTTGGCGGTGGTGATGCGGTTGGTCAGCATGGTCTGGAACGGCGCCCGTGCCAGGGTCGCGTTCTCGTAGTCCAGCAGCGTCGTGAGGTCCTCGACCGACAGGCTGCGCAGGCGCGCCCGCAACTGGGCGAGGGTCAGCGTGCCGTAATCGAGGACGACGGCGATCTCGGGCTCGGCGACGGCCGGCGCGGAGGTCGGGGCCTTCTTGGTCGCCGACTTCGCGGGGGCGGCACCATTGGTGGCAGGGGGAGCAGCCTTCGGGGTCGAAATCTTCGCGGGCGTGCTCTCGTCCTGCGGACTCAGCGAATACAGGGCGAACCGGCCCGGTCCGGCCGGACGGTCGTCGGTGCCGTCGACGGCGGCCTCGGCAGCGGTGTCCTCGTCGAAGACCGCCCACGCCGGCTGCTCGTCGTCGTGCGTCCAGTTGATGAGTGCGAATGCCTGGTCACCCTTGATGGCCAGCGCCGTCATGGACTGCTGAACCCGCATCGTGGTCTGCAGCACCTGACTGACCGCGGTCATGGGAAGGGTCGCCGCGGTGGTGGGCAGTTTCCTGGCCTCTTCGACGGCCGTCACGGCGATTCCAGCGGCGACGCGCGCCACGAACGGGGGACGAATCATTCCCACAGCCTGCCTGACAACGGCACGTTTGGGTAGCCGACGTGCCCACAGCGTCGACGATCCGGGTGCGACGATGCGCACAGTACCCCGCCGGGGCCCTGCGAAAGTGTCGTCCGCCGGGGTGCCCCGTAGTCTGGAACCATGTCTTCGGCTGTTCCACTCAATGTCGGTATCACACGTTCGGCAGATTCGGGAGCGTCGCCTGCCGACGGCGAGAAGCGCGTGCTGCTCGCAGAGCCCCGCGGCTACTGCGCCGGCGTCGACCGCGCCGTCGAGACGGTGGAGAAGGCTCTCGAGAAGCACGGCGCCCCGATCTACGTGCGCAAGGAGATCGTGCACAACCGGCACGTCGTCGAGACGCTCACCGATCAGGGTGTCGTCTTCGTCGACGAAACCGACGAGGTTCCCGAGGGTGCACTGCTCGTGTTCTCCGCCCACGGCGTGTCTCCCGCCGTTCACGAATCGGCCGCAGCGCGCAATCTGCGCACCATCGACGCCACCTGCCCGCTGGTCACGAAGGTCCACCAGGAAGCCAAGCGCTTCGCCCGCGACGACTTCGACATCCTCCTCATCGGCCACGAAGGCCACGAGGAAGTGGAGGGCACGGCCGGCGAGGCCCCCGATCACGTGCAGCTCGTCGACGGTCCCGATTCCGTCGACGCCGTGACGGTCCGCGACGAATCGAAGGTCATCTGGTTGTCGCAGACCACGTTGAGCGTCGACGAGACGATGCAGACGGTCGCCCGGCTGCGGGAGCGCTTTCCGAATCTGCAGGACCCGCCGAGCGACGACATCTGCTACGCCACCCAGAACCGTCAGGTGGCGGTCAAGGCGATGGCGCCCGAGTGCGACCTCGTGATCGTGGTCGGCTCCCGGAACTCGTCGAACTCCGTTCGCCTCGTCGAGGTGGCGCTGGGTGCGGGCGCGAAGGCGTCGTACCTGGTCGACTACGCCCGCGAGGTCGATCCGGCGTGGCTCGATGGCGTCCGGACGGTGGGGATCACCTCGGGCGCGTCCGTGCCGGAGATCCTGGTCCGCGGCGTGATCGATCTGCTCGACGAGCACGGATTCCACGACGTCCAGCCGGTCACCACGGCCAACGAGACGCTGGTCTTCGCATTGCCGCGCGAGCTTCGCGCGGCGCGGACCTGATCGGCCCGCTCACCCCGCTCTAGCGGGGCTGCTCCGTCTCGAACGGCGGCTCGTACCTGTCGCGGTAGCGCACCTGCGGAATGGGGTGGGCCGGAATGTCGGGGTTGGGCCGCGGCCGGGGCGTTGCGCGCGGCGGGAACGAACGCGGCACCTGGGTGGCGCGCGGCGGTGCGGAGCGGGGTGCCTGCGCCGCGCGGTCGACCATCGGCGGTGGCGGCGCCGTGCGGCCGCCCGACGAGGAGGAGCGGCGAGGGGGAGGCGTGGCGGCCCGACGCGACGAGCGTGGGTGCTCCCGGGCCGCGTCCTTGTCGCGCGCCCTGCGCGGCGGTGGAGCCTGCTCGGGCCCCTCGGCTGCGCGGCGCGGGAGGGCGGAGCGTCGCCGCACCGACGTGCGTGCGGGGCCGGTCTTGCGTTGCTGCAACAGGAAGAGGCGGAGTCCGCCGATCAGCAGCGCCACCACGGTGGCGGCGAGCATCACCGGAAAGCGGTTGACCAACGGATACGCGACGTTGATCGCCAGGTCTTTCAGCGCGGTGCTGTTCTCGTCCGCGATCAGGCTCTGCCCGAGCGGCACCGCGACGAACAGGATCAGCGGGGGTTGGACGATCGCGGTGAACAGCGCCCGATTGCTGGCGGCCGCCACGGCGAGGACGCAGCCGAGGAAATAGAACGTGGAGAACGCCGCTGTGAGTTCCGTGCCACCAGCCGCATCGACAGCGAATCCGACAAAGGTGACTCCGACGGCCAGGAGAGTGACACCCCACCAGGGGAGACCGGGGACCGTAGGGACAATCGACCGCCTGTCGAGCGGCACCCCAGAGCGAGCACGTTGGGTTGCAGACACACAACGACAGTAGCGGCAACTTGTTAACTAGCCTCGTTGGCGTGACCGGTGGAGCCTGAGAGATCCTCGAGATTTGTGCGCCGCGGCCACGAGTCGACGGCGCTGACCTCGGTGACGTCGCCGTCGAACACGCCGAGGTCGTGCAGCTTGCGCGCGGTGACTGTGACCCGGGACTCCATGGACGCGACGGTGAGATTGAACGAGTCGACGGCCCTGCCGAGTTGCGAGCCCAGGCGGTCGAGGTGCGCGCCGACGGTGCCCAGCCTCGAATACAGCCCCCGGCCGAGCTGGTGGACCTTCGCGGCGTCCTGGGACAGGGCCTCCTGCCGCCAGGTGTGTGCGATGGTCCGCAGCAGTGCGATGAGGGTGGTGGGCGTGGCGAGGATCACGTTCCGGGCGAAGGCGTGCTCGAGCAGCCCGGAGCCGGCGGTCAGGGCGGCGTCGAGGAACGGATCGCCCGGCACGAACAGCACGACGAATTCGGGGGTCGGGTCGAACGACTCCCAGTACGTCTTGTCGGCCAGCTGGTCGACGTGCGTGCGCAGCTGCCGGGCGTGCCGGGTGAGGTGCTCGTCCTGGGCGGCCGGGTCTTCCGTCTGCGTGGCGTCGAGGTAGGCCGCGAATGGGACCTTGGCGTCGACCACGATCTGCTTGCCACCCGCCAGGTACATCAGGAGGTCGGGGCGGACGCCGTCCTTCGATACCTGGGTGTCGAAGTCGCAGTGCCGGACCATGCCGGCCAGTTCGACACCCGCTCGAGCTGGATCTCGCCCCACCGGCCCCGGATCTGCGGCGCCCGCAGCGCCGTGACGAGCCGGCTCGTCTGCGTGGACAGCATCTGGGAGGTTCCGTGCATGCCCTCGGCCTGTTCGCTGAGCCCGGCATACGCGTGCAGGCGGTTGCGTTCGACGTGGTCGACCTGTTCCGTCAGCGCGCCGACGGCGTCGTGCAGCGGTCCGACGAGGCGCGAGATCTGCTCCCCGATCGCACCCGAGTGGCGCCGAGCCGAATCTTCGCTCACCGCCCCGAGTGACTGCCGCAGCAGGGCCTCGTTCTCCCCGCAGCGCAGCCAGCTGGGCGTCCGCCCGCTCGGCCCGATCGCCGCTCCGCGCCGCGTGCAGCAGCCACCCGAGGGCCGTGCCCGCGGCCAGCGCCAGCAGCACTCCGAGTGCAGCGAGTGCATTCATGGGGCTCATGGTGCACCGCCCCACCGACAAGTCGAATCGGTCCGACGCCACGCGGCCGAGGTGTTCGAGGTTGTCGGCGGGGTGCTCTACGGTCTCGGGACATGAGGATCCTGCACACTTCGGACTGGCACATCGGACGCACGTTCCACGGGGTGGACCTGCTCGCCGACCAGGCCCGTGTGCTCGACGCGATCGCCGCGCTCGTCGCCGAGCACGGCGTCGACGTCGTCGTCGTCCCGGGAGACGTCTACGACCGTTCGATCCCCAGCGCCGACGCCGTCACCGTGTGCAACCGCGGATTCGAAGCGATCCGGAACGCGGGCGCGGTCATCGTCGCCACCTCCGGCAATCACGACTCGGCTGCGCGACTCGGCGCGGGCGCCGCGTTCTCCGGGGCCGGCGGGCTGCATCTCATGACGACGGTCGCCGGGATCAACTCTCCCGTCGTGCTCGAGGACGCGCACGGTCCCGTCGCGTTCTACGGGATTCCCTATCTCGAGCCCGAGATCACCCGCGCCCAACTGGACGTGCCGACCGCCCGCTCGCACGCCGAGATCCTCGATGCCGCGATGAGCCGGGTCCGCTCCGACCTCGACGCGCGGAACGACACCGGTGCGCGCACCCGGTCCGTGGTCCTCGCCCACGCGTTCGTCGTGGGAGCCGAGGCCACCGGATCGGAGCGGTCGATCTCCGTCGGCGGTGTCGAGACGGTGTCGGCCTCGGCGTTCGGTGATGTCGACTACGTCGCGCTGGGCCACCTCCACTCACCGCAGACCCTCGCCGAGAACATCCGGTATTCGGGCTCGCCGCTGCCGTACTCCTTCGGTGAGCGCACCCACGCCAAGGCCGTGTTCCTCGTGGATCTCGACGCCGACGGACTGCGGGCCGTCGACCGCGTCGACCTGCCCGTGGTCCGCGGTCTGCGGCAACTGACCGGGACGGTACAGGAGTTGCTCGAGGACGAGTCGTACCGCGACGCCGAGGACTGCTACGTGTCGGCGGTGCTCACCGATCCGGAACGTCCGGTCGACGCCATGCGATCGCTGCAGACCCGATTCCCGTTCGCCGTGCACCTCGAGTGGCAGCGCCCGGACGGTGCCGACGACCTGCGCTACCGCGACAAGGTGCACGGACGCAGCGATCTGCAGATCACGCGCAGCTTCCTCACCGACGTGCGGAGCGAACCGTCGCCCGGCGAGATCCGGCTGGTGGAGGCTGCGCTCGGCTTCGCCGACCGGGCCGGCGAGACCACCGCCGAGGTCGTTGCGCTGGGACAGACGGCATGAGGCTGCATCGACTCGAGGTCGAAGCCTTCGGGCCGTTCGCAGGATCCGTGGAAGTCGACTTCGATCGGCTCGGCGCCGATGGCCTCTTCCTGCTGCACGGTCATACCGGCGCAGGTAAGACGACGGTGCTCGACGCGGTCGCGTTCGCGCTCTACGGCACGGTGCCCGGGGCGCGGAAGGACGGCAAGCGCCTGCTGTCCGATCACGCACCTGCCGGTTCCGTCCCGACGGTGACGCTCGAGGCGACGATCGCGGGCCGGCATCTCCGCCTCGTGCGAAGCCCCGAGTTCGAGCGTCCCAAGCGCCGGGGGTCGGGCACGATCAAGGAGAACGCGAAGGTCACGCTCACCTGGCTCGACGGTCGCGGGGAAAACCTGTCCCGGATCCCCGACGTCGCCGAGGAGGTCGGGCGGCTGATGGGCATGAGCGCCGACCAGTTCTTCCAGGTTGTCCTGCTGCCGCAGGGGGAGTTCGCGAAGTTCCTGCGCGCCGACAACGAGGAACGCGGTCAGCTTCTGGAGCGGCTGTTCGACACCACCCGATTCGGGACGGTGGAGGAGTGGTTCCTCGACCGCAGGCGCACCAGCGCCCACGACTTGGACGAGCATCAACGTGCCGTCGACGTCCTGCTCGCGAGAGTCGCGACGGCAGCCGGCATCGAGGGCGGCGCCGACGCCGATCCGGTGACCTGGGCCCACAAGCTCGAAGAGCAGGCGCGCGAGACCCGCGACCTCGCCGCCGACGACCTGGAGAAAGCCAAGAGTCAGGCGAAAGTGGCCCGCGACGCGCTCACGGAGGCGCGCCGCGTCCTGGAACTGCAGAACCGCAGACGGCGAGCCGAGGCGGAACTCGACACCCACGCGTCGGGAGCGGACGAGCGTGCCGTCCTCGTCGCCGAACTGGCCGATGCGCGCCGCGCCGAACCGGTGGCGACGGTGGCACGAGACGCCGACGCCGCGCGCACCAAGGCGGCGGCCTCGGCTCGAAAGGTCGAGGCGATCACCGACGGACTGCGCTCCACGGCAGGTGGCGCCGATCTCGTGGCGGAGTTGTCGTGGCCACCGACCCCGGACGAACGGGAGCACATCCGGTCGAGCATCCGGGCCTGGCGGGACGAGATCGTGCGCCTCGACGGGGCACTCGGCGAATCCGTCGCCGCCGACCGGCTCGCCGCCGAACTCGATCGGTTGCGAGCCCGGCAGGTCGAACTCACCGATGCCGGTGACGCACTGTCCCGCGAACGGGACCAACTCCCACTTGCCCTGCGGGAAGCGGAGAAGGCACTCGACACCGCAGAGAAGGCCCGCGCCGCACTGCCCGCCCTGGTGGACGCCCGGGACCGCGCGGCCGATGCCGCCTCCGCGGCCGCGGATCTGCGCACCCGCCGCGCCGAGCACGGCCGGCTCGACCGCGCGGTGCTGGGTGCCCGGCAGAAGCATCAGGACGCTCGCGAGCACTGGCTCGACCTGCTGCAACGCCGGATTGCGGGCATGGCCGCGGAACTGGCAGGCAAGCTCGAGGACGGCGTTCCGTGCCAGGTGTGCGGCTCACCCGAGCACCCGCAGCCCGCCGAACCGTCCGAGCTGTCGGTCAGGAAGGCCGACGAGGACGCGGCACGTGCTGCGGAGCAGAAAGCCGCGACGGCGCTGACGACCGCCACCGAGAATCTGGGCGCGGTCGAGCGCGCCATCGACCTGTTGATCCAGCGGGGCGGCGACGGCGATGCGGACGAACTCGCGCAGGCACTCGCGGCCGCTGACACGGCGGTGGGGGAGGCGAGCGCGTTCGCCGATCAGGTCGAGCGCCGGTCCGGATCGCTCATCGCACTGCGCGACCGGGAGAACCAACTACAGGAACGGTCCCGGGAGGTGGGGGTCGCCGCCGCCACCGTCGCCGAGAAGATCGCCGCGAGCACGACGCAGCTCGGGGAGATCCGCGCCCGCGTCGCCGAGGCCGCGGGCGACGACCCGAGTGTCTCGGATCGCCGCGCCCGACTCGAGGCGCTCGCCGAGGCCGCATCGGACCTCCTCGATGCCCGCGACGCGGGTGCGGGAGCCGAGTCGGCGGCCCGCGAACTCGCTGCCAAGGCCGACACCCTCGCCGCGACCGCCGGTTTCGGCAGTGTCGCCGACGCCGATGCCGCGGTCCGCACCGCCGCCCGACAGGGGGAGATCGAGGCCGTGCTCACCGCGGCACGCGATGCTGAGGTCGGCGCGCGCAGCGTGCTCGACGATCCCGAGGTCGCGGCCGTCGCCGACGCGGATCCCGTGGAACTGGCGTCCGTTCAGCACGCGCACGACGTGGCGGCGGAGGTCGTGAACGTCGCCGTCGCGGCGGCGTCCGACGCGGAGCGACGGCTGCTCGACCTCGAACGGTACGTCGGTCAGCTCGACAAGGCGGCCGAGGCGATCGCTCCGCTGCAGGCCGCGCACGAGGAACTGGCCGCGCTGGCCGAGGTCATCGCGGGCCGTGGTCAGAACTCCCGCAAGATGTCGCTGCGGTCGTATGTGCTGGCCGCCCGGCTGGAAGAGGTGGCGGTCTCGGCGTCGGCGCGGCTCGGCCGGATGTCGTCGGGGCGCTACGAATTCGTTCACAGTGACGAGGCCGGTCCGCGAGGCCGGCGCGGCGGGCTGGGGTTGGACCTTCGCGACGACTACACCGGGGTGGTGCGGTCGGCCAAGACCCTGTCCGGTGGTGAGTCGTTCCTGGCGTCCCTGTCGTTGGCGCTCGGTCTCGCCGATGTCGTCGCCGCGGAATCGGGGGGTGTCGTGCTCGACACGATGTTCATCGACGAGGGATTCGGCACTCTCGACGCGGACACCCTCGACTCGGTGATGGGTGTCCTCGACGAGCTTCGTGACGGCGGCCGGGTGGTCGGGATCGTCAGTCACGTCGACGAGATGCGTCAGCGAATCCCGAGCCGGCTGCACGTGATTCGCGGACGCACCGGCTCCACCGTGGAGGTCGTCGCCGGCTGACCGCCGGTCAGTCCGCCTTCGGGGCGACGGCGGACTGGTCGACGGTGACGCCCTCCCGTTCGGCGTCGCCGAGGTCTTCGTACGCGGCGACGGCGTCGGTGATGTTGCTTTCGGCGCTGTGCTCGTCGATCTGTTCACCGATGTAGCGCACGACCACGGCGGCGACGGCGGCGGCGGGCACCGCGAGGAAGGCGCCGACGATGCCGAAGACGGAGGCGCCGGCGGTGACGGCGAGCAGAACCACGACGGCGTGCAGTTTCATGCTCTTGCTCTGGAGAACCGGCTGCAGCACGTTGCCCTCGATCTGCTGCACCACGAGGATGATGATCAGCACGATCACCGCGGTGGTGAGACCGTTGGCCACCAGGGCGACCAGCACGGCGAGAGCGCCGGCGACGAACGCACCGACGATCGGGACGAAGCCACCGATGAACGTCAGGATCGCGAGGACCGGTGCGAGTGGCACACCGAGAATCAGCAGTCCGGCGCCGATGAAGACGGCGTCGATGAGGCTGACCAGCGCCTGCGTCCGGATGAACCCGCCGAGCGTGTCCCACATGCGGCCCAGCACCACTTCGAGGTGACGGCCCGCGCGGCCACCGCCGACGGAGTGCAGCCACGGGATGAACCGGGGGCCGTCCTTGATGAAGAAGAACGACAGCACCAGCACGAGGCCGAGCGTGACCAGCAGGGAGCTGGCGGTGCTGACACCGGTGAACACACCGGAGGCGATGACCGTCCCACTTTCCTGCACCTTCACGATGATCGTGTGGATGCCCTGGTCGATCTGATCGTCCTGCAGGTTGATCGGCGGACCCTTCAACCAGTCCTGCACCTGGTTGATGCCCTCGGTGGCCTTGTTGGCCAGCTCGGGTGCCTGGTTGACGATCGAGGGCACGATGCCCGCGATGATTCCGGCCACGACGGCGATGAACACGATGAGGGACGTCGCGGCCGCCGCGGCCGGGGGGATACGCCGCTTCGTCATCGCCCGCGTCGGCGGCCACAGCACCGTGCACACCACGACGGCCAGGAGCACGGGGAGGACGATCACCCACAGCTTCTCGATGATCCACCCGAACAACAACGCGCCCAGCGCGATCGCGACGAGGACCAGCGACCACTTGGCCAGCCACATCGCCCCCACCCCGATGAGGTGCCCGCGGTCCGGTTTCGTGACTGTGGTCCCGGACGGTGCCGGGGTTTCCTTCTCCGTCACAGATGGTCCTCCCTGCCGTGTCTGCTCAGCCGATCAGTACTGACAGTACTGGGGGTCGGCGGGGTGGCACGGTGAGGTCAGCAGCAGCGGGCACCCGGGTTGGCGTCGGCGTCCGCGTAGCGCGCTTTCCAGTACTCGCGCTCCGTCGGCACCTCCGCGTCCGGGTGGTTCCGGCGGAGGTGCTCGACGTACCGGCTGTAGTCGTGGTCGCCCATCAGCGATCCCGTCCACCACCACGCGGCCCGCACCGCGCCGACGACCTTATTCATCATGGTGATGCGCCCTGTCCGTGTGGGTGTGTGCCGCGCCGGGTGCGCGGACCGCACCCGAAGCGATCAGTTCGTTCCATTCCTTGTCGAGTGCCTTCTCGGCGGCGGTGGGGACGAACCCGGCCGGTGCGAAGATCTTCGACGGTTCCTCGGGCGACTCGGTGGTCGGGAGTCCACCGGCCCGGAACGCCTTGATGCACACGAGCGCTCCGGCCACCACGACGACGAGGACGAGTCCGGCGAAGACGATCGACAGGGTGCCCTGGATGAACGTGTTCCGGATGACGGCGTCGATGGCCTCGGGTGTCTTGGCCGATCCGAAACTGGTCTTGCCGGCCTCCTTCGCCTCCTTGAACGCGGCGTGCTGGGACCAGTAGCCGACGGAGGTGTTGGAGGAGAAGATCTTCTGCCAGGACGCAGTCATGGTCACGATGAGATCCCAGACGAGGGGAACACCGGGAATCCATGCCCACTTGAAGAGGCCCTTCTTCATGACGACGGCGAGGACCACTGTGAGGGCGATGGCGGCGAGCAACTGGTTCGCGATGCCGAAGAGCGGGAAGAGGGTGTTGATTCCGCCGAGCGGGTCGGTGACGCCCATCAGGAGGATGGCGCCCCACAGCCCGACGACGGCCAGCGAGCACACCCAGGCCCCGACCCGCCACGACGGATCCTTGAACCGGCGGGCGGGGCCGCCGAAGTTGCCGAGCGAGTCGGACAGCATGAACCGGGCGACACGGGTACCGGCGTCGACGGTGGTGAGTATGAACAGCGCCTCGAACATGATCGCGAAGTGGTACCAGAACGCTTTGAGGGCGGCGCCGCCGAGAAATTGGCTGAGCACTTGCGACATGCCGAACGCGAGGGTGGGCGCCCCGCCGGTCCGCGAGATGATCGACTCCTCGTCCACGCCCGCCGCGGCTTGCGAGAGGGTGTCCGCGCTGATGTTCGGGCTGGACAGTCCGAGACTGTTCACATACGCGGCGGCCGTCTCGGGGGTTCCACCGGTGAGGGTTGCCGGCGCGTTCAGCGCGAAGTACAGGTGCTGGTCGATGATGCACGCGGTGACGAGCGCCATGATCGCGACGAACGACTCGGTGAGCATGCCCCCGTAGCCGATCAGACGGGTCTGCTTCTCCTTCTCCAGCAGTTTGGGTGTGGTGCCGGAGGCGATCAGGGCGTGAAAGCCGGACAGCGCGCCGCACGCGATGGTGATGAACAGGAACGGGAACAGCGAACCGGCGAACGCGGGACCGTTGCCCTGGATCGCGAAGGTGGTGACGTCGGGCATCTGAATGGTGGGTCGTGCGATCAGGATGCCGATGGCGAGCAGGAGGATCGTGCCGATCTTCATGAACGTCGACAGGTAGTCGCGCGGGGCCAGGAGCAGCCACACGGGCAGGACGGACGCCGCGAAACCGTAGGCGATCATCAGCCAGGCGATGGTGACCTTGGACAGCGTGAACCAGTCGGCGCCCCATCCGGTGTCGGCCACCCAACCGCCCGACACGATGGCCAGGAGCAGCAGCACGACGCCGATCAGCGACACCTCGGCGACCTTGCCGGGGCGCAGGTAGCGGAGGTAGACGCCCATGAAGAGGGCGATCGGGATGGTCATGGCGATGGAGAAGACGCCCCAGGGGCTTTCCGCGAGCGCATTGACGACGACGAGGGCGAGCACCGCGATGAGGATGATCATGATGACGAAGACGCCGATCATGGCGGCGACACCGCCGACGACGCCGAGTTCGTCGCGTGCCATCTGTCCGAGGCTGCGTCCGCGGCGTTTCGTCGAGATCCACAGGACGAGGAAGTCCTGGACGGCCCCGGCGAAGACGACACCGATGATGATCCACAGCGTGCCGGGCAGGTATCCCATCTGCGCGGCGAGGACGGGGCCGACGAGCGGGCCCGCGCCGGCGATGGCGGCGAAGTGGTGCCCGAACAGCACTCGCCGGTCCGTCGGCATGTAATCCTTGCCGTTTTCGAGGATCTCGGCGGGAGTGGCGCGGTCGTCGCGGGGTTGGACGATCTTGCGCTCGATCAGGCGCGCGTAGAAGCGGTACGCGATGAAGTACGTGCAGACGGCGGCCACCACGAACCAGACGGCGTTGATGTTCTCGCCGCGCACGAACGCGATCATCACCCAGGCGATGCCGCCGAGAATGCCGAGGACGGCGAACACTATTCGTGCCGTCGGTGAGATGGGGGTGCGGTCCACGATGCCCACCGGTGGCAGATCCGGATCCGTTTTCAGGTACTCGACCTCGGATTCGGGGGCGGCTCTCAGGGCCATCGCGAACTCCTTCCCAGCGTCCCCGTACTCATTGTGTGGCAGGAGGACCGCTGTCGACAGACGCCACATCTTTTGTGGCCCCCGTCACCCTATTGCGCCGACGTTCCGTTCGACGAAAAAACGACGTCAGAAGCGAGTCGAGTCGGCATCGATCCAGTCGGTGAGCCAGTCTGCGGGCGGATCCTCGAGCAGTTCGCCCGGCATCAGCCACTCGTACAGTTCGGCGTAGGTGCGGGTGGTGACCCCGTCGATGCGGCGGTTGAGCATCGCCGGGGTCAGTTGGTCGAAGCTGTCGAGGCCCATCGACGCCACCATCTGCTGGGCGCCGGCCACCGTCGACTTCTGGAACCGGAACACCCTGGCCGCCTTGTCGGGGACGTCGAGCGCGCGGGTCCGTGCCGGGTCCTGGGTCGTCACGCCGACCGGGCAGCGGTTGGTGTGGCACATCTGCGCCTGGATGCATCCGACGGCGAACATCATGGCGCGGGCGGCGAGGGTGAAGTCGGCGCCCTGGATGATTCTCTTGACGATGTCGGATGCGCTGGCGACCTTCCCGGAGGCGCCGATCTTGATGCGGTCCCGCAGGCCCGTGCCCGTCAGCGCGTTGTGCACCAGCATCAGCCCCTCGGTGAGGGGCATGCCCATGTTGTCCTCGAATTCCACTGGACCTGCGCCGGTTCCGCCCTCCGAACCGTCGACGATGACGAAGTCCACGGTGATGTCGCGTTCGAGCATCGCCTTGCAGATGCCGAGGAATTCGATGCGCGATCCGACGCACAGCTTGAACCCGACGGGTTTGCCGCCGGACAGCCGTCGGAGGGTGACGACGAAGTCGAGCAGTTGGTTCGGGGTGGAGAACTCGGTGTGGGCGGGCGGCGAGATCACCGTCTTCCCGACGGGCACACCGCGCGTCTCGGCGATCTCCCGCGACACCTTCGCGCCGGGCAGCACACCGCCGAGCCCCGGTTTGGCACCCTGCGACAGCTTGATCGAGATCGCCTTCACCTGGTCGAGTGCCGCGTGTTCGGCGAACGTGCCGGGGTCGAAACGGCCGTCGTCGGTGCGGCAGCCGAAGTAGCCGGACGCGATCTCCCAGATCAGGTCGCCGCCGTGCTTGCGGTGGTAGGGGCTGATGGCACCTTCGCCGGTGTCGTGCGCGAACCCACCCCGTGCCGCGCCGGCGTTGAGAGCTTCGATGGCGTTGGCGGAGAGCGAGCCGAAACTCATCGCCGACACGTTGAGGAGGGCGATGTCGTAGGGGCGTGCGCAGTCGGGGCCGCCGAGGCGCACGGTGGGCTGTTCCTGCGGTGCCATTCGCGCTCGCAGCGAATGGACCATGAACTCGTAGCCGACGGCGTGCACGTCCCGCTCGGTGCCGAACGGCTCCTCGGCGAGTGTGCCCTTCGCGCGCTCGTAGACGAGGTCGCGGGTATCGCGGTCGAAGGGGGTTCCGTCCGTGGACGATTCGACGAAGTACTGCTGGATCTCAGGGCGGATCTTCTCGAGCAGGAACCGGGCGTGCCCCAGCACCGGGTAGTTCCGCAGGATGCTGTGCCGGCGTTGCAGCAGGTCCCACGTCCCGAGGGCCGCCAGCGCGAGAAGGACGACCGCGCCGAACCACCACGCGGTCGCCACACCGAGGGTCAGGGCGAGAGCACCCAGTCCGAGGATCCATATCGCGAGGACGATCAGCCAGCGGGTCACTCGCTGAGACTAAGACCTCACGTGAGTGCCGACGCGTACTCCGGTGCACTTTCCCACTCACATGGGGAGAGGGGTGGGATAGTGGACGCACGAGGTCAGCTGCCACGACAGGGGGTGTCATGACGGAGTCACCGAACAATCCGGAATCGTCGAGCAATCCGGTGCCGCCGAAGCCCGGCGACACGGGCGCCTACGGCTACCAGTATCCGTCGCAACCCCAGCAACCGCCGCAGTCGCAGCCGTACCCGGGCCAGTACGGGCCGCCGCTGCCGCCGCTGCCGCCGTCGAACGCCGGGTGGGCGGTGGCCGCGGTGCTGTTCTTCTGGCCGCTCGCGTTCGCCGCGTTCAACCACGTCCACGACGTCTACCCGAAGTGGGCGATCGGCGACTACCAGGGCGCCCAGTACGCGTCCGACCGCGCCAAGGCGCTCGGCAAGATCGCCCTGTGGATCTGGGTGGCGCTGATCGTGGTCTTCGTGATCGGGTACGCCATCCTGATCGTCGCCCTCGTCGCGAACAGCAATACTTCGAGCTGGTGAGGCCGATGGTCGTTGATACGGCCCCGACGCCGTAGAATCCAACGACCGTGAGCCTTACCCTCGGAATCGTCGGACTGCCCAACGTCGGCAAGTCCACCTTGTTCAACGCGCTGACCAACAACGACGTGCTGGCCGCGAACTACCCGTTTGCGACCATCGAACCCAACGTCGGCCTGGTCGAACTGCCCGATCCGCGGCTGTCCGCGCTCGCCGAGATCTTCGGCTCCGAGCGCATCCTGCCCGCGACGGTGTCGTTCGTCGACATCGCCGGCATCGTGAAGGGCGCCTCCGAGGGCGCCGGCCTGGGCAACAAGTTCCTCGCCAACATCCGCGAGGCCGACGCCATCTGCCAGGTGGTTCGCGTGTTCAACGACGACGACGTCGTGCACGTCGACGGCCGCGTCGACCCGGCATCCGACATCGAGGTGATCGAGACCGAGCTCGTCATCGCCGACATGCAGACGCTGGAGAAGGCTCTGCCGCGTCTGGAGAAGGAAGCGAAGAAGAACAAGGAACTCAAGCCGATCCACGAGGAGGCGCTGAAGGCGCAGGACATCCTCAACGAAGGCAAGACCCTGTTCAGCGCGAAGGACAAGCTGGACTTCTCACTGCTGCGCGAGCTGAGCCTGCTCACCACCAAGCCGTTCCTGTACGTGTTCAACGCCGACGAGTCGGTGCTCACCGACGAAGCGAAGGTCGCCGAACTGCGCGCCTCCGTCGCCCCCGCCGACTCCGTGTTCCTCGACGCGAAGGTCGAGCAGGAACTGCTCGAGCTGGACGAGGAGGACCGGCAGGAAATGCTCGACTCCATCGGGCAGTCCGAGCCCGGCCTGCACGCACTCGCCCGCACCGGCTTCCACACCCTCGGCCTGCAGACCTACCTCACCGCAGGTCCCAAGGAATCCCGCGCCTGGACCATCCACAAGGGCGACACCGCCCCACAGGCCGCCGGCGTCATCCACACCGACTTCGAGCGCGGCTTCATCAAGGCCGAAATCGTCTCCTTCGACGACCTCGTCGCCGCCGGATCCATGGCCGCCGCCAAGGCAGCAGGCAAGGTCCGCATGGAGGGCAAGGACTACACCATGGCCGACGGCGACGTCGTGGAGTTCCGCTTCAACGTCTGACGGCGGTTCCCCGCACGAGGACGCCGACGACGCCTGCCCCGACGAGGGAGATCAGCCCCGTGGTGACGGCCGATTGGTTCCAGCCGGTCACCATGCCGTCGACGGTGCCGGCCGGGTCGAGGGCGATGATGCTGACGACGGTGACGCCGATGGACGAGCCGAGGTAGCGGGCGGTGTTGTTGGCGCCGCTGCCGAGTCCGCCCTGATCGGCGGGCACACTGGCGACGGCTTGGCGTCCGAGGCCGGCGTTGAGCAGTCCACTGGCGACGCCGGCGAGCAGTAGTCCCGGGACCAGTCGCAGCAGGGACGAGTCGGGGGAGAGGCCTGTCATCGTGAGCATGGCGACGCCGACACCGGCGAGTCCGATGACCAGTTGCGGTGATCCGGCGAGCCGAGCCGGGAGTGTCCGCGCCAGCAGTGATGCCACGACACTGGTGCCCGACCACAGGCCGATCACACCGGCGGCGGTCAGGGTGCTGACGTGCATCGTCTTGACCAGGAACGTGCACGCGAACGACATCAGCCCGATGATGCCCGCGCCGGTCGCAAGGGCGGCGAGGGTGGCGGCGAGGAAGTCCTTTCGGCGGAACAGCGCGAGGTCGAGCATCGGGAAGGGCCGCCGCCGCTCGACGCCGACGAAGGCGATCGCGAACACTGCCGCTCCGACGCCGCAGAGCACGGTGGCGGCGGTGTTGCCCTGCCTGCCCTCGACGAGTGCGACCAGAACGAGGACCATCGCGGCGCACAGCGAGACCGCCCCCGGGACGTCGATCCGCTTCGGGACCGCCGAGCGCGACTCCGCGAGCGCGCGGGTCGCGACCTGACCGATCACGAGCGATGCGACGGCGAGTGCCCAGTACAGGCCGCGCCACCATCCGGCGAGATCGAGGAGACCGGCGAGCACGGGACCGACGGCGATGCCGGCGCCGACGCTGGCGCCCCAGATCCCGCTCGCCGTGGCGCGGGCCGCCGGCGTGGTGAAGGCGTGCGCGACGGCACCGAGGCTGGCGGCGATCAGCGCGGCACCCGCCACTCCCTGGATCAGTCGCCCGACGATGAACAGGACCGGTTCCTGGCTCACTGCCCCGATGATCGCGCCGAGGGCGAGAAGCCATGCTCCCCAATGGAACACCCGGCGTCGACCGTAGTCGTCGGCGAGCGCTCCCGCGGTCAGCAGGACCGCGGCGAGGCCCACGCTCATCGAACTGAGAATCCACGTCTGCGCCGCCGGGCCGGCCGACAGTGCCGCGGCGACGGTGGGCATGTTGCCGAGCGGGGCGCAGAACGCGACCAGGGCGACGAACGTCCCGAGTGACGCGACGGACAAGGTGGTGCCCGGGCGGGGCGAGCGTGCCAGGATCGGCGAGGCAACCGCGGTTGGTCTGTTCACAAGACTGAACTTAGAACTAATTTGGTCTGGTGACAAGACTGAATTGCGCTAGCATGTGGAGGTGGCACTGGGAACCGGGTACTCGCAGCAGAACTGCAACCTCGCTCGCGCCCTCGAAGTGGTGGGTGAGCGGTGGACGATGCTGGTGCTGCGCGACTGCTTCTACGGCGTCCGCCGCTTCAGTGATCTGCTCGCCCATCTCGACATCTCGCGCGCCGTCCTGACCGATCGGCTGACCGCTCTCGTCGACGCCGGTGTTCTCGTCCGAGTCGCCAACGGCGGTCATCCCGAGTACGAACTCACCGAGACTGGAAGAGCGCTGTGGCCGAGCATCTATGCGCTCTCGCAGTGGGGTGAGCAGTACGTGTCGCCCGGCAGCTACCCCGGCCGGGTCTTCTCGCACGTGGACTGCGGGACGCAACTCGACCGTTTCGGGCGGTGCCCCGACTGCGGCACGATCCCGGGTCCGGAAGACCTGGTGGTCGCACCGGGGCCGGGGGAGGCCGTCCGCCCACGGGACGACGCCGTCGCCGTGGCGCTGCGTGAGCCCCGCCGGATGCTCACCCCGCTGCGTCCGCGCAGCGACCGCTGATCGGCGCGAACCTCACGCCGCGACGCGCAGGGGCGCTTCGAACGTCGCCCGTACCTGCAGCCACTGGGCGAGGACCTGGCATCCAGTGAGCCCGCTCGCGTCGAGTGGTTCGGTGGCATACGCAATGTGCCGCCCGCCCCGCGCGTTGACGACGCGCACACCGCGCCAGGCCAGGCGCGGGGGGAGATAGCCGAGCACCTCATTCACGGCGGTCCGTAGGCGCCGCAGGTCGGTGCGCCACTGCCGGGGGCTGACGCGCGTCTTGTCTGCGTTCTGGAAGCTGTTATGGCGGAGCAATACCCATGTGTGCGCGAGCCACGCCCGCAGGGCGCGGAACGACATCGACCGGGTGAGGTCCGCGATGTCGCGCACATAGCTGTCTTCGCTGGCATTGCAGATCATGTCGTCCGGGTGCGCGATCCACTGGACCGGCACGGAGTCGGGGATCGGTGCTCCGACGCCCGCGACGCCCCGCCCGCTGCACCCCGCACCGCTCCCGCGGGTTGTTCGGGGTCGGAGACGAGACCGACGGCGGAGACGCTGTCGGCGCGAAGGGCTCCCGTGGCGATCTGCCTGAGCACCTCACGGATCACCGTGCATCCTTGCGAGTAGCCGATCAGCATGACCGGTTCGGACGCGTCGTCGATCGCGTCGATCAACCGGCGCACCCCGACCTCGGTGCTCTGCCGGTAGCTGAGCCCGCCCGCGGCGACCGGCCCGTACGACGCCGGATAACCGACCCAACGGGACGTGAAGCGCTCGTCGAGTGCGTCGGTGACCTCGCGGAGCAGTCCAGAGACGTGGCGCCGGTGGTCACCGGGGTGGGACTCTCCGGTGCCACCGACGGCGAGAACGGTCACCTGGGGCATGGCTTCCATCATGCCGATCGGTCGAGCCTGAGAAGTTCCTGGCAATCGAGGGGGCGAAGGGTGTCAGCCGACCGCCAGCGCGATCAACGCCACCAGCGGGGGCACGCTCTGTGAGAGTGCGCCGACGACGCCGTCACCGCGCCGGCGGCTGAGCGCCATGCGGTCCGAGACGGCCAGCGCGATGCCCGCCAGGAACATGAAGATGCAGGTGTAGACGACGAGGGTGCGGCCCGGAGTGTCGTGACCGGACCACCACAGGATGACGCCGGCGACGGCTCCGGAGGAGAGGAACAGATTGTAGAAACCGACGTTGAATGCCCACAGGTAGGCGGCATGCGCGTCGCTGCTCGGGATGCGGAAGATGCCCTCGTGCACCGACGGCCGGCGGAACAGGATCGACTCCCACACGAACGCCAGCAGGTGCACTCCCGCGGCGATCAGAGTGGCGATCTGCGCGACGAGGATCATGACGCACCCGCCCCGGTCGCGAGTGCGACGCCGTAGCGGTCGGTGACCTCGTGCAGCAGTCGGGCCAATTTCTCCGGCGCGTGGCCGTGTCCGACGGCGTCGAGTTCGGCGAAGAAGCCACTGTTGGCCGCTCCGGCGACGACGAGGAGGAAGTCGGCTGCCTCGGAGAGGACCGTGAACGTATTCGTCGTCCCCGCCTCGATGACGATGGTTTCGCCCGGCGCGAGTTCGTATCCGGTGTCCCCGGCCTGGACGAGAATCTGGCCGCGCAGCACGTGATACGACTTGGACCACGGCTCGGCGTGAAGTGGGCCGGGCGCTCTGCGGCGTGCTTCGACGAGGAACACTTCGTACGCTCCGCCGGCGTGACCGCCGCCGACCAGGACCGTGATGTCGGCGTCCGGCACGGTGAGGCGCCGGCCGTCGCCTGCTCTGACGACGTGAACGTTGGTGGACATACTGCGACGCTATGACCGGCACACGCCGCGGCCCATCCCCGAAATCTGGGATGGTGGTGTGCCTGTGACCAGCGCATACTGTGTTCATGCTGGAGGTCCGGGCGGAGAAGGTGCGCCGCGAGGTGCTCGCCTTCGCGGGAGCGGGCGCCGGTGTCACGCAACTCCACGAGCACGCCATCGAACTGGTCGGTGACACGGTGCGCAGCGACCTGACGTGCTGGGCGATGCTCGACCCGGAGACACTCGCGATCAGTTCGATGACCAGCGGACGCTGCCGGATACCGCAGCAGTACGAACCTCTGCTCGCCGAATCGGAGTACAACGGCGACGATCCGGGGACGTTCGCAGAACTCGCCCGCAGCGGCCGCACCGTCGCCCGGGCCTCGGATCTGCCCGCCGCTGAGGTCGCGCACAGCCTCCGGCACGGCGCGGTCTGGGGGCCGCTGGGGCTCGGTAACGAGGTCCGCATCGTGTTCCGCGTCGACGGTGTGTGCTGGGGCGCAGCCGGATTCGTGCGGTCCGGGGCGGACTTCACCGACCGCGACCTCGAGTTCCTGACGCTCGTTGCCCCCGGGTTGGCGGCCGCGACACGGGCCGCATCCGTGCACGCCCCGGCGGTCTCCGGCGACTGCGATCAGGGTCCGGCGGTGGTGCTGACGGATGCGGCGGGTGATCCGGTTGCCTTCACCGCCGCCGCTCGTGGCTGGGAGGACCGATTCGACGAAGTCGCCCCGGGCAGGCTGGCGGTGGTGCTGCGGGCCGCGACCTTCGGCGCGCGTTCCAGCAGTTCGGGAATCTTCAAAGCGCGCGTCCGCGACGCGGAGGGCGGCTGGATTCTGGTGCGCGCCACCACCTTGATCGGCGGCGACGAACTGCAGACGGTGGTCACCCTCGAACCCGCCGTCGGCGGCGAGCTCACCGGGCTGCTGCTCGCGGCCTATGCGGTGACCGCACGCGAACGGGACGTGTGCGCGGACGTGCTGGCCGGCTATGCGACATCGGAGATCGCCGACCGCCGCGGGATCACGGTGAACACCGTCCAGGACCACCTGAAATCGGTCTACGCGAAGGCCGGGGTCCGCAGCCGCGCGGAACTCGCCGCGCGGCTGCGGACCGGTCGCGAGAACTAGCTCACGACCCGGTGGTGCCGGTTGCCAGCGAGGAACACGCCTCCTGCGCGGCCGCCCACGTCGCGCTGTCGACCCCGGGAGGAGCGGCCGACGCGTCCGGCGTGCCACCCTGCGGCGGGGCGGAACCGTCGCCGCCGTCGGGCGGGGTCATCTCACCGCTCGGCGGCGCCATCCCGGCCTGTCCGCCGCCGGCACCCGCCTGGTCGGGTGGCGCGGGCACGCCGTTCTCCTCCAGGCAGGCCTGGAGTTCGTCGCTCATAGCCGCGGGCGGGGTGCCACCCTCCACGACCGTGCTGCCGGTGTCGGTCGACGAAGCGCCGGACGAAGACTCGCCCGAACTACACGCGACGACGGAACATGCGAGACCTACCGCCACCGCCGCTCCGCCGAGGCCGCGAACCAATTGTGAACGCATGATCGATGCCGTCCCTTCTGTGAGTGAGTCACCACTACACCGCGGGAAGCTGGGAGAACACTGCGTGCACGCTGGAAGGATACTGTCAGCGTGGTTCGGGTCGCTCCTGGTAGCACTTGAATTCCAGCGCCAGGCGGCCCCGCCCGTGCGTCATCGAGCGCAGGGCCACGGGGTAGTCGGTGATCTCGCTCGTCGGGACGGAGGCGATGACGGTGACCTCGCCGTCGCCCGCCGGTTCGGTGCCCTCGATCTGGCCGCGCCGTCGTCCGAGATCGGCCATCACGTCACCCTGCAGCGCCGAGGGCACCGTGACCTCGACGTGGTCGACGGGTTCGAGGACGAGAGTGCCGACCTTGTCGATGGCGGCGCGGAGGGCGAGTGCGCCCGCCATCCTGAAGCTGAAGTCGTCGGAGTCGACCGAGTGGTGCTTGCCGTCGAGGACGGTGGCCCGCAGGTCGACGAGCGGAAACCCGTGCCGGCCTCCGCGTCCCATCGATTCGGCGATCCCCTTCCCGACCGCCGGAATGAGCGACTTGGGAATCACACCACCACGGGTCTCGTCGACGAAGTCGTAGCCCTCGTCACGGGGGAGCGGCTCGAACCGGACCGTCGCCACCCCGAACTGGCCATGCCCGCCGCTCTGCTTCTTGTGACGGCCCTCCGTCTCCACCGGACCGAGCAGCGTCTCGCGGTACGCGATCTTGACCGGTTCGGTTTGGAGCGTGATGCCGTACCGGCGCTTCAACCGGGTCAGTGCCACCTGCACGTGCACGTCGCCGGCACCCCGGACCACCGTCTGATGGGTTTCGCTGTCGCGGGACACTTCCAGCGTCGGGTCGTCGCTGACCAGTTCGGCCAGTGCGGTCGCGAGTTTGTCCTCGTCGCCGGCGCTTTCGGCGGCCACCGCGATCCCGTACACGGGACGTCGGTGCGCGATCGGCGGCACCGACAGCGACGAGCCGATCGGCGCGAGCGTGTCACCCGTCGCGACGTCGGTGAGTTTGATCGCCCCGACGATGTCGCCCGCCTCCGCCGTGTCGATCGCGGTGTGCTTGCTGCCGAGGACGCGAAGGAGATTGTGCAGACGCTCCTTAGCGCCGGTGCGCTGGTTCACGAGGACGTCGTCGGCGTGCACTGTGCCGGAGAGGATCTTCATCAACGCCACCTGCCCGACGTATTCGTCGGTCTGCGTCTTGAAGACGTACGCGAGCGGATCGCCGGACGGATCGCACCGCACCTCGGCGACCCCGTCACCGCGCACTGTGGCGACCCCGTCACCGTGCACCTCGATGCCCGGCACCTCCGACGGTGCCGGCGCGATCCGGCACACGAAGTCGAGCAACCGGTCGACGGCGATCGCATCGACGGCGGACCCGCACAGCACCGGCCACAGCGAGCCCGCGGCGAAACCGGCGCGGAGGGCGTGCTCGAGTTCGGCGACGGAGATGTCCTCCCCGTCGAGATACTTCGAGAGCAGGTCGTCCTCGATCTCGACGACGTCCTCCACGAGGTGCTCGTGCTGTTCGTGCTCGCGGTCCGCGATGTCGGCGGGCAGTTCGTCGCTCGTGTTCGCCGACCCGCTGTCGTAGAGGATGACGTGTTCGGTGAGCAGATCCGCGACCCCCGTGAACGCCGACGCCTCGCCGACCGGCAGGTCGACCGGCTCGACCCCGGACCCGAAATGGTCGCGGATCCCGGACAGGACGACGTCGAACGACGCCCGCTCCTTGTCCATCTTGTTCACGAACAGGATGCGCGGGATGGAACGCTCGCCGGCCGCCTGCCACAGCAACTCGTCGTTCACCTGCAGACCGCTGACTCCGTCGATCACGAACACGGCGACGTCGGCGACGCGGAGTGCGGTCGTCGCGTCGCCGACGAAATCGGCGTAACCCGGCGGGTCGAGGAGATTGATCCGGTAGTCGCCCCACGAGAACGAGGCCAGGCCGAGGGCCAGCGACTGCGTGCGGTCGTGCTCTTCCGGCTGCGTGTCGAGCACGGTGTTGCCGCTCTCGACGCGGCCGGGCCGCGTCACGACACCGGCGCGGTACAGCATCGCCTCCGCGAGTGTGGTCTTCCCGTTGCCCTGATGTCCCACCAGGGCGATATTGCGGATCAGATCGGTCTCGGTCGTCACGGCTTCCCCCACCACAGCACTGTCGTATGGGTCGACCCCGACGATACCGCGCGCGCGACCGGCGGTGAGGCGTTATCTTCTGTGCGCGGACCCCCGAGACCCGAACGGAGACCGACATGGCAGCGGACGAGTTCCTCGTCGAACGTTCCACCGTCATCGATGCGAGCCCCGAGGTCGTTCAGCCATTGCTCGACAACTTCCGGCAGTGGCAGTCGTGGTCGCCGTGGGAAGACGTCGATCCGAACCTGAAGCGCACGTACACCGGCCCGGAGTCGGGGGTCGGCGCCGCCTACGCCTGGGAGGGCAACCGCAAGGCGGGCGCGGGATCGATGGTGATCACCGAGTCGGTGCCCGGCTCGAAGGTCGTGCTGGACCTGAAGTTTTTCAAACCGTTCAAGGCAGACAACGTCACGACGTTCCTCCTCGAGCCGAACAGCGCCGGGACCACCGTCCGCTGGCAGATGACCGGTAAGACCAACAGGTTCTTCAAGATCCTCGGCGCCGTCTTTCCGATGGACAAGATGGTGGGCAAGGACTTCGAGAAAGGCCTCGCGCAGCTGAAGGCGACGGCCGAGGAGCGTTAGCGGTCCTGCCCGGTCGTCAATTCGAGATCGGTCATGGTCCTGAATCGCGGTGCGCCGTCCCCGCCGTCGGTGGCCTGTTCCATCACGAGGCGGGCGGCCCGCCCCTTCAGGTGGAGCGTCGCCACCTGATCGCCGAAGAACGGTCCGGCGAGCTTGGACCAGTCGATCGGGACGGGCGGCACTCGCGACACCCGGCCGAGGATGAAACGCACCGTCTTCTCGGTGGCGCGACGCCACGAGATCCGGAACGCCACTTTCATCGCGGCGGGAACGTAGTTGTGCAGGGGAGAGCACGTCAGCTGATAGACGAGTGACTGCACCGGCTCGGAGTAGTGCGCCTGCGCGGCGTACGCATGGTGGACGTCGCCGGACAGCACCGAGATGGTGGACGGCGCCCGGCCGCCGGGACCCGATCTATGCCCACGTCCGACCTCGGCGAAGAGACGGGCGAGTCGGTCAAACGAATCGCGAAACGCCGCCCAGTGCTCCAGGTCCGCGCCCCGCCGGATCTTCTCGGCCCAGGCTGCGACGCGTGGGCCACGCGATCCGCCGGCGAGGCATTCGTCCCAGGACTCCAGGTCGTGCAGGGCGCGGGGCAGCAGCCACGGCAGCGACGTTCCGACGAGCAGATGGTCGTAGTCGCCCTCCGTCTGACTTTCGATCCATGAGAATTCGGGATCGGACACCATCTCGCGACGACCGCCGGCGAGGACGCGACCGCACCGCGAGTCGATGACGAGTAGCCTCGCGACCCCGAGGTCCCGGCGGTACGACCATTGCGTGCCCTTGGCCCCGTCCGCTTCCTCGTCGGCGGCGGACGCGAACTCGCGGAGCATCGGCTCGACGTCGCCACCGTCCTTGCGAACCCGTTGATACAGTTCGTTTTCGGCCAGGTCGCTCGGCGCAAGATTGCCGAGGTGCTGATAGACCCAGTACGAGGACAGTGCGCCCACGATGCGCTCCTCCCACCAGGACGTAGCCTCGAGTTCGTCGCGCCAGGACTCGGAGGTGTTCCAGTCGTCCCGCACGTCGTGGTCGTCGAAGATCATCGACGTGGGCACCGTGGACATCAGCCAGCGCACCTGAGGGTCCGACCACGACTCGGCGTAGAGCCAGGTGTACTCCTCGAAATTACGCACCTGCGGTCCCGGTGGCTCCTTCACGTCGTGGATCTCGGCGACGCGAGCCTCCGTCTCCGGGGAGAGTTCGTCGGCGTACACCTGATCGCCGAGCAGCAGCAAGGCGTCCGGCCACTCCTCGGGCGACTGTTCGGCCATCCGCACCGCGTACGCGTCCAGGGCGTCGGCGCCGAGATGCCGGTTGTCCTCCGTCGTGGACATCGTCGCGAACCGGCATGACCCGAACACCAGCGTGAGCGTGTCATCGTCCTCGTCGAGGGTGCGGATGCGGGACGGAACGGCATTCGGCAACGGCCACACCGGGCGGCCGTCGAGGGTCACCTCGTACGGAGTGCTCGATCCGGGCTCCAGGCCGTCCACGACGACGAGCGCATAGTGGTGGCCCGACACGTTCCACGTACGTTCCTCATGGCCGAGCACCCTGACGGTGCAGGCCTCGGACGTCTCGACCCAGAGCGTCGCATCGCGCGTGCCGACATGTCTCAGCAGCGGCCCCAGAATCAGCTCCGCCACGACGTCACCCTGCCGGAATATTCACGCGTGACAGATACATACGATCAGCCTACGGATCCCCGCGCGACGGCGAGGAGGCTTCTGCGCGAGGAAAGACAATCAAGTTTGCGACCTCGGTATCGTGATCGGCATGGCCCTGATCTTGCGACTCACGGAGGAGCAGGAGTGTGCGCTCACGCTCCTCGCCGAGGCGCAGGGTGTCGGCAAGCGCGAGGCTGCGGTGCGCGCGATCATCGAAGCTGCGGCACCGCATATACATGATGAACTGTGCGAGCGCTCGCACGGCACGGCCGCGACCGGTATGCAACCTTGCTGGACCGCCTTGCGAGGTGACGGCGTGCTTGACGGTGGTCCGAGTGCCCTCGCTCCCGAAGATGCTTGTCGGACAGTATGTGTCGGCGGGTGTCGGTAGTCTCCCGCGCATGGCTGAACCAGTGAAGGGTCCCGCGTCCTACTTCCCGTCGATCGAAAAGAAGTACGGTCGGCCGATCAGCGAGTGGCAGACGCTCATGCGTTCGTCCGAGCTGACCAAGCACATGGAGTTGGTGAGCTGGCTGAAGTCGGAGCACGGCCTCGGCCACGGTCATGCCAACGCGCTGGTGGCGCACACGCTGAAGGAAGACGCCGCCGGCTGACGGCGGGGGTCACGGGACGCCGCCCACCGGCCGGGGAGTCGTCGCGGCAAGCGTGGTTCCGGTGAGTGTCTCCGCGACGGTCCACAGTGATGCCGCCAGATCGACCCCGCGAGACGTGCGGGGCGGTTCGACCTTCTTCGTGGGTCCGACGAGTCCGAGCTTTCCGCCCGGTCCGTAGTACCCGCCCTGCACGGCGTCGGGGCTCGCAGCCGCGAACAGCAGAGGCTCCGCGCCCTGCGTGACGTCCTGGGAGGGGAGCAGGGTGCGATCGCCGAGAAGACGGCGGCGTGGCTTCTCGCGACCGAGGTTGGCGCCGGACGTCTGCAGGTTGGTGCGGGTGTAGCCGGGGTGCGCGTAGGTGCTGAGCAGATCCCACCCCTGCTCGGCGGCGACCGCGGCGAGGTGCTGCGTCATCAGCATGTCCGCGAGTTTCGACTGCGCGTAGGCCCGGAAGGGGCTGTAGTTCCCGGTCGACTGCAGGTTCGTGAAGTTGATGCGCCCGAAGTTGGCGGTGCCGCTCGACATGGTGGCGACGTGGGGAGCGTCGGCGTTCAGCAGCGTCGGCAGAAGGAGGTTGGTCAGTGCGTACGGTCCGAGGAAGTTGCTTCAGAATTGCAATTCGAATCCGTCGGCCGTCTCGAAGCGCTTCGGGGGTGCCATTACGCCGGCGTTGTTGATCAGGGTGTCGATCGGCCGCCCATTCGTAATGAGGCCGTGGACGAACGAGTGGATCGAGGACAGGTCGGCGAGGTCGATGCGCCGGACCTCGAGTTCGGCGCCCGGCACCTCCCGCAGAATCTCGGTGCGCGCCGCCTCGCCCTTCTCCGGGGTGCGGACGGCCATCACGACGTGTGCGCCTGACGCGGCGAGGCGTTTCTTCGATTCCTTGCCGGTTCCGCTGTGGGCGCCGGTGACGACGACACGGCGGCCGGACTGGGCGGGAACTTTGTACATCGTGGGTCCTGGGAGCAGTAATAGACCGGCGGTCTGTTCCATTTCCGGGACTAACAGACCGATGGTCTATTGCACGGTTTGGAGAGAATTCGCATGTCAGAGGCACCGAAGGCGTTTCGACGCGCGCACAGCGACGAACAACGCGCGCAGCGACGGGAAGCCATCCTCGACGTCGCACGGGCCATGCTCGACGAGATGCGCGTCGCCTCGCTCAGCCTCAACGAGCTGTCCCGCCGGGTCGGGCTGGCGAAGTCCAACGTGCTGCGCTACTTCGAATCGCGTGAGGCCGTGCTCTTGGAACTGCTCGACCGTGAGACCCGGGAATGGCTGGGCGAGCTCGAGGAGGCGCTCGGGAACCCACCGGCCGACACCGCGGCGGGCCCGGAATTCGTTGCCGCCGCGATCGCGAAGACCGTCGCCGCGCGTCCCGCGTTCTGCGATCTCTGCGGGTCCGCCGCCGGGGTGCTCGAACACAACGTCTCCGCCGACGTCGCGGCGGAATACAAACACACGGCAATCGCGAACAGTGTGCGGTTGGCGGAACTCGTCGGACCCGTCGTCGGCGGACTGTCCGCATCGGGCGCGCCGTTGTTCGTCGGCACGGTGAACGTCCTCGTCGGCGGGGTGTGGGCGGTGTCGCAACCCTCGCCCGGAATGGCGGCGGCCTACGCCGCCGACCCGGAACTGGCCGCGATGAAACTGAACTTCGAGACCGCGGTCCGGGAGATGATCGCGACCGTCCTCGCCGGCCTCGCGCACCGGGATCCGGACCTGGCGCCGCAATGAATCCGGTCTGTGGCCGCGGGCTATCATTCCGACGACGAATCTGGTGTCGAGGGTTCTGCTGTCGAAGGGAATCGAAATGAGCACGAATATCGAACAACTGGAGTTCCAGGCGGAGACCCGCCAGCTCCTGGACCTCATGATCCACTCGGTGTACTCCAACAAGGACTCGTTCCTGCGGGAGCTCATCTCCAACGCCTCGGACGCGCTGGACAAGTTGCGGCTCGAAGCGTTCCGCAACAAGGACCTCGACGTCGACACGTCGGATCTGCACATCGAGATCGAGGTCGACGCGGACAACCGCACACTCACCATCCGTGACAACGGCATCGGCATGTCGCACGAGGAGGTCGTGGACCTGATCGGCACGCTGGCAAAGTCCGGCACCGCGGATCTGCGCCGCAAACTGCGCGAAGCGAAGGACGCCGCCGCGTCCGAGGAACTGATCGGACAGTTCGGAATCGGCTTCTACTCGACGTTCATGGTCGCCGACAAGGTGACCCTGCTGACGCGGAAGGCCGGCGAGAGCGGGGCCACGCGCTGGGAGTCGAGCGGCGAGGCGACGTACACGATCGAAGCGGTCGAGGACGCGCCGCAGGGCAGTTCCGTCACGCTGCACCTCAAGCCCGAGGACGCCGAAGATCACCTCCACGACTACACGTCGGAACGGAAGATCAGGGAACTCGTCAAGCGCTATTCCGACTTCATCGCGTGGCCGATCAGGATGGACGTCGAACGCAGAGTCCCCGCTGAGGGCGAGGGCGAGGACGAGGTCACGACGACGTCCGAGACGATCAACTCGATGAAGGCGCTGTGGGCGCGATCGAAGGACGACGTTTCCGAGGACGAGTACAAGGAGTTCTACAAGCACATCGCCCACGCCTGGGACGAACCGCTCGAGGTCATCCCGATGAAGGCGGAGGGCACGTTCGAGTTCCAGGCCCTGCTGTTCATCCCCTCGCATGCGCCGTTCGACCTGTTCATGCGGGACGGCAAGACGGGTGTGCAGCTCTACGTCAAGCGCGTCTTCATCATGGACGACTGCGACCAACTGATGCCGGAATACCTCCGCTTCGTCAAGGGCGTGGTGGACGCACAGGACCTCTCCCTCAACGTGTCGCGGGAGATCCTCCAGCAGGACCGGCAGATCCGCGCCATCCGGCGCAGGCTCACCAAGAAGGTCCTCACCACGATCAAGGACCTGAAGGCGGAGCGGCCCGACGACTACCGCACGTTCTGGGCGGAGTTCGGCCGCGCGGTCAAGGAAGGCCTGATGTCGGACACCGACAATCGGGATGCGCTGCTGGGTATCTCGTCGTTCGCGTCGACGCACAGCGAGGAGGAACCGACCTCGCTCGAAGAGTACGTGGCACGGATGAAGGACGGTCAGGAGCAGATCTTCTACGCCACCGGCGACTCCCGGCAGTTGCTGGAGAGCTCGCCGCACATGGAGGCGTTCCGCGCGAAGGGCTTCGAGGTGCTGCTGCTGACGGACCCGGTCGACGAGATGTGGGTCGGTGCCGTTCCGGAGTTCGACGGGAAGTCGTTCCAGTCGATCGCCAAGGGCGAGGTCGACCTCGACACCGAGGAAGACAAGAAGGCGCACGAGTCGGAGCGGGAGGAGCAGGAGAAGGACTTCGCAGGCCTGCTCTCCTGGATGGCCGACGCGTTGAGCGAGCAGGTCAAGGAGGTTCGGCTCTCCACCCGGCTGACCACGTCACCAGCCTGCATCGTCGGCGACGCCTTCAGCATGTCGCCGGCGCTCGAGCGGATGTACCGCGCGTCGGGGCAGCCCGTCCCCACCACGAAGCGGACTCTCGAGCTGAACCCGACCCACCCGCTCGTCTCCGGGCTGCGGGAAGCTCACGGCGAACGCGACGAGGATCCGGCGCTGGGGGAGACCGCGGAACTTCTCTACGGCATGGCGTTGCTGGCCGAGGGCGGCGAACTCGACGATCCCGCCCGGTTCACCACGATGCTCGCCAACCGCCTCGCCAGGACGGTGTAGAACCCTTGCTGGTACTGGTCACGGGGGGAACGGGTTTCATCGGGGCATGGAGCGCGAAGGCGGCGGTGGACGCCGGCCACCGGGTGCGGTTCCTCGTGCGGGATCCGGCTCGCCTCGTGACCAGTGCGGCGGCCCTCGGACTCGACACGTCCGATCACGTCGTCGGTGACATCACCGACGCCGAATCGGTGCGGCGTGCGCTGGACGGCTGCGACGCCGTCATCCACGCGGCAGCCGTGGTCGCGGTCGACCCGCGACAGGCCGACGAGATGCTGCAGACCAACCTCGCCGGCGCGCAGAACGTCCTGGGTACCGCAGTCGAGATGGGCCTCGACCCGATCGTGTACATCTCGAGCATCGCCGTACTGTTCCAGCCGGGGGTCGGGGTGCTCACTCCGGAACTGCCGGTGTGTGCGGACCTCCCGACGCCTACGGACGGAGCAAGGCGCGGGTGGAGCAGTACGCGCGCGACCTGCAGGCCGGCGGCGCGCCGATCGCCATCACCTACCCGGGCATGGTCGTCGGCCCACCCGCGGGAAACCAGTTCGGGGAGGCCGCCCAGGGTGTCGAGGCCGCTGTGCATCTGCGCTTTCTCCCCGGCCGGAGCGCCGCGTGGACGATGGTCGACGTCCGGGACGTGGCAAGCGCGCACGCCGCCCTGCTGGAGCCGGGGCGCCACGGCCGGCGGTACATGCTCGGCGGTCCGCGGGTTCCGATCGCCGGGGTCGCCGACATGCTGGGCGTGATCACCGGCAAACGGATGAGTGTGCTACCGGTCCCGGACAGCGCGTTGCGTCTGGTGGGCAGGCTGGTGGACGTGGTCGACCGGTTCGTCCCGTTCGACACGCCCATCTCGGAGGCGGCGATGGAGTACTACACGCGGATGCCGGACACGGACGACGGGCCGAGCGAGAGCGAACTGGGTGTGAAGTACCGCGATTCCGCGGAGACGCTGGCCGACACCGTTGCCGGGCTAATTCAGGCCGGCCGATTGTGAGTTTCACGCGGGCGGAACTGGAGTCGTTCCGGGACGCCGAGGTCCCGGATCTCATCGGACCGGGATGCCGCCTGCTGTTCGTCGGGATCAACCCGGGACTGTGGACGGCCGCGACCGGTGCGCATTTCGCGCGGCCGGGCAACCGTTTCTATCCGGCTCTGCTGGCCGCCGGAATCATCGAGCGTCCGATCGATCCGACGGCCGGCATGTCGGACGACGATCGTGATCACCTGATCACGCGGGGGGTCGGCATCACCAACCTGGCCCCGCGCGCCACGGCGAAGGCCGACGAATTGACCGGCGAGGAACTGGCCGTCGGCGCCGAGCGCCTGCGCGCCGTGGTCCGCGACACCGCTCCGCAGGCGGTCGCCGTCGCCGGGATCACGGCCTATCGCACGGCTTTCGGGGAGCGTGCCGCGAAGAAGGGGAGGCAACCGGGCGACCTCGAGGGCGCGGAGCTGTGGCTGGTGCCCAATCCCAGCGGGCTCAACGCCCACGAAACCGTCGCCACCCTGGCCACCTCGTACCGGGCGGCGGCGACCCGCGCGGGCATCGTTTCCGGCTGACCGAAGAGGTGGCTAGGCTGCGAAGATGACCGTCGTCTACAACCTCCTCTTCGTCTGCCATCTGCTCGGTATGGCCGCCCTCGTCGGCGGCTACTTCGCCGTGCTCGGGGCGCCGCGGATCTCCGAGGTGATCGTGTGGGGAGCGCGGCTCCAATTCGTGACCGGACTGATCCTGGTCGGGCTCGGCGAGGCCGCACTCGACAAGGACTACAACCACGTGAAGATCGGCGTGAAGCTCGTGCTCTCGCTCGTGGTGGTCGCGCTCGCCGAGATCGTCCGCGGCAAGCAGAAGAGGGGGCAGGGGAACCCCAACCTCGTCCATGTGGTGGGTGGACTGGGCGTCGTTACCGTGCTGGTGGCCGCTCTCTGGACCTGATCGCGCCGGGTCTCACTTCTTGGGTGGGGCAAGGATTTTCATCGCCAGCCGCTGCGCGGACTCGGGCATCCGGTCCTTCATCGACATCGCGAACTCGCCGGCTTTCGTGCGCACGGAGGTGCCCCGGCCGAATCGCCGGTTGAAGGCTGACCCTTCGGTCGGTTGATCGAAGTGGAGGGGCGGAGCCCCGTCCGCGGCACCGAGAGCGCGCCCGATCACCATCCGCTGAATCTCGCTGGTGCCCTCGAAGATGGTGTACAGCTTGGCGTCCCGGTACCACTTCTCGACGGGCCGCGAACTGGGGGTCGACCCTGCGGGCCTGGTCGGCGGCGGTGCACAGCATCTCACGCAACAGCGGATCCACGGCCTTGGTGATCGAGGACTCGACCTTGCGCACCCCGGACTGGCTGACCTTGGGGACCAGACCGGTGTAGGCGCGGATCGCGGCCAGGGACGTGAACCGGTGCGGGTCGCCGAGCCGTCCATTGATGACCGCGCTGATCACCGCCCCTACGCCGGGAGCGGAGGCAACGATGCCGGCCGGGTCGGCGTCGGCGTAGAGGTTCGCGACGCGCTCGTCGATCTGCTTGATCTGACGGGTCGGGAACAGTGCCTGTTCGGCTTCGTGGGCGATGTCCTCGGCGAGCTCGGCGAAGTCCATCCCGTCAGACCCGTCGCCGGTGCCCCACAGGGCGAGGGTCTCGGGTCGCGGTGATGAGCCCGGCGGCGTGATCGTCGCGCCACGCACCGCGGGACCGGGCGATCAGGAACCTGGTCAGCCGCACTCGGCCTAACCGGATCACGGCATGCGGATCGGCATAGCGGGCCAGGAACTCGAGCGCCGCGATGCCGTAGTTGGACCCGAGTACCGCGTACCAGGCCGGCCCGAGCAACTCGACCAACGCATCGAGTCGGGCATAGACCGCGACCCGGCGCTTGACCATCGTGGAGCGCTGCTTGACCAGTCGTCGCAGCGAGTCGGCGGGCCCCTGCCCGGAGTACTCCCACAGGCCTTCGGGGTGCAGCAGGGGCAGTCGGGCGAGCAATTCGGAGTCGATCCGGTCGTTCTTGGTGTGCTTGGAGTAGTACTTACGCAGGTCGGCCGACTGGGTGGTCGGGACCATCACCACGCGTGCACCGTGGCGACGGAACCACGGCGACGGAACCACTCCGCCAGCACGATCCACGCGTTCCGGGTCGGCTCGACCACCACGGTCAGCTCAGCCGGATCGGGCAGGTCCAAGTCCGCCCACAACCGTTCCAGATCGGCCGGCCGTGTCCA
>RRBB01000240.1:0-15327 GCA_006543605.1 Rhodococcus sp. WS4
GGCCTTCAGCGTGCAAGTTGCTCGGCGGTCCAGGCCACACCGCATTCACTGTCGGCGGCGTTTGGCGCGGGCGGTGAACTGGTCCAGCACGCGGACCACGTCCTTCGCTTGCCAGATCCGGTTTCGTCGTCCGTCGGTGATCTGGGTGAGGATTCCGACGTCGACCAGGCGGTCGATCGCGGTTTGCGCGGTCGCGCCGGTCACCCCGAGAGCGGACACGACGAGCTTGCCCTCCACCACCGGTTGCGCGATCGCTATCTGCGCGACCACCGGCAGGTCGATCCGATTGGCGAAGACGATCAGGTCGTCGATCAGGTCGGGAGCCCGATCATGATGTGGCGGTATGAATTACGCGGTGTGTGGCCCGAGGATTCCTCCGCCGAGCCAGACCTGCTGCTGCCCCATCGACCGGCAATATCCTGATCGTCATGCCCACGAAGCGCCCGATGCATCCGCAGGATCGACTCGGCGTCGATGGCGTCGATGGCGTCGGACAACTCCAACGCGGACTGCAGGGCCGGACGTTTCCGACGATCAGGCGGGCGTTGCGGGAGGTGTGCTCGCCGAGTTCGGCCAGAGCGATTTGCCGCGCCCCGCTGGTGAGGTTCTCGATCTCCGAGCTCGACGCACTCTCGGTGAGCAGCAGAATGGAGGCGAACGGGGCGGTGATGTGGCCGACCTTGACGTCGAAACGGGTGAGTTCGGTCGCCGCTTCCTCCGTCAGTGCCTGCAGGTCGCTGCTCAGTGAGATGGTTCGGTCCGCAATGAACGCCGGCACCGCCGCACGGTAGGGGCCGGCAGTGAGACGCCGCTCGCGCCGAGAACCCGAGTCGCGGGCCCGTGCTACCAAGGGGTGCTGCTCGTAGGCGAAAGGAGGCCATAGCTGTCCGCTACCAACCGATGCCGCCCAGCGCACATACCATTGCTTAGCTCATTATCCAATGGCATGGACCTGGTGTGCTTGCGGCGGTTGGCAGGGCGGCACTGCTCGTTGCCGGGCTCCTCGTCGGCGGGCTGCCTGCCGGGGTGCTGATAGCGGGAGCGACGGCCCCGTGCCGAGACTGCTTCGAGCGGCTCGATGTCGGGGAAGTCGCGGTCCGGTCATCGATTCTCGGCGTCCGCGCCGTGGCAGTCCCGGGAATATCTCCGGCCCAACGTCTTCCATCGACGACGTCGCCCGGGAACACCAGCGTGCAGGCACCCGATTCGCGCAGAGCGACGTGACCGTCGACCACTGGTGCAGGCCGCTACGGCGGACGCGGGGCAGGTCTGAGTCGCCGCAGCCCGGCAAGGTTCAACGCCGATCGGTGGGCTTCGAGGGATTGATCTGGTGGGCAAGAGGTGTTTCACATCGGAACACAGGTGGGTTGGAACACGCTTCTATGTTTGATCCACACGCCGTGGCGGCCATCACAATGTCGCCCCGCCGATGCAGAGGGTCACAACATCCTTTGCCCCCGCCCTGCTACCACTGAGCCTGCTCCAGGAGAAACACATGACAAGTACGACTTCGTCGCCACCCGCGATGACTCCCCGTCGTGCGGCGACAGCCGCACTTCTCGGCAGCGCATTGGAGTACTACGACTTCTTCGTGTACGGCGCGGCAGCCGCTCTCGTCTTCAACGTGCTGTTCTTCCCCTCCGGCAACCCTGCCGTTGCGCTCATCGCGTCATTCGCCACCTTCGCGGTGGGGTACGTGGCACGACCTGTCGGCGCGGTGGTGATGGGACATTTCGGCGACCGACTCGGCCGCAAACGCGTCATGCTGGCCACAGTCGTGATGATGGGCGTCGCATCCTTTGCTATCGGGTGCCTTCCCACATACGCACAGGTGGGTCTGTTGGCCCCGGTACTGCTGGTCGCTCTCCGCGTCGTTCAAGGGTTCTCCGCGGGGGCCGAATCGGCGGGAGCGTCGACGTTGACCGTGGAGCATTCCCCGGTCGGGCGCCGGGGATTCTTCACCAGTTTCGTGATGGTCGGCTACGCGGTCGGCTGCTCATTGGCCACCGTCGTGTTTCTCCCGGTCGCGATGTTGCCCCACGACCTGCTGTACACCTGGGGCTGGAGAATTCCCTTCTGGCTCAGCGCCGTTGTCGTCGTCATCACCTACTACGTGCGGAGCCATCTGGACGAAACTCCGGCGTTCACCGAAGCGAAAGAAGGAAGCGAAGTCCGGAAGCGACCGCTGAACGACGTGATCAAGTATCACTGGCCCGACGTGATCCGTGTCGCCGGAGCATCGCTGATGGCGTCGATGCAAACCTTGTTCGCCGTGTTCAGCCTGTCGTACGCCACCTCGGTCGGAGTGGATCGGGGCGCGATGCTCGCCATCATCTCCGGGGCAATAGCGTTGTCGATTATCACCATCCCTGCAGCCGGCTATATCTCGGACGTCATCGGCCGGAAGCGAACGATGCTGATCGGCGCCGTCGGCGGCGCGCTCAGTATCTTCGCGTACCTGTGGGCGATCTCGACAACGAATATCCTGATGATCGCGATCTTCGCGTTCGTCAACATGTCAGTGTTCTTCAGTTGCTACAACGGCGTGTGGACATCGTTCTTCGCCGAGCAATTCCCCGCACCCGTCCGATTCACGGGAATGGCAGTCAGCAACCAGATCGGTAACCTCCTTGCAGGATTCGCTCCGCTGATCGCCGCCATCCTCCTCAGTACGGGCCCGTCGGGCTGGCTTCCGGTTGCATTCTTCGGTGCGATTGCCACCGGAATCGGTGCGATCGCTGTTATCGGAATGCGCGAGACGTCGAAGACCCCGGCGGAATTGCTCGGCGGTCCGAGGTCCGCAGATCTGATCGGTCAACTGCGTTCGGCTGAACACTCTGGCCCTGCCCAACGCCCCGCAGACGCAACGATGAGTTAGCCCACTGAGAACGCCTCCAATGAACAGACCCCTGACGGTCCACCGTCGGGGGTCTGTTCATTCGGCCCGAAATTTCAGCGGCGCGGACCTTGTCTCCGCCGCCTTTCCGCAGGGTGCCCTCGATCGTCTCGCGCCCTCATCATGTCCAAGGGTTGGGCGCAAGGTGTTTCACATTGGAACGCAGGGGTGTTGGAACCTTCTTCTATCTTTGATTTAGACACCGTGGCGGCTATCACATCGAGGCGGCCGCGGAAGATAGGACACAGGACCCGGACGAGGCATCGAACCACCTGTTCCGAATCGACAAATAGACCCCGGTGGCGGTCCAGCGTGCGCGTAGTGCGGCCCCGCCGTCCTTCTCTTTCTTCTCCGTTTCTTCCCCTGCATCTATAACGACACAGGAGTTCGCCATGACTTCCCAGGCCACACCCCACACCGTCGACGCCGTCGTCATCGGCGCCGGATTCGGCGGCATCTACGCCGTCCACAAGCTGCACCACGAACTCGGCCTCACCACGGTCGGTTTCGACAAGGCTGCGGGCCCCGGCGGCACCTGGTACTGGAACCGTTACCCGGGTGCCCTCTCCGACACGGAGAGTCACGTCTACCGCTTCTCCTTCGACGAGGATTTGCTGCAGGACGGCACCTGGAAGAGCACGTACATCACCCAGCCCGAGATCCTCGAGTACCTCGAGGGTGTCGTCGACCGTTTCGACCTGCGCCGCCACTTCCGCTTCGGAACCGAGGTCAAATCCGCGGTCTACCTGGACGACGAGGGTCTGTGGGAGGTCACCACCGACGCCGGCGACGTGTACCGGGCCACCTACGTCGTCAACGCCGTCGGATTGCTCTCCGCCATCAACTTCCCCAACCTGCCCGGCCTGGACACGTTCGACGGCGAGACCATCCACACCGCCGCCTGGCCCGAGGGCAAGAGCCTCGCCGGCCGCCGCGTCGGGGTGATCGGCACCGGTTCCACCGGCCAGCAGGTCATCACGGCCCTGGCACCGGAGGTCGAGCACCTCACCGTGTTCGTCCGGACCCCGCAGTACTCCGTCCCGGTCGGCAACCGTCCCGTCACCACGGAGCAGATCGACGCGATCAAGGCCGACTACGACCGCATCTGGGACCAGGCCAAGAAATCCGCGGTGGCCTTCGGCTTCGAGGAGTCCACCGTGCCGGCGATGAGCGTCTCCGAGGAGGAGCGCAACCGCGTCTACGAGGAGGCCTGGCAGCACGGCGGCGGTTTCCGCTTCATGTTCGCCACCTTCTGTGACATTGCCACGGACGAGGCGGCCAACGAGACCGCCGCGTCGTTCATCCGCTCCAAGATCGCCGAGATCATCGAGGACCCGGAAACGGCCCGCAAGCTGACCCCGACCGGCCTGTTCGCCAAGCGCCCGCTGTGCGACGACGGCTACCACCAGGTCTTCAACCGGCCGAACGTGGAGGCCGTCGCCATCAAGGAGAACCCGATCCGCGAGGTCACCGCCAACGGTGTGGTGACCGAGGACGGGGTCGTGCACGAGCTGGACGTACTCGTCTTCGCCACCGGCTTCGACGCGGTGGACGGCAACTACCGGAAGATGGAGATCCGCGGCCGCGACGGCCTGCACATCAACGACCACTGGAACGGGCAGCCCACCAGCTACCTGGGCGTCTCCACCGCGAACTTCCCCAACTGGTTCATGGTCCTCGGTCCCAACGGCCCGTTCACGAACCTGCCGCCGAGCATCGAGACGCAGGTCGAGTGGATCAGCGACACCATCGACTACGCCGAACGCACCGGGCTGCGAGCGATCGAGCCCACGCCGGAGGCCGAGACCGCATGGACCGAGACCTGCACCGAGATCGCGAACGCCACGCTGTTCACCAAGGGTAATTCGTGGATCTTCGGCGCGAACGTCCCGGGCAAGGAGCCCAGCGTCCTGTTCTACCTGGGCGGCCTCGGCAACTACCGCGGCGTCCTGACCGACGTCACCGCCAATGGCTACCGCGGCTTCGAGCTGACATCGGCCGACGAGATCGCGGCCTGAGTCCCTTTCACCGCCACACAGGAGAACCACCATGGGTGTGCACACCACAATCGACCCGGTCACCGGCGATCAGATCGCGCAGTACCCGGAGATCGCGGATGTCCAGCTGGACCATCTCATCGGAGGCGGCACCGCGGCCGCGGCCGTGAGCCCGAATGAGGGCCTGATGTACAGCGGGCTGAACCGATGACAGGCAAGCCGGTATGGCGCAAGCCATATGACGCCGCGGAGCGTGTGGTGGCGCCGCGGGCGGAGGCGCTGGTGCACAGCGGCCAGTTCGCCACAGTGTCCGCCGCGATTTTCGGTCTCCGGCGTGCGGTGGGCGGTGGCGTGAACGGTGTCGCCTCGCGCGTGTGGCACCTGGTCAATTTGCCGGCGGGTACCGATGTTCATCGGCTTCGGACACAGATCGGGGCGCTGGACCGGGATGTGCGGCGACTGTCGCTGCAACTCGAACAGCGCCGGGACCTTCCCATGGAGAGTGATCGGCGGTGACGACGGAACCGACGTCGACGAGCATCGTCGACCGGGTGCGCCGGGAGGTGGAACGCAATGCGCTCCGGGCGCGCAACGGTATTCGCATGGCGGCGGGCCTGTCGCGGCCGGAGGTCGGCCAGACCCCGAAGGATGTGGTGTGGCGACACGGCCGGTCCGAGTTGTGGCGCTACCGCAACGACAACGTGCGTGTGTCGCCGCCGCTGTTGATCGTGTTCAGCCTGTTCTCCCGCAGCTACATTCTGGATCTGCAGTCGGGTAACAGCTTCGTCGAACGGCTGCTCGCGGCCGGATTCGATGTCTACCTACTGGATTGGGGTGTTCCCGACGAACGCGACGCCGCAAACCGGTTGGAGGACTACGTCGACGACTATCTGCCCGCCGCGGTCGAACGGGTGCGGCATATTGCCGGCACCGAGCAGATCAATATGCTCTGCTACTGCTTCGGTAGCGTCCTGGCACTGCTCTACGCCGCCCACCATCTCGATGCGCCGTTGCGCAGCCTGACCGTGATGACCACTCCGGTCGACCTGCAGCAACTGGGTCCGCTGACCAGCGTGGTCGGTGGCGGTGGACTGGATGTCGAGAAGGTGCTCGACGCCGACGGTAATGTGCCGCCGCAGGTCATCTACCAGGGCTTCCAAGTCCTGAAACCGACCGCGCAGGTTACTCAGTACGTCGACCTGTGGGAACGGCTGTGGAGCGATGATTACGTCGCAGCGCACCAGGCGATGATCGGTTGGGCAACCGACCACATTCCGTTGCCGGGCGGTGTCGCCCGGCAGCTCGCGGAGATGACGCGGGAAAACGCCATCGTCAATGACACCCTGGTCGTCGGGGGCGACCGCGTTCATCTCGCCGACATCACGGTGCCGTTTCTGACTGTGCTGGGCAACCGTGACCACATCGTGCCGGAGGCCTCCGCAGCTCCGCTGATCGACCTGATCGGCTCGGCCGACAAGCACGAGGTGCGCCTCGATGGCGGGCACGTCGGGTTGCTCGTCGGTCGAACCGCCGCCAAGACCACCATCCCCACGATCATCGATTTCCTCATCCAGCGAAGTGAGACACAGGAATGAATATCGTCGCGTTGGGCCGGGAACACACCGACGCCCTGATCGAATTCTTCGGCCGACTCCCTGCCGAAGACCTCACGCTCATGAGAGAGGACGTCACCGAGCCGGACACGGTACGCGGCTGGGCCGACCGCCCGGCGCACTGGGTCGCGCTCGACGACGCCGCGGTCGTCGGATTCGCCGCGGTGCGCCCGCTGCCCAGTTGGTCCGACCACGTCGGCGAACTGCGACTCGTTGTCGACTCGGCCCACCGACGAGCTGGCATCGGCGGCACGTTGGCCCGCCACGCACTCACCGACGCGGTCCGTGCAGGTCGGCGCAAGGTCGTCGTCGAGCTCGCCGCCGACCAGGAACATGCGCTGGCGATGTTCGGTTCGCTGGGCTTCGAGGGTGAGGCGCTGCTGCGCGACCACATCCGCGACCGCCAGGGCAACCGGCGCGACCTGATCATGCTCGCCCACTTCGTCGACGCCACCTGGGCGTCCATGGACACCATCGGCGTCAGCGCGGAACTCGGCCTGGAAGAAAGCGCGCAGTGACCGGCACGCCGCAGCGAGGCACCGCCGCCCCGGCCGACCTGCTCTATTTCACCGACCCCGCGCGCGCGGCCATCGACTGTGCGCTCCTGGCCTACACGGCACCGCTACTGGCCGCGTTTCCGCGCGGCGACCACCACCCTGTCCTCGTGCTCCCCAGGTTGAACGGCAGCGATACCTCCACTGCCGCACTGCATACCGTCCTCCGGGCACTCGGATACCGAACGCACGGGTGGCGGCTCGGCCGCAACATCGGTCCCACGAGCAAAGCGGTGCACGGCATGCGGGCACGGCTCGACTACTTGAACAACCGCTACCAGCAGCCGGTCACGCTCATCGGCTGGAGCCTCGGCGGCATCTACGCGCGCCAACTTGCCCGCCGCACCCCGCAGGCCGTTCGACAGGTCATCACCCTGGGCAGCCCGATCCGGCTGGCCCGACACGACCAAAGCCACGCCAACCACCTGTTCCATCGCCACTCCCATCTGCACATCGAGCCCCTGGATCTGCCGCTCGAACGCGACGCAGGGCCGCTTCCGGTCCCCGCAACGTCGATCTACACCCCACTCGACGGGATCGTCGCCTGGCGGACCTGTCTGGACGAGCCCGCACCTCGCACCGAGAACATCGCCGTTCTCTCCAGCCATCTCGGCATCGCCAGTCACCCAGCGGCGCTGTGGGCGGTCGCGGACCGTCTCGCCCAACCCGCCGACCGATGGACGCCCTTCCAGCCCCCGTCACTACTACGCATGGCCTACCCAGCACCCGAAAGTCGATCATGACCAACCTCGCCCACATCCTGACCGAGTCCGCGCGCCGCCATCCCGACCGGCCGGCGATCCGCCTCGACGACATCGTCGTCACCTACGCCGAACTCGATGAACTGACCGCACGCGCGGCAGGCTGGTTACGGGCCCGCGGCATCGACCCCGGAGACCGGGTCGGGATCTCCCTGCCGAACGTCGTGGCGTTTCCGGTTCTCTACTACGGCCTGTTGCGGGTCGGCGCGACGGTCGTGCCGATGAATCCGCTCCTCAAATCCCGCGAGATCGAGCACCACCTCCGCGATTCCGGCGCCGAGCTGGCGCTGGTGTGGCGCACCGTCGCTGCCGAGGCAGAGTCCGCGGCCGCAGCGACCGGCACCGACCTGGTGGTCATCGACGGCGATACCCTCGCCGCCACCGCCGACTGGCCGTCCTCGCCGGCGGTCACTGCCCGGGACGACGCCGACACCGCGGTCATCCTCTACACCTCGGGTACGACCGGCACTCCGAAAGGCGCGGAGCTCACCCACGCGAATCTGTACCGCAACACCACCACCTTCACGGGCCTGTTCGGCGTCTGGCAGGAGGACGTGGTGTTGGGTTGCCTTCCGTTCTTTCACGCATTCGGGCAGAGCAACGTGCTGAACGCCTCCATCGCGGCCGGCGCGAGTGTGTCGCTGGTTCCGCGATTCGAGGCCGAAGCGGTAGTGCAGCTCATCGAACGTCACCGGGTGACCGTCTTCGCCGGTGTCCCCACGATGTACGTGGGCCTGCTTCACACCGATCTGCGTGAGGCGGACACATCCAGTCTGCGGATGTGTGTCTCGGGTGGTGCAGCGTTGCCGATCGAAGTACTGAACGGCTTTCAAAGGGACTTCGGCGCACCGATTCTCGAAGGGTACGGCCTGTCCGAGACATCACCGACCGCCACGTTCAACCGGATCGGGCATTCCAAGCCGGGGTCGATCGGACTGCCGATCGACGGTGTCGAATTGAAGCTGGTCAACCGGGACGGCACCGAAACCCCGCCCGGTGCGGTCGGTGAGATCGCCATCCGTGGACACAACGTGATGAAGGGCTACTGGAACCGGCCCGAGGCCACCGCCGCCGCGATCGTCGACGGCTGGTTCCATACGGGAGACATGGCCACCCGCGACGACGACGGCTTCTACTTCATCGTCGACCGCAAGAAGGACATCATCATCCGGGGTGGGTACAACGTCTACCCACGCGAAATCGAGGAAGTGCTCTACGAGCACCCCGCGGTGCGCGAGGTCGCAGTGATCGGGGTGCCCCATCCCACCCACGGCGAAGAGGTCGCCGCCGCGATCACGCTGCGACCAGGCGCCGAGGCAACTCCCGACGAGCTCCGCAACTACATCAAGACCCGGGTCGCCGCGTACAAATACCCACGGCACGTCTGGCTTGCCGACAAGCTGCCCAAGGGCCCCACCGGCAAGATCCTCAAACGCGAAATCGGCGTCCCGGCCCACCTCCTCGAACAGCCGTCGGTATGACCGAGAACCGCGGGAGGAACACCGATGGTTGATCGGATCGAGCGGGTAGCCGTCGGCGAGCTCGAATTGGCGTACGAGACCTTCGGAGACGCCGACAACCCACCCCTGCTTGTGATCTCGGGGCTCGCCACCCAGATGCTCGGCTGGGACGAACAGTTCTGCGACCAGCTCGCCGACCACGGCTTCCAGGTGATCCGATTCGACAACCGCGACATCGGGTTGTCCACCCACCTCCACGAGGGCGGGGTCCCGAACGTGATGGCGTTGCTTCGCGGGCAGGACGCACCGGCGCCGCCGTACACGCTGGTGGACATGGCCGACGACACCGCCGGTCTGCTCGACGCGCTGGGTCTCGAGTCCGCGCACATCGTCGGCGCGTCGATGGGCGGCATGATCGCCCAGCAGCTCGCGATCCGCCACCCGCGCCGGATCCGGAGTCTGACTTCGATCATGTCCACTCCCTCGCGGCAGGTGGGACAGGCGCGGCCGGAGGCGCAGGCGGCGTTGTTCCTGCCGCCACCGACCGATCCGGACACGGCCGCCGAACGTGCCCTGAAGGTGTACCGGGTAATCGGCTCACCCGGGTACCCACTCGACGAGCATCGTGTCGCCGACATCGCCCGACGCGCCTTCGCCCGCGGCCACGACCCCGCCGGCGTGGCACGGCAGTACGCGGCGATAGCGGTCTCACCGGACCGCACTCCGGGGCTACGCGAGCTGATGGTCCCGACACTGGTGATCCACGGCGAAGACGATCCACTCGTCCAGGTGGACGGCGGTCTGGCGACGGCCGACGCGGTCCCGGGCGCCCTTCTGGTCGTGGTTGCGGGCATGGGCCACAACCTGCCCCGGCAACTGTGGTCGCAGCTGATCGGCGAGATCGCCGCCCACGCCCGAGCCGCCGACGTCGGCCCCGCGGCCCGCGCGTGACGACCTGTGCGCCCGACCGCACGAACCTCCACCGTCGGTTAGATCGCCGGAAGTCTCTCCCGAGCTCGGTGGCGAACTGCGTTGGGGGACAGCGCTGGAACGCCGCGCCATGCGGTAACGGAGCTTCGCGCGGTTTGGTACCACTGCTGGTCGCCGGCCTTCTTCGGAGAGTGTTCCGGATTGGAACGTTCGTGCGGCGGCCGAGCATCGCACAATTTCCTCGAGGAGTGAGACAGGTCACATACGATTGCTGAATCGAAGCAGTGCATAGCCATGGATGGATTGACGCACGACCAGATCCTCGAACTCGACGTCCTTGTCGTCGGAGCCGGGTTCGGCGGAATTTACACGTTGCACAAGCTCCGCAACGAGCAGGGACTCGACGCCATCGCGATCGACAAGGCCGACGGGGTGGGTGGCACCTGGCACTGGAACAAGTATCCGGGAGCGTTGTCGGACTTGGAAGCCTTCGTCTACCAGTACTCGTTCGACCGCGACCTGTACGCGCAAACCCAGTGGAGCCCAAGTTCATCACCCAGCCCGAGGTCCTCGCCTAACTCGACGGGGTGGTGGACCGCTGCGGGCTGCGTGAGCACATTCATCTCGAGACCGGCATGACCGCGGCCGAATGGGACGAGATTTCCGGCACCTGGACCGTTCGCACCGACCGCGGCAGCACCTACCGGTCTCGCTTCCTCGTCACCGGCCTCGGCCTGCTGTCGGCGACCAATACCCCCGAACTACACGGCATGGAACACTTCGAGGGTCGCCTCGTCCACACCGGTGCCTGGCCCGAGGAACTGGACCTCACCGGCAAGCGGGTCGGCGTGATCGGCAACGGCTCCACCGGCAACCAGGTCATCACCGCTACGGCCCCGATCGTCGCGCACCTGACCTCCTTCCAGCGCAGCCCGCAGTAACAGCGTGTCCGCCGAGGAACGCGAACGCATCTTCCAGGACTCCTGGGATGAGGGCGGCGGGTTCCGGTTCATGTTCGAGACCTTCTGCGATATCGCCACCGATGAGGAGGCGAACGAGGAGGCGGCGAAATTCATCCGCCGCAAGATCGCCGAGATCGTGACGGATCCCGAGACCGCCCGCAAGCTCATCCCGACCGACCACTACCGCGTCGGCCGCTGTGCGACACCGGCTACTACGAGACATTCAACCGGCCCAACGTCACCCTGGTCAACGTCAAGGAGAACCCGATCGTCCGGATGACGCAGAAGGGCCTCGTCACCGAGGACGGCACCCTGCACGAACTCGACGTGCTCGTGTTCGCCACCGGCTTCGACGCGGTCGACGGTAACTACATGCGGGTCGACATCCGTGGCCGCAACGGGCAAAGCATCAGGCAGCACTGGAGCGACGGACCGTCCAGCTACCTCGGCGTCGCTACGACCGGGTTCCCCAACATGTTCATGATCCTCGGCCCCAACGGCCCGTTCACCAACCTGCCGCCTACGATCGAGGTCCAGGTGGAATGGATCACCGAGGCCATCCGGGCGCTCGCCTGGGCGAGTACCGCAAGATACTGGCAGCCGAGGTGGCGGCCGGATACCCCAGCTTCGTCACCAAGACCCCCGCCCCCACTCGGGGCCCACACGAAGCGGCGGACCCGAACGGGTTCACCTGTTCCGGCCCATTGAGTCCGGGAAAGGTCCGGTCCGCTTATGCCTCCCGGCGGCGACGCGGGCGAGGAACCGGTCCCGCCATCACCATGGCGTCGTAGATCTCCATCAGGGCCCGTCGCTGTCGAGGTGCGAGGGCCGGGTCGGCCTCGAGGGCGGCTTCGACTCTTGCCCGCGCGTCGTCGCCGTCGCCGGCAGGAAAGCCGGCCTGCTCGTAGAGAATGTCGGCGTTGATTTTCAGGGAACGCGCGATGGCCTCGATGACGGTTGCCGATGGGGCACGCAGTCCGCGCTCGATCTGCGAGAGGTACGGATTCGAGATCCCGGCCATCTCGGCGAACTGCCGCAGGGTGAATTGGTTGAATTCTCGCTGCCGTCGGATGATTTCCCCGAGCTGTGCCGACGGTCTTCTCATACAGGTGAGTTTACTGACACGCTCAGGGCTGAACGCACACCCGAGGGCCGTGGAGCAAGTGCGGCTCGTCCATTGCCACGACGTCTGGTCGTCATGCGTGGCGCAAGACCGTCGCCCGAGCGTGCGGCACGCACAACCTCCCGCAGCAGGGCGGGGAGTCGGACCCTGCGCGTGGAGCGCGGCCGGCGCGAACATCGAACCGTCATGCGCCTATGGCTTAGTCCTTGGCGAGGAAGTCCCCGATGAGCTGCGCCGACCGGGCGGTCTCCTGGAGCACGCACAGGTGGCTGCCCCCGGCGATGATCTCCAGGCGACCGCGAGGGACTGCCTTGGCGATGATCCGGCCGTTGACGGTCGGCACGAGCTGATCGTCGCTCCCCGCGATCACAAGCACGGGCATCTGCAGGTGGTGCAACCACGGTCGACTGGTCCACTCGGATGCCGCGCGGAGCTGGACGAAATGGCCTCGCAACGACGACGGGCAGTCCCGGCGGATCTCGATGTGCTCGTCGAAAAGTGCGGGATCGTCGACGATCCGCTCTCCGTAGATGAACGGGGCGATCTTTCGAAAATACGCCGGGGAGTAGAAACTCAGCGGGTTGAAGACGGCGGCCATCGCCATCGGCGGGATGGGCATGCCACCCAGACCGCAGGTCGTCGAGGCAAGCACGAGCTTGTCGACGCGCCTGGGACTCCGGCGTGCCAGCTCCTGTGCCACCATCCCGCCGAACGACAGGCCGAGCACGCCGGCCGACGCGATCCCGAGGTGCTCGAGGAGTTCATCCATGACGCCCGCGTGCTTGCGGAGGCCGAAGCGGCCCCGGGGGACTGAGGAATGCCCCGACCCTGGCGGGTCGACTGTGATGGTTTGAAACTGCCCGAGCCGGTCCTCGAGCGGTCGCCAGAACTCCAGAGGGAGGCCGATGCCGTTGATCATCAGCAGGGGTGGCCCGAAGCCTCGGACTCGGTAGCGGATACGCATCCCCGCCGTCTCCATGAACTGCGTCTCTTCCAGCGTCGAAGCGCTTGGCGTCTTGTCCTGCACTTGGATGACCGCCTCTCGGTGGGCCACGTGCGTGGAGCGCAACGCGACTGTAAACAAACGTACATCTCGGGGGTGCTTGCTTGCAAGCTTGGTTCAGCTAGACAGCTACCATTCTCCGGGCTCGGCGCGGCACTGAGCCGCAGCATCTACCGCGAGAGAGGCACTGTCGGACAACATATTCGCAATCCTCTGAGCTCACCTAAGTCCTCGAGGACGACACCAGCGATTTACCGTGAAACCCAACGACGCAAACCTGGTTCTGGTGGGGGTCGACCCTCGGGTTCGTGCCGTGGAGCCCTCGGATTCGCTGACCTCACGGTGCGGTCGACGTGTCCGACTGCGCCGGCTCACCCGTACAGCAGCGTGAACGCAGCCAACTCCCAGTGCTTCTCGCGCTGATCAATTGCAATTGCATTGTTGCTCAACTACGTTGGCGACCTTGAATCTCTGGTACCGGGGAGGTGGCCGCCGCGGAGCTTGATTGCCGGATTCGGCATGGGTGTGGTCGCCGCGTCGGTGGGCGGCCGGTGGCCACTGCGACCGTCGCGGATCGGTGTCCGCACGTCTTTGGCGACGGCGATCCTGTTGCTGACTCCGGCGATCGTGAGCCGGAGGACCACGTCGCCGGACTGCTCGTCCTGCTCTACGCCCGATGGCCGGCAGTGATCGGCCGCCGCGCCCTCGACCACGCCGACGCCCCGGATGGCCGGATGCTCGTGAGTGTGGGCGACGAGCTCGTGATGATCCCCGAGCCTCCGGATGTGGAACCGGCCCGCGCGGACAGGCAACGGTGGCCGGCCCGGATGGTGGGAGCCGGAGTCACATGCCCGTTTCGTTCGCTTCGATGTAGCTGCGATATACCGAGATCAGCGCGCGTTTCTGCGACTCGGAGAGCCGTCGGTCGGCGCGCAACGCGGCCTCGGTGGCGTCGTCATCGGCCTCAACGGATTCGTCGAGCAATCCGGCCTGTTCGAGCAGTGCCTCCGCGGAAAGATTGAGTGCGGCGGCGATCGACTTGAGGATCCGAACGGACGGTTCGTGCATGCCGCGCTCGATCTGACTGAGGTATGGGTTGGAAACCGCAGTCATTGCGGAAAGCTGGCGCAGCGACAGATTGGCCATCTGTCGCTGCGCCCTGATGAAGTCCCCCAAGTGGGTGGCGCTGTCATCTGGATCTGTCGGCATTGTCGTCCCTGGTGTGATCGAGGCGGCGGATGCCGTCGAACCTACTCTGTCAGGCTGCCTTTGCCGGCGTGAAGGCGGCCGCAAGGTTGGCGGCGAAGTCGCGCTGAGCCGTCAACAGTTCGATAGCCACGTCGAAGCCGGAGGTCGTGAGGGCCTGAAAGTCGGGCAGCAGTTCCGGAGCGTCCTCGATCTTGAGCAGTACGGGGGTCGGGATGGAGGGGGTCAGCTTCGCGAGCGCCTCCGCGACATCCAAGGCAACCTTCTGCCCCTGCTTGACGACGGAAACGAGCTGGTCGCCTGCCTTGGTGGAGGCCTCGGCGATCGGGGCGGTGGGGGTTGCGCTCGTCGTGGTGGTGGTGGCCTCGGTGATCGGGGCGGCAGAGGTCTTGTTCGTGGTGGTAGTGGCGACCATGGTGGGGCTCCTTGATGGTTGAAGTATCTGGCCTGCTAAATATACAACGCAAGTGCTTGATATGTCTAGCGATGCCGGTTCTGCGGACGTCAGGGGTGTGCAGCCCACGCTTCGTGGCGCCCGTCCGCATCGTCGTGGCGTCGCCGGGAGTCCAGCGGTGCCTCCCAGCCCCTGGAGCGGGTGGTGGGCACCACCGATGCCTGCATATCCAAGATCGCCGAGGCTTGGTGTCATCCAGGTAGTTGCTGGTCAGCGCATTCCGAGGATTCGGCGGACTGGTCCGCGCTTGCGCTTCTTCTCGATCGTCGTCGCCAGGCCGATACGACGGCCGGTGAGCGGATCGGTCGCGGGGGCACCGCCGAACCCGGCTTCGGACGCGGTTTCTGGCGCTGCGTCACGGGTGTCGG
>RRBB01000241.1:0-15175 GCA_006543605.1 Rhodococcus sp. WS4
CAGCCGAGGGACTCGAGCCTGCCCAACAACATGTGCATCACAGTGGAGAGACATTCACCCACAACCAAATAGTCGCCGCCAAACGTTCCCGGTGCCCCCGGACCAGTCAGGCATCGAATAGGGGGCCGGCGTCAAGACCGTTCGTCCTCGCTACGCTGCGGGCGCTCCGTCTATGACCCTGTCCCACATTCGATGCTGCGCGCCCGAAGGCCGGAAACGGGGGGAACCGCAGGACACCACGCTTGACAGAGCCCCGCCCTTTCAGGGATGACCCCGCTGGGCGTGATCGGCGCCAGCCTTCCAGCGAAGCAACCACAGTGGCCCGCCCCGGGGACCGTGATGGTCCAAGAGCCGGCAGTTGTCGATACCCGGTACCTCAGAGGTGGTCTGCCCAGGGCACCATGTCGACGTCGACGCGAACCGACTCGAGACCGGTTGCCTGCAGCAGTCGGCGCAGTGCGCTGTGGCTGGTTCCGATCTGGTCGATCAGGGCATTGCGGTGGTCACGAGATTCTGCACTGTCGTGGCAGGTGGCCGCGACCAGAATGTGTGGAAACCGGGAGCGTGCACCTACTTCCGCGAAGAGGTGTTCGGTCGGTACCCCCCACAGGGGCACGTCGCTCGCCCCATCCATCTCGCCGATGAACAGGCACGTCCAGCGACCCTGGTCATCATCGATCACCGCCATCCGGGCGGGACCGGCGGGCAGCTCGAAATGCGAATCGAAGGCGGTGGCCGGTGCGGCGCCGAGCGCTACGTCACCGACTGCAATCAGGGGCAGGCCGTGACGCTTCGCGAACCGTGTCAGGTCGGGTCCGGTGGCCAGGTCCGTGGAGTTTTCAGTTCCAACTACGGTGGCAAACACCGCAGCGGGACGATGACCGCTTGCGGTAACCAAATGCAATGCGGTATCAGCGAATCCGAGAGGGTATCGGTCGGTGTCGACGCGCACGGGGACAAGGTGGCCCGGCCGAGTGAAGGCGTCAGCGGTGGAGTCGGCGTCCGCCAGTCTTCGTGCCGTGGTGGTGCGGTCGGCGGCCGAGATTCCGGTACCGACCCCGTCTGCGGCGTCCACGCTGACACACTGCGGGGCGGTGGGGTCGTCGGCGCCGCACTGTGCGGTCAATCCGAGGGCGGCGCACCGCTCGGCAGGAAGGGCGACCTGGAGAAACCCTGAGGTATGGCGCACCGTGAAGGCGATCGTCTGCGCCGTTGCGCTGTCGGCGGCGGACACGATCTCGCCACGACGTGGCCGGTCGATGTCGTCACAGAGGACAACCCCGCTTCCCGCGGCCAGAGCGGCGGTGGCCGCGCTGATTCGTGCATGGCAGCCGCGTTCGGTGCCGGTCGGGGTGAGGTTGATCAGCTGGGCGAACATAGTTTCCGCCTCATACATCACCGTCATGATCAGATCCTTTTCCTGGTTGGGCCTAAATGGTCAGGTCAGGAGCAGCGAGCTGGTCCCGTCTCCGAGCAGAGCGCGACCGTAGTTTCCCGCCGAAGAACTGTGTTGATGCGGGCGTGCGATGAGGCAGTTCCCTGTCGCGCCAGATTCGCTGCACGGAGCCCATCTCAGCGACCGAACGACGCAGCCGAGATCACGCAGCAGGTCGACGGTCGACGGCCTGGCGGGTGCGGGCATCGTGAGGCAGCGCGATGATGCGGTTTCCCGGTCGCGGCCGATGTCGACGATGGGTTCGGCTGCAACGCTGCGGCGGATCGCGGTCGAAGAGTGCGACGTCGATCATGAAAGCTCTCCGAAGTCGAGGGCTGGGAGCGCCGGTCTACGAGTTGTGCGGCTGGTGGGTTCCGAATAGCCGTCCGTGGTAGACGAGTGGGCTGCCGTCGGTGAGTTCGGCGGCGTCGACGTTGCCGAGGGCGATGACGTGGTCACCGCCGTCCACGAGGTCGGCGACGGTGCAGGCGATCCAGCCGGGGGCGCCGGGGATGCGGGGCAGGTCGTGGTCGAGGTCCCAGCGGGTGCCGTGGAACTTGCCGACCCCGCCCTTCTTCGCGAACGACAGGGCTGTCGCTGTTTGGTGGGCGCCGAGGATGTTGAGTCCGAAGCGGCCGGATTCGCGGATCAGTTCCAACGTGTCCGATCCGCGGTCGAGGGAGACCAGCACCATCGGTGGGTGCATCGACAGTGACGTGAACGCGCTGACGGTGGTGCCGTAGGGCATGCCCCCGGCGATGGCGGTGACGATGGACACTGGTGTCGCGACGCTGGCCATGACCTCCTTGAACGAGGCCTGGACGTCGTGTTCCGTGGTGGTCATTGTGTGCTTCCTTGTTCGAGGTCGGTTTCAGCCGGTGATGTCGCGGCCGAGCAGTTGGCGGGCGATGATCCATTTCTGGACCTCGTTGGCGCCCTCGTAGATTTCGCCGATCTTGCTGTCGCGGTAGATCGCCTCGACCGGGCCGGGCGTGCCGTCGGCGCCGAGTTCACGGGTGAACCCGAGGCCACCGAACACCTGGACGGCGTCGCGGGCGATCGTGACGGACAGTTCGGTGCCGGCGAGTTTGGCCATCGCCGCTTCCGGTTCGGGGAACGGGTTGCCCTCGTCGAGGCGGATCGCGGCCTTGATGTAGAGGCTGCGGGCGGATTCGAGGGCGAGCGCGTGATCGGCCATCAGGAACTGCCAGTGCTGCATCGATCCGAGTTTGCGGCCGAATGCCTCTCGGGTGGAGAGCCGGTCGGCCATGTGGTCGAACGCGGCCTGCGCCATTCCGACTCCGGCGGCCGCGATCCCGATCCGTCCGTAGGTCAGGGTGGACAGGGCGATCTTCAGCCCGCCGCCTTCGGTGCCGAGGATCGCGTCCTCGGGCAGTTCGACGCCGGCGAGGATGACGTCGGCGGTGAGCTGGCCCTTGTTTCCGAGTTTGCGGTCCGCGCGGCCGATGGTGACGCCGGGAGTGGTGGTGGGGACGATGAACAGCGACAGCCGCTCGCCGGTGCGGGCGAGGATGACGATGACGTCGGCGACCGGGGAGTTGGTGATCCACCGTTTGCGCCCGTCCAGACGCCACCCGGTGGCGGTCTTGGCGGCCACGGTCTGCACCGCCTGCGGGGACAGGTCGCTCGAGGCGCCGGGCTCGCTGGTGGCGAATGCGCCGATGATTTCTCCGCGCACCAGTGGGGTGAGCCAGCGGCTGCGCTGCTCGGGGGAGCCCTGGTTGAGGGCGTTGCCGGCGAGGATGCAGTGCACGTCGAAGATCGCGGCGACGCTGTTGGAGTAGTAGGCCAGTTCTTCGACGACCGCCGCGGTCGCCGAGGCGGGCCGGGCCAGCCCGGCGCCGTGTACGTCGGCGGGGAACGGGATCTCGAAGATCTTCTGGTTCGCCATGGAGCCGAACACGTCGAAGGGGAACCCGTCGTCGACCTCGTCGCCGGCGGCGATCCGGGCGGCGGCGGGGGAGACGTACTTGGACGCGAATTCCCGGGCTCGGGTGCGGATCTCGCTCGTCTCGGCGCTCGACTGGGTGTCGTGGTACAGCCGGTCGGCCTGACGCGTCGGCGACTGCGTCGTTGTGGTCTCGTTCGTGAGAGTCATCGAATCACCCGATGGGGAAGCGTCTGTACCAGGATCATGGGTTCAAAACCTTTCAACGAAATATGGCAATGCTGCTTATCGGCGAGCAAGTCGCCCCTGCCGGGAAACCGCCAGTCGTGCTGCCTGTGTAACGGCACCTGGGAATAATCCTGTGTGAAGCGCAACACAAGCGCTTGGCTCGGCAGACCAAAGTTATGCACGGCAATTGCGTTCGCCGCCCACCCCTGCCGTGTGTCGGTGGTCATCCGGCGTCTTCACTCCCTGGTCGCAGAGATGCTCGCGACACGCAGATCGATGCGCTCGTGGACTTCCGGAACCAGGCAGCGACATGCCGTGCGCGGAGCCGGCCGTCTGACGGATCGCACCGCCATTCGTAGCGCTCGGTGCGTCCAAGTTCCGCGGTGCAATCTCCGATCAAGTGCCGACGGACTCTGCATGGAATTAGTCATAAGCTGGTTTCAACTTTCCATGCCAAACGATAAGTGCGGGGAGGCCACCTAAAAGGTGGCCACCCCGCACCCGTCATGCACCGAGCTAGACCCGGGATTCTTCCGCCCGGATCTCCTGCGCCGATGCCTGTGTACTCGCACGGCGACGCATGAGGGCGACGGCGATGAGCACCACACCGAGTGCCGCGAGGACGATCGGCGTCACCACGCTGAGCAAAAACAGCATTCGGGACTGCGATGCGGCGGCGGAGGCGGCATCGGCGACGGACTGCTCGGTCAGTTTCGTGTCCAACGCGAGCACCGGGATCAGGCTCACGTTCTGGCCGTCGACCTCCACGTTCGCGATTACCTGTTGATTCAATGCCCCGTCGATCGGCGTGCCCAGCGTCTGGTCCGCCGACAGCGACACCGTCGACACGGCGGTGTAGTTGAACGGAACCGGATCGGGCAGCGTCGCGAGTGCCGGCCCGAGCTTGGCCTGTAGATCGGCGGGCAACAGCGGCGCCAGCCCGGCCAGCTGCGACTTCGGAAGCGCCGGCGGCAAGGCGGCGAGGATCGCCGGATCCTGCAACGACCCCTGCGCCTGCGCCCTGTAGTTCAACACGTCCCGCCCGGACACCGTGCCGGAATCGACATAGGTCAGCGGAACCGTTGTCTTCGTCGCGGAATCGTACAACGAAAATTCCTCAGCAGCATCGGGATACAAGGGAAGACCGATTGTCAGGCCCGCGTGCTGCTCCACTTCGGTCCCGGACACAGTGCCACCGGCGTCCATCGTCCGCCGATCCAGAACATAGGTGTGGTTGCTCGGCAGCGACACTCCCCCGGGCGCGGACACCGTAATGTCGTCGTGGGCGACCGCGTTGTCACCAGCGGTTTCGGAGACGTAGATGTGCCGGTCCACCGACACCGGCACATCCGACGCGATCACGTTGCCGAAATCTCCCGCCTGCAGCGCAGCCGCATTCAGCAGTGTGCCAGCGCCCTCGTACCGGGCAGTCACATCGACACTGCCGGGCAACTTGGCCATCGCCGGTACCACAAGGAAACGAATCACGGCGGCAAGGATTAAGAACCCCGCCCCCAATATGATCAAGATCTTGGACGAGCGACGTAGAGCCACAAGGGCCTCCTCGGCAATTGATTTCTTGGTCCCAATGCAACCCGAACTGGTGGGTTGGATCACATAGTGCAGCGACTGTGTCACCCGACACCGCTAGCGGTGTAGGTCCGCAAGCCCGAAACTTGGGCCGAACATAGGGCTGACAGCCAATTGCTACGACCGGCCAGCACGGTTTAGTCGAACCTGTCGTGTCGACCCACAACAGCCAAGCTCGGTGTCGCATGTGAGGAGGCGTGGCCCTGCACTTCGTCGCCGTGGCCACCAACGCCGTGAAAGTAGCCGAGTTCGGGATCGACGCGACAACATGTGTGTCCACGCATGATGGTGCCGTAGTCAGGAGTTCGCCTCGAAGTCGTAGCACATAGCGTCGTGCGACATTGCACCGACCTCTAGGCTGAAACTTGTCAGGTCGGTTGCTTCTCCAGTTCGTAGAGATACTCGTTCAAGCCGGTGGACGCGGCAGCGTCGGCGCGCTCATGGAGATGTGTACGGAGACGTCGTGCCAGCCTGCTCACCGCGGGTCCGGCATCGAGCACCGGGCGTACCAGTCCTAGTCGAGCGCACTGCTCGGCGAGGGGCAGCAGCTCCGTCAGCGCGGCCTCCTCCTGTCCCATGGTGGCCAACACTTCCACCTGCAGCAAGGCGGCGTTGAGGAATGCCCGCGGGCGGACTCGTCGATCGATCGACTCGACGAGGGCGTGTGCCCTTCCGTATACGGGCTCGAGGTCCTGATGGTGTGCGGTCAGTGCTGCCCGGATTTTCGAGTCCTCTTCCAATTCGAAAGTGATGATGGCGATTCCGTTGTTCCGGTCGGGCAGTTGCCGGCTCTCGAGGTCCAGAACCGGAGCCCCGGAGGCCGCGTGTCCGATTCCGGTTCGGACTCGTTCGTTGGTGATCCGCGCGGCCAAACGGGGCAAGCCCAGTTGCTGCGCCAGTCGGGAACCCTCGTCGAGACGCGTTCTTGCCGCATCCTTCTGTCCAAGCAGAAGTTTCAGCCGGGAACCCGTGCCATATGTGGCCAGCATGAAGTCGACGGTGCCACCCTCGGCGCCCAAGGTGTGACTACGGTCGAGGAGTTGATCCGCCTCGGTGAGGTGCCCCTGTTCGTACAGCAGGTCGCCGAGCAAAGCTGCGGTGAGCCGGGTGCCGTAGCCGAGACCCTCCTCGGCGTCGGAGGCCAGTTCCATAGCGTGCCGGAAACTCTCCTCCGCCGATGGCAGATCGAGTTGTTCCCGGGCCGCGATCCCGGCCATGCAATATCCGTACAGCACGCTGAAGGGGCCGGTGGATCTTTGATGGAATGGCACCGCCCATTTCTGCCATCGGCGGGCTTCGTCGAAATCGAAACGGTAGATCGCACGGAAGGACGCGACGTCGGCGGCTCCGCACAACACCCAGGGTCGCAGTGTGCTCGCCCGGGCTATGCACCGCTCGACGGCCTCGTCGAGCCCGTCGATCTTGTCGTCGAACACGGTGACCGCGGCTCGAATGGAGGTCGCCTCCACGCGCATATCCTCAACCGTGCCGTCGGTGCCGCCACTGGTCAGGGCGGCCTCCGCGGCGGAGAGGAATTGTTCGGCATCGCGAAGGTGATGCAGCAGCGCGTGCGCCCACGCGAGCGCAACCTGGAGGCGGGCCCGGCCGGCAGCCCCTCTCGCCGGCAGTTTCGCGGCGAGGCCGAGAAGCGTTCCCATCTGCGACTGCTCGAGCAGGTCCATCGCGGCGGTCTCGACGAGTGTGACGGCGTCGTCCTCGTCTCCGGCGAGGAGGTAGTGGTCGACGGCCTGGCTGAGAAGATGCCGGCCCGCGAACCACCGGCCCGCTTTCCAATGGAGTTCGACAATTCGGTCGGGATCGTCACGCTCGAGGCGGTGTTGGAGGAACTCGGCGAACAGGTGGTGGTAGCGGAACCACTCCCCCTCCTCGTCGAGCCGTCGCAGGAACAGATCACGTGACTCGATGTCCTCGAGCGCCGCTTGGCCTTCCTGGCCACTGGTGAGCGCGCGTGCCAAGCTGCCGCACGTCTTTTCGGTAATCGACGTGGCGAGGAGGAGATCGAGGGTGCGTTGATCGAGACTGCCGAGGACGTTCTCGGCCAGATACTCGCCGATGGCCCGGTTCCCTCCGGACAGATGCTCGATCAGCCTCCGCGGGTCCGGGTGATCACGCAATGCCAGCGAGACCAATTGCAACGCCGCCGCCCATCCGTCGGTCGACTGTTCCAGCTCGACGATGTCAGGTGCGTCCAGCTCGAGACCGGTGCGGTCGAGCAGCAGCTGCGTCGACTCGCGGACGTCGAACCGCAGTGCTGCGGAATCTATTTCAACCAGCTCGTTGTGCACGCTCATTCTGCTCAGCGGGAGGCCGAGGCGGGTGCGGCTGGTGACGATCAAGTGCAGGTGGTGGCAGCCGTGCTCGAGCAGGAACGCCAGTGCCGACCGTGTGTCCTCGTTGGTCACGCGGTGCCAGTCGTCGATGACCAGGGCGACGTGGTGGTCGGAGGAATGGAGATCGTCGATCAACGAGGTCAGAACGTACCTTTCGCGGCCGTCGCCGTGGACTTGGAGTTCACGAACCAGCTCTCGGCCGAAGGTTGGTTGTGCGACGGCGATCGACTCGATCAGGTGGGTGAGAAACCAGATGAGGGTGTTGTCGTCGTTGTCGATGGTCAGCCATGCAGTCGCCACCCCTTCCTCCCGCAGGGCCGCGAGGCGTTGAGCGGCGAGTGTGCTCTTGCCGAATCCCGCGGGTGCGTGAATAAGCACCAGACGCCGACGCCCGCTCCGGCGCAGCCGCGCGAGCAGCTGCGTGCGGGCCACCGTCGCTCCCGGTGTGACCGGTGGGCGGTACTTGGTGGACGCACTCGGTGGCGGGGGTTGATCCAGCCGGGTCGCGCTGCCGCGTCGGTAGCGAAGATATTCCGACACGCCCACCCTGACCTCGTCCGTGGGTCGGAAGGGGCGGTCGTCGTCTCCGACGATCGGAAGCGGGATATCCGCCAATGCGAGACCGATCTGTTCACCCGCGTCTCGCAGCGCGCCGCCCAGCTCGGCAGCAGTGGTGGGGCGCTCCGCTGGGTCCCGGGCCATGGCCGACTCGATCACCGTGCACACCGCCTCGGGGACTCCCGCCTCTCGAAGATCGGGCAGCGGATCCGTTCCGATGCGCAGCAGCTGCGCGAAGACCTGCTCCCCCCGGCGACGGGCAAACGCCGGCCGCCCCGCCAATGCCGTGAACAGTGTCGCCCCGAGCCCATAGACATCCGTGACAACCGACGCGTCCGAGCCGCTGAGCAGTTCCGGGGCGGTGTACGCGGGGGACCCGGCCACCAGACCCCGCGTGGTCTCCTCGCCGCCGGTGATGCGGGCGATGCCAAAGTCGGTCAACTGCGGCTCGCCGTACTCGGTCAACAGGATGTTCCCCGGTTTGATGTCGCGATGCAGCACTCCCGCGCGGTGCGCGGTTTCCAGAGCACCGGCGAGTTTGACACCGACATCCAGTGCCTCGGCCGCCGTCAACACGCCGTGCTTGGTGATCCAGGAATCGAGAGAATCACGGCGATGAAACGGCATCACAATGTAGGGGCGACCGGTGTAGGTGATTCCCGCTTGCAGAACATGGACGATGTTCGGGTGCCCGGACAACCGCCCCATCGCCTGCTGCTCGCGCAAAAAACGCGCACGATCCATATGGTCCGGATCCGGACTCAGAACTTTGACAGCAACCACCCGGTCGAGCGCAGGTTGCCGGCACCGGTACACGATGCCGAAACCGCCGCGGCCGGCGATACACGCGTCCTCGAAACCTTCAGCCGCCAACTCCGCGACGACGTCTACGTCGACCTGGCGTTGCGTGTTGTCCGTGGTGTCGTCCGGCATGGCAAGCCTCAGGACACCCCGACCCGTTCGCCGATGCGCCGCGCCCGGGCCGACCAACACCTGCCCATGAGGGCCTCCTCGCACTGCGCCTATCCCATTCTAGATACCGGTAGCCATCTAGTCGCCGGAAAGCACGTATCGACGTCGAGATCGGGAGACTGGGGCGTGGGCAGAGCCGGCATCGGGCTGCACATCTCGGATCAGTGCACCGTGTACTGGTCCTGCGAGTCGGCGACGAAGTCGGTTCCGCTCACAGCGATCCAGCGGTGCTGGATTCGGGCAAGTGCGATCTGCTGTACGAGGTGCCGGACGAATCCCGCGGACCGGCTGGGTGCGAGCAGGCCCGCGAGGGCGATGACGGCGTGGATGGCCAGTAGGAGTACGTGTTTAATCCTCAGTATTCGGTACCGTTCGGCGGGGCGCGGTCCGCGCCCGCGAAGGGATGCGGTCGGGGTGTGTGGTGGGTCAGCCCTGTGTACCGGCGGGAGATTCGTCGTCGTTGTCGAGCGCTGTGCGCAGCGCGTCCCGCGAGTCGATGTCGAGTTTTCGGTAGATGTTTCGGCGGTGCCATTCGACTGTGCTCATCGTCAGGTAGAGGGTTTCGGCGATGCCCCGGGTGGTCAAGCCGTCTGCGAGCAGTGCGGCGATTCGTTGCTCGCTGGGTGTCAGTGCATTGATTCCGTGGATGACCTGTCGGCGGGGTCGTGCCCCACTGACGAGCAGTTCCTGATGGGCCTGCTGCTCGACTGCCGTTGCGCCGGAGCGGTGGGCGAGATCCAGAGCTTCACGCAGGGTTTCGCGGGACCGAACTTTCTTCCCGGTCCGGCGCTGTGCGGATCCCAGTTCGATGAGGGTGCGGGCGAGTTCGAGAGGCGAGCTTTCGGCGGATTCGAGGACGGTGACCGACTCTTCGAGAAGTGCGATCTCGGGGTTGGGTGAAGCCACCAACGCTCGCTCCCGCAGGGCGGAGCCGAGGGTGGAGCAGAGGCCGAACTGGCGCGCGAGCTCGATGTCGCGGTCGATCAGCTCGATGGCCGCTTCGGTTCTTCCGACTGCGTGCAGGGCGCGGCCGGCGAGTGAGCGCCAGGGGGCGAGCATGTAGCCGGGGTTGTGGAAGCGGTTGTTTTCGAGGAGTTTCCCGACGCGGAGGAAGTCGTCGGTTGCCCCAGGGAGGTCCCCTTGAACGAGCCGGAGCCGACCGCGTGCCATGTAGAACCAGACGTTCAGGGTGCGTGTTTCACGGCTACGCAGCTGTGCCTCGGCATCGTGGAGGACTTCGGCTGCCTGGTCGAGTTCGCCGCGGTCGATCAGGCAGTAGGCCAGAATTCCCTGCGGGGCGGGGACGGTCGAGTTCCATCCACGTTTCATTCCGATGATGGCGGCCTGGGCATCGACCATTGCCTCGCTGACACGGCCCAGGGAGTACATCGCCATGGATCGGGCGAGGGAGATTTCGGCGAAGATCAGCGAGTCACCGCGCATCCGGGCATCTGTGAGGACGCTGTCGGCGACTTCTGCGGCGTCTTGGGCGCGACCGCACCAGGTCAGGGCGAGGATGGCGTGGCTGATGGTCATGCCGTCGGAGGTTTCGCGCCAGAGCTTCACGCTGTCGCCGAGCGTGTGGAGCACCAGTTCCGCGTGGTCGGCGGAGCGGGGCTCGGACATGGCACGGAAAACAGCCAGGTGCAGGATCAGGAGCCGTTCGGCTGAGCTGAGTTCGGATTGTGCAGGGAAGGTCGTGGCCAGGGCGCTGACCCGTTGGTGGGCCTCGTGGGGGCGGTCCACCAGGTACGCTGCCGATGCCATGTAGCCGGCCTCGAATCGCAGGGCGAGATCACGGTCAGTGTCGGTGAAGGTGTCGGCTCCCCGACGGAACACGGTCAACGCCTCCGCGGGGCGCCCGTACCGGAAGAGGGTCTGGCCGAGTGCGTACATTGCCCGGGCCTGCTCGTCCGGCTCGTCGATCAGTTCGAGTGCCGACTCGAGGTGGACCAGCGAATTGGTCTCCCCCGCGGCGGCTTCCATGAGGCCGAGATCGATGAGCAGTTTCGCGTGCTGGCGCGGATCGTCGTGCTGCATTGTCAAGGCCCGACGGAGATATCCCGCCGCAGCGCTCGGGGCGCCTTTGCGTGCGGCGCTTTTCGCTGCCGAGTGCAGCGCGGTGCGTGCCCACTCGGAGTCGGTGGGTGCTCCTCGCATCAGGTGCACGGCGACCTCGTCCATGTCCGCCGTTGCCCGGAGCAGTTTCGCGGCCTCCAAGTGGGAGCGGGCGCGATCGTTGGAGGGAAATTTGCGGTAGACCGCGGCACGAATCATGGGGTGGTAAAACGACAGGTTCGCGGCACCTGCGAAGATCTGCGCTGCGGCGAGCCGTTCGGCGGCGACGGTGGCGTCGGCGAAATCGAGACCACTCAACTCCGCCGCAGTTACCAGCGATGTCGAGGTCCCCAGGACCGCAACAGCGCGCGCCAGAGCGAGCGCATCGTCACCGAGTCGTGCGATGCGGAGCATGACACTGCGGGTGACGGAGTCGGGTGCGGTGTCCGGCACGGCGCCGTAGGGGTTGGCGGCACCGACAGCCGAGCGGGAGTCCATCGCTGTGGCCAGTTCACGTAGCAAGAAGGGGTTCCCGCGGGTCGCGGCCCAGCTTTCCTCGATCAGAGCATCGTTGTCGCCGGCCTCCGGAAGCAGGGTGTGCAGCAGCTCCTTGACCGCGTCGCGGCTCAGTTCGGCGGGCTGCAGGGTATGCGACGCCTGTAGGGCGATGCGGGCGACGAGTTCGTTCTCGGCGGCCGGATCGCCGGTGCGGACCGCGCCGACGATGGTGACCGGCAGATCCCCGAGTCGCTGGGCGAGATAGAGAAAAAAGCGCAGCGACAGCTCGTCGCCCCACTGCAGGTCGTCCGTGATCAGGACGAGGGGCCGCTCCTCGGCGAGGTTGGCGATCAGCCAATAGAGGCTGTGCAACAGCACGAACTCGTCGGTCAGGGCGGTGGTGGTCTCCTGCAAGGGTCGTCGGAGCATCGGCTCCACCAGGGCCGCGTGTCCACGGAACACCGCTTCCAGTTCTACCGGCGAAGACCGTGCGATCCGTGTTTCCAGCAGGCGCAGGACGAGCCCGAGCGGAAATTCCTGCTCGAGCTCGCCCCCACAGGTGGTCAATACCTCTGCGCCGAAGCCGTCGCCGATCGCGTGGGCGGCGGACAACAACCTCGATTTGCCGATTCCGCTGGGTCCTTCGATCAACAGCATCTGGCCGTCGCCGCGGGTTCCGCTGCGGACCGCGCGGGTGATCGCCTCGACCTCACGACCACGTTCGAGGAGCGGGGCCGGGTTCTCGGTCTGCTCAGGGGTTGGCATATCCACCTTCTCCGCGAACGATGCGGCTCCCCGCTCGGATCGGCGGTTCCGAGCGGCGCCGTCCAAGGCGTCGGGCAGGTCGGCCGTCTCACCTTGTGTATACAACATAGTTGTCCGTCTATCGATCAATTGCGACAGACTCTTCTCCGGATTGCATCTCAGGGGTGGGGGTGCTCGACCGCGCCGGCGGGTAACGGCGCACGAATGCCACTGCGACCGCGATCAACCCAAGCAGGAGCAGGACGATCGGGGTCACGGTACCGAGCATCGTCAGTGCGGTGCTGATGCTCGCGGCCGTATCGGCGGCTGCTTGCCGGCTCTCGGGTGTGACGGTGGCGTCGACGGCGAGGACGGGGGTGACGTCGGTGGTGCTGCCGTTTGCCGCGATTCCTGCGGTGACCTGCTGCTGCAGTCGAGCGTCGAGGACGACTCCACTGGTGTTGTCGACGTAGAAGGTCAACGTGGTGTCGGCGGTGTATGCCAGCGGTACCGGGTCGGGCAAGGTCGGGACGAGGGGGCCGACGGCGGCCATCACCTCGGCGGGCAGTGCCGGTGCGAGACTTGCCAGCAGGTTTTTCGGCAGCGCCGGTGGCAGCGTGGCCAGGGTCGCGTCGTCTTTCAGGGTTCCGGACACGGTTGTCGTGTAGACGCGCACATCTCGGCCTTGCCGTGTGTTCTGGCCGGTGTAGGTGATCGGGGCGCTGGTACGCGACTGCGGGTCCCAATAGGCGTAGCGGTCCTCCGGTGCGGGATGGACGGGGAAGGCGACGGTCAGCCCGGATGCCTGCTCCACCGCGGGTGCGCCGTCGGGGCCGCTGACGGCCTCGAGGCTGGTGCGGTCCACGGCGTAGGTGTGTGTGCTGGGCAGAACAGCCGGGCCGGCCTGGATGGTCGCCTCGTCGGCGACGACGGCGGTGCTGCCTTTGGTGTCGAGAACATGGACTCGTCGGTCGATCGTGACCGGAACGTCCTCGGCGACGGCGTTCGCGACGTCGCCGGCCTGCAGGGCGTCCGCGTTGAGCAGGATCGCGGTGCCGGTGTAGGTGACGGTGACATCGGTGTCGGATGGCAACTGGGCCATGTACGGGGTGACGACGAAGCGGGTGAGTGCGGCCAGTGCGATCAGCACGAGGCCGATCACACCCCACACGACAGATGAGCGTCGTATTTTCACAAAGGTCTCCAGTTCGAGGTGGCGATTCCTCGCCTCCGGGAGGCCGGCGACAGCGAAGCTCCTCTGGGCGCTTCGGGCGCGGCCGGCGTTCATATGCCCGCACAGAGTGCGGGGACCTGTGCTGTGGGCGAGGGTGGGACGCTCGCGCAGGTGGGATCTGCCGATTGATTTCAGATCCCACCTGCGCGATTCACTGATTCGCGGCCCCGAGCGCAGCGGAGTTCGGCACGGGTATCACACGGCCAGTGCTGGTTCCTCCTTGGACAGGTCGCGGCGGCGGCTGTCCTTCTTGTAGGGGGCCGGTGCGACCGTGGCCCGAATTTCGGTCTGCGGCGTGCCGGGCTTGCCCCACAACACGGTGACCTCGGTGCCGGGTTCGGCATACTCGGTGTCGACGAAACTCAACGCGAGGGTCTTCCGGAACCACCGGCTGTAGCCGGGGTGTGTCGCGTGGCCGATCTTCTTGCCGTCCTTGAGGATCCAGTCGACCCAATTGCACACCAGCTGCACCTCGGGGAGGTCGAACTGCTGGTAGACAGGACCGTCGGCATAGAGCGAGGCGTGGATACGTTTGACGTCCTCGCTGTTGAATTCGAGGGTGACGACCTGGCGGCGCGGGTGGGCGGCTTCCTTCTCGAGTGCCTCACGGCCCGGGAAGTCGTGATCGAACGCGATGTTGCGGCCCCAACCCATTTCGATCGGGCTGCGGTAGAGCTCCGCGAGGTCGTCACCGTCCCAGCTGCCGTCGAAGGATGTCGAGAAGTTATGGCGCAGCGGTCCGTTGAACGGTGACTCCACCCATTCCGGGGGGAGGTTCTCGTCCATGAACTTGTGGTAGTCGGCCTTGCTCTCGTCGGAGAGGGCGTTGAAGAAGTGCATTCCCCCGGTCGGGTAACAGGCCTCGAGGTGGTTGATCATGAAGGTCCGGGTACCGAGCCGCCGGATACCGAAATCCTTGCCGGCCTCGAGGATGGCTTCGAGGACCTTGCCGTGGTTCTCGATGGGCCCCTGGATCTCGAAGCCGATCTCCCCCGCCATGCCCTGACGAAGGAATGTCACGTCGATGTCGTTGATGACACCCTGGCGGGTGTTCATGAACTTCACATCACGAAGCCCGGTCTCGGTGAGCTTTTCGATCACTGCCAGGGCCTTGGGCCCGGAGACCTGGAACTTGTGGGTGAGCGGGAAGGTGATCTCGACGTCGTAGCCGCCCTTGCGGGCGTTGTACAGCGACCACTGCGGGGTGCCGACCTGGTATTCGAAGTCGTCCTCGGCGTGCCGGAGCAGAATTCCCTCGGAGATGACCTTGCCGTCGTCGTTGCACTGGATGACGTGCTTGGCCTTACCGACCGGGAAGTTGGCGAAATCGTTGACCGACAGGTCACGGAAGAGTTTGAGCGCGTCGGGTCCCTTGAAGCGGATCTGCGGGACGAAGGACCAGTCACCGACATAGCAATCGGTGTGCCACGACAGCTGCTCGTCCATCCATCCCGAGTGTTCGGGCGGCCCCATGACCGGAAAGTATCCGACGGGCGCGATTCCCGTGAAGGCGCGGAAGGGTGCTGGGTCCGTCATTTGAGTTTCCTCCTGAAGATTGTGACCGCGACCACATCGGGCGGCCTCCGTCAGCGTATGAC
>RRBB01000242.1:0-15087 GCA_006543605.1 Rhodococcus sp. WS4
TCCTTCTCCCCGACATACTCGGCGATGGTCCAGCCGTTCTTCCGCTCGATCGGCGCCAGCAGCCCCCGAAGATACTGCCCGGCATGCCGGAGCGAGTTTTCGTGAACAAACAACGGCTCGATGCGGGCAAGGACCTTGTCGAACTCGGACGCCCATTCCTCCAGATCTACGACAGACACCGCATCAGGATCGAGCACCGGACCATTCTCAACACGCGCAGCCACCACTGCAAGATCCCACACGCTGCCCCAAGATCAAGTCAGACACGCCGACCGATAGCCCTGTAGTACTAGACCAGATCGAGGCCGGTCTGCTGTTCGCTGCCCGGGGAAGTGGGATGACCTGGCCGCACATTGCGGAGGCGCTCGGCCTGGGGTCGGCGCAGGCCGCGCAGCAGCGCCTGAGCCGGGTCCTCGCCAGGGCCGGCGACCGCGACGCGGAGGACTGAGCGGTGCCGTCCGTCCCCGTGCCGGACGCCTCCGGGCGGTGCGCCGGCGACGTGCTTCTGACGGGCATCGCGGCCGGTCCCGGCCGTGCTGTCGGGCCTGCGCGGATCATCGGCGGTCTGGACGACTTCGCCCGCTTCCATCCGGGCGACGTACTGGTCTGTAGAACGACGTCGCCGGCATGGATCCCGCTGCTGGCCCGAGCCTGCGCGGTGGTCACCGAGACGGGCGGGATGCTCGCGCACGCCGCGATCGTGGCTCGCGAGTGCGGAATCCCCGCGGTCCTGGGCGTGCCGGGGGCCATGACCACCCTGACCGAGGGGCAACCGGTCTGCGTGGACGGCACCTTCGGGCACGTCAGCGTCGCCGATGCGGGCATCGAGAGAATCTCCGATGCCGGCATCGAGAGGATCTGATGTCCCACCGCACACCGACGGGCATCCTGGCGTTGCATGCCGTGCGGGTTCTGGGATACGCCGAGACGGCACGCATCGCCGCCCGGTTCGTGCTGCCTGCCGAGATTGCCGTGGAGCACCTGCTCGATGCGCAGGCGCGGGGGTGGGTCAGCCACAGCGCGTTTGCCGGTGACAGCGGCTGGTCCCTCACCGAAACCGGGAAAGTAGAGGGCGAGCGACTGCTCGCGGCCGAACTCGACCGGTGCGGCACCCGCTCCGTGGTAGTGCAGGTCCACCGGGACTTCCTGCCGCACAACGTCACCGTGGCGGACGCGTGCACCGCCTGGCAGCTGGCCGAGATCGGCATCGGCGGAGACACCGTCACCATCGACGAGACGATCACCCGCCTGACGTCGGCCGAGCACGCCCTGGCCGAACTCGAGGCGCGCCTGGTCGCGGAGATGGACCGGTTCGCCGGCTACCACCAGAGGTTCGCGTACGCCCTCGAACGAGCGCGCACGGATCCGGCCTGGATCACCGCGACCGACCGCGACTCCTGCCACCGCGTCTGGTTCGAGTTCCACGAGGACCTCATCGCGTCCCTCGGCCTGGCGCGATAACACGCCTAGTCTCGAAGTCATGGGCCTGCGACTGCGAGAGACCATCGGACGTCAGTTGCGCGAGCTCCGCTACGATCCGACGGCGAAGCGGATCCGTGCCGTGCTGAACGGAACCACGGTGGTTGACAGCGACCGTGCTGTCCTGGTCTGGGAACCGCGGAGGGTTGTCCCGACCTATGCGGTGCCCGCGGACGACATTGCCGCGGAGTTGGTGCCGCAGCCGCCGAGCGCGGAGAAGCAGGAGGCGGCCGACGACGTCGGTTTCGCCCTGCCGGACGTGACGACGATGCCGGTACTCGATCCGCGTGTGCCGTTCTCGGTGCACAGCACGGACGGCGAGACCGTTGCCATCCGCACCGCCGGCGACGGTGCGCGATCCGCCCTGGGTTTCCGGCCGGCCGACGAGGACCTGAGCGGCTACGTCGTGCTCGATTTCGACGGCTTCGACCGGTGGCTGGAGGAGGACGACGAGATCGTCGGGCATCCGCACGACCCGTTCCAGCGCATCGACGTCCGACGCACCTCCCGGCACGTCCGCGTGGTGCTGGGCGACACCGTGCTGGCCGAGACGCGGCGGGCGAGAATGCTGTTCGAGACGATGCTGCCGGTCCGCTACTACCTCCCGCCCGAAGACGTCGTCGCCGAACTCCGACCGAGTGCGACGACGACGTTCTGCGCATACAAGGGCGAGGCCGCGTACTGGTCCGCCGTCACCCCCGACGGGGTTCTGCACGACATCGCGTGGCGGTACGACGAGCCCCTCGTCGACGCGTCGGAAGTGCGTGGGCTGCTCGCCTTCTTCGACGAGCGGGTCGACCTGGTGATCGACGGTGTGGCCCGGTCGCGTCCAGTGACCCCCTGGTCCTAATCCTCGCGGGCACCGGTGTCTGCGCGCCCGAGGACGACCTCGAGCGCACGGGCCTCGTGCGCGTGCCCGAGCAGTTCGTATCCGACAACCGTGACGACCGGTGCCAGCATCACCACGATCAGACACCACGCCATCGACACGCCCTGCGCGGCCAGCACCAGGGCGAGGGCGATCGTCGCGGCGGTCAGGACGAGCAGCAGGACGTGGAACGGATCGGGCACCCGCAGCAGATACGTGTACAGCAGGTACACGGCTGCGAGGAAGATCGCGACGGGCACGGCGACGGAGAGAACCGTCGCCGTCGCGCCGATGTGGGAGGAGTGTTCGATGTAATACGCAGCCACGTGCAGCCCCGCCCCCACGCCGGCGAGCGACGCGAAGATCACGATGTGGCTGTATCCCCAGACGAACGACCGGCTGCGGTACACCTCGAGGACCTCCGCCGACGGCAGGGTGTAGTACACCCACCACAATCCGAAGGTGAGTCCGATGCCCGCGACCGCGACGAGCATTGCATCGAGCGTCCAACCCTGATGTTCGACCACGGCGGACAGTGATGCCACGGTGCCGATCACGCCCTCGCCGAGTGTGATGATCACGAGCAGGCCGTGACGCTCGACGATGTGGCGTGCGTGCCAGGGTGTTCCGCCCTTGTACCGTTCGGCGACGACTGGGCTGCTCATCTCGACGAGGATGAGTACCGCGCCGAGGCCGAACGCGTACTCGACGGTGAGGGGCGCGATCAACAAGGCTACCCAGCCGACCTGCGCGAGGACGAGCGTCGTGGCGTACGTCAGCGCCGCCGAACGGTGCTCCGGATCGTGTCTGGCGGCGCGCAACCACTGGAACACCATGGCGACGCGCATGACGATGTACCCGGACACCATCACGGAATTGTCGAGTTCGACTCCGCGGTCGATGGACGCGAACATCTGGGGCATGCCGAGCGCCAGGACGACGACGCCGATCATCTGCACCATCGTCGTGACCCGGTAGATCCAGTCGTCGGTGTCGTAGGCCGAAGCGAACCAGGAGAAGTTGATCCACGCCCAGATGATCGAGAACATCGCGAACGAGAATCCGGCCAGCCCGGCGGCGACGTGTCCCTCGGCGAGAAGGTGCGCGAACTGATCGCCCGCGACACCGAACGCGACGACGAACGTCAGATCGAACAGCAACTCCAACGGCGTTGCCGCCCGGTGTTCCTCGTTCGGATCGCGCCCGACCATCTTCTGGACGCGGTGGGCGAGGCTCCTGCTGTTCGGTGCCGGCCGGCCGGGCTCGTTCACGGCGAGGCCGTTACGGAGTCGCCTGGTCTGCCTGCGCCACGAGGTCCGCGACAGCGGCGGGCTGGGACACCAGGACGGCGTGCGACGCGGGCACTTCGGTGATCTGCGCTCCCGCCCGGGTGGCCATGAACCGCTCCGCGGCGGCCGGGATCACGCGGTCGTTCTGGGCGACCATCGCCCAGCTGGGTGTCGACGCCCACGACGGATCGCCCGACGGTTCGAGGTTCGCCACGAGTGCCGCCGACTTCTGGTGCGCGATCATGCCTGCGACGGTGGCGTCCGAGACGTCCTGGGCGAACACGTCGTGGAAGCGGCTGGGATCGATGTAGCCGTCGAGGTTTCTGCCCGCGATTCCGGTGGGATCGTTCTCGACTACCTTCACCTGCAGCACCGGCGGAAGCAACTGGCTGCCGGGGAACCGGATCGGGTCGAGGTTCAGCATGACGGGTTCGCCCTGGGCCGGGGCGAAGGCTGCGACGTAGACGAGGGCCTCGACGTTCGGGGAATGCACGTTGGTGATGACGGCACCGCCGTACGAGTGGCCGACGAGTACTACCGGTCCCGGGATGTCCGCGAGCACCTTCTCGATGGCGGCGGAGTCGTACGCCGGTCCGCGCAAGGGGTTGTCCGGGACCACGACTTCGTACCCGCGACCGCGGAGCTCCGACGCCACCGCGTCCCAGCTGGTCGTGTCGGCGAACGCACCGTGGACCAGCACCACCGTCGGCAGATCCTGGGCGAGGGCCGGTCCGGCCCCCACGGTCACCGTGCCGGCGAGGGCGATCGCGAACGCGGCAAGGGCCGTTCGAAGTGGAAGAAGTCGCATCACTCGTCTCCCGAGTCAGGAAGGAACACAGTGGTTAGGGGTGAAGGGGCCTGCGCGCCAAGAACAGTCGTGCGACGAGAGGCAGTGTCGTACGACGAGCGACGCCGTGGCCTGGCCCTTCGTGGCTGAGATTACTCGCCCGCAGCGCGGTCGGCATCATTTCGGCTACCGTGACCGGAGGGGAGGTTTCGTTCGCGCTCCGCCGTCGTCAGGAGGAACCCATGGATCTCGCTCTGCGCGGCACCGTCGCCGTGGTCACCGGAGCGAGCAAGGGGATCGGGCTCGCCATCACCCGGGCCCTCGTCGCGGAGGGTGCCTTCGTGGTGGCGGGAGCCCGATCATCCGGCCCGGAACTGGAGGAACTCGTCCGCGGCGGAATGGTCGAGGCGGTGAGCGTCGACCTGTCGACGGCCGACGGACCGGGCGAACTCGTCGCCGCAGCCACTGCGCGCGGCAGCCTCGGCATCGTCGTCAACAACGTCGGCGCCGCGCACCCGCGCCTGACCGGTTTCCTCGACGTGTCCGACGAGGACTGGATCACGACGATGAATCTCAACCTGCTGTCGGCGGTGCGGACGATCCGCGCCGCTCTGCCTACGATGATCGCCGCGGGCAAGGGAAGCATCGTGACCACGAGTTCGGTCAACAGCTTCCTGCCCGATCCCACCGTCATCGACTACAGCGCGTCCAAGGCGGCGCTCACCAACTTCTCGAAGTCACTCTCGAAAGAGCTGGGACCGTTGGGTATTCGGGTGAACACGGTCAGCCCCGGCCCGGTGTCGACCGCACTGTGGCTCGGTGACGACGGGGTGGCCGCCACGGTGGCGCGCGCCGGCGGCGGCGATCCGGCGGCGGTGGCGGAGGGCGTCGCGAAGCAGTCCGTCACGGGCCGATTCACGCGCCCCGACGAGGTGGCGGATCTCGTCGTGTTCCTCGCGAGTGACCGGGCCGGGAACGTGACGGGGTCCGATTTCGTGATCGACGGGGGCCTCATCACGACCCTCTGACCTCCTGGTTACCGGCGGCCCAGCAGCTTCCGCATTCCCTCGGCCGCGCCGCGCACGAGTGCGTCGCGGGGGAAACCGCTGCGCTTGCGTGCCGTGTCGTAGTTGCCGCCCGCCACCCACACCGGTCCGTCGGCGATATGCGCGAGGCCCTCCCGGGCAACGTCTTCGGGTTCGGCGACGTTCATCCCGGGAAGGTCGAAGTTCAGTCCGGTGCGCACCATCGCCGGCGTGCGGGTGACCCCGAGAACGAGTTCGACCACGTGGACCCCGAACGGTGCGAGTTCCAGCCAGAGGCTTTCCGCGAAGACCCGGCCGAACGCCTTGGACGCGGCGTAGATGCTCTGGTCCTCCGAACCCAGGTACCCGGCCAGCGAGCCGACCAGCACGATGCCGCCGCGGCAGCGGTCCTTCATCTTCGCGCCGAAGTGGTGCGACAGTTGCAGCTGCGAGGTGATGTTGAGGTCGATGACGCCGTGGAACCCGGTGAGGTCGCCACTTACGAACTCGTGCCCGTAGCTGTTGGCGCCGGCGTTGAAGATCAGCAGGCCCACCTCGACGTCGTCGGTGGCGGCGCGGATCCGGTCGAGTGCGTCGGGATCGAGGAGATCGAGGGCGAGGGTGCGGACCTCGATCCCGTGGCCGCGGACCTTGTCCGCGGTCTCCTCGAGCGGTCCGGGCTTGCGGGCGATCAGGACGAGGTTGATCCCCGCCCTGCCCAGTTCTTCGGCGAAGCTCGCGCCGACGCCCTCGGAGCCGCCTGCGATCACGGCCCACGGGCCGTAGTGATCGGTGTCGATCATGATGTTTCCCTTCGAGAATCGTGCAGTGGCCGACGAGTTTCAGGGGTCAACGAGTTTCAGGGGACGACGAGTTTCAGGGGACGACGACGGGAGTCGGGACCGGGTCGGGATCGCGCACCGGGAGGACGCGCGCCTCCGCGGCCCGGGTGATCGACGCCGTCAGCGCCGCGCATTCTTTCCGGGGAGCGCCAGGGCGTCCCGGCCCGGCGCTGCCGATCTCACGGCACCGGGCGCGGGCCGCGTCGTCCCACTGAACGGAAGTGTGTTCCCAGCTGTTCTTCTGGACCAGGACGCTCGCGCCGCACTCAGTGCACTGCAGCGGTTGCATCGGCTTCGCGCGCCTTTCGGGCGAGGTTCTCTTCGACTTCCCGCTTCCACGACTCGGCCGGCCGGGTGGTGTCGAGTTCGAACTCGAACCGCTCGGTCATCTGCGGGGTCACCGCGTCGACGTCGACGTAGAACTGGTCGTACCACCGTCGCAACTGGTAGACGGGGCCGTCCTCCTCGCACAGGAGCGGATTCTCGATGCGGGTCTTGTTCTTCCAGATCTCGATGTCCTGTTCGAAACCCTTCGCGATGAACGTGCCGAAATTCTTTGCCATCTCGGTGTCCGCGTCGCCTTCGAGTTCCTTCGACTTCTTGACGATGATGCCGTACTGCAGCACGAATTTGTCGGCGCTGACGGGGCAGTGGCAGTTGATCAGCACGGAGTCGACGTCGTGTGTCTCGTAGTGGTACGTCAGGTCGTCGACCATGAACGACGGGCCGAAATACGTGGCATCCGAGCGGCTTCCGACCATGCGGGGCTGACCCGACGCGTGCGGGCGCATGTCGTCGCGGGCCTGCCCGCGCATAAACTGGCTGGCGACGTGGCCCTCGAAGACGAGCTTGAAGTAGGTGGGGAACGAGTAGTGCACATAAAAGAAGTGCGCCATGTCGACGATGTTGTCGACCACCTCGCGGCAGTTGGTGTCGACCGTGGTCCGGTACCAGACCCAGTCCGTCCACTCGTCGTCGAGTGCGCCTTCGATGTGGGGAATCGTGACGTCCGCGGGCGGCGGGTTGCCTCCGGATCGTTCCACACGAACAACATCCCGTCCTGGTCGAGCGCGTGCCACGACCGGGTCCGGGCGAGCGGCGGAACGCGGCGCGCGTACGGAATCTTCTTGCACCGGCCGTTGCTTCCCCACCGCCAGTCGTGGAACGGGCACGCCACCTCGTCGCCCTTGACCGTGCCCTGGCTGAGATCGCCGCCCATGTGCCGGCAATAGCCGTCGAGCACGGCGAGATCGCCCGCACTGTCGGCGAAGACGACGAGCTTGGTCCCGAACGCTTCGACGGAATGGGGCCTGCCGTCCCGGAATGCTTCGGACAATCCGATGCAGTGCCATCCACGGGCGAATCGGGTGGGCGCTGCCCCCGCGTCGATCTCGCGTACCTCGACTGTCTCGGACTGTTGGGTGGTCACGATGCGTCCCGTCCTCTCCTGGGCTTGTGCGGTGCTCTGCACGCCCTAACGCGGATTTCCACGCAACTGGTTCGGGGCAACGCGGGTCAGCTGAATTCGTAGTGGAGGGTACGGTTGCCCCACCATGGCACTCGGGTGTCGGTGGGGAGGTCGGCTTGACGGAGCACGGGTGAGTAGGCGCGTCGGTCGAGGCGGACGGTGACGGTGTCGTCGCTGGTGATGATGGTGCCGGGGGTTTCGAGGAAGCGGCGTTGCAGCACGTCGGGGGTGACGGTGGCGTAGCCGGGCAGCCGGGCGCGCAGCGCGGCGGTGAGGGCTTGGGCGAGCACGCAGAGCATGATGTCGAGGTCGACGTTGAGGTTGACCGCCGAGGACAGCGCGTCGGCGTGGAAGGCTTGGATGATCTCGGCGAGTCGCTGTTCGATGGTCATCCGTCGGGCGTAGTGCTCGATCAGCGCCTTGGTGGGCAGGTCGTGGTCGTTGGTGATGATGACGGTGGGCGCGTCGCGGCCGAGGCCGGTGACGATGAGCTGCCGCACGGTGCCGGGATAGCCGGTCAGCCGAACACCGGTGGCCTCGTGCACTTTCGGCCGATTGAACCTCCCGGACCGGTTCAGGGTGACGGTGGTGACGTCGGTGCCGGTGAGGGCGTCGATCTGGCGGACGAGCGCGGGTGAGCGCATCCGCAGGGTGAGGAACTTGACGCCGCGGGCGTCGAGTTCGCCGAGCACCGGCTGGGTGGTGACCTTCTGATCCATGATCAGCATGTGCGGGTCGGCGCCGCTGAGCTGTTTCCAGTGGTCGCAGAACGCGATCACCTCCCGGTTCTGGCTGGATTTGGTGATGTCGGCGTTGGCGTAGACCAGGTTGTGGGTGCCGGTGTCCTGGGCGAAGAACGTCAGCACCGAGCGGGCGCGCTGCGAGCGGGTGGGCACGTAGTGCTTTTCCAGCGCCGGGTCGTGGCCCCAGTGCATGACGGCGTGGAAGTCGAGGTCGAAGATCGACTGTTCACCGGTGGCGAGCCCGCCGGCGATCATTCTCTTTTCCAGCGCGGCCAGGATCGCGCGCTGGTGGTCGTGGCCGGTGCGGTAGGAGTAGTCGGTGAGCGCGGACTTCTTCGGTAGCGTGGCCAGCCCGGCGAACAGCGCCGCGGCCGGGTCGGACAGCAGCAGGTCGTCGACGTGGGAGACGCGCCGGGTGCGGGTCAGTTTCAGCGCCAGAAGCGACAGCAGCCAGGACAGGGCGGGCACGACCCGGGTGCCGGGGGTAGCCGGCGTCGCGGACCAGGGCGGGCAGGTCCAGGCCGACCAGGTCGGGCACCAGCAGCAGCAGCAGCCCGGCCCGGCCGGAATCGATGCGCTGCGGCCAGGTTTCGAAGTCGAGCCGGGCGGTGCGGGGCAGGCGGGTGTCGCGGCCGGGTGTCGTCGGCGAGCCGCTCGCCTCCGGTTCGGGGTGCCGCAGCAGCCGCCCGAATCCTTCCTCGGCGAGGATCTCGCCGACGCTGGTGCGATTGAGCGGGGTGCCCTCGCCGGCCAGCCGCGCCGAGATCTCGTAGGTCGATAGCCCTTCCCGGCGCAGCTCGATCACCCGGGCGCGGGCGCGGTCCTTGGCCGGCGTGACCCCCGGCCGCGGGCCCGGTTTGCCGGGCGGGGCGAACAACTCCAGCTTCCCGGCCCGGTAGTCGCGGACCAGGTTCACCGTCGCCCACCGGGTGTAGCCGACCCGCGCACCGGCCAGCGCGTACGAGAGCCCGTCGACGAAGAACGCCCGCAGCGCTTCGTAGCGGCGGTGGTTCACCTGCTCGGGCGCGGTGAACGCCTCCGCGCCCTCACGGGGCCTGATCCACCTTCCATATGAGTGTTCTACCAGTTCAACCATCTTGAGCGAGAAATCGCATGCGGACACGAAAGCGCTTCGGCTGCAACCGATCTGCCAACCCACATGGGGATACGGCACGGAAACCCGCGATGTTACGACACGATAACATCTGCCAAAATCGACGATTCAACAGTTTATTGACAGCAATATCCGTGCGGCCCGACCGCCGCGCGCCGATACAAAGTCCCAGGTCAGCGAGCACTTCGGCCGAAAGCGGGTTGCCCCTAATCAACTACACGGAAATCCGCGCTAAGTGAGCGTGGACGGCCCGCATCGCGTGGTCCCACTGGACGGGACCGGGCGGAGGGCCCGGCGTTTCCCGTTGAGCGAGACGCCTGTCCACGCACGGGTGTGATCGCCCTACCCTCCGACAGATGACGAACGGGGTCCTGAGATCGGTCCGCGGCCTGCTGCCGATGATCGCGGAACGCGCGGACAAGGTCGACGAGTCGAGCGGGTGTCCGAACAGGTGATCCGTGAGCGCGGCGACGCCGGAATGTTCAAGATGCTGCAGCCCAGGCGGTACGGCGGCACGGAAAGTAATCCGGTGCACTTCTACGAGGTGGTGCGCGCCGTGTCCGGTGTGTGCGGCTCGACGGGCTGGCTGGCGTCCGTGCTTGGGGTGCACCCGTGGCACCTGGCCCTGTTCGACGACCGGGCGCAGCGTGACGTGTGGGGCCACGACGATTCGGTGCTCGTGTCGTCCGCCTACGCACCCGTCGGGCGGCTCGTCCCGGTCGAGGGCGGATACCGGCTGACGGGGGACTGGCATTTCCCCTCGGGCTGCGAGCACGCGTCGTGGGCGCTGCTCGGCGCGATGGTGGTCGGGACCGAGGGCCGCCCGGTCGATTTCATGACCGCGCTGGTGCCGCGGTCGGACTACCGCATCCACGACGTGTGGGACGTGGTGGGGATGCGCGGCACCGCCAGCAACGAGATCAGCGCCGAGGACGTGTTCGTTCCCGACTACCGGATCAAGAGGAACTACGAGACGGCGCAACTGCGCGGACCCAGTCAGAAGGTGAACCGGGGACCGCTGTACCGGCTGCCGTTCGCCACACTCTTCACGACCGCCGTCGCGGCCCCGGGAGTGGGTGTCGTCGCGGAATGCTACGAACGCTATCTGACGTTCATGCGGGAACGCGTGCGGCTCAGCCTCGGTGGCGGTAGATTTGTCGACGACCAGTTCGCCCAGGTCGCGGTGGCCCGGGCGCCGTCCGAGATCGACGCCGCGATACTCCAGATGGATCGCAACGTCCGTGAACTGTGGGAACTGGCCGAGGCCGGTGAGGAACTCCCCATGGGTCTGCGCCTGCGGGTGCGTCGCGATCAGGTGCGCGCCACCGAGCGAGCCCTCGACGCGATCGACCTGCTGTTCAAGACCGCCGGCGGGAGTTCGCTGTCGCGGGGCAACGCGATCGAACGGTCGTGGCGCGACGCCCACGCGGGCAGCGTGCACGTGGCCAACGAGCCCGAACGCGCCCTCGCCCTGTTCGGCAGGGGCGCGTTCGGGCTCCCGGTGGAGGACAATTTCGTGTAGTCAGCTCCGCATGTGCTGAACTGCCCGGTAGGAGAAGACCATTGCGGTGCCGAGCGGCACTCCGGGACCGGGATAGAACCGGCCGCTGAGCGATGCACTGGTGTTGCCCGCCGCATACAGTCCGTCGATGGGTGTGCCGTCGGCGCGCAGGACCCGGGCGTCGGCGTCGGTCCGGACGCCGCCCTTGGTGCCGAGATCGCTGAGCACGATGCGGGCCGCGTGGAACGGGCCCTGCGACACCGGGCTCAGTGCCGGGTTGGAGGGAGCGTCCGCACCCTTGCCCGGAGGGCAGAAGAAGTTGTCGTACGGGTCCTCTCCCCGGTGGAACGCCTCGTCGACGCCGTGCTTGGCGAAGTCGTTGAACTGTTCGACGGTGCGGCGCAGTGCGTCTGCGGGGACGTCGATCTTCTCCGCGAGTTCCTCGATCGTGTCGGCCGAGACCCAGGTGCCCGCCGCGTGATGCTTCTCGGCGGAGATGTTCGGAATGGAGATGGCAGGCAACACGGGCCCGCCCTCCTTCGAGTCGAACACGAGATACGAACTGCCGCTTCCGTGCTCGATCATCGCTCGACCGAACTGGTCGTACGGCAGCGACTCGTTGAGATACCGCTCTCCGGACGTGTCGACGAGAATGCCGCCGCGCACGCCCACCATGAAAGCGCCCGAGCCGTCCGGAAGTTCGACCCCGGGACACCACCACGCCTCGTCGAGGAGTGCGGCGTCCGCGCCGATCTCCACCGCCGCCCGCAGGAGATCGCCGGTGTTCGCGCCACGCGGGCCCATGCTCCAGTCCGCCTTGCCCGGCGTTCCGTTCTCGGTTCGCAGGGCTGCGTTGCCCTCGATCCCACCGGCCGCGAGCAGCACGCCGTGCGTCGCCCGGATCCGGACGGTCTCACCGGCTGCGTTCGTCGCCTCGACGCCGACGACTCGGCCGTCCTCGACGATCAGCGAGCGCGCGGCGATCTCGGTGCGCAGTTCCGCGTGCCCGGTGCCGTGCAGAGCCATGAGAAGACGGCCGATCAGGGCGCGGCCGCCGTTCAGCGTTCCCTCCGGATGCGGTTCCCCGGCCCGGTCGACGTCGGCCTCGGGCCGGATGACCTCGCGCAGGTCCCCGATCTCGTCGCTCGGCAGGTCGAGCGGGTTGATTGCGCGACCGTAGTCCATCCGGCCGGGTGCCTTGTAGTAGTCGGGAAACGCGCGCCACTCGAACTCGATGTGGGGATCGCGTTCGAGAAGGTCGACGACCTCGGGCGCGGTGGCGACGTACGCCTCCTGACGGTCGATCTCCTCGTCGCCCACCACTGCGCGCAGGTACGTGCGCGCCTTGTCCGTGGAGTCGCCGATGCCGGCGCGCTCCTGCACGGCGGTGCCCGGCAGCCACACCGCGGCGCCGGAGTACGCGGACGTGCCGCCGAACAGTGGGGTCTTCTCGAGGACGAGGGTGCGCAAACCCTGCGAAGCGGCCGTGTATGCGCCGGTCAGCGCGCCGCCCCCCGAACCGACCACCAGCACGTCGCACTCGGTTGTCCAGTCCTGCATCGTCGTTTCCTCCGTTGATAGTCTGTGGAGACTGGCGGTCCAGTCGTGGGCTTCACGCAATCGCATCCGGGCGACCTGCGGCACGTGCGGTCCCACTCACCGGACGAAATTCGATGCTTTCCTGATCCAATGCGAGAATCGACACCGGATCCGGGGCTGTGTGCGGAGTGAAGGGGGATCGAGGGTGCCGAGAATCGCCGAAGTGCGGGACGCTGCCGAACCGAGTTCGGAGGAACAGCGGGCCCGCCACGTCCGCATGCTCGAGGCCGCCATCGAACTGGCCACCGAGAAGGAACTCGCCCGGGTCCAGATGCACGAGGTGGCCAAACGTGCCGGCGTCGCGATCGGGACGCTGTACCGGTACTTTCCGTCGAAGACGCATCTGTTCGTCGCGGTGATGGTCGACCAGATCGACCGGATGGGTGTCGGGTTCAAGAAGAGCGCACCCCCCGGCCAATCGCCGCAGGATGCGGTGTACAACGTGCTCGTCCGCGCCACCCGCGGTCTGCTGCGACGGCCCGCACTGTCCACCGCGATGATCCAGTCCACGAGCACCGCCAACGTCGCGTCCGTGCCGGACGCAGGGAAGGTCGACCGGGCATTCCGGCAGATCATGCTGGACGCCGCCGGGATCGAACATCCGACGGAGGAGGATCTGACCGCGCTGCGCCTGCTGGTGCAGCTGTGGTTCGGCGTCATCCAGTCCTGCCTCAACGGCCGGGTCTCGATTCCAGATGCCGAGTCCGACATCCGTAAGGCATGTGACCTGCTGCTGGTCAACCTGTCGCACCGCTGACAGCTTGCCGCTTCGGGCCGCCTCACCGTCGACCTCGAAGTGAAATTCATTCCTGACTCCTGAGCTGCGCCGAGAACTATTTCGCAAGGCAAATGGCATTGACGTCACCTCAGAAATAAATACATTCCAAAAATGGGCCGCGGACGCGTTCGCGAGCCAGAAGAACCCAAGGAGCGGAACATGGGCAACGCCGTCATCGTCGACGCGGCACGGACACCGTTCGGGCCGCCGGCGCGGGGCTGCGTACGGTGTGCGTGTTCTGACTGTTTGATGTCGTTTCGTGTTGTTTCGTGTCGTGATGTTGAGGGAGTGGGCGGCGGCGGACGGCGTGAAGTGTCGGGCCGCTTTGGTGTGGTTCCACGGGGGGTGCTGTCGGTCCAGGCTCACGGGTTGCCGGCGGGCACGATTGTGGTGGGGGATCCGGTCGGTCGGCACCCTATCGGTGGGTTCTGTAGGTGCGGTGTGGCGTAGTGCCGGGTGTCGTTCTCTGATCGGTGAGCCGATCTGGAAGGCCAGGGCGGGGGTGTGGTGACCGAAATGCGAAAGGCGTGGTCTGGGTGTGTCGAGGACGGTCACCGGGGTCGGTTCCGGCCGAGACGGTTAACGCACCACATTTCGCGGGCCGTTGGCTGATCGGAGTGTGTCGGCGCTCGCTTGTCGAGCGTCGGGACCGCCTCGCCGGGTTCGGGTTCGACTGCATCGAGGCAGTGTTGTCGGTGCCCTGTCGTACCCTGCTCGTGTTTCAACGACGACGGGGTGGTGATGATCTGGTGCGCGAGATGACCGAGGCGATGACCTCGATGTGGGTTCGCCGGTCCGGGCAGTGTGGTGCACGCCGCCGTGCCGCGTCAGCGGTGACCGCTGCGGCGGACCTGTCGTGACGCCCACCGCTGGGCTCGCCGATCCCGGTGCCCAGGACACGGCACCGTCTCCGGACCCGGCTCTCGAACAGGCCGCGGACCCGTGTCGGACGGTGATCCGTGCTTTCGTGTATGTCCTCGATCCGACCCCGGTACAGGTCTCGGTTTTGCGGTCGCATTGCGGGGCGCAGCGTTTCGCCTACAACTGGGCATTGTCGCAGGTGAAGGCGAACCTCGACCAACGCGCTGCGGAACGGTCCTACGAGATCCCAGACGCGGAGCTGACCCCGGCGATGGCGTGGTCCGCGTACAGCCTGCGCAAACACTGGAACACCGTCAAGAACGACGTCGCGGTCAACCCTGAGACCGGGCAGCCGTGGTGGCCGGAGAACTCGAAAGAGGCCTACAGTTCCGGGATCGCGAACTGCGCTGCCGCCCTGTCGAACTGGTCCGACGTCCGATCCGGGAAACGCAAAGGCGCGATGGGGTTTCCGCGATTCCGAAGCAAACGGGCGGTGCTCTCCTGCCGGTTCACCACCGGCAGTGTCGGGCTGGTCACCGACGGCGGTGACCGCCGTCATGTGCAGTTGCCCCGGATCGGGGCGATCCGGACGTGCGAATCCACCCGCAAACTGGCCCGCAAGACGATCGCCGGGACGGCGCGGATCAGGTCGGCGACCCTGTCGTATCGACGCGGCCGGTGGCAGGTGTCGTTCTCCGTCGAAACCACGCTCCCCGCCCGGGCACTCCCACCC
>RRBB01000243.1:0-14942 GCA_006543605.1 Rhodococcus sp. WS4
GCCTGGCGGCTCTCCTCCCGCTCGATCCAGTTCCGCAGCGTCGCCGGCGCGATGTCGAGCAGCTCGCCGACATGGCGACGGGCTGCGACCTTCGAGCCTCCGCGCTCCTCGATCCGGTCCCGATACATCCGGACGGCACGCTCCTGGGTCTCGGCGTCGTACTTCTTCGGTGCAGGCATACCAGCATTCTCCTTGCTAGTTTTCCAGGGGCGCTTCGCCCCGCCGTAGTGAAGGAAAATGTGGTACCCGGTCACCCTGGGTGCGTGCTCCATCGTGATTGTCGTCGACGGTGCCTGGTGGGCTCGGTGCCGGTAGGGGGACACTTGGACAGTGTGTTTCGGTCGACCCCGGATCGTCTATGGTGCCGGTGAGCCCGTTTGCTAGTTTGGTGGCGGAGGGCACAGTTGTCGTCCGCGGGAACCGTGGACTGTTGCCTTCGAGCACGAGTGTCAGAATCCTGAATCTACCCCCGCCCTCCCCGGAACACGCACCCACACAAGCGAATGCGTATCGGGCCCAGCCCGGGAACGGTGGTCGGTGATGGACGTGGTGCACCCGCGGTGCGCGGGAATCGACATCTCGAAGAAGGATGCGAAGGTGTGCGTGCGGATCCAGGGCCGCGGCAGCAGGCGCACCGCGTCGACGGTGACCACCTGGGGCGCGATGACCAACCAGATCCTCGCCCTGCGCGAGCACCTGCTCGAACAGAAGGTCACCTGCGTGGTCATGGAGGCCACCAGCGACTACTGGCGCCCGTTCTACTACCTCCTCGAAGAGCACCTCGAGGTGATGCTGGTCAACGCCCGCGAGGTCCGCAACGTCCCGGGCCGCAAAACCGACGTCTCCGACGCCGCCTGGCTCGCCGACCTCGGGGCCCACGGGCTGGTGCGCGCCTCGTTCGTGCCGCCGGAACCGATCCGCATCCTGCGCGACCTGACCCGCGCCCGCACCGTTATCACCCAGGAACGCACCCGGGAGATCCACCGACTCGAGCACCTGCTCGAGGACGCCGGGATCAAGCTGTCCTCGGTCGCCACCGACATCACCGGGGTCTCCGGGCGGCTGATGCTCGAGGCCCTCATCGACGGCCGTGACGACCCGGCGGCCATCGCCGATCTCGCGAAACGGCGGCTGCGAGTGAAGATCCCGGCATTGACCGAGGCCCTCACCGGGCACTTCACCACCCACCACGCGTTCATGACTCGGCTGTTCCTCGACCGGATCGACGCCCACACCGCCGACATCGACCGCCTCTCCGCCCGCATCGACGAGGCGATCGAACCTTTTCGCGCGGCCCGGGACCTGCTGATCAGCATCCCGGGCTTCTCGACGACCGTCGCTGAGATCGTGGTCGCCGAGACCGGTGGCGACATGCGAATCTTCCCCACCGCCGGGCATCTGGCCTCCTGGGCCGGCACCGCCCCCGGGTCGCACGAGTCCGCCGGCCGGGTCAAGTCGACCAAGACCCGCCCCGGCAACCGGTACCTCAAGGGCGCCCTCGGCACCGCGGCGCTGTCCGTGTCCCGCTCGAAGGGCACCTACTTCTCGGCCAAGTACAAGCGGATCGCGTCCCACCGGGATCCGATGAAGGCGCTCGTCGCCGTCGAGCATGCGATGCTCGTCGCCGCCTGGAACATGCTCACCAACGGTGACCTCTACCGCGATCCCGGGGCCGACTACTTCACCAAGCGTGTCCCCGCCAAGGCCAGGGCCAGGGCGATCGGCCAACTCGAGGCACTCGGTTACCGCGTCACCCTCACACCACTCGCCGACACCGCATAACCACACCGCCGGACCACGGCATCCCACCGGGACATCGGCGGGTCACCCCCACCTGTCCTCACCAAGTTGCGGTCACCTTTATTTTCGTGTCAGATCAGCAGCCTCCACCTCGTCCAGGACGGTTCATGTCGTGGTCGGTGAGGGCGAGGTCGAACCAGGCCCGACCTTCCCGCATCCGGGCCCGTTCGATCCACAGCGGTTGGAGCGAGGACGCCAGCGCCAACGCGTGCTCGGTGTCGGCGCTTTCGCGGCTCCACCCGAACGCGGCGCGCAGGTTGTCGATCTCGGTTACGGCTTGCTCGATGCGCCGTTCGTGCTCGGCGCGCCCGGAGGTGTCGAGCAGGGCGGCCAGTGCCGTGTAGTGGTCACGGTGACGGGTCCGCACGGCGTCGGCTTCGCCGGATTCGCCGAGCTCGTCCAGTGCGTACTGGCGGACCGTCTCCAGCAGCCGGTACCGCGTTCGGTGCCGATTATTGTCGGCCACCACCAGTGACTTGTCGACCAGCAAGGTGAGCTGGTCGAGGACCTGGTAGCGCTCCACGTCACTGCCGCCGCAGACCAATTGCGCAGCGTCGAGGTCAAAGCCACTCAGGAACACCGCCAGCCGACGGAACAACACTCGTTCGGGTTCGGTCAACAGCGAGTGCGACCACTCCACCGAGGCGCGCAACGTCTGCTGGCGGCGCACTGCGGTGCGGGCACCACCGGTCAGCAGCCGGAAGCGGTCATGCAGGCCGTCGACGATCTCATCCAGCGACAGGGCACGCACGCGTGCCGCCGCCAGTTCGATCGCCAGCGGCAAACCGTCGAGACCCCGGCAGATCTCGACCACCGCTGGGGAATTGTCGTCGGTGACGCGGAAATCTGGCCGAACCCGACGGGCGCGGTCGGTGAACAACTCGATCGCCTCGTCGGCCAGCGACAGTGACGGCACCCGCCAGCTCACCTCGCCGGCCACCCCGATCGGCTCACGACTGGTCGCCAGCAACGTCACTCCCGGGCACGTGCCCAGCAGGGCAACGATCAGCGCCGCGCTGGCGTCGAGCAGATGCTCGCAGTTGTCCAACACCACCAGCATCCGGCGGTCGCCGATGAAACGGGTGAGGGTGTCCATTGTCGAGCGGCCCGGCTGATCAGGAAGGCCCAACGCGCGCGCCATCGCGACCGGCACCCCATCCGGGTCGGTAATCGGCACCAGATCGACGTACCGCACCGCGCCGTCGAACTCACCCGTCATCTGCGCCGCAACCTGCATGGCCAGGCGGGTCTTGCCGACACCCCCCGCCCCGGTCAGGGTCACCATCCGGTTGCCGGCAAGAATCCGGCGCATATCTTCGATCTGTCGGCCGCGGCCCACGAAACTCGTCAGCTGCACCGGAAGATTCGGCGAGAGAACGGTAGTGGTGGTGCGAAGCGGTGGGAACTCATTCAGAAGATCGGGATGGCAGAGTTGCACCACCCGTTCGGGGCGGGCAACACCTCGCAGGGGATACGTGCCGAGATCGGTCAGCCAGACCCCCTCGGGAAGCCGGTCGACAACCAACGGCTCCGTCGCGCCCGACAACACGGTCTGGCCACCGTGCGCCAGGTCGCGCACCCGCGCGGTCCGGTTGACCGTCGGACCGACGTAGTTGTCGGGGTCGCGTAGTTGCACCTCACCGGTATGCACCCCGATACGCAACCGGATCGGCGCCAACGGCGACCGCTGCAACTCCAGCGCACACCCGACCGCGTCGCTCGCACGGGCGAACGCGACCACAAAACTGTCTCCTTCGCCCTGTTCGACCGGGCGCACACCACGGTGGGCGGCGATCACCTCGGACACCGTGCGGTCGAGGAGCGCCACCGCAGTCGTCATCTCCTCGGCCCGCGTCTCCCACAGTCGCGTCGAACCCTCGACGTCGGCGAGCAGCAACGTCACGGTTCCGGTCGGCAGCTCACCCATGCCCCACTCGCTCCAGTTTCATCCGCGTCGCATGCGCCCCTGGATCAATCACACGCATGCTCGCCCACATGCGGCGACGCATATCGCAGACCATCAGCGAAACCGCGCAGGTGTCCACACCCACCATCCGAATCTACGCGCCCGTGCACCGTGCATCTACGCATTCCGGCCGATGGTCCTCATCGGCAGTCCGCATAGCGTCAAAGCGAAGCCCAACCAGCAAGGAGTCGCCATGAACACCAACGAACTTCCCATTCTTCGGCAGGTCCTGAAGCGCCCGGATCGCCGGGCGATGCTCACCGAGCGGCTGAGCGTCGTTGGGTTCACCCTGACGGTCCTTCTGACCGGGCCCGGACTCGCGATTGCGCACGCCGGCGGCGGAACGTGGGGTGGCTAAACCTCCCTCGGTCACCACAAGGACACGGTGGCCATCGCTGCCGCCATAGCCGGCACCACCGGATATTTGATTCCGTTCCGAACCGAGGAGACCACCGCCATGACCGTCGACACGCACAGTCCGAGCATCTTTGACCTCGCACTACCGACCATCGCCTTTCAGGACGCGCCAAACCCCGACGAAGCCCACCGCCGCATCGGGCAGGCACTCCAGCAGGGGCCGATCGCGCTCGGCCCCTACGGACCCGAGGTCCTCAGCTACGAACTCGTGCGCACGGTGCTGCGCGATTCCCGGTTTGCCATGCCGCAGGGGGTCGCCCTGCAGGTGCAGGGCATCACATGCGGCCCGGTCTGGGACCGGGTCAGCACACTGCTCGTCAGTCTCGACGGCGCCGAACACCACCGGCTCCGCCGCCTCGTCTCGAAGTCGTTCACCCCCAGAGCAGCTGCACACCTGCGCACCCTGATCGTCGAGACCATCACCGAACTGGTCGATCCCGTCACCAAGGTCGGCCACTGCGACATCGTCGCCGACATCGCCAGGCAATACCCGATTCCCATCATCTGCGCGCTACTCGGCGCACCCCCTCAGGACTGGCAACTGTTCTCCAACCTAGCCACCGACATCAATAGGGCCTTCGGATCGGACGTCGCCAACGACACACCCGCCATCGTCGCGGCCTGGGACTGCCTCGACGCCTACCTCGAGGACATGATCGCTCACCGGCGCGCATCTCTCACCGACGATCTGATCTCCGCACTCATCCGCGCCGAAAACGACGGCGACCGCTTAACCCATGACGAGCTTGTCAACCTTGCCGCCATCCTGCTCAATGGCGGAACCGACACCACCCGCAACCAGCTGGCAGCCGCGCTGCAGGTCCTGTGCGACCATCCGGACCAGTGGGCGCTACTCGCCGAACACCCCGAACTCGCACCCCAGGCGGTCGAGGAGCTCATGCGCTACTCGCCGGTCATCTTCAACACGCTCCGCGTTGCCGTCGACGACGTCGAGTGCGCCGGCGTCCTCATCCCAGCCGGCACGTTCGTCATCGCCAACACCGCCGCCGCCAACCGAGATCCGACCGTGTACGACGATCCCGACCACCTCGACATCACACGGGAGGGCCCGCCGCCGATGCTGACCTTCGGCGGCGGCGCACACCACTGCCTCGGATCACACCTCGCCAGACTCGAACTCATCGAGGCATTGCGCGTCATCACCCGACGTCTGCCCAACCCACACCGCACCGGCCCCGCCCCCTGGAAACCGCTCACCGGAATCACCGGGCCAACCACACTCCCCATCGAATTCGACATCGGACACTGAACCAACCACCTCCACCCCACACCCACAGGCAATCACACAACCCTCGAGGGGTTGCGGATGGATCGGGCGAAACCCCGACAACTATCTGGAACCGGAGGACCCGAAGGTCAGTCGCGATCAGGGGCGCAGCGTGCCCAGCCAGAACGGCCTGGTGATCATGAACTCGCAGTCGATCAACGGGGTCTACTACATCAACGGCGTGATCGCGAGTGGGGGCTCACGATTGTCGTGAGAGCCGGGTAATGGACTACCCGCGACATCCGTACTCGCTCACGTCAGGCTCGAAATGATCCCGTCCACGAGACTCGACCTCCGGCAAGAAAGCGGGGAGAAGAACCGAGTGTGTTCAGACCGCGCAGGCTCCGGAGCAGCGGGCTCGGGGGCAAGAGGCGAGCTGCTCGACAACGACGCCTTCATCTCCGTGCCCACGACGATCGACCCATCGGGGCCGGGATTCAGAAGGGCCAGCACCGCATCGTGCGGACCTGATGACCGCATGCGCCCGGCTCGGCAACGTCTTGCAGAGAGGGACACGAGATGGATACCAAGCACCAGCACCGCGACTTCAAGGTCGCACCGTTCGCCGCGAGACCCGTTCGGGCGCAACGGGACGGATCGGCGGTCGCCGACACCGCACGGTCGGTGTCCCCACCCGCGGCACGACGCGGCGAACGCCGCGTCAGGGGCGGACCTGGTGGTGTCACATGGTTAGCAAATGGAATCACTCACGACATCGTCGGCGTGGGCGAGGACGATCACTGATAAGAACCAACCAGTCCTGACGCCTGAGATACGGCGTGGGCAGGGAGGCGGCGGCAGATGGGTGCCGACCCAACGGTCACTCCGGAGGTACCGGCTGCGCGAGAGCCGGTGGCCTCGTACGACTTCGACGCGTTCATCTCCTACGCCCACGAGGATCGACCCGTCGCCGCGGGAATCCAGAAGGGCCTGCACCGGATCGGCCGCCGGGTGGGCCGGCTGCATGCGCTGCGGGTGTTCCGCGACGCCACCGACCTCACCGCCAGCCCCGACCTGTGGGGCAAGGTCACCGACGCAATGGACCACGCCCGGTACCTGATCGTGGTGCTCTCCCCCCATTCGGTCGCCTCCGGCTGGGTGAACAAGGAGGTCGCCCACTGGCTGCAGACGCGTGGCCCGGAGCAGTTGCTGTTCGTCGTCGCCGATGGTCATCTGACCTGGGATGAAACCAGCGGGAGGTTCGATCCGGACCGGTCCGACGTGGCGCTGCCGGTGCTGACCCAGCCGGGGATCCTCGCGGCGGAGCCGTTCTACGTGGATGTGAGCGACGATGCGCCGTGGGATCCTCGCGCGCCGTTGTTTCGGGAGAAGGTCACCAACCTGGCCGCCCCGATTCACGGCAAACCTAAATACGAGCTGGCCGGCGACGATCTGCGCGAGCAACGCCGGTTCCGCCAGTTGTGGCGCGCCGCCGTCGTCGGCCTGGTCCTGCTGACCGTCCTCGCACTCACCGCGGCCAAGATCGCATTCGATAAACAACAAGAGGCCGTACGCCAACGCAACGAGGCGGTCGCTCTCGCCCTGGCCGCGGCCTCCCGCGATACCGCCGCCAGCAATCCCGCTCTCGCTCTCGCGCTCGCCGCCGAGAGCAGTCGGGCGACACCGGCGCCGCTGTGGCAGGCCAGCAGCGCAGTGGTGAACGCCCGCGTCGCCTTCGGCCAGGCGCACCGCGCAGCAAGTCCGCGAGCCGCTCACCGGCCTCACCGACGGGGTGAACGACGTGGCGTTCAGCCCGGACGGCACCCGGCTGGCCTCCGCTGGCTACGACGGCACTCGCCATCACCGGCAACCCAGGCGGTGATCTGTTCCTCGTGCGCCAGCAGCTGTTCCCAGGCGGCGCCGTGCCCGTGCGGACGGGCAGCCCCTCGAGCACCGCGCCGATCAGTGCATCGTCGGCTCCGTCGGCACCGCCGGTGCGGCGCGGCCCGGCGGCCTCGACGTAGCAGCGGACGATCTTGCGGTCCACCCCACAGTGCGCCGCGATGGTTCGCCCGCGATCTGGGTGTAGCCGGACGGGTCCGGGATGATCGCGAGGATGTGGGAGATCCACTTCAGGTCGACGCCGGCGGCCATCTTCACCATGGGCTCGAACTGCACGTTCAGCTCTCGGGCGGTATCGCGGGCGGCGCGGACATCGCCGGCGGCGATCTTCTGCGGGAGCACGATCAGGTTGTTCAGGATCGCTGGTATATCGAGGGCAGTGACGCCGGTGACGACGTTCAGTGCCTGGTCGACGACGACTTTCGGTTTGAGGATCGACAGCACGCTCGACGCGGAGGAGAGGGCCTCTGCCGGGGTGGCGGCGACGGGTGCGATTTGGCTACCGAGTGATGCGGCTGTGCCCGAGAGTTGAGAGATTTCGGGTGCGGTGGCGGGCAGGGTGGTGGCGCCATTATTGGCGAGTTTGGCGGCGGTGTTCGCGATCGTGGTCACCGAGTCGAGTGCACCGGTCAGGTCCGCGTGGCTGGCTGTGGTGAGGACCTGTGCGGCCGCGTGTTCCGGTGTGCCCACCGGGGCTGCGGCCAAGTTGCTGGTGGCGGCGGTGTTCGCGGCCCCGGACTGCAGCAGGTCGGCCAGTGGGCTGAGTGTCTTGGACAGCGCGGTCGCGGTGTCGGCGATCTGGTGCACATCGATCGAGCCGCCGGTGTCGGTGCCGGACAGTTGCTGTCCGAGCGCGTCGACATTCGATCCGAGACCGGGCAGGTCGGCGCCACTGAAATCCGAGGTCAGCGCGGTGGCGACCGCCGCGGTACCACCACCATCGGCACCGGCACCGGCACCGGCGCTGGTGTTGGTGTTGCCGTTGCTGGGGGTTTTCGACAGGATCGACCCGAGCGATCCGAGGAACGGGTTGGCGCCCTTGCGGATCGAGCAGTACAGGTCGTTCGGATCGCAGATCGACGCGACCCGCCCCGACAGCGTGCCCATGCCCTGCGACCGGGGACCGGCGATCCCCTCCCCCGACGTCGTCGGCCCCACCGTCGCGGCGCCCTTCGTGCCGGCACCCGGGTCGGCGAGCAAGGCCACACCGAGGACCTGGTCCGCATCGACCGGACCTCGAGCGTTTCCGATCGCCGACGCGAGATCGCCTGCGGCGTCTGCCCCCTGGGAGTATCCGGTGATCGTGATCTTCGTGCTCTGGCATTTGTCGGCGTAGTTCTTCAGCACGGCGGTGGCCTTGCTGACCGCGTCAATTTTGCTGTCGGCGTAGGTGTGGCCGTTGTCGAACGCGGACGCCATGTACGGCAGCGTGTAAATCTGCGCGCGGGCAGCGTTCTGTGCCTCGATTGCCGCCGCGACCGGGGCGAGCATGCCCACGGGCCGGGTCGGGTCGGCGTTCTCGTTGGTTTCCCAGGTGCCGGGGATGAGCAGGTTGAACGTCGACGCGCAGCCCACCGGGGCGGCGTTGGCGATCGCGGGTGCGGTAAGAGCGACGCCGACGACGACGGTCGCAGTGGCGATCAGTGCGACCGTGCGACGGGTTCTCGAACGTCTGGCGGGCATTGGCACCTCGAATTGCCGGAAGGGACACTGCTGCCTACCTTCACCCATTTCGGTGTTTCCCCTCAACGGGGTGTCCGGGTGCCCCCGCTCCTTTTTCGGGCGCTGACCGGCGAGAATAGGCCGGAGTCGGGTGTTTTCACCTGCGATGGAACAAGGCCACCCGACCCGTGCCGCGGCCGGCTGGTGGGGGGTGGTCCCCAGGCGTCTCAGATCCAGTCGATGTGGACCGAATCGATGTGGTCGAAGTGGAATCCGAACTGGTCGCTGTACTTGTCGAAGCCCTTGTTCTCCGGGTAGTCGAGGGTGGCGTGCCGCTCCAGCAAGGCCACGACCCGGGCGTGATCGTCATTCGCCAGTGCGGCGGCCAGCTCGCGGGATTCCTCACTGGTGAACGGTGTGTCGGAGTTCGCGAAGTCCAGGGTCCGGACCCGGTAGTCGTATCCCTCGTCGGCGCCGTTGCGGACCATGACACCGCCCCTGACGCGGATGACGGCCTTCTTCGGTGTTCCATCCGGGCGCAACACGCCGGCGCGCTTCATGATGTCCTCGGCCTTGACGTTCTTGAGTTTCTTGCTGGCGTCGGCACGCAACTCGTTCGTTTCCCCGGACCGGTAGCGGGAGACGGCGGAGCGGGACCGGCCGATCTTGGCGGCGACGGCGTCGATGCCGCCGAGGCGTTCGATCGCGGCACGCCGTTGGGCTCGTTCGACGACGTCCGGGTGGGGGATGCGGCCCTGTTGCGCCCACCGGCGCAGCGTGCGGTCTGACGGCGGTGTGCGGCCGGCATCGATCGCGGCCTGCCGCAGGCCCTCGTCGCCGAGTTCCTTACGCAGTTGTTTCACCGAGACCTTGCTGGTCAGTCCGGCCAAACCGCCGCTCTTGACCTGCTTGGATTTTTCGACACCACTGGTCGCGGCGTTGGCGACGGAAACCTTGAGGCCGTCGAGGCCGACCGCCTCCTGCGCGGGTTTCGTGGTGCGCGGCTTCGGGAGATGCAGGGCCATCAGAGCACCCCCTCCCCTTCGTCGTCGGCGGTGTCCTCGTTGTCGGCGAAGGCCGCCTTGATCGCGAGGTTCACCTCGTGCACGTCCTGGGCCGAGGCGAGGTCGGACAGGAGTGTGTCGGTGAGGAGTGTGTCCTTCTCCACCGACATCTTCCCCAGCGCCTCGCTCGGGTCGGCGATGTCCTCACCGCCGGAGAGGAGGTATACCCAGGAGTCGGTGACGGTGCGGACCGGCCAACGATTGTGTTCGCGGGCGATCCGCATCGCGACGCGGCGGCCGCGCCAGCGGCAGTGCGCGATGATCGCCGCGCGCCAGAGCGGTTGGTGGTGGTGTTGCATCTGCTTGGCGGTCCACATGTCCGGGTTGACCATTCGCCCGATGTAGCCCTTGTAGCAGGTGCCGAGGAACCGTTTCGTCGCCGCGTCGTCGGTGTCCACCGCGGTCTTGCGGGCCTCGCGCAGGATTTTGGCCCACTTGTCGAGGGCGCGGCCCTGTTGTGGGTAGACCCAGGCTTCGGTGATGTCGAGGTCGTCGAGATCGGCGCCGGATCCCTCCGTCTGCCACTGGTGAGCACAGCCCGTCGAGGCTGACCGTGGTCACCCAGGTCTGTACCGGTTGGTCGGCGAGCATGTGCGGGTGCGGCAACGGGAGTTTCTCGGGCAGCGACAGTGTTTGCCCGGGCGGCAGGGTGATCCGCCACAGCCCGAACGGGGCACCCTTCTCCCCCACCGCCGCGGCCGCGGCAGTGTCACCAGTGAGGTGTGTGGGCTGCCCGTAGCCGAATTCGAGCATCCCGGCCGAGGCAAGGTAGGCGGCCCGTTGGTCGATGGACACCAACCGGCTCGTCCCGTCGAGATCCTGTTCGTCGGGGACGCGGGTCCAGCCGGCCGCGGGTTCGAGGTCTCCCCGCGGCGGGCCGTCCAGCGGTGGGACCGAACCGGGGGTGGTGACGACGATCCCTTTGCCGCTGCGGGTGCGTTCACGCTTGATCTTGTCGACGAGGGCGGCGCCGGTGCGCGCGGGTGTTGGTCCCGGGAGCACCCCGAGGTGCTGGGCGCACCAGGCCAGTCGGCGACCGAGTTCACGTGCTGCTGGGAGGTCGTCGTCCGGGAGATACGTTCCGGCCGTGGGTGAGCCGAGGATGCCCATGTCACCGACGCGGTTGTGCCAACCGAAGTCCTTGTTCCAGTAGGTCCACACGTACGGTTCGATCACCACATCGACCATCGAGGTGAAGTTCCCGATCGTGCGGGACAGGTGCACCACGTGCCCGGGGTCGCCGCGCAACTCCCAGCCCGTGTTCAGCATTGGGGTGAGGGTGGCGTGGAGGACGGCGGTCAGTTCCTGGGCGGCGCGGTTGCGGAGGGCTTCCATGTCGTCGACGTCGTCTTCGCTGCCGGGGTCGATGATCCACCCGAGCAGCTCGCACGCGGCTTGTCCGACGACCCAGATCTGTGCGGGGGCACCCAACGGTGTCAGCGAGGCCCAGCGGATCAGTTTGTCCAGCTTCTCGACCGAGTCGACCGGACCGGTCAACTCCCGCCCGGACGGTGTGTAGGTTCCGGCGGCGGTCACGATCAACGCATGGCCATCGGCGTCTTCTCCTGCCGGCAGCGCCTCCCACACCGGCGGATCTGCCGCGTCGTTGCCAGCTTCTTCGCTGCCAGCCGCGTCATCGTCCTCTTCGTCGCCGTCCACCGCAGCGCTGCCGGCCGCTTCGCTGTCCGTCTCGGGTGTCGGCGGGGTCGGGGCGTCGTCGGCTTCGGCGACATCCGACCGCTCGGGCGATGCAGGGTGTGCGGCAGCGGGTGGCTCCGAGTCAGCCCGTTCGGCTGCCACGCAGACACCAGCATCGGCGCAGCTACCAGCATCGGCGGAGACAGTGTCATCCTCGGGGATAACGTCATCGGTGGAAGAGGGAGATGTCGTCGCGGTCGCCTCGGGCAGTGCGAACAGGGGCATCTGTTCCCACGGACTGCTCATGACTCCAGCTCGGTGATCCGGCCGTCATGATCTGCCGGCGGGACGCTGCAGCGGTCGAAGAACTCCTGCAGGGCCACGTCCACGACGTTGGTCACCGTGGATTGGCGATCGTTCACCAGCCAGGTCAACCGGGCCTCCGTCGAGGCCAGGACCCGGGTATTGAGCGGAACCTTCGCCGGGCCCTTCCGCGGTTCCAACTTCGCCGTCAACTCCGCACTCGGCGTTCCCGCACCACCGACCTCTCCCGCACCGGAAGCGCGCTTCGCCGACCCTACGGCGCCTCGTCCGGCCCCGGTCGGGCGGCGGCGGGAGCCGCCTTCGGAAGTTCCTACCTTCGCCATCCCCACCCACTCGTGTTCGGTGTGCAGCCCGTGTATTTCCGCGGAGATCACATTACCTGCTACGTGCCTCATTGCTCGTATCTTCACGCGCACGTTAGCGCGCATGTTTGCGCGCAGGTCGTGGTGCGACCGACCGCACTGAACGACCGATGATCGCACCACTGCGTAGGTGCGGCAGAGGTGCGGCCCCTTCCCGGCTGCACTCCACACACAGAGTGGGCGCGCGGGGCTCCTGGCCGAAGACGCGGATCCGGCTGGGCTCGTCATTCCACCAGCGTGATCGGCACCCCGGGCGTGATGAACAGGTGGTGTCGAATCGGATCTGGCTGATGCCGTAGGTGACGCCGCCCAAAGATGAGGCTGGCCACCATACCTCCTTCTAGTGACGGTGGATCGTTGCCAAAAGTCTCCCGCACACCTTCTCCTCCACGAGGACGGACACACCGTCGCGGTCCGACGGAGGTATCTGCTGGGGGCGGGGCTACCAGCGGTACACGACGCTCGGGCTCGGCTCGTCGCTGCCCCGAATCGCGCTCGGAGTCGCCGGCGTAATCAGCAGGCGTACCGTCGAGTTCTGGCTGACGAAACCGACGAATCCGCCGTTGCCGTTGCCTTCGAAGATGCCCCGGACAGCTTCCTCGAGGCCGTGGGCGGCGGCCGCATCGGCGAGCGGATAACGGACCCCGTCGTAGATCGCTTCGTAACTCATGATCCTTCTCTCGCTGGTCTCATGGTGCTCACAAGCGTAAGAACGCCGGGCCGACGGTCGTGGCCGATGCCGACGCATTGTCCGCGACCGAGATTCGGCCGGATGGCTGCACCTCCGGCGACCGCGGCCGGCCCCTCACACGCGCCACCGTTACCTGTGCGTGGACAGCGTGCCACCCGGCACAAGGTCTGGCCGGTTACCGTCTGTCGGTATGGGGACCACCTTCCACGGGCCGAGTCCGTGGCCACACATCACCCGCGCCATCCGCACCCGCGGCGCCCGGTACGCCGCGATCGGCTACCTCGGACAGGACGCACCCGAGCTGCTCCCGCTGCGCGCCGGGGACGTCCTGGTCGTCAACGCCTCCAAGGCCGCGATCCGGACACACGCCACCTCCCCCGCCGCCCTCGCCTACTACGTGAGCAAGGGGGTGCGGGTGCTGTCGTCGCCGACCCTGCATGCCAAGGTGATCGCGACCAACAACCGGGCGGTGATCGGGTCGGCGAACGCGTCCGAAAACTCCACCCTCGCCGACGACGCCGTGGTCATCACCGACGACCCCGACATCGTCGCCTCCGTCCGGAAGTTCATCGACAGCCTCGACGAGATCACCGAGGTCGATCAGGTGTTCCTGGACGACGCGATCCGGGAGTGGGAGATCGGCCGCGCTGTCCCACTGCCCGGGGTCACCGGCCGCGTGCGCACCGAGACAGATTTCCTGCCGACGCCGGTGACCCGGATGTTCGTCAAACACGCCGTCGACTACGAACCCACCCGCACCGAACAACAGGTCCTCGACGAGCAGCGGGGCCGGCACCACAGCCGCGGCGGCCCGGCGGCGAAATATCAGCTCGAATCGCTTCGCCTCGACAGGCCCAGCGGTGTGAGGCGGGGCGACGTGATCGTCTTCGTCTCCGCCGATGACGAGTGGATTTACGCGCCGGCGGTCGTGGTGTCCGACCCGATGAAGATCCCGCGGTCCGGTGGAGCGGTTCTGTACTTCCTGCGCCTGCGCACCGGCCTGTCCCCGCTCCCCCTCCCCGGCGCAGAGAAGGCGCTGACCGATCTCGGGCACCCGGGCTCACGGCTGCGGACCGACCACTACGTCCGCTCCCCTGGCCTCCGGTCCGCGTTGCTGGGGTTGTGGGACCTCTGATCGTCAGCGAGCCTGTGTCAGCGTGAAAGTCAGCTGCACAAACCCGATGAGCCCGACCGTTGACACGCTGGACGACACTAGGTACCGCGGTGACACTGTTGCGGCCCGGTCGAAGGGTGTCAATGCGGTGCTGCAGGCCTTCGGGCAGCATCCCGGGGTAGTACCGCGTCCTCTTTATGTCGATCCGTTGTTCTAGGTCGGGCCGGTGAGCCAGCACTCGAGAGATGGCCTGTGCGCCGGTGAACGCCCCGATCACCGTCTTCCCGGACCTCGGCAGATAGATCGAGGTTCAACCGCAGATCCCGCTCAGACACCGTGCGGACCGTCAACGCATGGCAGGCGGTGATCCAATCCCGACAGGGGCCCGCAAGGCCCCGATCCTCAGCGCTGAGCTTGATCCTGTCCCCGGCCCGCATGGGTGTTCCACGATCCGACAGGCCATCTCATGACACAACTGCATGATCTGTTCGAGCGCCAGCGCTGACTCGCCGTCGATCGTCTTCACCGCGAGACTCGGTGATCACCTCGGTTGGTAGAAATGAAGGGACAACGTGGCCTTCGTCGACCTGTCCTCCGCAATGATTCCTGACAACGCCGACCGGCAAATCATTAGCACTCCACCACCTATACCTTGATGGCTCATGAGCTTAGCGCGTGTCGGATAGCGGAAAAGTGCCTTTGACCTGGGAGAATGTGGGCTACTGAAGGTCCAGATTCGGCCAGTTCGAGAGGCACTTTTCCGGTGAAGAACTC
>RRBB01000244.1:0-14846 GCA_006543605.1 Rhodococcus sp. WS4
AACGAGCGTCGCAGCAGATGCGACTCGTAGACCTTCTCGACACCGTCTTTCCCGGTGTACCTGCGTCGCTGCGTGGCGACGTGAACTGCACCGGATCCCTTGGCCATGAACAGATTCTACCGGACAGCGACCGAAAGTGCAATGATTTTAGTGACTACATCTCGGAGTCTTCCGGAAGCCTTCACGCAGCTCACCCGCCATAACCACGCCAAAACCCGCCGCAACTTCGGGCTAACCGACGAATTGTGCGGTTCGTACGCCCGAGCGAGGGGCGTGGCTCAGGCACGCCGTGGCCACGATCCGCCAAGAGCTACGTCAGCTTCCTGGTTCTGCCCTTTCACCATCCCCACCGTAACTCTGCATCTCACACTGCTCGCCATCGGAACGGCCACAGCTGGGGAGGCCACTTACAAGGTCTTCAGCCAGGAACTGTTCCCTATTGGGGTGCGTGGACCGAGTACCGAAGTCGATGGCGCCGACGTCCTTTTGGGAGTGAGGTGAAAGTCCCCAGTCCAGGGGGGCTTTGATGAATCTGTTGACACCGATCTCACTATGGTGTCGATCGCGCGTTCGTGGTCGTCGTCGCCGAAACCCTGCGCCGCACCGTCGCCACGCCCCTCCGGCTGTTGTCGGCGAATCCGATCTGAAACCCACTCCGGCGGTCGATTTCACCGAAGCAGAACTGGTGCGCATCGCCCTCATCCTCGTCGGCACCCGGGACGACGCTCTCTTGTGCGCCGCCGCGCTCCGGCCGGTCCTGGACACCTTCACACGGTGGCAGATCATCGGTCCGCAGGAAGCGTCCGCGCAGCAGACCGCCGACTACCGGCAGCAGAATCCGGATCTCGTCGTGGGGGAGCGGACCGTCCACCGAATCCGGTTGGGGCTGAGGGGAGTGGGAGAACTCGAGGCGGTCGTCGATCTGCTCGAGGACGCGCTGCGGTCCACGGTGTTCAGACCCGCCGGTGAAGTCAGGTACGCAGTGGTCCACGACCGAAGAGAGCAGGCCGAGGTGCTCGAGGAGTTCCCCGACCTTGCCTGACCGAGCGTTCCGGCCGCAACGATGTGGTGCGCCGATGCCCTGGCCTGCCGTTCGTCGAGCGCGAACCGGCCGGTGATGTGTCCCGGCCCGCCGCAGGGGACGAGGCCCGAAATCAGTCGAGTATCGGCGGCGCCGAGCGCGACCCCGCGCACAAGGAGCGAATGGTCGCAGCCTGCACGTGAAGCGGTGGATTGGGGTCCGCGCCCGGAGCCCACCAGCCTCGGTCTGTGATGAACCGGCGGGCCGGGCGACCGCCCCGGTGTCGGTGGTGCGGCAGTCCTTTATGCTGATCCCCTGAACCGATTGTCACTTCCACGGTGGCGCATACCGGTCCAGTCGGAAAAGGATGGCCCAAAAAGTCTGGCGTCGAGGCCGGTCGGTTCCCGAGGGGGCCGTAGGGCCACGTCCGACTTCGTGCGTTGCGACCTCGCTGCGATGGGTGGTGCTGTGGAACTGCTCGTGCTGACCGGTGACCCCGACCCCGAGGCCGTGTTGCCCGCGCTCGGGCTACTCGCGCACACGGCACGGTCGGCGCCGATGGAGGCGTTGTCTTTCCTCGACACCGATCAGGTCGATGTCGTCCTCGTCGACGCGCGGGCCGACATCGCGGCCGCTCGTGATCTGTGCCGCTCGCGCACAACTTCCGGCGCTGTGGTTCCGGTGGTGGCGGTCCTGACCGAAGGCGGGTTGGTCGCAGTCAGCCCGGAGTGGGGGCTCGACGACATCCTGCTGACCGGGGCAGGGCCGGCCGAGCTGGATGCCCGGCTGCGCCTGCTGGCCGGCCGCGGCGGTGGAACCGGTCCGGAGAGCACCATGAAGATCGCCCTGGGCGATCTGGTGATCGACGATCTCACCTACACCGCCCGGGTGAGTGGCCGTCCGCTCGATCTCACCTTCAAGGAGTTCGAGTTGCTCAAACACCTTGTCCAGCATGCTGGGCAGGTCTTCACCCGGGCGCAGTTGCTGCAGACAGTGTGGGGTTACGACTTCTTCGGCGGCACCCGCACCGTGGACGTGCACGTCCGCCGGTTGCGGGCGAAGCTCGGCGTCGAGCAGCACTCGTTGATTCAGACGGTCCGCAACGTGGGGTACAAGGCGGTGGCGCACCACCACATCGGCACGGCCGACCCGCAGTCCTGAGCGGCGGTACGTCGACGCCTCCGGGTGGAGGGGCCCGGCGAGCGCCCGGCCATGGGCGCTGACTCGTCATGATCCCGAATCCCGGGTACCGAGCCGTTCGGGCGCCCGGCGCCGTCGGGGGATGGTGCGGGTCCGCGACGCCCTCGATGCCGTTGACGCGCATCGTGACCGACAGATACGACCAATGGGCGGAGATGGCGGTCGGGTCGGTGAGGGGCGGGTTTCGTGCCGCGCCAGTTCGGCCGGAAGGCGTTCGGCGGTCGGCACCATTCGCAGCTGGATTCCGCCGGGAAGGAGAGGATCTCCGGCAGCGTCAGGGTCAGATCGGAGCCGGGCAGCGAGAAGGACCCGGCCACCGATCCGGACTCCACCCGTGGGCGGCGCGGCGGCCGTCGGCCACCGGGGTCTGCGCATGCCCCCGATAGTTCCACCGACCGGGGTTTCACCGCCACGCCCAGGGGCCGGAGGCGAGCGGTCGACGCTTCCCGTAGTTACTACCGGCGACGGGCCCGCGACGACCGTGTCCTGGTCAACGGATCGGCTGACGGGACGGTGGGAGGATTCCCCTGCCGACCCCCAGGCGTACGTAGTTCGGCTTGACGGCGCACGGTCAACGTCGAGCGCCGATTACCCGTCGGTCACGGAGTAGTTTCTGTCGGGTCGGCGACCCTCCCCTTGCCGGGCATCCGGCACGCGGCACCTGCCATGTCATCTCACGGAGCTTCTCGCGTACCTCCACGATCTCGAACAATCAGGCTCGGTGCATTTCTCTGACCCTCGGGGTATTCCGAACACTGGGATAGAAAATGAGATCCGACGTGAAGTGTGGAAACAAACGCGCGATGACCACTCTGACGATGGCGGCCAAAAACGTTTCCAGCGACCCCCGAATCAGGCGTAAAGGCTGACTAAGGCGACGATCCGGTGCACCTCGGGCACGGTCCGGTACGTGATTATTTAGTCGGCCCGGCGGTCGACGCTCGGGTTGATGACCATAAAATGAAACGTATTCGACACGAGGCGGGCATTGATTCGGTGGTAATGAGCGCTCGTTACGTGCGGGCGTGCCGATCTGGGTTTTATCGCGGCTACGCGACGCTTTCGCACTTGCCCATCAATTCAGCCCAATATGTTGGTGGCCTCGAGGGGTCATGGCCATTCAGTCGACCACCTCGACGAGTGCAGTAGCGGCGCGGCCGGATCCGGGTGAGAACCTGCACACCGCAGCTTCGTTCGGCGCCATGAATGCTTCAACCGGCCGGGTGCGGCGCCCACCAGTTGCTCAGGTAGCCCAGCACCTAGAAAGTAGAGCGCACCGCATTCTCAGCGCTTCTTCCCGATTAAACAAAGAGGGCTGAGAATTGTCACCACCGAAAGAACAGGTAGCGCACCAAAGTAAGTCGCACCAATCGATAACGGTGCGGTACGACGTTCGGACCGGTCCATTCCGGGAAGAATATCGAAACGCCTGCCCATAGCAATCCGCGCGACCAGTCTCGTTTCTGCCGCCCTCGCCTGAGGCTGAGGCTGAGGATGAGGTGTCGAAGTTTACCGGCGGGGAGTTCGGCGAGATTACGAAAAGATTTCAGGAAAGTTTCCTACGAGGGTTGACGTGCGCCCCGGGTCGGCGAAGGCTCGTTCCGGGAGGCGCCTCCAGTCGAACGGAAATCCCAGTGCACGACCCATGAAACGAGTACGGAAGGAATTCGGCATGTCACAAACCACGGGGAGTCAGAGCACGACAGAGGCACGACGCGAGGACGAGGAGCAAGGCAGGCGGGATCGGGACGCTCGAGCGCTCAGGGAGCTGTCCGCCCGGGAGCACATCAGCCAGGACGTGGAGCGGGTCCGGGACCGGGTCGAGATGGCTCTGCACGAGGCGCAGGGTGCGCGGCAGCAGGCACAGCAGGCCAGGAGCCACGCACAGCAGGCCCAGAACGCCGCACGGCAGGCGCAGAACCAGGCCAACCAGGCGAATCAGGCCGCGCAGCAGGCGGCGAACCAGGCCACCCAGGCCGCGCAACAGACGCAGCAGGCGCAGAACGAGGCCAACCAGGCCAACACGCGCGCGCAGAACGCCCAGAACCAGGCCAACCAGGCCGCGCAACAGGCGCAGCAGGCGCAGAACGAGGCCAACCAGGCCAACACCCGCGCGCAGAACGCCCAGGAAAACGCCGAACAGGCCAACCAGCAGGCGCAACAGTCCGAAGACCAGGCCAACCGGGCGCACGAGCTGGCGCAACAGGCCGACCAGCAGTCGCAGCAGGCTCGACAGAACGTGCAGCAGCTCCAACGCGCGTAGCGCGGGGGAGTAGTCGACGGCCACCCGCAACCGGGTGGCCCCTCGACCGCATCGGCGGGGGAGCCGATTCACCGCCGGAGTGCGGACCTCACACGACACCGCTGCGCCGCTGCGACCTCGGTCACCTGTCGTGCCGCATCGCCGATCGCCGATCGCCGTCCCGGTCTGCGTACGCGGACCGGGTGTGGTTCGGGCGTGGCCCGGGACCTGCTCGGCCGACTCGGTGACGTACCCGCACCTACCGTAGGTTCCTCGGTATCGCCACCGTGTCTCGTTTCACCGCACCAGAATTCGAGGCTCTCCGTGCGGGATGTCGTTCGGCGCGGCGGTCACCCGCTGTTTCTCCGAGGGGGCGGGTTCCGTTGTTCGCCCCTGCTCACCTGCCGCGCTCGATCAGATGACGCGGAGAGGAGAAGGGATTCTCCTGGCGGCGAATCTGTGACGAACGACCATCACAGGAGCGAAACGTCGACGATGATCACCTAACGTCGGCCGACCACACCGGTTGGCCGGGTGGCCGAGAGGGTGCGAATGTTCGTCCTGGTTCGTCACGCGGGCGAGAAGGAGAGCTGGCACGGCCGTGATGCCGACCGTCCGCTGAGCACGCTCGGGTATTGGCAGTCCCGTGGCCTCGTCGCGGCGCTGGACGGTATCGAACTGCGGGCCCTGTTCGCCGGTCCCGCCGCCCGCTGCCGTCAGACGCTGCTGGCGCTGGCCGCGGCGCGGGGGCTGCGCATCGACGATCACCCGCTGCTGGCGGTGGACGCACCGACCGACGAACTGCTCGCGGTGCTGGCGGCGCCGGAGGCCGGCGGGGTCGTCTTCTGCACCCATGGGGAGGTCCTCGACGCACTGGCCGGCCCCGCGCGGGCGCGTGGCGCGGCGTGGGTTCCGCCGGCGGCGTCGACCGCGAAGGGCGGCGCCTGGATCGTCGACCGCGGCGACGGTCCGGCTCCGATACTGCAGTACCTTCCGCCCACCCCACCGAACTGACCGAGTCTTTGCAATCCTGCCCTGTCTTCGCGCGTCACGGTGTTCGCAGCGACTCCGCGCACGGTGTCGATGAGGTGCGGGGCTGAGATTCCGTCTAACCCAACTACCCGGCATTGGGACTACTCTCGGCGAGATGATGGCGGCAGGACCCGAATCGACCCAATCGTCACAATCGAAGATCGCGGCGCTGCTGGGTGACGTCGATGCGCCCGGCTCGTTCAGCTCCCGTCGCACGGCATCGCCGGACGATCTGTGGCTCGAGGTCAGAGGTGTTGGGCAGCTTCACGTTCCGATACCGACCGGGCAGGCGCGTGAGCTTCGCCGAATCGCCCGGCCGGCCCGCTACGGACTCGGTGAGCAGACGCTGATCGACCCGACGGTGCGCGACACCTGGCAGATCCCTCGCAGCAGGGTGAAGATCGACAAGCGGCGGTGGAACCGGACCCTGTTACCGATCCTGGACGAGCTCGCCGCCGGTCTCGGCATGCCCGCCGGGTCTCGCCTGATTGCGGAGTTGCACTCGATGCTCGTGTACACCCGCGGGCAGTTCTTCCGTCCGCACCAGGACTCGGAGAAGGACGACCGGATGGTCGCCTCACTGGTCATCACGCTCCCCGGCACGTTCAGCGGCGGATCGCTGGTCGTCGAGCACGGCGGCGAGCGTACGGTCTACCGATCCTCGAAGGACAAGCTCTCCTTCGTCGCCTTCTACGCCGACTGCCGCCATGAGGTGCGACCGGTGCGTTCCGGTCACCGGGTCGTCTTGACGTACAACCTGATGCTCGCCGAGGACGACGCCGGCCCTGCTCGGCCGGTTCCGGGTGTGGATGCAGCGCTGGCCGTCCTGCTCGGCAACCATTTCCAGACGCCGATCCGCTCGCGGTGGCGCGACGCCGAGGGCTCGGCGCCGAACCGGCTGGTGTATCTGCTCGATCACCAGTACACCGAGCGGGGCCTGAGCTGGACCCGGCTCAAGGGCGGTGATGCGGTGCGGGCGGCAGCCCTGCGGGGGGCGGCCGACCGTGCGGACTGCGACGTCGCCGTCGGGCTCGCCGATGTTCACGAGACGTGGAGCTGCACCGACGAGGAGTGGGACGGCTGGCACGACCGCCGCGGATGGACCGACCTCGACGACGCGGACGAGGACGACGCGGACGAGTGGGCCGACAGCCCGCCCGACTCGGATGCGTACGAGCTGGGCGAACTCCTCGACTCCGGCATCACCGTCGACTCGTGCATCGACCCGTCGGGTGCGGCGGCCGAGCCGCTCGTCGCCCGCATCGACGACACCGAAGTGTGCGCGACGACGCCGTCGGTCCAGCTCGAGCCCTACGAGTCGGAGTACGAGGGCTACATGGGCAACTACGGCAACACGATGGACCGCTGGTACCGCCGCGCCGCGGTGCTCATCTGGCCGCGGGTGCGTGCGTTCGAGGTGCATGCCGAGGCGTCACCCGGCTGGGCGCTGTCGAGGCTTGCCGACCACATCCGCGCCGGCGATGTCGCCACCGCGCGGACGCTGGCCGCGACCCTGGAGCCGTTCTGGGACGCCACCGCCCGCGGTACCCGAGAACCGGACGTCGTCGCATCGGCGTTACGCGTCGCCGCCGACCTCGATCGGGCCGACGTGGCGGCCATGCTGCTGCGGCCGCTGCGCCTGGAGTCGCTCACGTGCCGCCACGTTCCGGACCTGGTCGCCGTCGCGGCTCGGTACGGCGACGGCTGGTCCGGTGCCCTGCTCGCAGGCTGGTTCACCGCGCCATCTCCCTTCGATCACACCGGCCAGCTGGACCGGCGTTCCTGGGTCGCGTCGCTGGCGCCGCTGTGCGACGCGCTGCGGACCGCGGACCGGGCCCCAGGCGCGCGGATCGCACTGCTGCTGCTGCACGACACCTGGGCATGGCTCGACGCCGAGATCACCCGATCGCGCGAGATCCGCCGGCCCAGCGACCGCGACCAGGCGTTGGCCGAACTGGCGGCGCCGATCGCCGGCTTCCTCGCCGGCGTGGCAGTCGGTGCGGCCGATGATCTGCGCGACGCGGCTATAGCAACCCTCTGCGCGGACGACGCGCCGCTGAGCTGCCTGGTCCAGGTGCTCCGGCACGTCGCACAGCAGAGACCCGCCGACGCCCGTGTGGCCGCGGGTGTCGACGCGGTGCGCCGGCACTGCGCGCGGCGCCTGGCCGCCCGGCTTGCGCGAGCGGTGCGCGCCGACGACGACTGGTCGATCGCCGACCCCGGTGGATGCGGCTGCGGCCTCTGCGCCACGCTCGGCGATTTCCTTGCCGATCCCGCGCGGCGGCGGTTCGAATGGCCGATCAAGCAGGAGAGCCGCCGGCACGTACACAGCAGGATCGACCGGGACGAGCTGCCGGTCGATCACCGGACGATACGCAAGGGACGGCCTTACACCCTGGTGCTCGCCAAGACGAGGGCGCTGTTCGAGCGCGAGGCGCAGGCCCGACGCCGCGACGAGGCCGACCTCGCATGGCTCGACGATCGAGTCGGGGCGGGTCGGTAGTTGGTCCACTCCGTGCGCTCGTAGTCGAGGATGACCGAGCCAGACCGTGCATACGACGACCTGCCGAGTAAAAAGCGAGCTCGACTACGAACTCGCGCAAGACCAACTCATCTGCAGTCAAACCTGTGATCGTCGCCGATCATTTCTCCGCCAGAGGACGCCCTCCACCGACTCAACCTGAACGGTAAGCCGTCGGTGCGTGCTGAAGGGAGTGTCAGACTGAGGGAGATTAAGGGTTGATCCGCGGCGTGCTGACGGAGATCCGCAATCGCGGCGTCGCCGATGTGTACATCGCGGTTTGCGATGGGCTGGAGGAGCTGCCCGAGGCGATCACCACCGTGTGGCCGCTCACGGTGGTTCAGACGGTGGGAGGAATCCCTCCAGACCGCCATTGTCACTGTGTCGCACATCATCATGATGTGTTCGAATGGCAGTGAGCGAATCATGCGTCAGGAATCGATCTCCGACCAGGCCGGCGATGGATCACCCGTCGGCTTGGCTCCGGCGGTCGAGAATTCGTAGCTTGGCCACGCCGGGCTCGCCTTTCGTCGGATGCAACCTGCGCGTTCACCGTGGCACACCGTGTCACCGGCCCGACGCCGGTTCTCGCAGGTCACCACCACAATCCGCGTCACCTGCCCACACTGGAGCTGCGGAAACTCGGGTAGGGTCACCGCATGGTTTCCGCGCAAGCGCTCACTGTCGACGATCTGGAGCGGCTCGGCAACGACGCCTTCGGCGTCGAGGATCCACTCGCCATAGCGACCGAACTGGTGGCGGCGGTCGAGCAGCACCGGCTCGACGATCGGGCCGACGAGGGCTTCGCGCTGCTGCTCGCTGCGGAGATCAATGAGCGCGCGGGGAATCTCGAAGCAGCGCTGGAGCTGTCCGGACGGGGAGTCGAGGCCGAACGCGAGCACGGCGATGGCCGTGCGGCGTATCCGGAGGCATTCCACGCCGAGCTGCTGCTGCGCCTGGGCCGAGAGGACGAGGGAATGTCGCGGTTGCAGCAACTGCGCCCCCTGCTGACAACCGACCTGGACGCGGCCGGGTTTGTGCCGCAGGCGTTGATCGAGGGCGGCCATCCGGAGGTTGCCGAACGGTGGTTGACGGACGCGGTGGGCGAGGCGTTGATACGCAGAGCAGCTCTCGAGGCCCGCGGGCGCGGGCCGGGCTACACCGAGGCGGCGTCGATCGCGTTCCATCTGCTGCAGGTTCGTCACGATCTGCGTGGTGAGCTCGGTTTGCCGCACGATACGCACGATCACCTGGCCGATGAGTTGCGGGACATCCTGGACGAAACGCTGGCGACGGACGCGCGCACGCCGGTGACCGTCTTGTATTGGCCCGCCGAGGAGTTCGCCGGATTACTGGAACGCTGGCCGGGGTTGAGCAAGATCTACGGCGGCACCTGGGACGAGTATCGGCAGCGGATCGAAATGGCCCTGACCGCTGCCGCGGAATCCGGACGGCCCGGGCTCGGATTGTGTGCCGGCTCCGTCGATGGCCTTGTCGAGTTTGCCGGCCGTGAGAACCTCGACCCGGCGGATGAGGCGACCAGTGAGGACTATGCCGAGCATGCGGCTGCGCTCGCGCCGAAACGTGCGTGGCCGCCCGGCCGCAACGAGCCGTGCTGGTGCGGTTCCGCGCGCAAGTACAAGAAATGTTGCTTTCCACGAGCACGGAGCTAGCTCTGCGCGTGGTCGATGCCTGCGAGCAGACCGATGACTGGCTCGACCGGCACTCCGGCGCCGCCTCGACCACCCCACCGCCGACGAAAAGGTAGGGCTCTACCGACTCTTCCGTGGGCGTCTGGTCCGGCCGGGTAGTGCGGGGCGGCGGCCGCCGAGGCGAGCATGGCCAGGGCGATGAGCGCTTCGGCGGAGCCGAACGAATGCGGCGCGGGTCAGTAGTCTGCTCTTGGTGTTGGCGGATTCGATCAGCCCTTGGGACAGGCCGTGGAGTTCTTCGACCGGTATCACGTACCTGCCGCGGACCTCGATGGCCGGATCGTGGAGCAGTAGCGGCGGGTGGCACGGCGGAGCGGATCCGTGACGATCGACCCGCTCCGATGCAACATCCGTCGCGGCAGCCGATTGACGTGGACCACGTCGGTGGGTGGGCAGGCGTCGGAGCCGTCCGGAAATCGGCACCTTGGCCGCGAGGACGGCGGCGCCGGCGGGGTGTATCGGGGTCAGTCGGTTTCGGTGGGGTGGCCGGGTTCGCACCGTTCGAGGAGGACTCGGCCCGCGGTCTTGCTGCCTTTCGGTGCGGGGTCGAGAAAGAACCAGATCCGCCCGCCGTCGGTGACCTTGTACTGGTACCGGGCGTAGGTGCGTCCCGGGAAGGTGCCGTACGCGTAGTCGGCCTTGAGTTGGTAGAGCCGGACGGATTCCACGTGCGGTTCCCGGGTCAGGGTGTCCCAGGCGTCGACCGTGGCGTTGCCGGCGGTCGCCAGGAGGTCGGTCCAACCCTTCTCGGCGTTGCGGGTGGCGAAGACGATCTGCCATTCGCGGCGCTCGAGCGGACGGGGGACGGTCGAGTCCTTCTTGCTCACGCGCGGAGTTCCGGTGCGGGGACCACCCCGGGTGCATCGAGGAAGTCCAGGTCGGAACCGTCAGCGGGCAGGCGAGGATCGGCGTAGGCCTTCGCGGTGGCCTTCCACGATTCGAGCAGGATCGCCAGGCGATCGAACCGGGCGACCGCGATGCAGGCGCGGGCGGTGTCTTGGAACTCGGCCACGAATTCGGCGTGCAGTCTCTTCGGCAACAGCGCGACCCAGGGCAGGGTGACGATCAATCGTTCGGCGACCCGGCTGCGCGCGGTCTCGTCGAGGGAGGCGGCGAACAGTTGACCGACGACACCGAGGGTGTTCAGCTCCTCGCGGCCGGCGGATTCTCGGGTGAGCCGCAGTGCGGGTGCGCTGCGGCGGGTGAGCACGACCTCGCCGGTGTCCTCGAGCGTGCCGAGGACCTCGTTGGGGGAGCGGAGGAAGTCGGAGAAGGTGGCGGTGGGGATGGTGCTCATACCCACCATTACATCAGAACTAGTTCAGATATTACAGTGCGCGCTGAGCTGAAGGCTCCCGCCGACACCGGCCCGAGGCAACGGGCGGCGGCGTTGTGAGCACCGCGGCGCCGACGTACACCCACCGGCGTGGCACGGCCCGGCGCTCGATCTCCGAGACGCTTCGCATCCCCTTTTCGTGGACGCAGAGCCGGTCGGGTGGGGAGTGGGGGAGTGGCAGAAAAACACCAGGTGAAAGAGACCGACCCACTCCCCACCGGGGTGGGGAGTGGGTCAAAGAAGGGGGCGAATTGCGGGTTCAAAGACGCTGCAGGGGTTGGGCCACCGCGGTGATTGACGGAGTCGGCGACCACCGCGCCGAAGATAACGGGGTGTCGCGGAACGTGGCCGGATCGGCGGGGGAAGGCCGTCGATCGGCGGCTGACCGCCCGCGTGGTCGCCGACGGGGGCCTGGACGGGCTGGATGCGAAGCGGTGGGCGAAGGTCCTCGCGGCCGCTGCGGTCACTGCCGACCCGACCGACGCGGTGGCCGCGGAGCTGCGGCGCCGGATTCGGGCCGACGACGTTGCGGTACCGAATCTGGTCGCACTGCTCGACGCCGGACAGAGTTGGGCGCTGATCCGGGGCGAGGTGTTCGACTGGGCCGCCGGTGCACATTTTCCAGATTTCGCGTCACTTGCGTGTCGCTTTCCGGCGTTTGTGTCACACGGGAGATGCAGGGGCCCAGCGACGTCCGAGGTCGGGTACGCACACGTCACGACCCGGATGAGCGCTGGTTGATGATCCGGGCCGGGAAGGTGGGCTCGGGGTCGAGTACCTTCTGCAGGGTGTTCGTCACCGATCTGCGTCATTTCCTCGATCTGCCGGACGAGGTCCCCGGGCCTGCGCGCCGTCTCGCCGAGCAGCTGTACGACCTGGTTCGCGCCGCCACGGCCGGTGAGACCGGGGTCCGCTGGATGAGCGCGCTGCCGTGCCGGCGACGCCCCGGTAACCGCGCCTGCGCCGGCCGGATGCTGGTTCTGCGCGCCGATGCCGCGGGACCCATCGCGTGGGAATGCAGCTCCTGCGGCGATGCGGGACGCATCAGCGACTGGGAGGACTCACCGTTCGACCTCCGACTCCGTCGACCGACGCCGACCCACCCGATGCGCCACCTCCGGATCCCCGACGAGGTGGCTACGGCCCTGCGCGAGGTCATGGTGCTGGACACCGACTGCGAACGCGTCGTCTTCGGTGCCCGCGTCGAGGGCGACGACATCATCGTGGCGGTCGGCGGCGACGACCTCGAGGAGCTGATCGGGTACGTGGCCGCCGACGCCAACCATGAACCGAACCGGCGCCGCCGGCAGCGCCTCGACGTCGCGTTCACGGTACTGACCGAGGTCGCCGAGAACCGCGCCGAGAACCCGCCCCGCTTACCCCGGACCTCGGCAGCTTCCGGCGGCACCGCCGGCGCTGCGTCGCCACCGCGGTCGGCGCCCGCGGCGATCGGGCTATCGGAGCTGGACATCGCGCGGGTGCAGCGGTGGTGTGTGGCCCGCGTTCCCGAGCACGCCCGGCACGAGGTCCGCCTCGAATGTGAGGTCGCGGCGCGGCACCTGACCATCGTCGAGCGGCGCGCCCCCTGGTGCGCCGACGTCGGGCCGGAGTGGACCAGCCTGCCCATCGCCCGGCTGCGCTACACCAAGGCCACGAAGACCTGGACACTGTACTGGCGGGACCGCAATCTCCGCTTCCACGCCTACGACCCGCTGGTGCCGTCGCCGCACCTGGAAACCCTCCTGACCGAGATCGACCGGGACCCGACCTGCATCTTCTGGGGCTGACGAACCCACTGGGCATCCGACGCATCACCGGGGCGTCCGATGAGGTTGTGCCACATCGGATTCCGTGAAGAACGCGGTGGCGGGCGACCGAGGATCCCGACAAGATCACCGGGAATCCGTCACCGACACATCCCGACGGGAGGACCACGGGTAACCATGTGCCGGATCTGCTGCTCGCGAGCGCCGAGGGCGGGTTCATCGTGCATGCCGGTGCTGGACCGGCGACTCGGCGGCGGCGTTGTCCGCGGATGTTCCGATCGCCCGTGCGATCTGATGACACCCAACTGGCGCGCGTCGGCGAATTCCCTTCGAGGCGTTCGCATCGTCGCACGACACCGTCTGGGGTGCGGTGTCCGAGCGGACCGGCACACGGGGGTCGGCAGAGGTCGCAACACCCCTCGCGCCCCTCGCCGCCCGGATGTCCCGTGGACGGCGAGGGACTACCACCCCGGTCGGTGGGGTCACGAAGGTGGCGGCCCCAATCTACAACCCCGACACGCCGGAACAGGAGCACCGACGGGGGAAGACGGTTGACGGCGAGAAATCCGGCGATCGAGCGGACGGCTGTTCGCGCGAAGGGGATGAGTAGGTCGGGCGAGCGTCGTGCCGGATCGCCCAGGTGGTTGCGTAGGCGACGTGGAGATCCTCGACGACGACGGCCGGGGTCGTCATCGCATACTGCCGCTGCCGGGACCACCTCAGGAACCACTCGAGACGAGCGCGGAACCCGGCGCCCGGCGGTGTACACGATGATGATGCGTATGCGGATGAAGTTTCACGAGCAACTCGACGACCTGACCAATCGGCTGGCGCTGATGTGCCACCTGGCGGGGGAGGCCATCGAGACGGCCACGGACGCCCTCGTCCAGGCCGACCTTCCACTGGCTGAGCGGGTGTTCGACCTCACCGAGCAGATCGAGGCGTCCCGGGGTCCGTGCGAGGAGCAGGTGATGGCGTTGCTGGCGTTGCAGGCACCCGTCGCCCGCGACCTGCGCCAGGTCGTCACCGGTGTGCATCTGGTGTCGGATCTGAGCCGGATGGGCGGGCTGGCGCAGCATGTGGCCGAGAGCGTGCGCCGCCGGCACCCGGACCACGTCACCTCCGGGGAGGCGGAAGAAATCCTGACTGGGATGGGGCGGGTTGCGACCGGGTTGTGCGGCCTTGCCGAACAGGTCCTCCGCACGCATAATCCTGAGCTGGCCGCCGAGCTCGGCAGGCGCGACGACGAGCTCGATGACCTGCACCGACGACTGCTCACCCTGATCCAGGACCCCACCTGGGAGGGCACCATCCCGGCCGCGGTCGATGCGACCCTGCTGGGCCGCTTCTACGAACGCTTCGGCGACCACACCGTCGTGGTCGGACGCCGGGTGATCTTCCTCGTCACCGGCGAACCGTCGAGCCCGTAGGCGCAGCCTCACCTGGGCTCGGTGGAAGTCCCACGATTGAAACCTCGACCGAGGTCTGCTGCTGCTCACGACGTCGGGACTATCCCCGGAGCTTGCACTCAACGTCGTTTCCCCCTTCGAGGTCACGGTGCATCTCTCCCCGCACCCTCCGAACCGTCAACCGCGACACACTGGGTTGATCAGAGAGTGACCCCAGACCTGCTGTGCCCCAACCACTCCTGAAATCTGGGTATCACCGGCGTCCCGTTCACCCGCCTCAGCACGGCCCAGCATCGTGATGTCCTGGAAGAAATCCAGGAAAATGAGACAGATCGCGGTGGCCATGCCGTGAGGCAACCGACAAACACGCAGTTCGCAGCGTCTCAAAATGTCATGGGCAGCGAGATCCTACAGCTCCTGTAGGAAATCGCTTTTTCGTGGCGGAATCTCGCGGTTGATGGCGGATCCGCCATTCGGGTGTGACACGGCGCCGGGAAGGCGCCCAACTCGTCGCGTCGGGACGGATACCCGTCCAGGGCATTCTGGCGGCGCTCGATGCTCTCGACGATCCCACCCGACAGGTGTGAGGAGCACACCATGCCCGGAC
>RRBB01000245.1:0-14826 GCA_006543605.1 Rhodococcus sp. WS4
CCGATGCATTTGGCGACATCGATATCAATTCTCATCCTGGCTCCTTCGCCAAAACAACACTGGTACTGACATATTCGTTGCGGGGCTGCGCGATCGTCGCAGTGCGGGATCAAGCGTCACACCCGGCTCATCCGAAAATAAATCTACCGATCGACCGGTGTAACGAAGGTTACATTGCATCATACGGAGTCGCAATACCCCGGGTTGCACGGGACGGACCCAGCGGGGCCTTAGGTGCTGCTTACGGGAGGTTCTCGCACAAGTTGTCCGCGATAGAAGTGACATCCGCCTTCCCGGGACTTAACAACCTGCATCCAGCCGCGAGTCGAGTTAACGACCGGTCGTTCAAATCTGCGGCAGACGATGGCGTACGACAATTTGCTTCTCGCGGTGCGATTGATCGCGTATGGCCCTTCGTGGGTACTCAGGCCGGCGGGAAGTGTCCCCGCAGCAGCAGCCAGGCGATGGCGGTGACGAGATTTTGGAGGGGATCGACGAGATCAATGATCATGAAGATTCCTTTCGCTGAATATAGGTAGTTGGGTTGAGCAGTTGATTCGCGTCAGAAGAGGGGGTCGAACCCGGAAATCAGCCACTGCCCGTCAATCCGGTCAAGCGCGACGTGAACGACGTTCTGTGTCTGCGCCGGATCCGGGGTGTCCGCCATCGTCGTGGTCTGGTTGACGTAGACGAGCACCTTCGCCTTGTCTGCCGACACCGACTCGACGGCCGCGCCGACGGGGACGGCCTGCATCGTTACCTTTTTTTCCTTCGAGGTGGGGCCTACTACGTCCCTGGCAAGTTCCCGATACGAGTTGAGTAGATCACCGGTAAGGAGAGACGATGCATCGGTGAGATTTTGATCGACTGTTTCCGGGGTGTACGACAGCAGGGCGGCGGTGGCGTCTGATGCCAGTTGGGTGACCACGTTGTGGGACTCAACCAGTTGGCGGTCGTCCGCTCGCTGGTCCCAGAGTTGGACCGCGACGACGGCGGCGCAGGCTGTCACGGGCGCCAAGCAAAGCAGCGACGCGGTGATCCGTGAGAGGGGTTCTGTTCCTTCGATCCCCTGGGCGCGGCCACCTCGTGTCGTTCCGGTCCGGCGACGGCGGAGGATGCTGTTTTCTACCAGGAAGGCGAGCGCACCGGCAACTGCGACCATGGCGGCGGCGACTCCTCGGACGTTGAATCCGGTGATCCACGCAATGACGATTCCGGCGGCACCGACGATCAGCGGTGGAAGTAAATCGATCGCGAGTGCCTGTGCGCTTGGCGCCGTCGGTGCGGCCGTCGTGTCGCGGTCCACGGCATCACTGTTGCTTGTGCTACGCGTGTCGTCTTCGACGGGATTCACAACGGTGTTCATTGGATGAAGCCCACGCTCGAGAGCTTGGGTTGACTGTCGACCATGGTGACTCCAATTCGAAGTTGATACTGCTGGACCTGTCGTTCCGGCGCTGTGGCGCCCTCGGTGGTTGGTGTGGTCTCTGCCGTCGCCGCTACGAGCACGACGGTCGACCCGTTCTCAGCCCGTTCGATTCCGGCGTCCAGCACGCGGCCCACCGTGGTGTTCGTTGCGGTCCGCATCGTGTCGGCCACCGACTTCTTTCTCTGGGCAAACTCGTCGTGCCAGGTCCCGGTCGCGTCGACGAGCACCCGATCGACATAGGCGTCAGGCTCAGCGGTGTCGGTGGAAAGGAGCCGCGCGACCGCATCGTGTGAGAAAGCGAGGATTTCGTCTTCTACGTTGCTCCGTTCCTGCGCGGTTCGATGCTCTATGGTTGTCAGCACAGCCGCTGTTCCCGAGCTGATGCATGCCATCGCCGTAAGTGCCAGGGCGACTCGATGTCGTCTTGACCGGCGACCGTGCCCGACATGCGGGGACAGTGAATCCGGAGGCGACTCCACGTGATTGCGCAACACTTTTCGGACTCCCGAAAGTCTTTCAGAACCTTCGGGAGAACGGTCTTCCGACTCGTGGTCGGCTCGGTCGCCGTCGGCTGCGCTTTGTGCACCGAGCACTTGATGCTCTAGCTCTTTGCCGCGATCGCTTGATGCATTCTCGACGCCCATCCGTCGTCTCTTCAGTTTCATCTCGACTCCTCGCGCGATTGTGTTACAGCGGTTCGAGACCGGAGATGGACCACGAGTCGCCGACTCGATCGGCCCGCACCCGGACACTGCTGATCAGTTGCTCGGGTTCGGGGGTCGCGAGGCTCGTCACGGTTCCGTGGAGCAGGACCAACACCGCGGCCGAATCCTCGTCCGCGGATACCAGCGACGCGCCGGTAACCTCCCATTGCGCACTCACCGCATCCTGCTTGGCTTTCGGGACGATCTCGCGGGAAGAGAGGTCGCCGAACGTTGTGAGGAAGTCCCCGGACAGGTGCGACTTCGCGGTCTCCACGTCGGCCTCGACGGTGTCGGGAGAGTAGCTGAGGATCGTGGCGGTAAGGGCGCCGATCTCGCCGGCGGCGCCGGCGCGCACGTGCGCGATGCGCTGATCCTGCGCGTGCACACCGAAGTGCATAACGGCGCTGTATCCCGCGAAGACTACCGCCGCGATGAGGCAGAGGATGAGTGGCAGTGGTGGACGCCGCCGTGGGTCCACCGGGTCGGGCACCTCGATGTCGACGAGTGTGTCGACGTCACGGTCCTGCTTCACGGTCATGGCACTACCTCGATCTTCGCCAGTTTGTACAGGTCACCGTCCTGCATGACGTCCACACGGAGCCGCCAGGTCCGGGGTTCGTCCTTGGCGCCCGCAGTATTGGTCACCTTGGTGACCGCGGCAATCAGCACCGTCGCGGTCCCGTCCTCACGTGTGTTCTCGATACCGGCACCGAGGATCTCCCCGGTCGACTCGGTCTTTGACGCTGCGACGGCGTCGACGAATTCTGCTCGGGTCGAATCGAATTCCGTTCTCCACTCGCCTGCCGCGCCCTCGAGGATACGGTCTGCACTTCCCTCGGGATCCGCGGCGCTGGGGGTGATCAGGTTCATCACCGCCTGCCGCGTCCCCTGCAGGAGTGCGAGGTCGTGATCCGCCGCAGCGACGTGGGCGTCGTGGCTACGCGCGAGACCGACGGACGTGGCCACGAGCGCTGCGACCGCGACGGCGGCGGCTCCCACTCCGATGCGGGCCCGCAGCGTGAGTTCCCGCCTGCGCGGAGGGGTTTGCGTCTCCTCTGTATCCGGGTCGGTAATCGCGGGTCGAGGGTCTGTGCGTCGGAGCATGATCAGCGTCCTCGGGTGAGTAGGTCTTCGAGAGTGGGAACGACATTGGGCTGTGCCAGGTCCGGTTGCCGGTAGGTCTGCCCGTCAGATCCTTGGTATTCGCCGGTGGCGGGGTTGTAGTTCGCGGTTCCCACCGGCGAGGGTCCGGGAACGCCGATCGTGTCGAATGCGGCATTGCCCTCCGCTGCCAACGGGTTGTCGCTTGTCGGGGTCGGATTCCCCACCCACGGGTTCGTTCCCTTGGGTACGTATTCTTCGTCGCTCTTGCAGATTTCGACGGTGGGGGCGCGTTTGCCGGGTTTGTCCATGCAGGGCATATTCCGGGCTCCGCGTGCGGCGACGTCGGCGTCGCGTGGGACGGCACAGTAGATTGCATCCGAGGTTCGTGTCGGCGAGTCGACAGCTGAGCCATCGCGTCGTTCGGACGCCGGGAGGAATCCTGTCGTGCAGGGCGGTGACGTGTTGACGTTGAGGTTGAAGTCGAGTAACGCCGCGCCAATCGTGTCCTCGTTGGGCAGCGTGATGGTCCGCAGCATGCTGACCATGGGTGGCACCAACACCAGGGCTTGTTCGAGCGATCGATTGTAGGTAACCGCGACCTGGCCGAGGCTGGTGAGGTTGGCGAGGAGGATCGGTGTCGTCGGTCGCAGCCGCCGGAACAACTCTGTCAGTTCGGTGGAGGCGGTCGGTGCGGTGGCGAAGATGCTGCGCAGTTGCGCGTCGCGGCCGGCCGCCTGTGCACTGAGGTCCCGCAGATTGTGGACCCATTCCCGTAGTGCGGGCCCACTCTCCACTTGTGATCGCAGGAACGGGGCGGCGTCCTGGATCAGACGGGCGGTCGGGTCAGCGGTGTCGGCTGCCGACGCCGCCACGGAGCTGGATGATTCCAGAAGGCGCTGAATGTCTTCGCCGGTGCCATTGAAGGCCTCGTAGCTCTCGTCGATGAGCGCCTCCAGCTTGTCCTCGGGGATCGCCTCGAGTCCTCGGTTGACCGTGTCGAACATCGGTGCGATGTCCTGCGGCACCGACGTCCGGTCGGTCGGGATGGCGGCGCCGTCTTGTAGGAAGGGTCCGTCGACCGTGTCCGGGACAAGGTCGACATACTGCTCGCCGATCGCCGAGCGACTGTGCACTTCGGCTCGGGTGCCGACCGGAATCTTCGCGGTGCTGTCGATCCGCAGCGTCGCCTCCGCGCCCGACGCGGTCGGCACGACGTCGGTGACGGTGCCGATGGTGGCGCCGCGGTATGTGACGTTCGCGGTGCCGTACAGGCCACCGCTCGTGGGCAGTTCGATCGTGATCTCGTGCTGTCCTACGCCGGCGAGTTCGGGCAGCCGCATGTAGTGCAAGCTCATGACGGCCAATGCGACCACGGTGAGCACGCTAAAGACTGTCAGCTGGATGCGGACGAAACGTGTGAGTATCACTGTCCACCTCGGATCACGACCGACTCGAGCGGAGCGGTCAGCGGGTTCTTGTCCGCTGTGGGTTGACGTCCGAGCGTGCGACCCATAGCGGTCTCGGCGTTGTACAGGCTCCCGGCCAGCGGAGTCCCTTGCAGGAAGTTCGAGTCGATCCGGCCCATAGTGAGGTCGACGGTGGCGGACAGGTTGCCGGCGTCGCCTCGGATGTAGTTCGGAAGTCCGGCGAGCGGCCAGGGGAAGGTGGGGAGCATGCCGAGCGAACCGGCCAGACCAGGACCCGCGTTCGCCAGTTCCCGCAGTGTCGGTGCGAGATCGCGCAGGTTCTGCTGGATGTCGTCGGTACTCGCGGTGACCGTGCGGTTGGCGGCATCGGCGAAGTTCCCCACGGAGGTGACCGAACCGGTGAGTTCGTCCTTTTGTCGGTTGAGTGTCTCGAGGGCGGGCGGGATCCGTTCGAGTGCGCTCTCGAGGGTCTGCGTCTGTTCGTTGGCGGTGAGCGCGAGCCGGTCCAGTCCGTCCAGTGCGGCGATGATGTCGTCCTTCTGGGTGTTGAGGGCGGTCGTGAACACATCGAGCTGGGTGAGGAACGACCGAACGTCCGACTCCCGTCCACCGAGAGCAGCGTTGAGCTGCGTGTCGATCTCCTGGAGCTGTCCGAGGCCGCCGCCGTTGAGCACCACCGACACCGCGGCGAGGGTCTGCTCCGTCGTCGGGTACTGGCCGGCACGGTTGAGGGGGATGGTGTCGCCGTCCTGCAACGCGCCGGTGGGTTCCTCGTTCAACGGTTCGGCGAGCTCGATGTGCAGCGAGCCGAGGAGGCTCGTCTGACCAATCTTCGCGGTCGTGTTCTTCGGCAGAGCGACGGTGCTTTCGAGTTGCACGGTGACCAGGGCATGCCAGTCCTGCAACTGGACATCGGTGACATTCCCGACGGTCACGTCATGGACGCGTACACGGCTGTTGCGCTGGATCGAGGTGACATTGGGCATTTCGATCATCACCGTGTAGGAGCCGTCGTCTCCGGACCCCGCGGTGCCGGGCAGAGGCAGGGAGTTGGCTCCCTCCCAGCTGCAACTGGTGAACAGGAGGGCCGACAGACCGGTCACGGTCAGGCAGACCGACCGCCGGATGGAAGACGGGAACATCAGCGTCCTCCTGTCGCCGAGGGAGTGGTGAGTCCGAGCAGTCCGGGGATTCCACTGCGCGCGTCGACGGTGCGTACCGGTGCCGTCGGCACCGAGTCACGCAGAGAGTCCTCGCTGTAGTCGACCTGGTCCGGGCGGACCTGCACACTGGTGATCGGGCTGACACCGACGGGCGGGTAGTTCATCTGGATGAGGTTCAGTACGGGTGCGAGGTGCTGGACGCACAACTTCGCCGACTCCGCAGCGCCCTTCTGGCTCGCTGCTTGGATTGCGCCGCAGATGAACTGGATCGGATTCTGCATCTGGGTGACGGCAAGCGCGCCGGTCATCGTCCCCTGTGCTGGCTGGTAGATGTTGTAAAAATTCTGCAGAGTGTTCGGCAGCACGTGCAGGATCTGTTCGATCTCCGGACTGGACTCGTGCAACGTGGTGGTCACGGCGGCAAGATCGTCCACCGACTTCCCGAGACCCTCCCTGTTGTCGGAGACGAACTGACCGATGCGTTGGACGAGGGCATCGACACTGTCGAGCGAGGTGGCCAGTTCCTGGTCCGAGTTGGTCAGGACGCCGGACACCGACGCCAGATTCTGGTTCAGTTCCACGATCTGCCGGTCGCTGGCCGCGAGTGCGGACACGAACACCTGGAGATTGCGTACCGTCGCGAACACGTCGTCACGCCCGTCCGACAAGGTCGACATCGCCTCCGACAACTTGGTTAGCGTGGCGTTGATGTCGGCTCCCTTGCCGCTGAGCGAGTCTGCGGCGTCGTTCACGAACTGGCCGAGGGGCCCGTTCGCGCTCTGCTCGGTAGGCCCGAGTGACTCGGAGAGATGCTGCAACTGTGCACGGAAGTCGTCCCATTCGATCGGGACCGCGGTGTGTTCGAGCGGGATCTCGTCGTGGTCGGTAAGCGCCGGGCCGCCGGTGTAGGCGGGCGTCAGCTGGATCGCCCGGGATGTGACGAGGCTCGGGGAGAGAATCGCCGCCTTGGCGTCCTGCGGAACCTGATACTGCGAGTCGTAGTGGAAGGTGACCTTCATTCGCTCGCCGTCCGGTTCGATGGCGTCGATCCGTCCCACATCCACACCGAGAATCTTCACCTGATCGCCGACGTAGATGCCGTTGGTGTTTGGGAAATACGCCGTCACAGTCGTGGTGGAACCCTTGCGGTAAAAAGTCCATCCGGTAGCGGTCACGACGGCGACGATCACCACGACGAGGGCGGCGACCCAGATGCGCCGGGAGCGGACAGCTCGTCCTCGCCGACCTGCGGCGCTTCGGAGCGTGTTCAACATGGTCGACATTCCTATCCGCCCAGTCCGGGCAGTGGGGGCAGGCCGGGGATCGTGATCGGCGGTAGAGCGGGCGGTGCGGGGGCCGCCGGTGCCGGTCCGGGGCCGGCGGCCGGGACGTCGCCTGGGTTGGCGGCCGGGAGTTCGTCTGGCTGCACCGGGCAGTTGCTCGGGTTGGGCAGCGGTGACGTTCTACCCGGCGGAACCGTCCCAGGTGGGCTGTTGTCTCCGCAGGTGACCGGGAAGGTGTTCTGGCCGTTCAATGTTCCGGGATCAATCCCCTGCTCCTTAAAAGCAGCGTCGATAAACGGCTGAAGGAACTGGCCCGGCAAAAGATTCATGATGTACGCCTTGAAGAACGGCCCGGAGGCCACCGACTCCCCCAGCGACGTCGCGTATTGCGACAGCGGTTTCAGCGAAGCCTGGAGATTGCCCTTCTGCTGGTTCAACAGGGCGGTGGTGGTATTCAGTTGTTCGAGCACCGGTCGCAACTGCTCCTCGTTGTCGTCGACGAGCGCGTTAACCTGCGCGGTGACCGCCGTGACGTTGCCGAGCAGAGTATCGATCGAGCGACGACGCTGTTCGAGGGCGGCGAAAAGCGTGTTCCCGTCGAGGAGCAACTTGTCGATCTGCGCGCTCCGGTTGGAGAGCACGGACGTGACGGACTCGGCGTTGTGGGCGAGGTCCTGGATCAACTGGTCACGGGAGCTCACCGTGTCGGAGAACCGTGACATCCCGTCGAGCGCGGCACTCAGGCTCGGTTCGGTCTGATCGAGGGTCTGGCCGAGTGTCTCCAGTGCACCGGTGAGCTTGTCGGTATCGAGTCCGCTGATCGTGGTGGTGAGGTCGCCGAGGGCGTCGGTAAGCAGGTACGGAGTGGTGGTCTGCGTGAGCGGGATGATGTCGTCCGTGTCCAGCAGATCATCGTCCCCACGAGGGGTCACTTGCAGATACTTGTTGCCGAGCACAGTCCTGGTCTTGATCGACAGTTCCGTCTTGCTGCCCAGGCGCACCCCCTCCGCGGTGAACTCGACGAGAACCTTGTCACCATCGAGTTCGACGGAATGTACTTTGCCGACTTCGACGCCGGCGACCATCACTTTGTCACCGCTGAGCAGACCCCCGGTGTCGCCGACGTACGCCGAGTAGTGAGAGCTGGTGGTCAGGTACTGGAGCTTCTCGAAGTTCATCGAGACGAGGACGATGAGGAGGGTGACGGCGATTCCGATCAGCCCTACGCGTGCGGTCTTGGATCGGATCATGGCGCGGTACACCTCCCGGCCCGTTGGCCGACAATCGGAATGTAGACGGGGTCTCCGTTCGGCCCGTTGACCTTCAACTGCACGTCACAGAGGTAGAACGTGAAGAAGTCACCGAACAGGCCCAGGCGGGAAAGCTTGCCGTATGCGGCAGGCAGCGAGTTGAGCGCCCAGTTGATGTAGTCCTGGTCGGCGACCACCTGGCCGGACAACCGGCCGGTCTGCGCAATGTCTTCCTTGATGTCGGGACGCGACCGGTTCAGCAGGTCGGTCATAGATGCGGACGCCGCGTCGATGTGGACGAGCGCATCGCCGAGCGAATCCGACCGCTCGCCCAGCCTGCTGACGAGCTGTTGCAACTGGTCGATTCCCTTATTGAACTCGGCGTTGCGCCGGTCGACGGTGCCGAGCAACGTGTTGAGGTTGCCGATTACCGCTCCGATCAGCTGATCACGATCCGCCAAGACCGACGTCAGTTGCCCCGCCTGCTGCAGGAAGTGGTCGATGGTGCCGCCCTGCCCCTGGAAGACCGACACCAGCGAGGTCGACAGGGCATTCACCTGCTCCGGGTCGAGGGCTTTGAACAGCGGCCGGAAACCGTTGATCAACGCGTCGAGATCCAGAGCCGGAACGGTTCGCTCGATCGGGATCGTTGCCCCTTCGGCGAGCGGACTGAGCGGACCGGACCCTTCACTCAATTCGAGGTAGTGATCACCGATGAGGTTGCTGAACTTCACCGCGGCGACGGTCGACTCCATGAGGGCCACATTCTTCGTCAACGCGAAGCTCACCCGCGCGGTGGCATCGCTCTGGATGTCGACCGAGGTCACCTTGCCGACCTCGACTCCGGCAACGCGAACGAATTCGCTGTCCCGAAGCCCCGATGCGTCACCGAACACAGCGCTGTACTCGCGGGAACTGCCGAAGCGGAACTGTCCGAAGACGACCACCACGGCGGCGGTGAAAAGCATCATCACCACCACGAAGATCGCAAGTTTGGTAGCGGTCGCGGTTACCTTCATCGCGGTGCCACCCCGCCAAGGGTGGTGCCGAACAGGTACTCGATGAACGACGGCGAGCCCGCTTCGGGCCGTGTCGCGTGAGCGGTGTTCGCGCCCCCGTCGACCACGAGATACGGTGTCGGGAAGTTGTCCTTCGAGATCTGCGGGTAGCACCCCGGCGCGCCGCCCGGGCCACCGCTGCCCTGCACGATGGGCAGATCCTTCGGGTAGGAGTAATTGTCGTCGCCCGGCAGGAGGCCGGCGTCGAGTTCGAGCGAGTAGCCGGTATCGCCGCCTCCGAAGCGTTGTTCCGCCTCGGCTGTGTCCGCGGCTTGTTGGAACAGGCACGCGTACTCGGGGCTGTACTCGGCGAGCAGCGCCGTCGTGGGGACGAAGAGATGCATGGTCTCGATGAAATTCTTTTCGTTCTCGGAGGTGATACCGAATCCTTCGTCGCCCATTTCCCGGAACGCCCGAAGAGTCGATGCCAACGGCTTTTCCTCACTCACGAGGGTGTCGCTGGTGACACTCGCGTTGCCGAGCAAGTCCATGAAGTCAGGGACGGCAGCGGTGTAGGCGTTCGCGGTGGCTGTGGTGTCGCGCCAATTCGCGGCGAGGGTGGGCATGGTCGGATTCACTGCATTGAGGAAGGTGTTGGCGTCGGTGAAGGTGTTGCCAAGTTGTTCACCGCGCCCGCGTAACCCGGTGGCAACCGCTCCCAGGGTGGCATTCAGCTTCGCGGTGTCGACGTGTTCGGTCACCGCGGTGAGGTTCTCGAACACCGTGTTGATTTCGGTGGTGACGTTCCGTGAGCGGACCTGCTGTCCGGCATCGAGAGGTTCCGCAGTGGTATCCACCGGAACCTCGAGCGCGACGTACTTCGACCCGAATGCCGTCGTGGCCTTGATCTCCGCCACCGTGTCCGCGGTGAGGAGTCCGTACCACTTCGCGTCGATGTCCAACTGCAAGCTGGCACCGTCACCGTTGTTGTCGATCTCGCGTACCTTCCCGATCTGGACGCCGTTCAGCTGAACCTTGGCACCCTTCTCCATCACGAGGCCGGCTCGATCGGCGACCACGGTCAGTGGGATGGTGTCCTCGAAAGCACCTTTGAAGGACAGTGCGCAGCCGAACAGGATCGCGACAAGTCCGACGACGAGCACCACGCCCTTCGTTTTCAGCGGCGGTGGATGATAATGCGACTTCGCACTTCTTTTCGCATTCATGATTTGGCGTATCCCTATCCGGCCAGATTGAAGTTGCCCGACGACCCGTAGATCGCGAGTGAGGCAACGAGAGTGACAGAGACGACCGCGATCAGCGACGTGCGCACCGCGCGGCCCACGGCTTCCCCGACCCCGGCGGGACCGCCCCGCGCGTGGTAGCCGTAGTAGCAGTGGATCAGCATCACCACGAGTGCCATGAGTACGGCCTGCAGAAACGACCAGAACAGATCCGTCGGCCGCAGGAACGTCGTGAAGTAGTGGTCGTACACGCCCGACGACTGCCCGTAGACGTAAGTGGTGGTGACCTGCGAGGCGACGAACGACATGATGACAGCCATCGAGTACAGCGGGACGATCGAGATCATTCCAGCGATCAGGCGAGTCGACACCAGATACGACATGGACCGGATTCCCATCACTTCCAAGGCGTCGATCTCCTCGCTGATCCGCATGGCGCCGAGTTGGGCTGTGGCACCGGCACCGATCGTCGCGGCGAGGGCGATCCCGGAGATCACCGGGGCAACGATGCGCACATTGATGAAGGCGGCGAAGAACCCGGTCAGGGCCTCCACACCGATGTTGCCGAGTGAACTAAAGCCCTGGATGGCGAGCAGGGCGCCGCCGGACAAGGTCATGAACCCGACGATGACAACGGTGCCACCGATAATTGCCATTGCACCCGAGCCCATCCCGATCTCCGCGATCAGGCGCACCGTCTCCTTCTTGTAGCTGGAGATCGCGTGCGGTGTCAGGCGAACCGTCTTGCCGAAGAAGTCGGCCTGATGGCCGACACCCTGAAGCGCACGTACCGGTAGCGCCGCCGCATGAGCGAGCTTCGGGTACCGGTTGCCGACAGTCGTCTTGTTCACAACCATGAGATCAGGCCCCCGTTCCGAATTTGACACCGATGGCGGTAACGACCACATTGACCGCGAACAGCGCCATGAATGCATAGACAACGGTCTCGTTGACGGCGTCACCAACACTCTTGGGACCCCCCTTCACCGTGAGCCCGCGATGGCATGCCACCAGACCCGCAATCAAACCGAACAAGGTCGCCTTGACCTCGGAGATGATCACCTCGGGCAGCCCGGTGACGAACGTCAGCGACGATACGTACGCCCCGGGAGTGACGTTCTGGATATACACCGAGAACAGGAACCCACCCGTGAGGCCGATCGTGATGACCAGGCCGTTGAGCAGAACCGCGATGAACATCGACGCCAGCACCCGCGGGACGACCAGACGCTGGATCGGGTCGATACCGAGCACGCGAATCGCGTCGATTTCCTCTCGGATGGTCCGGGCGCCGAGATCGGCGCAGATCGCGGTCGCGCCGGCTCCGGCGACGATCAGCACGGTGACCAGCGGTCCGATCTGCGTCACCGCCCCCAATCCGGCGCCAGCGCCCGATAGATCCGCCGCACCGAACTCGACCAGTAGAATGTTCAGGGTAAAAACCACCAGCACGGTGAACGGCAGCGCCACGAGCAGCGTCGGCAACAGCGCAACGCGCACGATGAACCAGGATTGCAACACCAGTTCCCGCCATTGGAACGGCCGCTTCGTCATTGCCCGGAACGTCTCTCCGCACAGCTCGAAGAACCCACCGACCGCACGAAGGCCAGCATCGACACCGGACGCGATTCTGGCCGTCGACTTTTCAGGCAGAGTCGCACTCATAAGTAACCTTTCGTGATGAGACTCGCGTCCGGGGAGGAAGTGCAGAAATATCGGAGTATGTGAGACGACAACGCAGTGCTTCCCTTACGGCACAGGGAATCCGGATGAATCCAGCTCGGCACCTTGACCCGCGGGCAGCGGACCGAAGAACCTCCGTGCGGTAGACAACCGCAAGACCAGCCGGGCTGCAACCATCAGTCGAGCAGGTAGGTGATCGGGACGCCCACGGTGACGGATACGCGTCTGGGCATGGAGCCAAGGCCAACTACTGCCTCTCAGTACCATGGATGTCAATACTGTTCCTGCACAATACATTTCATAGACTGCGACGTAGATGGTCCAGTGACATAGGCACCGCGCCGAGGTCACCGTCGTCCAGACCAAGGAGACGCAGCACCTCAACAGAAAACAGACGACTCCGCCATTTTCGAATCCTCCTTCACTAAATGCGTTCTTAGGATCGAGACGGTGCCGGTTCTCGCCTTGGCACTACACCTCCCCTTCTGTGATCAGATCGCGCTCACGTCAATGAGGCGATGGGAGTCACAGTAGGGGATCTTGACAGCCGAACGACCGTTTGACAACACCTCAGCTCGTCGTTTCTTGAAAGTTCCAGGTCAAACCTTCATGGCGACGAGGCTGGCCTTGAACTCCAGGGCCGACATTCGCCTACCGACTCGGCGTCGCATGGACACGCCGCCGACCGACCGTTAGAATCACGAGCATCACCAATCCGGTACTTTGTGATACCGACAAGTCGCTTAGAGGGCCAATGCCCTTAGCGCATTCCGCGCCTATTTCCTAGGTTCGACGCGTCGGACCAGTTACCTACTCAGTGGAGGTTGTCGTGGGTGTCGAGGTGGCCGTCGAGGGACTGACCAAGTCCTTTGGCTCGCAAAGGATCTGGCAGGACGTCACGATGACCCTCCCTGCCGGTGAGGTCAGTGCGTTGCTCGGGCCGTCGGGTACGGGTAAGTCGGTGTTCTTGAAGTCGCTGATCGGTCTGCTCCGCCCGGAGCAGGGCTCGATCGTGATCGACGGCACCAACATTCTCGAGTGCTCGCCCAAGGAGCTCTACGAGATCCGCAAGCTGTTCGGGGTGCTGTTCCAGGACGGCGCCCTGTTCGGCTCGATGAACCTGTTCGACAACGTGGCGTTCCCGCTGCGCGAGCACACCAAGAAGTCCGAGTCCGAAGTCCGCAAGATCGTGATGGAGAAGATGGAGCTCGTCGGCCTGCTCGGGGCCGAGGACAAGCTACCGGGCGAGATCTCCGGTGGTATGCGCAAGCGGGCGGGCCTGGCCCGGGCCCTGGTGCTGGACCCGCAGATCATCCTCGTCGACGAGCCGGACTCGGGTCTGGATCCGGTGCGCACCACCTACATCTCGCAGACGTTGATCGACATCAACGCCGAGATCGACGCGACGATCCTGATCGTCTCGCACAACATCAATCTCGCGCGCACGGTGCCGGACAACATCGGCATGCTGTTCCGCCGGCATCTGGTGATGTTCGGTCCGCGGGAGGTGCTGCTCACCAGTGAGGAACCGGCGGTCAAGCAGTTCCTGAACGGCACCATGATCGGTCCGATCGGGATGTCCGAGGAGAAGGACGACGCGACCATGGCGCAGGAGCAGGCCATGGTCGACGCCGGTCACCACGCCGGTGGTGTCGACGACGTCGAGGGCATCGTCCCGCAAATGAAGGCCACCCCCGGGATGCCGTTCCGGCAGGCCGTGGCCCGCCGACAGGAACGCGTCCGCCACATCATGCACACCCTTCCCGAAAGCGCCCAGATCGCGATCTACGACAGTCTCGAGTCGAGTGCACTCCCAGGGAGCATTCGGCCGTTGTAGGGAACGAGTCTTACATAGTCGACTAACTGTTGAGGGAAAGCGATGTTGGGCGCAACGGAACTTGTCAAGGTGTTTGAGTCCAACGGGTGTTACGCGGCGGGCTGATCCGCGTCGGGTTCGGCCTCGGACTCGGCGACGGGCTGGTTGATCCAGACGTCGGTCGGCAGGTCGAGGATCTTCGGGGTACCGGTTGTGCCGAACCGCTCGGGATGCGCGAGCCGGGCCGCAGCAAGCACCGCAGCGCGTTCGTCGGCCTTGTGCGCGGCCAGTCCGAAGTGCACGTCGGCGGGGGTGTGCAGGCCTATGCCGGTATGGCGATGTTCGTGGTTGTACCAATGGACGAACGAGTCCATGAACTCTCGTGCGTCGCGGATGGACCCGAACCGCTCTGGGAACGCCGGGCCGTACTTGAGGGTCTTGAACAGTGACTCCGAGTTATCTCGAATTCGAGATAACTCGGATTATGCCGGGTGTGTGATTATGCCGAGCCCGAACCCGAATGGGCGGGTTCGTGCTGGTCGGAGGACTACCGCGGGCTGAACGGTTCGGCATAATTCAGAGTGTGTCGAGGTAGGCAAGCAGTGAGTCGGAAGGTCTGTAGCGGTTCGGAGTCACTTCTGGAGGTGTGGACCTGTCCAGGGCGCGTTGCTTGACCGCGAGGTCGGCGTGCATATAGATCTGTGTGGAGGCGATGCTTTCGTGCC
>RRBB01000246.1:0-14775 GCA_006543605.1 Rhodococcus sp. WS4
CCACCGCAAGGCCCCACCCACACTCGTCGAAGGCGCCAAGGTCCAGGGCTGGACCGCCGCCCTCGGCGCCCTCGTCCTCGCCTACCCAGACCGGCTGGCCGGTCACGTCAAATAGTCCGAAACGCAACGACTTACACAGAAGTCTTGACAGGCTCGGTCCCGCACCACGATCGCGGCGAAGAACGCGCCCGCGCACAGCACCGCGATGGCGAGCAGGAACAGCCGGGCCGGCAGCACCGCGTTGATGTCGGTGTACCCGGCCCCGCTGAAGGTGGGCTCCTTCCGGCCGCTCGACAACAACGCGTACCGATCGAACCAGTACGCCACCGCCTTCAACGCGATGAACGTGCCCGCGAGCACCGCGAGCTGGACCCGGGCAGGCCCGGACACCGAATTACCGGTGGCGTCCTGGACGGACAGCCGGATACCGCCGAACAGGTAATGCACACCCACACTCGCCAGCAAGGCCAGGAACACCGCGAAGAACAGCCAGTTCAGCACCATCCGGTAGAACGGCAGATCGAAGACATAGAAGCCGATATCGTGCCCGAACTCCGCATCCACGGCGCCGAAGCCGCCGCCGCGCAGGAACAACTGCACCGCGGCCCAATTCGCCTGCGCGTGCAGCCCGAACGGCAGCGCCAACAACAGCGGGACACCGAGTGCGAGCCGCCGCGGCCGGGCCAGCACCGCCATGCGGTACGGGCCGAGCGGATCCTTCTCCGACCCCGCGGCCGCAACCAGCGGGCGTGACCGGTACGCCCACACCATGGCCGCGAAGATCACCGCGGCCACCACCACCGTCACCGCCGTGAACAGCAGCAACCGGGTGACCAGAACGGTCCCCCACACCCGCCGGTAGCCGACCTCACCGAACCACAACCAATCGGTATACACCGCGACCAGACGCGGACCGATCACCAGCAACGCGGCGAACACCACCATCACCGTGATCGCGACCCGCGCGCGCCGAGGCAGCGCCCGCACCCGATCGGACGGTTGCATGGCCACCTCCCACCGGTCGCCCACCTCCGCGTCGGCGAAGTCGGCGAGGACACCCCCACACCGTGCAGTGTGTCCGTTTTATCCCATTCTATGGTGTCGGGCTCAGAGGTAGATCGAGAAGAACACGTACGCGGCGAGCAGAACGAGGCGCACCGAACCCGGAAACCGATGGAACCTCACCGGAAGCACCTGACCCGTCCCTGCCTGCCGATGCACGGGCCCGCCGGTACCACTCAAACCACCGACCGACATGCATGATGTGATTCGGTCCAGGTGACCGCAGTTTACGGCCCCGGCACGGAATGGAGGACCGAGATGACCGAAGTCGACCACATCGACGTGCTCGGGGCGCAGTCCGTGCTCGAGGTGGCCGAAGTGGCCGCCACGGCGCTCGGAGCCCGGATGGAGATGGGCGGCGAACCCGGCCGCATCGTCGTCACCGGAGCGCCCGATCCCGAACTTCGGGTGATCATCGGCCTGGCGATCAACGACCGCGGGATACCCGAAAGGTGGACCCGGCGAATCACGATCACCCACGATCGCAGTAGCGACGAACGCCGCCACTGGACACAGCACCTACACCGCGCCCTCACCGAACGCCGCGACTGGACACTCACACTCACCGTGAACCCCTGCGGCACACCGAACCCACACACCCCACCCTCATCGAACGCGAGGGGAGCATGACCCACTCCGCGCAAAGACACACGCAGGAACCCAGACACCGCCGCCATGACGTACTGACTAACGTTCTCCGGGTTCGTCGATGCGGCGGCCGCACTCGATGTGTTTCTCGACGGGTCGTCGGCCAGCAATTGCCGACCTCGCGGCGCACCGATCTGGCGCTGGATACGGTGGAGATGGGGAATCTGGTCCCGCATCCACAGCGACCAGGATCTTTCGGCGCTGGTGCACCATTCGGAGCGCGGGGCGCAAACCAGGTTCAACCGGTCCTCGCGCCGCCCGGGCCCATTTCGCGAGGTGGTCTCGGTCGAGATAACCGAATGAGATGGCACACAACACCTTCCGGATCTCCGGGGGACCGAAGAACTCGCGCTGGTACGGCGCGCTGCCGGCGAGCGGGGCACGCGCGGCGCCGAAGAGGTCGAAGTTCTTCATTGTCTGCTGGCGGAGGCCGCGCGGTCACCCGCGATGCCCATGGTGGGGTAGAGCTGCAACGCGCAGTCGAGCCGGTGTTCGCGATGCACACCCGATACTCGACAGGGAAGGAAGGTTGGGTTCCGGCGGATGGGACCGGACGTAGGCGGCCAGGCCTCTCGGAACCGATCAATGGCGGCGGCGCCCTCGGTAAGCGCGACCTGCCACGGCTGGGTGGTGCACCAGGAAGGTGTCCGCTGGGGCGAGCTCGAGGATCGTTTCGATCACCGCGTGCGGCACCGGCTCGAGCGGGAACGCCCGGCGGCTGCTGCGGGCTTCGAGCAGCAGGCGCAGCGCCAGCTCCGCGGTGGGCAGGATCGTGGGCAGGATCGTGTCGGTCACGCGTCAGCTCCCGTTGTCAGGACCCGCATGCCGGACCCGCATGCGGGACGCGGCCTGCCGCGCCCCGCATCGTTTGGAGCTGACTACGGCCGGGGCGAGCTCTAGTCGGCTCCCCAGGTCACCGAGACGCCGCGGTCGCGCAGCCACTGGCTCGGGTCGAGCCGGTTGCCGTTGGCGTCCGACACCTCGAAGTGCAGGTGCGGACCGGTCGACTGACCACGGTTGCCGACGGTGGCGATCTGCTGACCCGCTGCGACCCGCTGGCCGGCGTTGACGATGAACTCGTTGATGTGGCCGTACACGGTGACGGCGCCGTCGTCGTGGCGCACTCGCACCCACAAACCGAACCCGGAGGCCGGGCCCGCGGAGATGACCTCACCGTCGGCCGCGGACTGGATCGGGGTGCCGATCGGGGCTGCGATGTCGATGCCGCCGTGGTGTGCGCCCCAGCGGGGGCCGTAGCCGGAGGACAGCGTGCCGGATACCGGCTGCACGGTGTGGGCCTTGAGCGGAGCGGGGGTGCCTGGGTTGACCTGCCCGAGCACGCCGGGCGCGGGCGGTGCGGCCGGCATGTCGGGCAGCTCGATCGCGGGCAGCTGAACACCGGCGGGCAGCAGGCCCGGCGGGATCTCGAGCGGGCGGGCGCCCGCGGACGCGGCGCCGAACTGTGCGCCGCCGATCAGGATGGCACCGGTCGCAGCGGCGACGGTCGCGATCTTCAGGCGGCAAGGGATGGAATTGGAACGATTTACCGTCCTGCGGTGTTTCGCCACAGTGTCTTACCTCGTCTGTGTTGGCTAGCCCGCGCTCGTGAGATTCGCGGCCTCGGACCCCCGTCGAGAAGGAAAGTAACAAAACGGTATCGACTTCGCCATCGTGACCCAATCGATATCTAAATCTGATTTTGTTCGAATACGCCCACGTCAGGGGCCCATGACGTCATTACGGGCAGATAACGACGGCGGGATCACTGTTCCGGACGCCCCGTCGAGGAGCACCACGCGAGGCCGAGGAAACCGGCAGTGACCTCGACATATGCGGGGCCGGCGAGCGCGTGCGGGGGCCGACACGACGACATCCCGCGACGCGGCGCGGGATGCCCACAGCCCGCCACAAGCAGACACACCGCCGACTCGGCAGATGTGACGGACACCACAAGATCCTTGTCACTACCAGCTGGACACTCGGACGGGAGAGGACCCTGCGCGGCGATCGGTCACCACGACACCGACCCTCCGGCGTAACCGCCGTTCAGGACTGGTGCCGGAAAGCGAACTTCCGTCACATGCAGCAGCCCTGGGCGCTGTTACCCCGGGGCGGGAGGGTCGTCGAGTTGCCGGATGGATAGGTAGCGCGGCGACGTTCTCGAAAACGCGCCCGGTGGTGCTCCATCACGACGTCGGATTCGGCGGGGATGCTAGTTGGCTGACGGGCGATCGCGTAGTGGAAGGCGGCGACGCGTCGACGGAAGAAAGCGGCATGCACCGCCGCCGTGTCGTCGGCGAGGAGGTACGCCGCCGCACCGTCGCAGTCGAGGAGGAACTGCCCGTACGCCCGTCTCATCGGCGCCTCCGCGTCGAAGACCATTGGCAGCACCACGTCGTCGACCACGTGGAACGGGAAACGAACGAGCCGGTAGGCGGCCCGTATCAGCGCTCGCGCCGCGGCGCCCAGTCCCATGGTCCGATCGTAACGCCGGCACGGGTCGTGGTGGTGCTGTCACAGCGCCGGGACCCGACCGGGCCCGGCCTCACCGCAGTGGGAATGGTGCCGCGGACCCGCACCGGCGACCGGGCGCTCGGTCTCGCCCGAGGCAAAGGCCCTATTCGGTGCTCGCGCCGCCGGCACGTGCCGCGTCAAGGATCCGGTCTCGCATCCACGCGTCGAGGGGTTGGCCGGCCTTGGCGGCCGCGGCCACGCACGATGCATGTTCTGCGTCGGTCAACCTGAGGTTGGTGACGTGCGGCGGCCCCAACCCCAGCTCTGCGGTGAGCCGGTGCTCGGTGACTTGTCGGAGGATGTGCTGACGCAGTTGGTCGAAGTCCACCGGTAGGACGTCGCCGAGCAACCGGGCGCCGGTAGATTCGCGGTCGTCGATGAGAGCGAGGAGGATCTGTTCGGTGCCGATGCGCTCATGGCCGAGCAGAGAAGTTTCGCGCAGGCTCTGTTCGAGGATCCGTTTGGCGTGCCGGGTGAATGGGATGTGCCCGGATCGGGCTTGCTCGCCTTGACCGGTGGTGAGTCGGCTGTCGATGACTTCCGCCGCTACGCCGAACGATTCCAGCGATCTCGCCGTGCCCCTCCATGCTTGCGGTCGTCGCGGTCGCGGCGGTCATGATCTGACACCGTCGAAACAGGTTGTCGCACCGCTACTCCCGAGGACGCGAGGACAGCCTCTCTCGCCGAAAGGGAACTTCGTGGCCGTCACTGCTTCCATCATCATCACCGCCGCCCGATCGCTGAGCACCGCCGAAATCAAGCAATGCATCGAGGCGATGTTCGCCGACTACCGCGCACCGGAGAAAGGGCCTTACCCCCGGTAAGTGGACACGGGTGGTGGATTACGCGGCGGATGCCAGCGTAGCGGTGTAGAGGCTCTCGTAGGTGTTCGGGGACCGGTGTCCGCACCAGGAGTGCCTCCTTCTGGTGTTGTAGCGGGTGACCCAGCGGAACACCTGGCGCCGACATGTGGCCTCGTCGGGCCAGGTGTTCGCGTTTTGGAGGACTTCTCGTTTGAGGGCGGCGTTGAATGATTCGGCCAGGCTGTTGTCGGCGCTCGTACCGACCATGCCCATCGACTGGGTCACTCCGAGACCGGCGCAGAGGGCAGCGAAGTCCTTCGACGTGTACTGCGCGCCGTGGTCCGAGTGAAAGACGGCTCCGGCCAGTCCATTACGAGCCTGGGTGGCGGCATGGAGGGCGTCGGCGACGAGGTCGGTGCGCATATGGTCGGCGATCGCCCAGCCGGCGAGTTTACGGGAGTAGCAGTCGATGACTGTCGCCAGATACAGGTTGGCTCCGCCCTCGATCGGCAGATATGTGATGTCGCCGACGTACGTGCGGTTCGGTGCGTCGGCGGTGAAGTCCCGCTCGAGCAGGTCGGGTACCTTGTGGTCGGCAGGTTCGGGGACTGTGGTCGTGACGCGTCGTCGACGTCGGTAGCCGACGATGTTGTTCTCGCGCATCACGCGGGCGACTCGCTTGTGGTTGACCTTGTCGTCCGCAGCAACACCATCGCCAAAGTTCGGCAGTGACCCTCGGCGCTCCGTAGGTGTTGTCCTCGGTGTGGATCACCCGGATTCGTGCGGCCAGCTGCGCGTCGTCCTCGGCGCGAGCGGCCCTTCCTGGCTCTGCGGACTTCCAGGCGTAGTAGGACGAGCGCTCGATCTCGACGAGCTCGCATAACCGCTTCACCTGATAGGTGTCGGAGTGGTCGGCGACGAAGCGGAAGCGGTTCACCATTTCGTCTCCCCGGCGAAATATTTGGCCGCCTGGCGGAGGATCTCACGCTCGGTGGTGAGCTTGGTTGTCTCCGCCCGTAGGGCAGCGTTCTCGGCTTCGAGGCGGGCGAGTTTCTGCTCGACGGTCTCCGGTGCGTCACCCGCAACGGGCCGCTGGCTGTGCGGCCGTGACGGGGTGTGCACCCGGGTGCCGTCGACGTGGGTTTTGGTGCCGGTCCCGTATTGATCGATCCAGCCCGTCAGGGTCCCGCGCACGACCCCGAGATCAGCGGCGATACCCCGGATCGTCGCGCCCGGCGTGGACTCGTACAACTCGACCGCCTGGCGCCGAAACTCCTCCGAGTAGTTCTTTCGTGACATGACTGAAGATCATCTCGCTTCCCCAGCGGATGCTGGATTCAGCGTGTCCAAGAACCGGGGTCAAGGCCCAAAGAACCCGGACGGTCGCCCAGGCGTCAGTGTCGGGGCATACCAGCGCCCCGATGGTTTGGCGCAGCGCCCGGGTAGGGGGTCGGGGACTGGGCAATCCATCGTCGGGTGAGGCTGACTGGGCGGCGGGCGAGTCGCCGCCGTCAGCTCGCGTGAGGGGCCGAGTGCCCGTTCCTACCAAGAACCCGGAGGATCGGGGTCGGGCCAGGCAGTCGGATCGCCGGGAAACAAGCAACGCCGGTCGGTGTTGCAGTCCGTGGGTCGATCAGGGTCGGTCGCGACGGCGTTGGGCTGCCAGTGGCGCACATGGGCAACATCAGGCGCCGGGATCGGTCACAATGGCGACCGGAACCAGGCGGTGCCGGGAGAAGTGTGCGACAACGCCGAATCCAGTCTCGCCGAAGGGAAGTCCGCATCGGAGGAGGCTCGATGCCCGTTTCGCCGCAGACGTTGTTACAGCATGTCCAGGATCGCACCACCGACCTACGTCGATGGTTGGATACCGGCGACAACACCACCGCCCTGACGGCGTATCTACGCGACGAACCCGTCGACCACCGGTGGCTCACCACCTACCAACGACTCACGCAGGACCTGCTGAAGGCGGTCGACTACGCCTGCCCGCCCAGGGCGCCGTACGAAACGCCGACGGCGAACGTCGGCCGCCGGCCGGGCCGTCGATGAACGACGCCCGACGCCGGGCGCTCGGGCACGTACGCGGCACCTGCGCCATGCTGCACAGGCTCCTGACCCACCCGAGCGACCGACCCCCGGAACGGGGTCCGGTCCGCCACCTTCGGGCGACTCATCGACGACCCCGGAGTCGTTGTCGACGAACGTCGGGCGGACGGTTCATTACGCGGTCGGCGGGTCGAGCGCTGTTTGTGGCCGCGGATCACAGGGTGGTGGTCGGTGCTGCAGCGCCAGCCACCAGCATCAGCTCTGAACCGTGGGTGAAGAGGCGTATCGTCCAGTGTGAACTAGATCACACTGCATGTCTGGCGCCCGGCCCCTCAACCCAGGCCGAGGAGACCGATCAGTGGTTGGCCGTCCGCCAGGGCAGGGAGGTGGCCGATGATCCGCACCAGTGCACCCTTCGCCGCGGAGCGAGCACCCTGCGGGCGAGTGGTGGACGGTCGACGGCACCAGGAAAACGACGACGAAGGCCTGCGCATCGACGACCGGACCTACGCCTGCGGTTGCCGCATGGTTCGCCACGAATTCCACGACGGCTCCGTCCGTATCAAGACCATCCGCCACGACGGCAAGGTCCTGAAGGACGAGCACAGCGGCAACCACGAGGCCTGAAAATGACCGCATTCCACGACGTCGTCATCGTCGGCGGCGGTGGCGCGGGCCTGCGCGCGGCCATCGCCATCGCGGAAGCCGACCCGAAGCTGAGCGTCGCGATCGTGTCGAAGGTCTATCCGATGCGCAGCCACACAGTCTCCGCAGAGGGTGGAGCCGCTGCCGTCATCGCCGATGACGACACCCTCGACGAACACGCCTACGACACCGTGTCCGGCAGCGACTGGCTGTCCGACCAGGATGCCGTCGAGGCATTCATCGAGGAAGCCCCGACCGAGCTGCTTCGTCTCGAACACTGGGGCTGCCCCTGGAGCAGACAATCGAACGGGCACATCGCCGTGCGCGCCTTCGGCGGAATGCGAAAGAAGCGCACGTGGTTCGCCGCCGACAAGACCGGCTTTCACTTACTGCACACACTGTTCCAGACGGCACTGTCCTATTCGGACATCGTGCGCTACGACGAGTGGTTCGTCACGACAATTCTGGTCGACGAAGGCCGGGTGCGCGGCGTGGTGGCAATCGAGTTGGCCACCGGCCGGATCGAGACGATCGTGGCCGACGCCGTCATCATGTGCACCGGAGGCTGCGGTCGAGTCTTCCCCTTCACTACCAACGCCAACATCAAAACCGGCGATGGCATGGCTCTGGCCTACCGGGCGGGCGCCGGCCTGAAAGATATGGAGTTCGTCCAATACCACCCGACCGGGCTGCCCTTCACCGGCATCCTGATCACCGAGGCCGCCCGTGCGGAAGGTGGATGGTTGCTGAACAAGGACGGCTACCGCTACTTGCAGGACTACGACCTCGGCACACCCACCCCCGAACCTCAGCTGCGGAGCATGGAGCTGGGGCCGCGGGACCGGCTCTCGCAGGCATTCGTGCACGAACAGGAGAAAGGGAGGACCATCGACACCCCCAGCGGGCCGATCGTCCACCTCGACCTTCGCCACCTCGGCGCGAACGTCATCGACGCCAAACTGCCGTTCGTGCGCGAACTGTGCGCCAGCTACCAGAACATCGACCCGGTCCACGAACTCATCCCGGTGCGCCCGGTCGTGCACTACATGATGGGCGGGATCCACACCGACATCCAGGCAGCAACCGACCTGGCCGGCCTGTACGCCGCAGGCGAAGTCGCCTGCGTCAGCATCAACGGCGCCAACCGGCTGGGCTCGAACTCCCTACCGGAACTGCTGGTCTTCGGAGCCCGCGCAGGACAAGCCGCCGCGGACTACGTGAGGCAAACAGGCGCCGGGGCACCCAACGCGGCGGTCGAGGCGCAGGGACGCGACGAGCAGCACCGGCTCGACAGCGAGCTTGCCCGGCACCAGGGCGAGGGCGGCTCGGGTCGTGAACGCATCGCCGACATCCGTACCGAGATGCAGGACGCGATGGAGGCCGGGGCCGGCATCTTCCGGGACGAGAAATCGCTGAGCAAGGCGGTCGACAAACTCAAGGCGCTGCGGGAGCGCTACGCCGGCGCGGCCATCGATGACCACAGCCGAACCTTCAACACCGAACTGGTCGCCACCCTCGAGCTGTCGTGCATGTTGGACGTCGCCGAGAGCATCGTGGGCAGCGCCCTGCGACGGGAGGAGTCACGCGGCGCCCACCAGCGCACCGACTTCCCCGCGCGCGACGACGAGCGGTATCTGGCCCATTCACTGATTCATCGGGAGCCCGACGGGGAGCCCCGCTTCTCGTACCTCCCGGTCACGATCACCCGCTGGCCGCCGGGCGAGCGGATATACGGGAGATGAGAACCGTGGCGGACACAACCACTGCCGACACCATCACGATGGAGGTCTCGCGCTACCGGCCAGAGCAGGAGTCCGAACCGGCACTGCAGAGCTATCAGGTTCCGCTGCGCAAGCAGTGGGCGATCCTCGACGGCCTCAACTACATCAAGGACCGCCTCGACGGCACGCTGTCCTACCGCTGGTCGTGCCGGATGGGCATCTGCGGCAGCTGCGGCATGACGGTCAACGGCGAGCCGAAGCTGACCTGCTCGACATTCCTGACCGACTACGCGCCGGGACCCGTCCGGGTCGAGCCGATGCGAAACTTCCCGGTGATCCGCGACCTGGTCGTCGATATCAGTGACTTCATGGAGAAGCTGCCCACGGTCAAGCCGTGGCTGATCCGCTCGGACGACACCGAACCCGAGGACGGCGAGTACCTGCAGACACCGGAGCAGATGGACGAATACAAGAAGTACAGCATGTGCATCAACTGCATGCTCTGCTACGCCGCCTGCCCCGTCTACGCCCTCGATCCCCTCTTCATCGGCCCGGCGGCGATCGCGTTGGGACAACGCTACAACCTGGACTCGCGGGACGCGGGCGCCGAGGACCGACGTGATGTACTCGCCTCCGCGGAGGGCGCGTGGGCCTGCACCTACGTCGGCGAGTGCAGCGTCGCATGCCCCAAGGGCGTCGACCCCGCCGGCGCGATCCAACGCTACAAGCTGACCGCGGCGACGAAGTCGCTCAAGGAGTTCCTCCTGCCCCGGGGTGCGCGATGACCGCCGGGCCCGTCGGCGCTGGAGGCATGCACACCGCTCCATCCGGCGCCGGAGGCGCGTCCACGGCTCGCCCGTACCGGCAACCGGTGTCGCCGTTCTGGTGGCTTCGGCGACGCTCGTACTTTCTGTTCATGATGCGCGAGCTGTCCAGTGTTTTCGTCGCATGGTTTGTGGTGTTCCTGCTGATGCTGGTCGACGCGGTCGGCTCCGGCCCCGCGGCCTACCAGGAGTTCCTCGACTGGAGCGCCCGCCCGTGGGTGATCGCGCTCGACGTGATCGCCTCGGCCTTCGTGCTGCTGCACGCCGTGACGTGGTTCAACCTGGCGCCCAAGGCGATGGTGGTCCGGCTGCGCGGGCGCCGCGTCTCGTCTCGTGTGGTGCTCACAGCGCATTACGGGCTGTGGGTGGTGTGTTCGGCGGTTGTGGCGTGGGTGATTTTGCGATGACGACAAAGAGGACACCGGCCCGGAAGCGGAGCACACCGAGCTCGTTGGAGCCTGCAGCGTGGCTGCTGTTCAGCGCTGGTGGCATGGCCGCGGCCCTGCTGATTCCCGTACTGCTGGTTTTGTTCGGCGTCGCGATCCCGCTCGGCTGGGTGGCCGCGCCCGACCACTCCCACCTGCTCTCGGTGCTGCATGATCCGGTCACACTGCTGGTGCTGTTCGGGCTCTGTGTTCTGGCATTTTTCCACTGGGCGCACAGATTCCGCTTCGCGCTGTATCACGGCTTGCGCCTCGAGCGGGCCGGTGGGGTGATCGTGGTGCTGTGTTACGGCGGCGCGGTGGTGGGGTCCGTCGTGGCCGCGTATGTGCTCATCAGCGCATGGTGACGGGCCGGGGCACGGTCCAGTTGCTCGGGAGCCGCACACGCCGCGCGGATAGCGTTCGGTCAGCGAATGTCCCTGCGCCGCCCTGAATGAGGGTTGACTAATCCTTCCGGCGTCGACGTTGCTGACCTGCGCGCAAACCTAGCGCCCGTGAGCGCTGCCACGGGCCGCGCCGGCCGAACACTCGGAAGACCAGTTCGTTGCCGCGACCTCCAGCCTTCGGTATTTCGTTCATCCGGTCCACAGTGCCAGCGGGGTTGCCACATCTTTTCCGATGCGTCTGAGTGGTGGAGCAAGCCGGCATGATCGTGTGCTGTCGATGCACGTATCGTCGACTGGGTACGCGGTTCCCTCCGGTTTCGAGGTGAATACACCCGATGTTTCGGCGTCATCGTGACTTCATCACGGTCCCCAACGTTATTGGTATGTCGCCCTTGCAGGCGAAGCGTGAGGCGAACCACGCCGGGCTCTGGCTGCGCGGTCCCGAAGCGGACGCCGGTCCAATAGGCGAGTCCGAGCTGTCCACCGGGGTGATCACGGCTCAAGCACCCGAAGCGGGCTCGCTGGTCCATCCGGTGTCCGCGCTCGCGGTGTGGATCGCTCGCGATGACGATGGAGGTGGCGGGATGCGGGAGCCTCGCAGACCGCTGCCCGACCCGAAGGGGAACAAGGAGGTGTTCGACGCACTGTAGCTGTGTGGTGCTTCGCGTGACCCGAGCGCCGTCGGTCGGGCAGCGCCGAGCGTTTGCGGCCTACGCAGACCCAGCACAGCTTGGGAGTTGCGGCAGGTTGCTGCGGAGTTGGATCTCCACAGTGGTGAACGACTGAACATCACCGTTGCGATCCCACCGTTGAAGTCGCTGGCGGGGAGATCTGAAACAGGGGACGTGTGGACGTCGTCGGTCTGTCCTGACGGGCTGATGATCCTTGCGAATCTGCAGCGCCTTCTGCCACGGCGTTTTACATTGCCTGGGTTGGGGAAATGCGCGCCGACGGCCAAGATCAGCGTTTTAGGCGGGTCAGCGCCGCCGAAACGCCCTGATGCTGCACGGCAGTTCAGTGCCCCACCCGGACGGTCGGCGCCCTCGACGCGCTGACCCGGTGCAAAAGGTTAGCGGCAGGTGTGGGCGAGTGGGAAGGCCGAAACAAAGTGTTTACTTGGTCGGCCGCTTGTTGTGGCGATGAACAAGATATACCACCTTTTGCTATCACGACACCTCTGGCGGTGCCGTAGTCGCTCCTCCCCGGCGTGCCATCTTGGCCGCTCCCTAGGCGTCGTCGTCCCTTTGCTTCGCTCGACGCTGTTGGAGGGTGTCAACTGACACGAGCGGCGCGATCCACTCTCTGGTGGACGACCCGCCCTAACTGCCTATCGCAGGTCGGAGCGCTGGCGTTTGAGCCCGGTTCAGCCCACCAGCGGCCTGAATTCGTGGAGGCTCAGCAGCTGCTGCACATACTGTCCTTCGGCCAGCGCGGTCATGGCGTCGAGCTTGGCCAATTCTCCGGGGCTGGCCGTCGCGATGTCGAGTTGCATCAACTCGGCGACCCACTCTCGGATCTCTTGATGGATCACCCCCGATCACCACCTCTGCAATGTGGGTTGCCCCACCCGGCTGACGTTGATTCTTGATCTGAATTGACGTCAGTACGTCAGCGCCGGATCTCGAGCTTGTCGAGCCTGACGTCGACTCCGGCCTTGCGTGCCTCGGCGATCCGATCGATCAGTGCGTAGGCGAAGCGGTAGTAGTCGATCTGCGAGGTGGGGCTGTCGGGATGCGCCGTGTCGGCCTTGAGGAAAGTGCTTAGGTTTCCATGCGCGACGTTCACCGCCTTGATGGCTGCGTCTTGGAGTTCGACGGTCGCAGTCTTCGAGGCGCATCGCTCTGACAGTCGGCTTTCCGCCCGGAGAAGAGCGGCGCGGAGTGCCGGGGTGACGCGCTCGATGACACTGTCGGCTGGCGGGGGAACACGGTTCACGCCCTCGCGGAGCGCGTGGTCATCGTCCTGTGTGCTCATGGCCTTTATTCTCCTCCGGGCGTCCAGAGTGCGGGAATCACCGATAATTCAACGGACAAGTTCGAGAATGCGAAATATCACCTCTGAACTGCCATTTTATTGTTCCCCGGTAGGACCGCGGTAGGATTCGACGCTTTGGTGCGGATTCACCGGAGCCGCAGATCGGCCCGAGCGCCGACAACCACCGAGCAGGCCCGCTTGCTGGATATTCGTCAGTTCATTGCCGGTCTCACCCCCGACTCGGTCGCGTCCCCCGCCGGTGTTGTCGCGTTCCAGCTGTCGAGCATTCGGTTCAGCAGCGTGTTCGGGTCGGCGAAGTGCCCGTGGAACCCGCGTGACGCCGACCCCGGAGCCGGGCTTCGGCTCCGTAGATTCAGGAGCCGTGGGGAATTCGGTGAATTGCGAGGGCCCAGCGAACCATCACCAGCGAGATGCAGCGCCGCCGCCGTTTTCCCGCGCCCTGTGGTTCCGTGCGCTGCGCGCGGCGACGGTAGCATCATCGCCATGACCGCGGACCTCGACCACCGCTGGCGACTTCTGACCGCAGAGCAGCAGGACCGACTGCGGGCCGACCCTGACGGGCCGGTGCCACCTGACCTCATTCCGCGTCTCGAACAGTTGGGCCTGCTGCCGCTCGAGTCCTCGACTGGTGCGGAGAGCCGCAGACTGCCGCCGCGGGTGGCACGGTTCATTGCAGGCACCGCACGATGACATCCGCGGGGAGGATCCTCTCGCTCGGCACCGAAGCAGTGTCACCACCACCTCACACAACTGTGGAACGTCGTCGGCCACAGATAGGCGGCGCCCAGCGATGGTGCAGTGGCACGCCGTTCACCACCGAATGAGCCGAAGGCGCATGTACGGGACATCCGAGACGACTATCCGCAACGACATCGAGGTCGAGGCCGGCAGGTTGCTCGCCGACCTCCTCTCCATCCTCGATGCACCTGAACTCCGACCGGGCACCTTAGGCCGTTGATTCATCGCTGCTTGTCATGTTCAGCTCGGTCGTGTTGTCGCCTAGTCTGCCGCGGACACCGCGATTCTGGAACGGGTCTTCGGCACGAAGTAGCGGCCTCGCGAACGGAGACGATGGCATGACTACCCGTGCCGTCGATGACGTCGTGGGACATCGAGTGGATCTCGCCCGGCAATAGCACCGTCAGCGGCACCTTCCATGGCAAAGCGGAGGTCGGCGCGATATGGATGAAACTGGCCGAGAAGTCCACGACGACACCACCCGAGCGTTTTCTCGGCGACGACGATGTCGTTGTCGTTCTCACCCCGAGTCGCCGCTGATGGGGAGTTGGCCGACGAAGCCGATGTGCTTACTTTCCGCGATGGGTAAGTCGTCAAATTCCAGCGGAACATTCCGTGATTCGAAGCGGGGAGTTGTGCGGCGGCAGCGTGCTTTGTCGAACGTAAGCCCCGGGCGCGTCGCCGTGCATTTGCGAGGTTTACTACGCCTGTACCCGGGTAGGGCTAGCGGGAGTTTCCTAGATAGCTGTGGCTTCGGTGCGATTAGCGCTGGTGGGAGCTGGTTTTGGTGTGGTCGGGGTGTATTACCTAAGTCGGTGGTGGCCGGTCATCGGGTGGGTGCGTAGCGGTCGATGCCGAACAGCCGGGCCAGTTGTTCGGCGGTGTCGCTGTGGTCGGTGAGCATTCGCTGGGCGCGGGGGCGACCTTTGGTGCCGTCGTGGTAGAGC
>RRBB01000247.1:0-14722 GCA_006543605.1 Rhodococcus sp. WS4
CATCTCCTGATAGTCGCGCAGGTGCCACTGACCGTCCGCCGACCCGGGGGAGGTGCCCTCGAAATCCAGATCGATGGCGTGCGCCTCGCCGTCGACGTATCCGGCAAGATCCTCCGCCGGCCAGCCCACCTTCAGCAGCAACTGCTTGAGCCGGCCCCGCTCGCTCGGGTGGACCACCACCGTGTCGTCGTCGACGCGGGCACCGAGCATCGGGGCGATCTTCTTGTGCCGGGTCACCTCGGTCAGGACCGCGCGGTCGAGGCTGACCAGCGTCAGACCGTGCGCGGGATTCTTCACCAGCTGCAGTCGCCCGTATCGGGCCATCGTGTCGACGATATCGACCAGCAGCGGCTGCGGCACCGCGTACCGCGAGTAGTTGACCAGCGCATCGACCACCTGCTCCGCATCGTGTCCGGCGGCACGCGCATTCCACAGCGCCAGCGGGGTGATGCGGTACGTGTGGACGTGCTCGGGCGCGCGCTCCAGTTCCGCGAACGGCGCGATCGCCTGACGGGCGTCGTTCGCGCGTTCGTGATCGACCTCCAACAGCAGGGTCTTGTCGGATTGGACGATCAACGGTCCGTCGGTCACGGAAGCCTCCTCGAAAATGCGGTGCCGGATGTAGCCAGCCTGTCCATTGTCCTGATATGAGCGACACCGCGCCACGTCGCCGCCTCCGACAGGGCCCGATACCTCCACATCCGGGGCGGTCGAGGCCTAAATTGAGGGACAGCCGGATGGATCGACCCAGAGATGAGGCTCGAGATGACCCAGCCCCCAGAAGACCCCCAGCGTCCCGATCCGAACGTCCCCGGCGAACCGCCGAACAACCCGCCGAACAACCCGCCGAACAACCCTCAGCAGCCGTATCCGCAGGGCCAGTACCCGCAGCAGCCGTACCAGCAGGGGCAGTACGCCCAGCAACCCGAACAGTACCCGCCGGGTCAGTACGGGCAGGGCCAGTACGGCCAGTACGGCCAGCAGGGCCAGCAGGGCCAGCAGGGCCAGTACCCACCCGGCCAGTACCCACCGCAGCCGAAGAAATCGCGCAAAGGGCTGTTCATCGCCCTCGGCGTCGCAGTCCTGGTGATCATCGCCGCCATCGCGGCGTTCGGTGTGTTCGCCGTGAAGAGCTCCGACAAGAACGCCCTCGACGTCGGCGACTGCCTGTTCTTCGAGTCCGCGTCCACGACTGCGTCCGACACGTCTCACGAGAAGCGCGACTGCTCCGACAGCGAAGCCACGTACGAGGTGGCGCAGAAGAACGACGGCGACGTCCAGTGCGCGGAGGACTACTTCTCCTACACGCTGGTGAGCGAGGACGAGGACGTGCAGACCACGCTCTGCCTCGTCCCGAACATGATCGAGAACTCCTGCTACCTGCTCGAGGACGACGGCCGGATCCTGCCCTCCGACTGCGCCGAGGCGCAGACCGTCAAGGTCCTCAGGCGCGCGGACGGGCAGAACGACGAAACCCTCTGCAACGAATTCGACACCGCATTCCCCATCGCCTTCTCCGAACCCGAACGCACCTATTGCATCGAGGTCAATCTCGGTGGCTAGCCGCCCTGTGAGTACTTGTTAACCGCGGGCGGTTAACAAGTACTCACAGGGAGTTAAATTCACGGGAATCGAGTCCGTTGAACTGCACGTTCCCCTTCGCTAGCGTTCGAGATCCAGCGAAATCACTGCGCGCGGCGAAGGGGGAACGATGGCGCGAACCCAGCCCGACATGCGGCGTGCCGGCCGTTCCGGAGCCAGTGCGGGCACGGTGCTGCGCACCGTTCTCGAGCGGGGGCCGATCGCGCGCAGCACGATCGCACGGGTCACCGGCCTCTCACCCGCGACCGTCACGACCGCCAGCGCGCAACTCGTCGAGCGCGGCCTCCTGCGGGAACTGCCCGAGATCTCGGGTCCCACGGGGTTGGGACGGCCACACGTGCCGGTGGACCTCGACGAGAGCCGCTACGTCGTCTACGGAATACATCTCGCGATGACCCACGTGACCACTGCGCTGCTCGATCTGCGGGGGCGGGTGCTGGCGCGATCCCGAGATCCGCACTTCGGGCTGGGACCGGCCGAGATCCTGCGGGACGCGGTGACGACCCTGGAGGGGTTGGCCGCCGAACACGGTGACGTGTCCGTCCCGATCGGCGTCGGGTTCGCGGCCGGCGGCTGGATCGACTCCGAATCGGGGGTGGTGCGCGACCATCCGATCCCGGGGTGGAACGGGTACCCGGTCCGCGCGGATCTCGAGCATCGCACCGGTCTGGACGTCCGGATGGATTCGCACGCCCGCGCGCTCATCGACGCGGAGGTGTTGTTCGGGGAGCCGAGGGCGAGGGAGAGCGTCGTGCAGCTCTTCGTCGGGAACGTGGTGGACGCCGCGTTCGCGACCGGAGGAGTGGTCCACCACGGCCCCCGCGCGGCGGCAGGCGCTGTGGCGCACGTGCCCGTCGAGCACAGTGTCGAAAAGTGCGCCTGCGGGCGTATCGGATGCGTGCAGGCCACCCTGTCGGATCGGGTGCTGGTGCGCAGGGCGATGCAGCTGGGTGTCATCGAGCGACCGATCTTCCGGGACCTCTTGGACGCCGGGCGGCGCCGGCAACCGGCCGCACTGGCACTGTTCGCGGAACGGGCCCACGGGGTGGGGGTCGTCGCGGCGCGCTTGCTCGATCTGTTCAATCCGGAGGTCCTGATCGTCTGCGACCAGGGTGTGAGCCAGATTCCGGGGTCCCTCGACACGGTGCGGCGAGCCGTCGCGGACGCGTCGGCTACGTGCGACGATCCGTCGAAGTCGGTGCTGTCCACCAGTTTTCCCGGTCGGGCCCTTCCGGTGTCCGCGGGCGCCGTGATCCTCGCGGAGCTCTACCGGACCCCTCTGGCCAGCTTCGTGCGGCCGCTGGCCGGCATTTCGTGACGCGTATCACAGCGCCGGAGTTAATTCGGTACGAAGCAATGTTGACGGTGATTATATTGGATCGCAAGGATATTGGTGTGAACACAACCACGGCGGACATTGTGTGTGCAGACTCGTGTCGCTCCGAGTCCTGTTGTCGCCGCACGCGCCCGGGTCGTATCTGACGCTCCTGGACCGGCATCGTCCGGCGCTCGAAATACCGTTCTGTTCTCCCTTTCTCGCTCCATTGCGTGGCATTCGACCGACTGCGTCCGGTGCCCGGCCGGAGACCTCATCCTTCGAAGGATCAATCATGTCCAGTTCACTCGTGTCCTCCGCCGGGTACGGGCGCCTCGTGCGCGCCGCGCTCGCCGGCGCCCTGGCGCTCGGGCTCGCATCCTGCTCGTCCGGTTCCTCCGGCGGGCTGGCTCTCGATGGCGCTGTGCCCGATCAGGTTCCGGACGGAACCTCACTCAGCGTGTCGATCAAGACCACCCGACTTCAGCTCGAGGCGACCGATCAGCTCGCGGAACTCCCGTTCACCGTGTCGGACTGGCCGGATGTCAGTGCCGGCCCCGACGTGATCCAGGCCTTCCGGGGCAACGCGGTCGATCTGGCCACCAATGCCGCGATCCCGCCGATCCAGGCGCACGCCACCGGGCTCGACGCGAAGATCGTCGCGGTCCGGGAGAAGGAACAGCCGCAGTACAGGCTGGCCACCGCCCCCGGCTCGGACATCGCGGAACTGCCGGACCTGCGGGGCAAGAAGATCGCGTTCTCACCCGGCCAGGCCCAGGGTGTGGTGATCCTGCGGACCCTGAAGGCGCTGGGCCTGACCAAGGACGACGTCCAGCTCGTCGAACTCCCCAGCCCTCAGTTCCTCACCGCGCTGCAATCGAACCAGGTGGACGTCGCACCGCTGTCGGAGCCGACGGTGACGAAGTACCTCACCCAGTACGGACCGGACGGGGCCAAGGCGTTGCCTACCGATGCCGTGGACGCGCTCACCGTGCTCTGGGCGCCCGTCGAGGTTCTCCAGGATCCAGCCAAGGCCGCGGCGATCAAGTCGTTCATTCCGTTCTGGGCCCGCGGGGAGGTCTGGGCGTGGGAGAACCAGGACGCCTGGATCCAGAAGTACTACGTGGAGAGCGAACAGGTGTCGGCCGAGGACGGAAAGCGCATCGTCGCCTCCGTCGGGCAGCGTCCGGTCTACCCGGCCAACTGGGATGCGGCCATCGGGTGGACGCAGGACACGGTCCAACTGCTCTCGGATGCAGGCTACTTCAGCGAATTCGACGCGAACGAGTTGTTCGACCGCCGATTCGAAACCGTCGCCGCTGATGCGGTTCCGGCGGAGTACCGAGGCGGTGTGCAGCGATGACCAGTACCCTCTCCGCGCCCGCACCGGCGCGTACTGTCGCCCCCGATGTCGGCAGACTCGGCGCCGCCGATCGACAGATCCGCCGACTCGGGCTGCGCAAAGCCTTCCCGTTCTCCCGGCTGGCGGGTGTCGCACTCCTCCTCGCGGTGTGGGCGGTGGGCAGCGTGACCGGCGTCATCGACGCACGAAAACTGTCCGCGCCGTGGACCGTGGTCACCACGGCGATCGACCTGATCTCCACGGGCATCCTGCAGGAACATGTCCTCGCGTCGTTGAGCCGTGCCGCCATCGGTTTCGCGTTCGGCGTGGTGATCGGGACGGCACTGGCGGTCGTCGCCGGTCTGACCCGTTCCGGTGACGCCCTGATCGACGGACCGATCCAGCTCAAACGCGCCATCCCGACGCTCGGCCTGATCCCGCTGCTGATCCTCTGGCTCGGAATCGGAGAGACGTTCAAGATCGTGATCATCGCGCTGGGTGTCGTCGTCCACATGTACATCCAGACCCACAACTCGCTGACGTCGATCGACAACCGCTACGTCGAACTCGCCGAGGTCCTCGGGCTGTCCCGGGCCACGTTCGTCCGCAAGGTCGTGCTGCCCGGCGCGATGCCGGGATTCTTTCTGGGACTGCGCCTCTCGGTGACTGGCGCCTGGCTCACCCTCATCGTCGTCGAGGGAATCAACGCGGTCACCGGCTTGGGAAAGATGATGTACAACGCGCAGAACTACGGGCAGTCCGACGTGATTCTCGTGGGACTCGCGGTCTACGGCATCTTCGGTCTCCTGTCCGACTCCGTCCTCCGCTACGTCGAAAGGCGGTCGTTGTCATGGCGCAAGACGCTCGCCGGCTAGAACCCGCCGCCGTGCAGGTGCGGTCACTCGTCCGCGGATTCGGCGACAAGACCGTCCTCGACCGCCTGGACCTCGACATTCCCGAAGGCCAGTTCGTGGCCCTGCTCGGCAAGAGTGGGTCCGGCAAGAGCACGCTGCTCCGGGCGCTCGCCGGCCTCGACTACGACGTCGAGGGCCGCGGCGGCACCCTCACCGTGCCCGAGGAGGTGTCGGTGGCGTTCCAGGACTCGCGGCTGCTGCCCTGGCTGAGGGTGCTGGACAACGTGACGCTCGGACTGGGCCGCATCGGCACGAGCAAGGGAGCGTCTGCGCTCGCGGAAGTCGGGCTCGCGGGCCGGGAGAAGGCGTGGCCCAGCGAATTGTCCGGCGGTGAACAGCAGCGGGTGGCGCTGGCCCGAGCGCTGGTCCGCGAGCCCCAACTGTTCCTGGCCGACGAACCGTTCGGCGCCCTCGATGCGCTGACCCGGATCAAGATGCACGCCCTCCTCGAGGAGCTGATCCGTCGGCACCGCCCGACCGTCCTGCTCGTCACCCACGACGTCGACGAGGCGATCGCGCTCGCCGACCGGGTCCTCGTACTCGACCGCGGCCAGATCGTCGTCGACGAGATCGTCGACATCCCGAAGCCGAGAGCGCTCGGCGACAGCAAGTTCCACGAGTTTCGCACCACGCTGCTCGGCGCCCTCGGCGTCGAGGCAGCGGCACAGTAAGGGAGTTACACCATGAGTTCGTCATCACAGCGCCGGCTTCACCTCAACGCATTCCTGATGGCGATCGGACACCACGAGGCGGCCTGGCGCCTGCCCGAGAGCGATCCGAACGCCAACCTCGACATCAAGCACTACATCTCGTTGGCGCAGACCGCCGAACGCGGAAAGTTCGACTCGGTGTTCCTCGCCGACAGCCCCGTGCTGTTCAGCAATCCGGAACGCAGGCCGAGCGGCAAGCTGGAACCGACGATCATCCTCACGGCGATCTCCGCGGCCACCGAGAAGATCGGCCTGATCGCGACCGCGTCGACCAGTTACAACGAGCCGTACAACCTGGCGCGGCGGTTCGCGTCCCTCGACTTCGTCAGCGGCGGCCGGGCCGGCTGGAACATCGTCACGACGGCCGGCGCCGATGCGGCGCAGAACTTCGGGCTCGACGACACCCCCGCGCACAAGAGCCGCTACGAGCGTGCTGCCGAGTTCGTCGAGGTGTCCACCAAGTTGTGGGACAGTTGGGAGGACGACGCCATCGTCGCGGACAAGGACGTCGCGATCCATGCCGACTCCGCGAAGGTGCACGTCATCGAGCACGAGGGCCGGTTCTTCAAGGTGCGCGGACCACTCAATGTGCCGCGGTCGCCGCAGGGATACCCGCTGCTCGTGCAGGCGGGGTCGTCCGAGGACGGAAAGGATTTCGCCGCCCGGTACTCGGAGGCGATCTTTACCGCGCAGCCGACCCTGGACGAGGGGAAGGCGTTCTACGCGGACGTCAAGGACCGCGTCACGAAGCTGGGCCGCGACCCCGAGCAGGTGCTGATCCTGCCCGGCATCGTGCCGGTCATCGGGGACACCGAGGAGGAGGCGCGCGAACTCGAGGCCGAACTGGAGAGGTTGATCTCGCCGGAATACGCCCGCAGGCAGCTGGCACAGCGGTTCAATCTCGAACCGGAGCAGCTCCCGCTCGACGAGGAACTCCCCGAGGACTTGCCGTCCGAGGACGACATCGAGGGTGCGAAGAGCCGGTACACGCTGATCGTGGACCTCGCCCGCCGCGAGAAGCTCACCGTCCGGCAGCTGATCGGGCGACTCGGTGGTGGTCGCGGTCACCGCACGTTCGCGGGCACCCCACTCCAGGTGGCCGACACGATCGAGTACTGGTTCCGGAACGGCGCCGCAGACGGTTTCAACATCATGCCCGCGGTCCTTCCGTCCGGGTTGGAGAAGTTCGTCGACTCCGTGGTCCCGATTCTGCAGGAACGCGGACTCTTCCGCACCGACTACACCGAGACCACACTGCGCGGGCACTACGGTTTGCCGCGACCCGCCAATCAGTTTGCGGTCGAGAAGGATTCCACGCTGGTGTCTGCGCAGTGACGACGGGAGACTCGGAGGGGAACGCCGGCTGGCTGCGGTACCTGTTCGGATACTGTCTGCGCCAACGCCGCAATCTCGTTCTCGCGTACGGGGCGGCGGCCGTGGCGGCCGCCGCCACCGCCACCATTCCGCTGGCCGTCCGACACGTGATCGACAACGCGACGGTCGACACCAATCATGCACTGGCACCGTGGATCGCAGTGCTCGTCGCCCTCGCCACGGTCCGTTTCGCTGCCGCGTACACACGGCGATACCGCTCCGGGCAGCTATCCCTCGGGGTGCAGTACGACCTACGGGGCGACGCGTTCCGTTCGCTGCTCCGACTGGACGGCGTCAAGCAGGACGGACTGCAGACGGGTCAGGTGGTCAGCCGGTCCATCTCGGATATCACGCTGATCCAGATGCTCCTGCAGCTCCTGCCGCACATGGCGGGGAACCTGCTCATGTTCACGATGTCGCTGGCCGTGATGGCCGTGCTGTCGCCGATCCTCACGCTCGTCGCCCTCGCCGTTCTGCCTGCGCTATGGTTCATCTCGATGCGCAGCCGCGTCGACCTCGTCCCTGCCAATTGGCATGCCCAGGAACAGGCAGCCGTCGTGGCCGGGGGAGTGGAAGCCGCCGTCACCGGGGTGCGCGTCGTCAAGGGATTCGGACAGGAAGTCCGCGAACTGGAAGACCTCGAGAAGCGCGCCGGGGAGCTCTTCCGTTCCCGGCTGCGCGTCGCGCGACTGACCAGCCGGTACAACCCCGCACTCCAGGCGGTCCCGATGCTCGGGCAGGCACTGGTTCTGGCCGTCGGAGGATGGCTGGCGCTGCACGGCGACCTGTCACTCGGGACGTTCGTCGCCTTCACCACGTACCTGGCCGCCTTCGCCTCACCCGTGCGTCAACTCGCCACGCTGCTGACCGTGAGCCAACAGGGCCGGGCAAGTGTCGAGCGCGTCCGCGAAGTGATCGACAACGCCCCGGCCGTGACGACCCCACCCGACGCCGTGGACTTGCCTCGAGGGCCGCTCGAGGTGGTGTTCGACGACGTGGCCTTCGGATACGACCCGTCGAATCGCCTGCTCGACGGACTGTCGCTGCGGATCGCACCCGGGGAGACGGTGGCTGTGGTCGGTGCCGCCGGGTCGGGGAAATCGACTCTGGCCATGCTCGTTCCGCGGTTATACGACGTCGAGGCGGGTGCGGTTACCGTCGGGGGGATCGACACCCGCCGACTGTCGCTCGACTCGCTGCGCTCCGCGCTCGGCGTCGTCTTCGAAGACAGTTACCTGATGTCCGAGACCATCCGCGCCAACGTGTCCTACGGCCGGCCGGATGCCGACGAGGCACTGGTGCGTGAGGCGCTCCGCGTGGTGCAGGCGGAGGAATTCGTCGACGCACTGCCGGACGGCCTCGACACCGTCGTGGGGGAGCAGGGGGTGACGTTGTCGGGTGGGCAGCGGCAGCGGATCGCCCTCGCCCGGGCATTGGTGACCGATCCGCGGATCCTGGTACTCGACGACGCGACATCGGCGGTCGACGCCCGCGTCGAGGCGGCCATCCACCACGAACTGAGCGTCGCGACCAGCGAACGGACCACGCTGATCATTGCGCATCGCCGGTCGACGCTCGCGTTGGCCGACCGCATCGCGGTCCTGGCGCACGGGCGCATCGTCGATGTGGGCACGAGCGCCGAACTCGACGAGCGGTGCCCGCTGTTCCGCGCGCTGCTGTCGAGCGCGGACGACGTGACCGCTCCGGACACGTCGAACGAGCCACCGGACGTCGACGGTGTCACCGCCGAACTGTGGCGCCGGGAGGACGGCGACGAGGCTTCCGGGGTGTTCGATGCCAGAGCCGCAGCGGCTTTCGCGACCGCAGCCGCGGGTGCCAGTGGGCCGTCACGGGGAGGCGCGTCGGGCGGCATCCTCTCGTCGGCGCCGCCCAGCCCCGAAGTCATGGCTCGGCTCGACGACCTGCCGCCACTCACAGGAGACCCCGACGTCGCCGCGGACGAGGCCCGGGCCGCCGACCCGGCATTCGGACTCGGCTCGCTGCTGCGGCCGCTCCTCCTGCCGCTGGTCGCGGGCCTGGCGCTCGTCGGGCTCGACGCCGTCGCGCAGATCGCGGTGCCGGTCCTCGTCCGTACCGGGGTGGATCGGGGAGTGCTGCAGGGCGCCCGCGACCTGCTGCTGCTCGCGGCGGCCGCGACCATTCTGGTGGTGCTGCTGGACTGGGCCGTCAACATCGCCCAGGCGCGGGTGACCGGGCGGACGGGCGAACGGCTGCTGTACACGTTGCGGGTCAAAACGTTCGCGCAACTGCAGCGGCTCGGTCTGCAGTACTACGAGCGAGAACTGGCCGGCCGGATCATGACCCGCATGACCACCGATGTCGACAGCCTGTCCAACTTCCTGCAGACGGGTCTGGCCACAGCGGTGGTGAGCGGGCTGACGATCTCCGGAGTCCTGGTGGCACTCCTGGTAATCGATGCCGAACTGGCCCTCGTGCTGGTCCTCGTGGTGCCCGTCCTCGTCGCGGCCACCGTGGTGTTCCGCCGAAAGTCCGTGCCCGCCTACGCAGAGGCCCGCGATCGCGTCGGGATCGTCAACGCCTACCTGCAGGAGAACGTGACGAATATCCGCGTCACCCAGGCATTTCGGCGCGAGGACTACAACGCGGCCCAGTTCGCCCGGCGGGCCTGGGATTTCCGGGAGTCGCGGCTGCGGGCTCAGCGGTACATGGCACTGTACTTTCCGTTCGTCGAGTTCCTGTCCGTGGTGGCGACCGGACTGGTGCTCGCGGCCGGGACGGCGCGGATCCACGGCGGAACCCTCACCGTCGGCACACTGATTGCCTTCGTGCTCTACGTCGAACTGTTCTTCGCTCCCGTGCAACAGCTTTCGCAGGTGTTCGACGGCTACCAGCAGGCGGTGATCGGACTCGGTCGACTGCGGGGTCTGATGCGGACACCGACCACCACGCCGCAGGCGGGCGATCCGATCGTCCTCGACCGCCTCCAGGGCGGCATCGTGTTCGACGACGTCCACTTCGCGTACGAATCCGGCAAGGGAGAGGCGCTGCGAGGGGTGGAGCTTCGCATCGAACCGGGCGAGACGGTCGCCCTCGTCGGCCAGACCGGCGCGGGCAAGTCGACGGTGCTCAAGTTGCTCGCCCGGTTCTACGACCCCACCGAGGGCGCGGTGCGCGTCGACGGCATCGACACCCGGTCACTCGACCTCGCGTCGTTCCGGCAGCGACTCGGTGTCGTACCGAAGGAGCCGCACCTGTTCGGCGCCACCGTCCGCGACGCCGTCGCCTACGGGCGCCCGGACGCGACCGACGCGGAGGTGGAGGCCGCCAGCCGAGCGGTCGGGGCCCACGAGATGGTGTCGGGACTGGCCCTCGGCTACCTGCAGCCGATCGGGGAGCACGGGCGCAACCTGTCGGCCGGGCAACGTCAGTTGCTGGCCCTCGCCCGAGCCGAATTGGTGGACCCGGACATCCTGCTGCTCGACGAGGCGACGGCGTCGCTGGACCTGGCCACGGAGGACCGCGTCCGGCTCGCGACCGAGAACCTGTCCCGGCGGCGCACCACCACCACCGTCGTCGTGGCGCACCGGTTGAGCACCGCGGCGCGAGCCGACCGGGTGGTGGTCCTCGACGGCGGACGGGTAGCGGAAGTCGGAACACACGCCGAGCTACTCGACCGGGGTGGCGTCTACCGGGAACTCTGGGACGCCTATGCGGCTTCGCCGCCCGTGAGTACTTATTAACCGCGGGAGGTTAACAAGTACTCACAGGGCCGCAGGCCACTCAGGCGCCGATCGACGCCTTCATCATCGGGAGCATGGCCCACAGCTGGTCCTGCCAGTAACCCCAGCTGTGGGTTCCCGTCGCCGGAAAGTCGTAGTGCGCGGGGATGCCGAGGGTGTCGAGTCGCACCTGGAAGGCACGGTTCTGGGCCAGCGCGATGGCCTCGAGGCCCATGCCGGTTCCGACGTTGAAGACGTCGATGGCGGATTGCGGCTGATCGTGCGGGCCCGGGAGGCCGGCGCCCGCCGAGATCCACATCGGCAGCCCGCGCATGAGGGGCGCCGCGACGAACGGGTCGTTGCGGAGCCACGCCGGATCCCATGGCGGTCCCCACATGCAGTCGGCGTTGTAACCGCCGGAGTCGAGCATCGCGATACGGATCGCCTCACGCATGCCCGGGGCCGACAGGTTCAGGTAGCCGGACATCGACCCGGCGAACGTGAACTGGTCGCGGTGGTAGGCGGCGAGGATCAACGCCGCGTTGCCGCCCATCGACAGTCCGGCGATGGCGTTGCTGGTGCGGCTGATGCCGTAATTGTTCGCCAGGAAGTCGGGCAGGTTCTGGGTGAGGAACGACTCCCACTTGTACGTGTACGGCTGACCGTTGGTGTTGCTGGGCGCGTACCAGTCCGTGTAGAAGCTGGACTGTCCGCCGACCGGTTCGACGACGGTGATCCCGTGATCGGACAGCCACGCGGCGTTGGTCTCGTGCTCCCATCCGCTGACGTCGTTGGTCGCACGGAGGCCGTCGAGCAGATAGAGGGCCTTGTTGCTGCCGTTGTTCGCGAGCCACATGCGCACCTTGATCTGACCGACCCCGCCGGGTGCGTCGACCCAGTGTTCACGCAGTCGGCTGTACGGGTCCGCGGATGCCGTGCCGCCGCCGACGAGGACGAATGCGAGCGGCAGGATCACCACGGCAACCATGAGCCGGATGACGCCTCGTAACCAGCCGTGTGACGGCTTCGTTGCTGTGACAATCACGGTTCTGCCTCCTGGTAAGTCGTCCCCGGCCAGGTACATACCAGCATCACGGTATTGCGCGCCCCGAGATTCCTGGGCGTTTGCGCGGAATCGTTATCTGAGCCGTGAGTACTTGTTAACCGCCCGCGGTTAATAAGTACTCACAGGCTCAGTCGACGCGGGCGACGGACGTGATGCGGTGGAGGGTGAATCGCCGGACCGCGCCGCTCGCCGGGTCGAACGCGTCGAGCTGGCCACCGCCGACGCTCACGGGATCGACGATGCGGTGCGTCGCCACACCCTGTGCGTCGACGTAGCCGATGGTCACGCTGGTGCGTTCGCGCGCCGCGGCGTTGAGCAGGGCGATGGTCGCGGCGCTGCTGGCCCGCGACCCGTCGGACCGAATGCTGCCGGAACCGCGGGCCGACGCGGCCAGATCGCCGGCCCGCAGGGTCCGGACGACCGCGTCGAGCTGGGCATCGGTGGCGACGGCCGGGGTGCGGCCCGGGGCTTTGCGCCGGGTCACGACCCGGGCGCCGCGGGGGCGCAGGTCGACGAGGGCGCCGGAGGAGTCCTCACCGGCGGGCGCGAAACCCGCCGCCCGCAGTTCGTTCAGCACTTCCCGCAGCGGCGCCTGTGACACCGCCACCGTCGGCGCCAGTGCGCGCAGCGCCAGCGAGGCGGCCACCGGAGACGCCAGGACCTCCGCGAGCAGCGTCGGGTCTTCGCAGCGGACGAACGACGCGGCGACCCCGGCGCGGAGCCGCCCGTGTCGTCTCGCGACGTCGTCGATCAGATACGACAGCGACTGCGGGACGGGTGTGCGCGACCGGGTGGCGAAGAGGCTGTGCAGTTCGGCTGCCGTCATCCCGACGTCGAGGGCGCGCCGGACGCTGTCTTCGCTGATCCGGTACATCGACGCCGCGCCGGCGGATTCGATGTCCGCGACGAGGGCGATCTGCTCGAGCAGGTCGGGAGTGAGGGGTCCGGGGGCGACGACGGTGAGGTCGGCCTGCACGAGGACGTGGTCGACGGGTTCGGGGAGCGACGAGTGCATCTCGGCCTCGGCGTCGCCGCCGTGGAGCAGCGCCCGACCGGGGGAGCTGAGGGCGCCGCGGGCGACGAGTCCGAGCGTCGCCGCCTCGTCGAGGGTCCGCGCGACCGCGTCGACCCGGAGCCGGGCGCCCCAGCGGGGGCGTCGCCACGCCAGCAGTCGGCTGACCTCCGCCGGGTCGGCGGAGTGTCCGCTGCCCAGTTCCGCCAGCAGCCCGAGGATCGCCTGCCGGTCTCGCGGCGCGGACGGCGCGCGCACTTCCTCGGAGAGTGCGGCGACCGGTTTGTCGTTGGCATCGCGCATGCCGATGAACCACGCCATCCGCGGCAACTCCAGCCACGCCGCGGCCAGCACGTGCCACCGCCGGGCGACGGGCGCGGTCAGCCAGTTGTCGACCGCGGTGGTCGGGGCCCAGTAGTTCTCTCCGCTGTCGGACGGCGGCACGGGGTCCGGGGTGCCGCTCGCGATCAGCCCGGCGGCCGACAGCAGTTCGACGAGCAGGCTCAGCCGGTTCTCGTCGATGCCGGACATCTTGGCGATCCGCCGCAGTTCGCGGACGCCGAGCCCACCCGCCCGCAGCGCGGGGGCCGGAACCTCGCCGAGGGCCTTGACGACGTCCTCACAGTGGCGCACCAGTTCGAGTGCCTCGCCTGCGGCGGCCGCGTTGATGTCGGCGGGTTTGTGTTTGCGTCCCGTCACGGTCGGCGGGGCCAGCGACGTGGGGTCGAAGACGGCCTCCCCGCGCAGGACCTGCCGCACCTGATACGGCAGTTCGACGGTCTCGTCGTCGATCCAGCGCAGCAGGCCGGCCGCGAGGAGTCGCTGGACGGGACGGTCGGGTGGCGTCCCGGGCGCGGCGTCCCGCGTACGCCCGATGGAACTGGACTTCGACAGTGTCTCCAGGATGTCTCGCTCCGTGCTCTGCAGCCCGGCCAGTGCGGCGGTGATCCCGGACTCGTCGAGAGTCTCGACGGGCTCGGCGCCACGACCGACTCGCCACGGGATGGTGGCGGTGACGGCGGGGACGATGCGCAGCGACGTCTTGTCACCCCAGACGAGCGCCACGGACCGCAGGCCGTCGAGCGTGGCGTCGACGGTCTTCTTCGTCGCCCGCGACCCCACCGCGTCCTGCAGGGCGGCCCGGGGTACCGAGACCTCGTCGGCGCGGTCGAGGGCCAGGAGTTCGAGGAGACCGAAGTCCAGGGACGTGAGGTTGTCGGCTGCGCGGGCGACCGACGCGCGCTGTTCGGCGCGGCCGGCGAGGACGACGATCGTGGCCGGCGGCGGAACCGCCAGATCGGGGCGCTTGCGGAGCAGATCCGTCAGTTCGGCATCGCTGCGCGCGGCCAGCCAGTCCGCAAGGGTCGCGGCGCCACGGGGGGAGGCTGCGGTGCCGTTGGTGCTCGCGGTGGTGTCGTCGGTGTCGGTCATCGACTATCAGATTAGTTCTCCAGGGGCGCTGCGCTCCGCCGTGGTAAGGGAAAATGTGGCGGTCGGTCACCGTGAGTTCGTGCTTCGCCGGTGCTCGTCACCGGTCGCAGTCTGGTGGGGTCGGTGCTGTCGGGGGATACTTGCGGGGTGTTTCGGTCGACCTCGGATTCTCTATGGTGCCGGTGAGCCTGTGGATTAGTTTGGTGGTGGAGGGCACAGTTCGTCGTCCGCGGGAACCGTGGACTGTTGCCTTCG
>RRBB01000248.1:0-14667 GCA_006543605.1 Rhodococcus sp. WS4
CCGAGCAGAACACCGCCGACTGGCAAGCGAAATACGCCATCCGCGCCGGCGCCGAATCCACCATGCACCAAGCCGTCACAGCCTGCGGCGCGCGGCGCGCCCGCTACCGTGGGTTGGCGAAAACCCATCTCCAACAAGCATTCTCCGCGGTTGCCCTCAACATGATCCGACTCGACGCCCACTGGACCGGCCACCCCCTCGACCGCACCCGCAGCAGCCACCTCACCCGCCTCCATGTCGCACTCGCCGCGTGATCACAAATTAGGCAACAGGGTCGTTCACCCCGGCGACGTGGTCCCGGTTGCCGCCGACCCGGCAGCGTGCACACCACGCGGTGTGGTAACCGCCGGGGCGCGCAAGTGGTTCGTCGCAGCCCGGACATTGTGCGGACGATCCCCGGGCGGGCACCGAGACCACCGCGATACCGACCTCCGCGGCGGTGTGGGCGAGGGCGTCGACCGCTTTGCGGCGGGCGGACTGCGCCGCCCGGTTGTTGTTCACCCGTCCGTGTCCGCGGGTCTCGAGGGTGGTGAGATCCTCGACCGCGATCACCCGCGCGCCCGCGGCGGCGGCGTAGTCGGTGACCTGGCGGGAGAAGTCGAAGGCCAGTTCCCGGTTGATCTTTGCCCGTTTGATGCCGACAGCGGTGCGGTGTTCGTCGAGGACGGCGATCTTCTCCTCCAGCTGAGCGCGGACCTCGGGCGGGGCGGTGGCGGCCAGTCGTGTCAACCGGGCCGCCTTACCATGGAGTAGCTGCCCCTCGGCTTGCAGGCGGGCCAGTTTGATCCCGAGCCCGCGGTCGTCGTAGGTCCAGCCCCGGTAATCCGAGGACAACCCGTCGGGGTTTTCGGCGGTGATGGCGGCGGCACCCAGAGTGGTCGGGGACCAATCCACCCCGACCGCGACGGAGGCCGATTCCAGGTCGGCTGCCGGGACGAGTTCGGTCGCGGCGCACCGCCAGAGCAGTCCCCGGCGGTCGAGGACCAGGGTCGGCAGGTGCCAATCGGTGATCGCCCGGCCGTGCAGGTGCTCGGGGATGGTCGCGGTCAGCCGGACGCTGCGCCACTGCGCCCGCCCCGCCGGGCCGGGGCAGGTGGGCAGCTTCACCGTCAACACCAGCTCGTGACCGGTGACGGCAAGCTGTGCGAGTTGTCGATCGGCGGCCGAGAGCCGGGCCATCGCCGAGGTCTGGGGTGGTGCTTGCACGTCGGTGATCCGCAGCCGCGCGTCTGCCGCGCCGGCGGCGGCGCGTGCGCGCGCTGTGAGCTGCCGCACCACGCCCCGGGCGAATCCGGACGGGACGTACTCCGCAGCAGTACTGGGTGCGGCGATGCGGCCGGTGGCCGGGTCGAACCGGGCCGACAGTGTAGCGATCGCGGTGTCTCGGTGTGCCAGAGCCCGCAAAGTGCCTACTGCCTGCGCGGTCACCACCCGCGTGACCCGCGAGGGGACGTAGACACCGTCCGGGTAGTGCGGGGTCCAGCCGAGACGCGCAGCAGCGACATGACCTTGCATCGGGAGTTTCCGGCCGTGGCTGTCACGTCCGGCGGCCAGGACATTGAAGGTGGCCGGTTGCCACAGCCGCGACAACATTCCAGCTTCGGCGCCCGAGATCAGGTCGAGCATCCACCCGACACGCACGTCGAGGTCATCGAGCCCGATCGGCGCACCGGTCTCATCATCGACGGCCAGGTAGGGGCGGGTGGTGAACGAGAACTGGCGCAGCGCAGTGAATCCGGCATCGGCCATCAGTTAGTCCATTTCCCACCGTGCTGCCGCATCGCCCGGAAAAAGTCGACGTGGATTCTGCTTCGACCGCAATGGGTAGAAGCGGCCGGAAAATGAAGCGAGCAATGCCATGAAGTCATCCATCAGCTCCTCTACCAGCGACTTGTCCCCATGTTCACGCAGGACCTCGACCTTAGCGCCGACCACCGACAGGTAACGTTCGATGCGTCGTCATCGCCAGCACGGGGCCGTGCAACGTTCTGCGCAGGTAGTGGCGCAGGTCCGCGGTGAGCTCGGATGGGGCGACGGCGGTGAGAACGGCCACGACGACGCCCGCATATTCCCCGACGAGGCCGTGGTCGCCGACGAATGCGGTCGCCGCGCGGGCCGCGGTGGCACGGTCTTCGGCCGGGACCGCGATCAGCACAACGGTCTCGAGTGCGGCGAGGGTGACGTGCTGGGCGCGCACTCGGCGGTCCAGATCGCGGCGCTGCTCCGGTGCCGGATCGAGCAGGTCGGCGACCATCTCGACCCGGGCCCGCAGGTCGGCGTCCGCGACCGCGTCCTGCTGCAGAACCAGCAGTGCCCCGACCTGCGCCGCGCGCTCGATGGTGCGCTCGTCGACGGGTCCGGGCTCGAGGTCGCCGGTGCCGACCGGTACTGCGCCGAAGTAGAGTTCGCCCGCGATGACGGCGGCCACGATCGGTGTGGCGGGGTCGTCGACGCGGACGCAGTGGCCGGTGGTGCGGCTCGTCGCGATGGCGTCCCGCACCTTCGGCGACAGCTGGACGGACAACGGGTCGGCGGCGTCGGGTGGGTGGCGACGGGATGCAGATCCCGGTCCACGATCGTGACCGTGCGCCCGAGGGCGGTGGAGAGTGTGCCGGCCACCTGCTCGAATCCGCCACCGACCAGAACCGCCTCGATGAGTTCCTGGTGCACCACGGTGGATCGGTCCCGGACCTGCAGGTAGTCGGTGAGGCGGTCGAGTGCGGTGCGCGCCTCGTCCTCGGACCTGCGGACCTGTTCGAGAGTGCTGGCGGTCTGCAGCACCACCGAGGCGTGATCGGCGAGCGCGGACAGCACGGCGATCTCGTCCGGGGTGAACGTGTGTTCCTGGCGGGTGGCGGCGAACAGGACACCGAGCACCTGACCGTCCGAGAGCATCGGCACCCCGAGGATCGACACGATCCCCTCCGCGGCGACCGCGTCGTCGATGAGATCCTCGTGCGGTCCCTCCGCGTATTCCTGGTAGCGCAGAACCCATTGCGCGGCACGGGAATCAGCGATCTGACTGGCCAGCCCCATTCCTGGGGGAACGCGCAGGTGCTGGAACTGCGACGCCACCGAGCCGACGGTCTTGCGGACGTTCAACTCCCGGGTCGCCGGATCGAACTCCGACAGGTACGTGACGTCGGTGCCCATCATCTCGTGGGCGCGGCTCACCAGCCGTCCGAGGAGCGCGTCGATGTCGCGGAGTTCGGCCAGTTCGCGGGCGCTCGAGAACAGCACCCCGAGTTCACGCTCGCGCCTGCGCAAACGGGTCAGCTCGGCCTGGTGGCGGCGCACCCTCTCCGTGAACGCCGCCGTCTCTGCCGGACCGGCAGAGACCTGCTCGAGCGCCTCGCGCACCGCCGCCGAGTCCACCGTCCGTTCGCCCACCATCGCGTCGGCGAGTATCCCGAGCGCAGCGCCGCTCTCCCGTGAGTCCATGGGTCCAGACTGCCCTGACCGCCGGAAAGACCCTAGCGCCGGGGATCACTTGCGCGTGCTCTCCTCACGGCGCACAGCCCGGTCCAGTACTTCGGTCCATGTCGGATACTGTGGGTGTGCCTCGTGCTCGGTGAGCGAAAGGGTCTGCACATGCGAAGCGACGACGACGCCCGGAGTGGTGGTCCCGTGACCCCGAAACAGACCGTCACGATGCAGGACATCGCGGATCGGGTGGGTGTCTCGAAGGCGCTGGTGTCCATGGTCTTTCGTCGTGTCGCCGGCCCGAGCGCGGAGACGCGGAAACGCGTCCTCGAGGTGGCGGACGAACTGGGCTACCGGCCGAATCGCACGGCGGCGTTGATGTCGCTGCGGCGCACGCATCTCGTCGGCGTGATGGCGGATATCCGCAGCAGCTTCCACGCCGAAATGGTCGAATACCTCGTCGCGGCCGCCGACGAACACGGGTACGAGGTGGTGCTGGGTGCGGTCACGCCGACCCACGGGGAACGGAAGGTCGTCGAGACGCTGCTCGACTTCCGGTGCGAGGCCTTGATCCTGCTCGGCACCGAACTCGACGTCGACGTGCTCGACGCACTGGCCGAGCGGGTTCCGGTGGTCGTGGTGGGTCGCCGCGTCGGCGGCAACGTCGATGTGGTGCGGACTGCCGACGGCAGGGGCATCGGCACCGTCGTCGACCACGTCGTGGAACTCGGACATCGGCGGATCACCCACCTCAGCGGTGGTGACGGCACCATCGCGGCCGACCGGCGATCCGGTTACACGCGCGCGATGCGGCGGCACGGACTCGACGCCGACGTCGTGGACGGCGATTTCACCGACAGTGCGGGCACCGACGCCGCGCAGACGCTGCTCGCGCGGCCGCACCTGCCGACCGCGGTGATCGCTGCCAACGACCGCAGTGCCATCGGGCTCATCAGCGAACTGCGGCGGGTGGGTCTGAGAATCCCCGAAGACGTGTCGGTGTCGGGATACGACGACAGCACCTTGGCGCAGCTCGCGCACATCGACCTGACCTCGGTCAATCAGCAGCCGCGGGAGCAGGCCACGAGGGCGGTCGAGGCCGTCATCGAACGCCTCGACCAGGGGCGGACCGAGCCCGCCGCGATCGTCCTTCGGCCCCGGCTCGTCGTGCGCCGGACCACCGGTCCCGTCTCCGCGTCGGTGGAGGGATCCCGGTCCGGCGTGTCCTGATCGGGACCGCCTACTGACGCAAGGCCTTTCGCTCGCCGCGATCCGCGGCTGCGTGCCTGCCGGCCGTCGTGCCGGTTTCTCGACGTGCACATTTTCTCGTCGCTCCGTTCAGGGCTTGACACCGCGGCGTGACTCAGCTCATAGTAGTCGTACTAGACCGGTCAAATAGACCGAACTAGCCGGAGGTGTACGGCACACATCTCCGACTCGTCCGACCTGCAGGATCCCCACATCGAAAGGCTTCACTCATGACCTCCAACTCGATCGGTGTCGCCGTCATCGGCGGCGGCATGGCCGGACGAGCGCACGCCGCCGGGTACCGGACCGCGTCGACCCTGTTCGGCACCGAGCGGCCGGACGTGCGGTTGGTTGCAATCGCCGACACCAACGAGGCCGTCGCCGACGACACCGCCAAGCGGTACGGCTACGAGCGGGCCGAGTACAGCTGGCAGGCGATCGCCGAATCGCCGGACATCGACGCGGTGAGCGTCGTCGTCGCCAACCAGTTGCACCGGGAGATCGTCGAAGGACTCCTCGCCGCCGGGAAGCACGTGCTGTGCGAGAAGCCGCTGGCCGGCTCGATTTCGGACGCCGAGGCCATGGTCGCGGCCGCGGCGGACGCCGACACGATCGCGACGGTCGGGTACACCTACCGCCGGTCGCCCGCGATCCAGGCCATCCGGGACGAACTCGCGACGGGCCGCCTCGGCGACATCATCCACTTCAACGGGCACTACTGGTGCGACTACGGCCTCGACCCCACGTCGCCGATCACCTGGCGGTACCGCGGCGGTCCCGGGACCGGCGCGCTCGCGGACGTCGGCAGCCACCTGCTCGACATGGCCGAATTCGTGTGCGGCCCCATCGTCGAGATCAGTGGCGCAACCTTCACCACGGTGATCACCGAGCGTCCCGTGCCGGCCGGCGTCACGTACGGCCACACCAAGGCCGAGACCACCGGGGAGATGGCGCCCGTCGAGAACGAGGACCTCGCCACGTTCACCGCGCGGTTCCAGAACGGTGCCGTCGGTACGTTCTCCGCTTCCCGTGTCGCACATCAGCTTCCGGACGGTCTCGGGTTCGAGCTGTTCGGGACGTCCGGTTCGGCGGCGTTCGACCTGGCTCGCGCCGCGGAGTTCTCGGTGTCCAGCGAGGGCCTCGACCCCACCGTCAACGGACAGCGCCGGGTGATCGTCGGACCGCAGCACCCGTACATCCAGGGCGGTCTGCCGATGGACGCCGGCGGCGTCGGTCACGGCAAGGCCGAGTTCTTCGCGTACCAGGCCCGGGCCTTCCTCGACCAGATCGCCGGCATCGACAACCTGGGACCGCTGCCGTCGTTCGCCCACGCCCTGCGCGGCATGCAGATCGTCACCGCCGTCGCGGAGTCCGCCCGCTCTCACGGGGCAGCCGTCAAGATCGGCTGACCCCGTCACCTCGCCCGAACCTCACCTTTAAGGACCACCCATGAAACTCGGTGTGTACACCGCAATCCTGCACGACCGCAGCCTCCGTGAGGCGCTGGAGACCATCGCCTCCCTCGGACTCGACGGCGCGGAGATCAACGCGGGCGGCTTCATCGGCACCCCGCACCTTCCCGTCAAGGAACTTCTCTCCGGCGAGGTGTCGCCGCAGGAGTACCTGAAGGTCTTCGACGAGACGGGCGTGTCGATCGCCGGCCTCAACTGCAACGGCAACCCGCTGCACGCCGATCCCGAGGTCGGCCCCGAGGACGCCGAGGACCTGCGCAACGCGATCCGTGTCGCCGGACTGCTCGGCGTCGACCGGGTGGTCGCCATGTCCGGGCTGCCCGCGGCCCACCCCGGCGGCCAGTGGCCGGCATGGCACGTGAACACCTGGGACAGTGGCTATCTCGACTCCCTCGACTACCAGTGGGATCAGGTCGCGGTGCCGTTCTGGAAGGAGATCGACGCGCTCGCCCGCGAGAACGGCGTCAAGGTCGCGATCGAGATGCACCCCCAGAACCTCGTGTTCAACCCGCCGACCCTGAAGCGTCTGGTGGAGAAGACCGGCGCGACGAACGTCGGCGCGGAGATGGACCCGTCGCATCTGTTCTGGCAGGGCATTGACCCGGTCGCCGCGATCGACTGGCTCGGCGACCTCGTCTTCCACGCCGCGGCGAAAGACACCCGGATCAACGACAACTGCAAGATCTACGGTGTCCTCGACGACCGGTTCACCCGGATCCCCGCCGACCAGAACCCCACCGGACTCGGCGGCAAGCACGTGGTCAACAAGTGGCCCGAGGACTCGGCGTGGGACTTCGTCGCCGTCGGACGCGGACACGACGTCGACTTCTGGTCCCGCTTCCTCGCGGCCCTGCAGAAGGTCGACCCCGACATGGCCGTCAACATCGAACACGAGGACGTCGAACTGGGTCAGCTCGAAGGGCTGCAGGTCGCGGCCCGCACCCTGCAGGAAGCCGCGTCCGCGGCAGCAGCGCGGTAAGGATCACGTCGCGGGAGGTATGTCCCGGCGCCCTGCGGTCAATCGGTCCAGGACCAACCGCAGCGGCGGCCAGGTAGACCTCCCGCAACGGGTCACGGCGTATGCCGTCAGCACGACCTGCGGGTCGGCGAGCGGGAGGACCGTGACCTCGCTGCGGGTGGGACGGTCGGCCGGGAGCAGGCCCACCCCGTAGCCGGCGGTGATGAGGTCCTCGACGAGATCGAGGCTGTCGATCTGGTGGGCGATCCGTGGGGTGAAACCGGCGAGTGAGGCCAGCGTGCGGACGGCGTCCTCGTCGGCGGTGTTGCGGGAGTTCACGATCCACGGCGATTCCGCATACGCCGCGACGTCGGCAGGTGTGTCTTCGGCGGGCGCGGGGACGCCGAGGCCCCACGGCGTCGACCACAGCGGGACGGCCTCGAGCGCGGCGCCGGGTGACGCCGGCGCCAGGTTGTAGTCGTAGGTCAGGGCGAGATCGAGTTCGTCGTCGGCGAGCAATGCGAAGGCCTCGACGGGTTCGTATTCGCTGATCACCACGTCCACCTGCGCGTGGGTGCGGGCCAGTTCGGCCACGGCCGGCAGCAGCGACACGCGGATGCCGGTCGCGAAACCCCCGACGCGCAGGGTGCCGGCAGGTTCGGCGTGAGGGTCGAGGTCGAGTCGGGCGGCGTCGACGGCCGCCAGGATCGTGACGGCGTGGTCGGCCAACCGGCGTCCGGCCGGGGTCAGCCGCACGCGTCGGCCGACCGGTTCGACGAGTTGCGCACCCGTCTCCTTCGCCAGGGCGGCGATCTGCTGGGACACCGTCGAGGTGGTCAGCCGGTGTGTCTCGGCGACCTCACGCATCGATCCGAGACGCGACAGTTCGAGCAGGAGATGCAGGCGTCGGGTATCCACCGCACAATTGTCCGCAATATCTGAACGGTTTGTCCATGTAAGTCACGTGGACGAGAACGGTCGTGGTCGATTTCAATGCTGGGATGACCAGGAACTCGACTCACGTCGGCGCGATGATGGCGCTCACGTCGATGCTGTGCGTGCAGATCGGACTCGCGATCTCGGTGGGTGTGTCCGAACGCGTCGGGGCCGAGGGGGCGGCCTGGCTGCGTCTGGCGTGGGCGGGGGTTCTGCTGGTCGTGATCGTGCGTCCCCGCCCGAAGGCGTTCACGCGTTCGTCTCTCGGCGCCTGTGTCCTGCTCGGAGTGGTCACGGCGGCGGTCACCATGCTGTTCATGGCCGCGGTGGAGCGGATACCGCTGGGAACCGCCAGCGCGCTGGAGTTCCTCGGGCCCCTCGGGGTCGCCGTCCTGCACGGGCGGGGCCGCCTGAAGTGGCCGGCGCTGGCGGCCGTCGGTGTCGTGCTTCTGACGCAACCGTGGGCCGGCGGAGTCGATCCCGTCGGAATTCTGTTCGCCCTCGGCGCGGCCGGGTGCTGGGCGCTCTACATCGTGCTGACCCAGCGGGTGGGGGACGAGGTCGCCGGGATCAGCGGGCTCGCGGTGTCGATGCCGGTCGCCGGTCTGGTGGCGACCGCCGTGGGCGGGCCGTCGATGCTCGGGCAGATGACACCGGAACTGTTGCTCATGGGGCTGGGTCTGGCCATTCTTCTGCCGGTCGTGCCGTTCGCCCTGGAGATGCTCGTCCTGCGCCGGCTCACCACGGCGGCGTTCGGGACCCTGATGAGTCTCGAACCGGCGTTCGCTCTGATCATCGGGCTCGTCGTGTTGCACCAGGTTCCCGACCAGTGGGCCGTGGCCGGGATCGGCTTCGTCGTCGCGGCGGGCATCGGAGCGGCCCGGGCCGGGGCCCGGTCGTCGCCTGACCCACCGCAGCCGCCGCCGACCTGCTACCTTGAACGTCGTTCAAGTGTGCAGCAAGAGGAGTCGTCGTGACAGGTGTTGGGAGTGCTCGGGTGTCGAGACTCGGTATTTCGGCGCGGGACATGGCGCAGATCGCGGTGTTCGCCGCGCTGATCGCGGCCCTGGGGCTACCCGGCGCGATCACGGTCGGATTCAGCGGTGTGCCGATCACGCTGCAGACCCTCGGCGTCATCCTCGCCGGCGCGGTCCTCGGGGCGCGCAAGGGCACGGCCGCCGTCGGCGTCTTCCTCGCGCTCACCCTGATCGGCCTGCCACTGCTGTCCGGTGGCCGCACCGGACTGACGGCGCTCGCCGGGCCCAGCGCCGGCTACCTCATCGGCTGGATTCCCGCGACGCTGGTCATCGGCCTCCTCACGGCCCGCATCCTGCCGAAGTACCCGCTCGCTCTCGGGCTGCTGATCAACGCCCTCGGTGGGATCGTCGTCATCTACGTCTTCGGCACCATCGGACTTCTGCTCCGCACCGATCTGGGTGTCGGCGCCGCCATCACCACCAACTTCGCGTTCATCCCCGGTGACCTGCTGAAGGTTGTCGTTGCGACCGTCGTCGCCAAGAGTGTGCACCGCGCGTACCCGGGCCTGATTCGTACGTGAGTTCCGAACTCGGCGGCGCCGGCGATCAGCCCGCCATCGATGTCGACGGCCGCTCGTACACGTACGACCAGCTCGACCGCGCGATCGAGCGGTGGATCGACGAGCACGGCCCGCGCGCATCCGTCTACGACGCGTCCGAGTTGCCGGTCCCGGACGCGTTGATCTGCGTCTGCGCCGCCGCGCGGCAGGGAACCGCGGTGATCGTCGAGAACCCGGATGCACGCCCCGACCGGACGGAGATTCCGCCGTCGGCCTTTCTGCTGGTGGCAACGTCCGGCTCGACGGGCAGGCCACGTACCCTCGCGCGCACCGCGGCGTCCTGGTTCGACAGCTTCCCGGCCTTCACCGCGATCACCGGGATCCACGCCGCGGACCGGGTGCTGATCACGGGACCGCTGCACGCCACGATGCACCTGTTCGGTGCGGTGCACGCCCTGTGGCGTGGCGCGTGTGTCACCGACGATCCGTCGGAGGCGACGGTGGTGCACGCCGTCCCTGCCGTTCTTCGCGATGTCGTGGGCACGGCCCCGAAACTGCGTACGGCCGTCGTTGCCGGCACCGCCCTGGACGACGGCGCCCGCGCGGTGGCGGACGGCATCGAGATCGTCGAGTACTACGGGGCCGCGGAACTCTCACTCGTCGCGGCGCGGCGGGTTCCGGAGCCGCTCCGGCTGCTGGACGGCGTCGACGCCGACATCCGCGACGGTCTGCTGTACGTCCGTTCCCCGTACAGCGTGATCGGGGCACCGGACTGGTTCGGGGTCGGCGACCTGGCGGAACTCGGTGAGAACGGCGAGCTGACGGTCCGCGGCCGGGGCGAATCCGCGATCAACGTCGGCGGCACCACAGTGGTGGCCGAGGACGTCGAGCGCATCCTCGAGACGCTCGTCGGCGTCGGTGCCGTCGCCGTGGTCGGTTCGCCGCACTCGGTGCTCGGCGAGACGGTCACCGCCGTGGTCGAACTCGACGGCACCGCAGCAATCGAGGACGTCCGCTCGCGCGCACGCCGGGTGCTGACGAAGGAAGCGATGCCCCGCCGCTGGGTGCGGATCGAGTCACTGCCGCGCACCGCCAGTGGGAAGGTCGCCCGAGGCCGAGTGAGAGACTTGCTGGCATGAGCTCTGTCCCTGTTCTGGTGGCGCCGCGTCGGACGCCGATCGGCAATGCCGGGCACGGGTTCGCCGATCTGACCACCACCGATCTGGCTGCCCCCGTGCTGCGCGAGGTTCTGGCGTCGCTGCGGGGGGCGGGTATCGACGCGGACGTCGACGACGTCGTGCTCGGCAACTGTCTCGGACCGGGCGGTGACCCGGCGCGGGTCGCGGCCCTGCGGGCGGGACTGGGTGTGGAGGTTCCGGGTGTCACCGTCGACCGGCAGTGCGGTTCCGGACTCGACGCGGTGATGCAGGCCGCGCTGCGCGTGCGCAGCGGCGCCGACGAGCTGATCCTGGCGGGCGGCGTCGAATCGGCGAGCACCGCGCCGTGGCGGTTCTGGCCACCGGTCGCGGGCGCCGATCCGGTGCGATACACCCGCGCTCCCTTTGCACCAGAAGGGTTTCCCGACCCCGACATGGGGGTGGCCGCGGACGATCTCGCGCGGGTTCGCGGCATCAGCCGGGAGCGGCAGGACGCGTATGCGGCGCGTTCGCACACCCTCGCGGCGGCGGCCGACTTCTCGTCGGAGATCGTGCCGATCGGCGACCTCGGGCGGGACCAGCGCATTCGGGCCGGTATGACCGAGGCCCGGCTCGCGCGACTGCGCCCCAGTTTCGGTGCCGGCGGAACGGCGACGGCCGGGAATTCGTGCGGCATCTCGGACGGCGCCGCGGTGCTGGCGGTGACCACCGAATCACTCGCTGCCGGACTGCCGGCGTTGCGGATACTCGGCTCGGCCGTCGCGGGATCGGACCCGGCGCTGCCGGGCCTCGGCCCGGTCCCCGCGATCCGCAAACTCCTGAAGAGAACCGGATACGACGTGGCCGATCTGGGCGTCGTGGAGATCACCGAGGCGTTCGCGTCGGTGGTGCTGGCAGTGTCGGACGAACTCGGGCTGGACGAATCCGTGATCTGCCCGCAGGGCGGTGCCATCGCTATGGGACATCCGTGGGGTGCGTCCGGGGCGATCCTGTTGGTGCGCTTGGCAAGTCAGATGCTCCGCGAAGGCGGGCACGCGCTCGGGCTCGCGGCGTGCGCCATTGGTGGCGGCCAGGGCATCGCGATGCTCGTGGAGCGCGTGTCGTGAGTGAGATCGTCTTCGACTCGGTGAGCCATGCCTTCGGCGACCGCCCGGTGCTGCGCGGCGTCGACCTCCGGTTCTCCGAACGCCGCGTCGGCATCATCGGATCCAACGGTTCCGGCAAGTCGACCCTGGCGCGGATGATCAACGGGTTGCTGAAACCCACCTCCGGCACCGTCACGGTCGACGGCATCGACGCCGCGAAGAAGGGCGCGCAGGTGCGGCGCAAGGTGGGGTTCGTGTTCACCGACCCGGACACCCAGATCGTCATGCCCACGGTGTCCGAGGACCTGGCGTTCTCGCTGCGCCGGTCGGGTCTGAGCAAGCCGGAGGTCGCGGCCCGCGTCGAGGAGATCCTGGTCCGGTTCCGGCTCGACAAGCACGCCGAGCATCCCGCGCACCTGCTGTCCGGCGGGCAGAAGCAGTTGCTCGCGATCGGTGCCGTCCTCATCCGCAGGCCCGAGGTGATCATCGCCGACGAGCCCACCACGCTGCTGGATCTGCGCAACGCCCGCGTCGTCGCCGACGCACTCGATTCGATGGATCAACAGGTGATCGTCGTGACCCACCAACTGGCGCTGCTGGAGAGTTTCGAGCGGGTCATCGTCATCGACGACGGACTCGTCGCGTTCGACGGCAGCCCCGACGACGCCGTCCCCGCCTACCGGGCGTTGGTCGAATGATCGGCCTGTACCGGCCCGGCGACTCGCTTCTGCACAGGATGCCGGCCGGCCTGAAACTGGTGCTGTTGATCGTGTCGATCCTGGCGACCACGGTGTTCGTTCGGACCCCGCTCCAGGTCGGCGTCGTCGTCCTGGCGGTGGGGGCGTTGTTCGCGGTGGCCCGCATTCCGTGGTCCGTTGCGGTCGCGCAGTTGCGTCCGGTGGTGTGGATGTTGTTGATCATCGCCGCGTTCCAGGTGTGGATCACCTCGCCCGCACGCGCCGTCGTCGTGTGCGGGGTGCTGCTGATCTCGGTGGCGCTCGCGGCGCTGGTCACGCTCACCACCCGGGTGACGGACATGCTCGACACCGTGTCACGCGCACTCGGGCCGTTGCGGCGGTTCGGGGTCGATCCGGATCGGATCGGACTCCTGCTCGCACTGACGATCCGGTGCATCCCGCTGCTGACCGGGATCGTGCAGGAGGTGGCGCAGGCGCGGAAGGCCCGAGGGTTGCAGTGGTCGATGACGGCGCTCGCCACGCCCGTCCTGGTCCGCGCACTGCGGACCGCCGACGCGATGGGCGACGCCCTCGTCGCACGGGGAGTGGACGATGACTGAGTTGCCGGCCGAGCGGATCGCGGCGCGTGCGGCCGAGAACCCGGACACGGCCGCGGTGGTGTCCGCTCGGGAGACCGTCGACTACGGCGTCTTCTGGTCCAGGGTCGCTCGCACCGCAGCCGGGCTCGACGGCATGAACCGGGTGGCCGTGCTGCCGACGTCGGACGTCGGGTCACTGGTCGCGGTGACGGCGGCGATGCACGCGGGCGTCAGCGTGGTGCTGCTGCACCGGCACCTGCTGCCCGCGCAGCTGACACGGGTACTCGAACTCGCGAAGCCGGGCGCTGTCGTGGCCGCGCCGAACCAGCACAAGCGGCTGCGCAGACTGGGATTCGACGGCGCCATCGAGACCGCCGAGAGCCTCGAGACCGACGGCGTCGCGGGCCGAGCCCATCCCGGCGCCGAGTTGCTGGTCGGCATCACCTCCGGCACCACCGGTGAACCGAAGCTGTTCGTGCGCAACCAGCGATCGTGGGCCACCACTCTCGACCGCTCCGATCACACCTTCGACATCGCCGGACGGGACCGTGTGTCGGTGCCCGGAGTCCTCGACCACACGCATTTCCTGTACGGCGCGTTGCACGCCCTCACCCGCGGCGCGACGGTCGATCTGCGCCCGGTCACCCAGTCGCTGCTCGACGCTCCGACGCATCTGTATTCGGTACCGACCATCGCCTGGGACGTCGTGCGGTCGGGGATCGGTCCGGTCCGCAGTGTCCGGGAGGTGCTGTCCTCGGCTGCCCGCTGGCCGCACCCGGGGCGTCAGGCGTTGCAGGAAGTGTTGCCCGCTGCGTCGCTCGTGCACTTCTACGGAGCATCCGAACTGAGTTTCGTGTCCTTCGACCGGGGTCTCGGCGCCGCCGACGAGCATTCGGCGGGGGAACTGTTCGAGGGCGTCGACGTGGAGATCCGCGACGGCCTGGTCCACGTACGCAGCGACATGCTGTTCGACGGGTACCTCACCGACAACGGTGTGGTGGACGGACCTTCCGACGGGTGGATGACGGTGGGCGACCGCGGCCGGGTGGTCGGCACCAGCCTGCACCTGTTCGGCCGCGACAGCGACACCTTGATCCGGGCTGGGCTCAACGTGGAACCCGCCGCCGTCGAAGCCGCCCTGATCGCCATCCCCGGGGTCGTGGAGGCCGCGTGCATCGGAGTGCCCGACAGTCGGATGGGTGAGGCGCCGGCCGCCGCGATCGTGGTGGACGGCGACGCGCCCGGCGCCGCCGAGATCTGGCGGCACCTGCGAGCCACGCTGCCGAGCCCGAGCATGCCGGTGCAGGTTCTCGTGGTGGACAGTCTGCCGCGGACACCGCGCGGCAAACTCGACCGTCAGGGGCTCGCCGTCACCCTGGCGAACGGCGTCTCCGGTTAGAGTTCCGGCATGTCACCTTCCGGCGCAGATCATCATCGACTGAACTACGTGGAGCTGTCTGTCACGAACCTCGCAGAATGCGAGGCGTTCTACCGTGCGGCCTTCGGCTGGGAGTTCAACGACTACGGCCCGCAGTACGCGGGCATCGTCGGGGCGGACGGGAGGGAGGTCGGGGG
>RRBB01000249.1:0-14648 GCA_006543605.1 Rhodococcus sp. WS4
CTCCCCGGCCCGCGCCCTGGTGCGGCGGGAACGGTTGATCGACAGGCTTCGCGCCGGACAGTCCCGGAAACTGACCGTGATCCACGGACCCACCGGATTCGGCAAGAGCACCCTCGCCGCACAGTGGTGCGAGGTGCTGACCGCCGAGGGTGTCACCGTCGCGTGGCTGACCGTCGACAACGACGACAACAACCTCGTCTGGTTTCTGTCCCATCTGATCGAGGCCATCCGCGCCGTCAAACCGACATTGGCCACCGAACTGAACGACGTGCTCGAGGAACGTGGGGACGAGTCCGAGCGCTACGTGCTCACCACGCTGATCAACGAGATCCACCAGAGCGGCGCACCGGTGACACTGGTGATCGACGACTGGCACGCGGTCAACAAGAAGGCCACGATCAAGGCGCTGCGCTACCTACTGGACAACCTGTGCCCCATGCTGAAGGTCGTGGTCACCAGTCGCAGCCAGAGCGGGTTGCCGATGAGCCGCATGCGAATGCAGGACGAACTGGTCGAGATCGATTCCACCGCAATGCGATTCGATACCGACGAGTCGGAGCAGTTCCTGGTCGAGTTGCGCGGATTACCCCTCGAACACAGCGATGTCGAGGACCTCACCACGTCCACCGACGGCTGGGTGGCGGCGCTGCAACTCGCGTCGTTGTCGCTACGCGGCTGCGACGACCCGTCCCAGTTGATCGGTTCCATAACCGGTGGCCACCATGCGATCAGTGAGTTCCTCGCCGATAACGTGCTCGACACCCTGGAACCATCGATGCTCGATTTCCTGTTGGCCACCTCCATCACCGACCGTATCTGCGGGGATCTTGCGACCGTGCTTTCCGGGGTCACACGGGGACTGGAGATGCTCGAAGAGGTCGAAGAGCACGATCTGTTCCTGAACCGCATCGACGATCAATGGTTTCGCTACCATCACCTGTTTGCCGAGTTCCTCCGGCAACGCCTCGAGCGCGATCAGCCGGATCGGGTGGCAGAGCTGCACCGCGTCGCCTCGGGATGGTTCGCCGAGCATCGATTCGTCAGCGATGCGGTCGATCACGCGCTCGCAGCCGGCGACGAGCAGCGGGCAGTCGAGATCGTCGAGAACGACGGACTCTATATGTTCGCGCACTCACAGATGTCGACACTGATCGGCTGGGTCGCCAAACTCCCGGCGGCGATCGTGCAGACCCACCCACGGCTGCAACTCGCCCTGGCCTGGGCAAACATCCTGCTGCACCGCGTCGAAGCCACCAGCCAAGCGCTTGCTCTGGTGGATTCCACCGTGGCCCAATCCGGCCTCAACGAAGATGAGATCGCCGACGTGCGCGCCGAGGCGGACGTCGTGCGCGCCCTCATGGCACTGCGCGCCGACCACCTCGCGGGCATCGACGAACACATCGCGCCATGCCTGGCACGAGCGGACAGCGTCCGCCCCTTCGTGATCGCCAAGGCGGCCAACATCGCCACCTTCGCCGCCGCCTATCGGTACGACCTCGGCGAGGTCAGCCGCCTACAGGCCTGGGCATCCACCTATTTCGAACGCAGCGAGGAATCGTTCAACGCCATTCACGGGTTGTGCTACACCGGGCTCGCGAACCGGCTGCAGCTCGACCTTCCGGCGGCCGGGGAGTACTTCCGCAAGGCCTTGAAGCTGGCCAAACAATCCGGCGGAAGTCACTCATATACCGCGCGGCTTGCGAGTTCGCTGCTCGGCGAGTTGGTTTACGACCGCGGGGAGCTCGACGAAGCCGAACGGCTTCTCGACGAAGGGTACAAGCTCGGACCCGAAGGCGGACCGGTCGATTTCAAGATCGCGCGATATGTGACCGGGGCGCGAGTCAAGGCGCTGGCCGGCGACCGGGACACCGCGATCCGCCGGCTTCACGAGGGCGCGCACATCGCCGAAACGCTGTCGCTGACGCGTCTACGGGCACTGGCCGAGAACGAGCGGATCCGATTGAGTCTACCTCCCCACCTGGATTTCGGCGTGCTGCCGATGGTGTCCTACGACACTCGTCGACGCCCCATCGACGCGATCGACGAGATCTCCGTCCAGCACGAGGAGGCGTCGGCGATCCGAACACTGCTCGCCGAACAGGACCCGGCAGAAGTGGACCTCGCCTGCCGGTGGGCGCAGGAATGGGTCGACCGGCTGGCCGAACGGCACCGCCCCCAGGCGCTGCTGCGGGCCCGGCGGCTGCTGGTTGCCTGCCTGGCCGCAGCCGGGCGAACCGACGAGGCCAAGACGGTGCTGGCACCCATTACCGCACAGTGCGCCCAACTCGGATCGTTCCGCTACCTCCTCGACGGCGGACCGTACGTGGCGGCCACGCTCACGGCCCTGCACGAGGATCAGCAGAACGAGCACTGGTCACCCAAATGGCAGGAAGTGCCCGCAGACTTCCTCGCCAGGTTGGTCAGTGCCAAGGTAGTGCACACGATCTGATCTCGGTCGTACGAACTGATCGAACACTGCTGCCCACCCGTTCACTGCGCGTCGAGAGGGGCCACCGCAGGCCGGATCACCTCGCGTACTCGCTGGCAGTCGAGGGACGGAACCGCGAAAAGTGGCGCTAAGGAGTTACCGCAGATAGCAGCACACTATATGTGGTAGCGTCCTGAGCCATCCTCGCTAGATACCTCTTTCGCGCCGAGGCGACTCGGGAAACTATCTGCGGTAGAACGTGGAGGTCCGGTAGATGGGGCGGGTTCGGATGCTTCCGACGGCCGCGGGCGGTGTTCGCCTCGTCGATGCGGTCAAGGTGTACCTCGCCACGATCACTGTGCAGAACACGCGCGCGACCTACGCGGCGGCGCTGGACCGGTTGGTCAACGACTTCGGCGCCGATACGAATGTGGCGCTACTGGGCCAGGAGCCTGACCGGGTGAGTGGCTGGTTCACCTTCGTGTGGGGCGGCAACGCCGCTAAGACGTTCAACATCCGGTTGACCGCGCTCGCGTCGGCGTGCGTCTACTGGCGTGAGCAGGGATGGCTGTCCGGTGATCCGTTGGTGCGTCTGCGTGCGCGGCCCGCGCCGCCGGACACGAGCAAGGCATTGAGCAAGGATCGGGTCGCCGAAATCTTGGGATCGGATGCGGCGCTGCGGGAGCGGGTGTTGTGGCACTTGTTGTACGAATCCTCGGCGCGAGCCGAGGAGGTGCTGATGCTCGATGCGCCCGACCTGGACGCGGCGAATCGGTGCGCGGTGGTCACCCGCAAGGGCGGTGCGCGCGATGTCATCGCCTGGCAGACCGGTACCGCCCGGCTGTTACCGCGCCTCTTGGCCGGACGACGCACAGGACCGGTGTTCCTGACCGACCGCCGGGCCAAGCCGTCGGTCTCGCTCGTCGACGTCGACCCGACCACCGGCCGGGCCCGATTGTCGTATCGTCGCACGGCCGAGCTGTTCGAGACCCACACCACCGAGCTCGACGACGGGCCGTACACACTGCATCAGCTTCGGGATTCGCGGCTCACCCACGCGGCCGAGGACGGGGCGTCGACACCGATACTGATGAAGCTGTCCGGGCATACCTCGGTGCGGTCACTGGCGAAGTACGCACGGATTTCCGACGAAGGACTCGTGAAGTGGCAGGCCGAGAACGACCCCGCCGCCCGCAGGCGGCCGGATCGCCGATGACCCGCTGTATGCGGCTGTCCCACTCTCCGCCGAGGAAACCAGTGCCGAAGAAGTAGATCTGCAGAATATATCGACCGTTGACGCGTGGCGTGGTCTCTGCGTCGCGTTGGGTTGCGTCGGCAAACGCGAAGAACGGCGTCAGCCCATTGATCATCGCGGAGAACGGCGTGGCCCGGGACATCAGGTAGTTCTCGTGGGTGCCGTACGAGGCGCCCTTGCCGTCCACGTTGCTCTTGTACAACTGCAGTCGCGGGGCTCCGGGGACGCTCGACGCGTGCCGGACGGCCGCCTCCATCACGCGTTCGCCCGCCTTGTCCTAGATGACGGCGTCGAGGGGGTCGGTGACCTCCGGGGGGCCGAGTACTCGGGGTGCGTGGTCGACGTAGAGCCGGGCGCCGTTGGTGAGGATCATGTTGGCCGCGCCGACCTCGTCCGCGTCGATCACCGGCGCCGGGCCACTGAGCCGGCCCAGATCGAATCCGCGGGCGTCCCGCTCGGGGATTCCACGTAGTCCCATCGGGTGCGCTTGGCACGCGCCCGATCGGCGGATTGGTCCAACCCCCTGCATTGAGCGTAACGCGATCGCTGCAGGAAAGGTGATCAAACACAGCACGAATGGGGCTGCGTGGCAATGGAACACACCGTGTCAGCCTGGATCAGGTGATCGAAACGATGCGCGTGACCGGAGCCGATTTGAGCTCGAAGTACAAGAAACCTCGACAGGCGGACTCGCCGCCAACGTCTCTGTCAACCTGACGGAGTGCTGAAAGACTCCTTGGCTATACCGAGGCGCGCATATTCGAATACACCCTGCGCAGGGATCGGAGAGCTGCCGCCCACCTTGTAGAGCCGTCCGGGCGCACATTGCTCGACTACGAATTGCGTAGACAGTACAGCTAACAGTTCGCAGGAAACTAACTCTTAACCTCCAGTCGTTGCGATATGCGTAAAACGTGTTAGATTCGTGTGGTGTACGACACGTGGGCAACGGAACGAAGGCGCTGAACATGGACGAAGTTGACCGCCGGATCGCATCGCTGTTGGGTGAGGATGGGAGACGGAGCAATCGAGAGCTGGGTCGTCTGATCGGGGTGACCGAGGGGACGATCCGCAACCGGATCCAACGCCTGCTGTCTGAGAACGTGATGCAGATCGTCGCCGGCGTCAATCCGGAATGGCAGGGTTACACGATCGACTGCAGCTTCTCCCTACGCGTTGAGCAGCCACGGCTGCGTCGAATTGCGGAGTATCTCGCTACTCTCTCCGAAACCCGTTACATCGCACTGACTTCGGGTGTCGACGATGTCAGATTTACGGCGATGTTCGTCGACCATGACCACCTTGCCGAATTTTCTACAAACACGCTCGCTCGCGTCGAGGGAATCATCGAAGTCCGTACATCCATCGCGCTCAAGACAATCAAGCACACTTATGACTGGCGGCCTGTGCCGCACACCGACCCCGACTGTGAGGATGGAATTGAATCTAATCGATCTTCGAAGTGACACTGTCACTCGGCCCACTGCGCGCATGCGTGAGGCCATGCGCGATGCCGAAGTCGGTGACGACGCCCGGCGCCTCGCCGACGGGACGTACGGCGATCCAACGGTCAACATACTCGAAGCAGAAGCCGCCGAAGTTCTCGGCAAAGAGGCAGCCCTTTTTCTGATCAGCGGAACCATGGGTAACTTCGCAGCACTACGCACGTGGTGCAACCGCGGAGATTCGGTTGCGATCGGGCGTATGTCGCACCTGTACCGCAAGGAGGCTGCGGCGTTCGATTCCGAGTTTCACGGTCTGGAAGCAATCGCGTTGCCGGATGAAACAGGCATCGTCGAAGCAGACGCACTCAAAGCCACTCTCACTGAACATCATCCTGTGGTGCTCTCACTGGAAAACACCCACAACGCAGCGTGCGGTCTCCCCTGGGCAGCGGAAGAAGCCGCCGATGTCATCTCGATCGCCCGAGCAACAAACGTGACCGTGCATCTGGACGGGGCCCGAATCTTCAATGCCGCAACCGCTTTGAAAGTCGAAGTGACGACCTTGACGAACGACGCGGACAGTGTCATGTTTTGCCTGTCCAAAGGGCTGGGCGCACCATTGGGTTCCATCCTCGCCGGCCCTCGCGACTTCATCGACAAAGCCCGTACGGTGCGCAAGCACCTCGGGGGACAGTGGCGACAAGCAGGTGTCGCTGCCGCCGCCGGCAGAATCGCGCTGTACGACATCGAGTCCCGACTTTCACGCGACCACGAGAGAGCTCAGAACCTCGCTGTGATGCTCGGACCCGAATTGGTAGAACCCGGTAAGACACGTACCAACATGGTTCAACTACGTCTGCCGGAGGCGGGTCCGTCGGCGCACGCCGTGGTATCGAAGGCGGCCGACGACGGAATCCTGCTGCACGCAGGATCGCCTACCTCGATTCGACTGGTGACCCATCAGGACTTGTCGGATGCCGATATCGAGAAAGCTGCCAAAGTGTTGACGGCGGCCGTCACGCACGATTAATCGCGGCTGGCGCCGCCGTAGTCGTCGACAGCCAGCCAGCCAGCCAGCTAATTCCTGAGAACACACCCACGAAAGAAAGGTCGAACCAAATGGACGACATGAAGTTGTGGCAAGAAAAGCCCTCGTTCTACGCAGGTGACGAGTTGCACGCCTGGAAACAGGACAAGATGCGCGCGGCAATGGCCGAAAGCGGACTGGACGCCCTCGTCTTCACCCGATCCGATTCAGTCCGATACGCGACAGATTTCTATGCCAAGGGCTACCGCCCCTTCATGGACTTCGAATACTTCCTGGTCTTTCCGAAGGACGGCGAACCCATCGTCGCGCACACCTCGGGCAGCGACAACTACCGCATCCAGATCAAGTCCGACATCAAGGACCACCGCAAAGTGTCCGGACCCGAAAAGTGGGATGCGGAGATCTCCAAAATCCTGTCGGACTACGGACTCACCTCGAGCCGCATCGGAGTGGACCTCCTGCCCTTTCAGGTACACGCAGGGCTCAAAGAACGCCACCCGGATCTGGATATCGTCGACGCCTCCGGCCTGTGGACCGAGCTTCTCGTCGAAAAGCACCCCGCCGAGATCGCACTGATCAGGGAATCTCTCTCGATCGTCGAGATCGGCCTCTACGCGAGCTTCGATGCAGTCAAGCCAGGCGCTCGAGAATACGAGGTCGCAGCAGCTGCCGAGTACGCGATGCGCAGCGCGGGGTCGGAGATGATTCCGTTCCTCACCAATGTCGCATCGGGCCCGAACTCGGCCATCTTCGAGCGCTTCGCGACCGAGCGTCGAATCAGAAATGGTGAACTTGTCATCGTCGACATGGGTGCCGTGCACAACGGGTACACCGGCGACCTTGGCCGCACCGTCGCTGTCGGCAAGCCGTCAGCTCTGCAACGCGAGATCTACCAAGTCACGTACGAGTCCATTCAGGCTGCCATCGAGACGGTCCGTCCAGGCGCCACATGCGCCGAGGTCGATGCAGCCGCCCGTGACGCCATCGCCCGGCGCGGATACTCGAAATACGAACACAAGTTCACCACCGGCCACCAGCTTGGCTGGGGTCTTCACGGAGAACCACTCGTCAACCGCGGAATCGACTACCCTCTGCGCCCAGGCATGGTGATCTGTCTAGAACCTCGTGTAACGCTCGTCGACCAACCCCACGTCGGTGGTGCACACCTCGAAGAGGCCGTACTCGTCACCGAAGATGGCCACGAGTTGCTCAGCCACGTGAAGTTCGACGAGCAACTCCTGCAGATTTAACGTCGTCCCTTCTTGACGAGCGCAGTACAGCGCGGCACATGCGCCGGGTGTAGGGCAAGGCCGCCAGAACGGCAGATGTTACGTCGAAACTTCCTATATCCGGCGCATCGTCATAGCATTCTCAGTTCACCACTACAAGGCTCGTAATGATGCTGGACTTCGAGACGCCCGTCATGTCATGTTTCTGGAAACTTGCGCGGTGTCCCTTACGCACATTGTTCTGCACAATCTGCACAATCTCATTGATGTCACCGATCCGCATGCACCAATCTCGTGTGTGAAAAAATATCGGATTTTGGCGGACTGGATAATCGCATACCGCAACTAGTGAAAAAGAGCTGAATCATGGCAGATAACATGATTATTATGTGGACCGTGAGTGCGATCATCGGGGTCGTTCTACTCATTGTGAAAGCTAAGATCGACCCGGTTATTGCTCTCATTCTGGTGACAATGTACTTAGGTTTGGTCGGCGGCCTAGGTCTAGCCGGAACAATGGAAAGCATTGCGGACGGTTTCGGATCCGTGATGCAAAAGGTGGGTATTCTGATCGGCATCGGCGTTCTGCTGGGATCGTTGATGCAAGCAACGGGAACCCTGGAGCGGCTGGTGATGGCGATTCTGTCGGTAATCCATCGATCACGTCTCCCTTACGCGTTTGCCCTGGCACACAGTACATTACTGCCATCGATTTACACTGACGTCCAACTGATTCTTACAGCGCCGCTCGCCAAGTCAGCTGCTACGCACATGAAGAAAGGCGCGATTGCCCATATGGGCGCGGCAATATCGGTCGGCATCATCGCCGGCAACGTATTCGTCGTCCCAGGTCTCGCCGTCATGACGGTCGCAGGCATTCTCGATGTGAGCCTGTCGACAATGCTGCTGTACGGAATCTGGGTCGGGCCGTTGACCGCTGTAATCTCGACCTTCTTGTTCGGTCTGGCGCTTCGTGCAGGACTTTGGAAGGTTGACACCGACGAACTTGCCTCCGTTGTGGTGAAACCAGCCACCGAAGAAGGTGACGTTGCGCAGGAAGAGGAAAAGCTGATAGACGCTCGGGCGGGCGGCGTCCGTCGCAACGATCTGCGCGGTCTCCGGGAGCGGGGTGTCGAGGTGGATGCGGACCAGAGAAGTACCGACCGTCGTCGACGCGTACCCACCCGATCAGGTCCGCTGTTCCTGTATTTGCTTCCAGTGCTGGTACCGATTTTTCTGATCGGCGGTTCGGCCATAGTCGGAGTAACTGGAGTCGAATCCGGAATCCTCGACTTCCTGGGCAACCCGATCTTCGCGCTGTTCGTTGGTCTATTGGGTGCCTACGGCCTTGCTTGGCAGTCGATCGGTCGAACCAAGACCGCCAACGCAATGGAGAAGGGGTTTGCCACCAGCGGCCAGATTCTCCTTCTGACCGGCGTCGGTGGTTCGCTGGGCACCGTGATCGCAAATACTGCGTTGGCAGACACGCTTTCAGGAATGTTTTCCGCGGAGAGCGGAATGTCTGTGTTGCTGGCAATAGGGTTGACTTGGACAATCACGATGATCCTCCACGTGACGATTGGATCGGTGAACGTGGCCGCGGTGACCGCCGCTGGCATCCTCGCTCCGGTCATGGGAACACTGGGGGTCTCGCCGGCGATAATTGTTCTGGCGCTCGGATCCGGCGCGATGTTTGCTCTCACTGTCAACAGCAATTATTTCTGGATGTTCCAGTCGATTCTCGGACTTACGACGAAGGGCTCGTTAAAAGCGGCGACCCTAGCCACTTGTATCGGATCGGTGGTCTCTTTGGTCATTATCTCTGTGCTTGGGCTCGTCGCTTGATTTTCGACGATTTGGCGGTAGTATTTTCGGGTTGAGGGCCAACGTCTTGACAGCTATCCAATTATACGCCGATGGTATATCGACTGCGCTCGTCCTACTACACGTGAATACGGTGTCGTGCGCACGTAGGTGCCAAGCCCAAGGCCTTCCGGAGCAAGATTTACGGCATACCGTTCGTACCGGAACTAAGCGGACCGTCGTACGCGTAGTCGTTCATCATTCGAACAACCTGACAACGACTTGTCTCGGTAGTGGCTTCGGTACACCGAGATAAGGAGAGAAACTCGATCAGCGAAAGGTGGAATCATGCAAACCAATTCGGACAAAACTCAACACGAGCGACCGAAACAAGAGCCGATAGCCGCCGAGCGTATACACTGGTGCAGGCACGACCAATTAGGCGACGACACCAAGCGAATAGCAAGCTCCGCACAGAGTGGCACCCGATTTCAGGCCAAAGTCGAAGTTAGCCCGCAAGCCTGACAGGTTTGGGCTGTGACCCAGGGTGCCGTAGTTGTTGACTCCCAGGGCTGTCAACTGTACGTTCACGCTCTCAGGACCGGCCCGGCGGTGGAGGCTGACAGCCACGTTCCTCAAGGTCGCCATCACCTGGGGGCCGTGGCCGGTACGGACGGTGGACCGCTCCTCGTCGAACGTCACGTCCGCACCCAGTGGAGTTTGTTCTCGACGTGCCAGTGCCCGCGGATCCACCTGCCAGCAGTTTCGGTGGGAGCCTGCTCGCACGGGCAGCGAGCAGGTCACGTACACCACCTTGACGCTCCATGCGCGCGACCAGCGCGGCGACACGGGGCTTTCCTTCGTCATCGACGGTGGCCGGGGTGTCGGAGTCCAGCCGGGAGACGACCTCGCGGTACATCTCGTCCAACCTGGTCGCGTGCTCCGCGAGCAGCGGCCCCGGCAGCGCCGGCAGATCCAGGGCGTTCATGCCCGCGTCGCGGGCCTGCTCCCATACCTCACCAGACAGCAGGTGCGCCCGAGGGTCACGCCACCTCAACGACTGACAGCGAAGATGTTGCGGTGCTTGAGGTGTCGATGGAACTGCTCCAGGACACACAGGGTGTACGCGGCTCGGTCCACCGTTTCCGGTGGGCGGCCTTCCCGGTAGACCGGCCGGGACCAGCCGCCGGTGATCAGGTCGTGGTCGACCAGACGGGCATCCAGATACGTCGCGGGCAGCTTCGATTTCGTCGTCAGCAGATCGGCGAGGGTCTTCATCGCCTTCAGCACCGGGGCACCGTCGGCGGTGGCGCCGAACTCGATGGTCCGCATCATCAGCGGCAGAAACGGCCGCACCGTGGCCAGCTCCTCCAAACGCTGCCCGGCCAGCTCGGCGTCATTGGCCGGGACCAGCTCGTCGATCACCGCGACCGCGGCGCGCAGCTCGCTCTTGGTGACCGCGTTCTCGATCAGATCCCACACCAGCTCCAAGCTGATGTCCGGTTCCACCTCGCTCATCTCCAGCAGCACCGTCACCGCGGCCGCGAGCTTGCCGGCGTTGCGCGACACCCGCGGATACCGGCGTAGCTTCTCGTCCTTGGATTCGCGTTCGGCCTTGGACAACAACTCCGTGGTCATCACCAGGCCGAACAACTCCAGAGCGTCGTCGATCGCCCGCGCCGACAACGCCGACACGGTAGCGACCAGCACCGCCAGACGGTGCTCACGCGACATCCGTCGCAACAGGGTCGTCTTGCCCGCGATGTCGTGCGTCGCCAGCCCCAGCAACCGGCGCGGCGGGACCGCCGACACGTCCAGCGATCCGGCACCCACCGCGACCAGGTCCGCCACCCGGTTCAGCGCGGCGACCATGCCCTTCGACGACGTGCGGAACAGACCCTTCCGCAGCCGATCCAGCTCGTTGACCCGCTGCTTCCCCGTGTCGGGCACGTCCAGCAGCCGCAGTAACGGCCCCGAGATTTGCGCAGGCAACGGACCCGCCAACTGCTGCCACAACCGCTGATCAGCGACCCTACGGCCGTCGGCGACTAGCCGCTCCAACGTCGTGACACCCGGTAACAGCGCCTGCCGCGCACGCAGCCACGCCACCGCGCCGGAGAAGATCGCCTTCGGCCCCTCACCGGTCATCCACGCCTGGTCGGCGATCCACACCGTCAGCTCGGACTCCACCTCGGGGAAGGCGATGAGTCCGTACTCCTGCTGGATCTCACGGGCATGCTCGAACCTGGTCTCGCGCCGGTCGGTGTAGCGCTTCACACAAGACGGGTCATCGATGTCGAGCTGCTCCGCGAGATAGTCCACCAGCTTCGGTGGCACATCGAGCGGGTCCGGCAGAAACATGCCCAAATGGCGAACCGTCACCACCTGCACTGCGAAACCCAACCGGTTGTAGTCCCGACGCCGCGCCGCGACAAGACGACGGTCCTCGTCGTCCAGGTTGAAGAACCGTTCCAACTCCACCCGCGAATACGCACCGAACCGGCCATAGCCGCCCTCATCGATCACAACGCCATGCAAGCACCTACCCGGCAAGGATTGCTCTGGATTCGCTTAACGCCACTTTTCTCAAGGCTGTCCCTCCGACTGCCTCGCTCAACAAGTTCTCGAGGACGGACGTCGCGTACACCCGGTCCGGTAACGCCCTACTTCCCTTCTCTGCGCGAGCTCTGCGGTGTGATCGCACGGCGTCGCAGAGCCGCCGCCGATATTCCTCCACGGCGAGACTGAACTTCACGCGAATCTGCTCCGCGCTCGGTCCGCCGATCGGCGCCCAGAGGATGGCGAAATCAAGGATGTCGTCGCTGGTGTAGGGGTGCGCGACCTGCATGCTTCTTCTCCGATCTTCGGCGGCGGGAATCACGGCGCGCAGTCCGGCCGCGTGTGATCGTGCGAGGTAGTGGGAGCGTCGGGGTCAGGACCCTTCACCGCCATCGCGGTCGGTGGGTAGGCCTGCAGCAGTTGGTCTACTTCCGCTCTGTCGCAGGGTTTCTCGCTGAGAATGCTTCCCCGTCGAGCACGACTTCGCGTTCGACGCCGCCGACCGGGAACTGCGGTTGACGGTCACCGTCCCGGACCCGGCTGCCCTCCCGGCGGAGAAGGCGTTCAAGTACGTCAAGGCAAGTGACTCGATCACCAGCACCCCGCTGACGGTGAAGGCCCGCAAGGATCGCTACGCAAAAGCGATCTTCGAAGTGGCCATCCGGACCGTCCACGAGATCTTCGAGGCCGACCGAGACGGCATCATCGCGACGATCTCGATGGAACTCGGCACCAGGGCGATCGATCCCGGCACCGGGCACGACACCACCATCGCCCTGGTGCAGTTGGCCACCGACCGCGACACCTTCACCCGCCTCGATCTGTCTCGGGTCGAGGCCCGCGCCACCCTGGAGCACCTGCGTGCCGGGGTTTCCAAGAATGCGCACGACCTGGTTCCGGTCGCCAACACGCGCGGCGTCCGCGGCTAACGGGCGGAAAGGGGTTTATTCGATGACCAGTCCGGATCCCAGCGTCACCATCAAGGCGCTCCGCGAGATGCTCGTGGTCAAAGAACGCGAGGCCAATACCCTGCTCGACCGGATCGCCGGCCTCGAGCGCGACCTCGCGCAGGCGACCGAGAACGCCCACCGTGCCGCCGCACGACCCGCACAGGATCGCGCACCCACGGGTAGCGGCACCGATCCGGGCATCGTGGAGACCGACGATCGCCTGGTGCTGCAGGAAGTCGGCATCTACACCTACCACCACCCCCTCGAAAACGCCGCCCAGTACCGCGACCAACTCACCGACGTACAGACCGCGATCAAGGAGGCGGTCACCCGCGGTGAAGCGATCGTCTCCTCGAACATGTTCAGCTTCAACAACTCCCTCGCCAAGGGCCGCAAGATGACCGCGGACCTGTCGAAACTGATGTTGCGTGCCTACAACGCCGAAGCCGACATCTGCGTCCGCACCATCCGCGCCGGCAACCTCGCCACCGCCGTCAAACGCCTCGACAAAGCAGCAACGACGATCGCCAAGCTCGGCGACATCATGGAAATGCACGTCGCCGACGCCTATCACGCCCTGCGGATCCGTGAGCTCGAACTGACCGCGGACTACATGATGAAAGTGCAGGAAGAGAAGGAAGTCGCCCGCGCCGAACGCGAACGGCTCCGGGAAGAACGCAAAGTCGAACAAGAACTCGCCGCCCAACGCGAGAAACTCGACAAAGAACGCGCCCACTACCAGAACGTGCTCACCTCCCTCGACGCCGCCGACCCGCAGGAGAAGCAGCGGATCCTCGACAAGCTCGCCGACTTGGACCGGGCGATCGAGGACAACGACTACCGCCAAGCCAACATCCGCGCCGGCTACGTCTACGTCATCAGCAACCAAGGCGCCTTCGGACCCAACGTCGTCAAGATCGGCATGACCCGGCGCCTCGACCCCACCGACCGGGTCCGCGAACTCGGCAGCGCCTCAGTGCCATTCCCCTTCGACACCCACGCCCTCTACTTCTCCGACGACGCCATCACACTCGAAAACGCACTGCACAACGCGTTCACCGGGCAACGACTCAACCACGCCAACCTACGCCGCGAATTCTTCTTCGCCACACCAGCCCAAGTCCGCGACGTCCTCGCCGCCCACGTCGGCAACCTCCTCGAATACACCGACCAACCCGAAGCCACCCAATATTTTCAAAGCAGAAACAACTGGCCGGCAGACGCCACAACCGGGCCGGCAATCGCGCCGATGTGACAGTGCGCGTGCAACTCGTACCGTGATCCCATCCTGGCCGTTCCCCGGACCCGACCGCCAACGACCCGTTCGCGCAGCCGCCTCCGGAACAGGGCGGGCACCGGCTTGGGGCACGTCCGGCCGGATACGGCGGACACTCCGAGCCCTGACGCGATCACGGGAATGGCTTCGCTGTCCCGACCCGCCGCGATCCTCAGACGCAGGGCACACCAAAATCCTTTTTCCGACTGTGTCATTCACGTAAATGAACATCATGCACCCGCGGCCTGCGCACACCGCAGGCCCACCTAGGATCGGCGCCGAGGGTGCAGTCGCCTCCCACATTGCTACCGGAGGTGACCGATGAGCTTGCCCGTCGAGCGTGATCGTGCCGCTCACACACGGATCGGTGGCCGATGACCGTCGACCTGTCCAAGGCGGCCGCGACACCGTCGCCGAACCATGCTCCGATCAACCCGTACGCGGTAATCGCTCTCGTCGCCGCACTGCTCGGGTTGTTCCCCGTGGCGATCGTCTTCGGCATTCTCGCGTTCTGGCGACCGGCCGGGCGGGCCATCGCGGTCGCGGCACTCATCCTGGGGATCCTGGAGGCACTGGCCGCCGGGACGATCCTGTATTCGGCCGGATCCTCCCTCTCGGACGCGGTCACGGACTCGTCGCCGGCCACCCGTTATTC
>RRBB01000024.1:0-81790 GCA_006543605.1 Rhodococcus sp. WS4
GTCGCCCACCGCGGCCACGCGCCACGCACCCGACGATCACCGGCCCGATCCCGGCCCGGAGCCGAAACCACACTGCCCGAACACCATTTTCGGCACATCATCGACTCCCCGACCGGAGGATTCTCCCACACCGCCAACCCCCACCGCCTCGATAAATCAGCGGGCTCCTAGTGTCCTGAGTTATTGATCCGTTGAATATGTCTGGTAGCATCGGCTAATGACACGTGCTGGTCGCCCGAAGGCGGAATTGGTTCTGTCCGATGTCGAGCGTGACACGCTGCTGGGTTGGGCTCGACGCGCGAAGACGTCGCAGGCGTTGGCGCTGCGGGCGAAGATCGTGCTGGCGTGCGCGGAGGGCGTGACGAACAAGGATGTCGCTGCGAGACTCGGGATCTGGCCGCAGACGGTGTCCAAGTGGCGGGCCCGGTTCGTCAAGGATCGACTGGCGGGCCTGGCGGACGAGCCGCGACCGGGTGCGGCTCGCACGATCACCGACGAGCAGGTCGAGACGGTGATCGTCAAGACCCTGGAGGAGACGCCGGCGAACGGGGACACCCACTGGTCGACCCGGTCGATGGCCCGCACCACCGGCATGTCCCAGACCGCGATTTCCCGCATCTGGCGCGCTTTCGGCCTCAAACCGCATCTGGTGGACACCTGGAAGTTGTCCACCGATCCACAGTTCATCGAGAAGGTCCGCGACATCGTCGGCCTCTACCTCGCCCCGCCCGACAAGGCACTGGTGCTGTGCGTGGACGAGAAATCGCAAATGCAGGCGTTGGACCGCACCGCCCCGATGCTGCCGATGATGCCCGGCGTGCCCGGCCGCAAGACCCACGACTACATCCGCCACGGCACCACAAGCCTTTTCGCCGCCCTCGACATCGCCACCGGCAAGGTCATCGGCCAGCACCAGCGACGACACCGCCACCAGGAGTTCCTCCGGTTCCTCAAGACCATCGACAAGAACACCCCCGCCGAGCTGGACCTGCACCTGATCTGCGACAACTACGCCACCCACAAGACCCCGGCGATCAAGACCTGGCTGGCCGCCCACCCGCGGTTCCATCTGCATTTCACCCCGACCAGCGGTTCCTGGTTGAACCTCGTCGAACGCTGGTTCGGCGAGCTGACCAACCGCAAACTCCGCCGATCCACCCACCGCAGCGTGAAAGAACTCGAGACCGACGTCCAAGCCTGGATCGACGCATGGAACGACGACCCAAAACCCTTCGTGTGGACCAAAACCGCAGACGAAATCCTGGACAACCTCGCCAACTACTGCACGCGGATTAATCAACTGAACAACGACTCAGGACACTAGTCGGCCTCCGGTGACGTCACCAGGGACAAGCGCAATCTGCTCGTTGCCGCCGTTGAACCTGTTCCCGATCACTTCGATGGGCAAATTACGAATGGGCATTTTGGTTCGCGCTACCTGCTCACCAGGACATGATTCGGGATTGCTTAAAGCCTTGGTACTCACGGTCGAGCGCGAGGGTACGATCTTTGCTTCTATTCAGAAACCAAGTCAGGAGGGTCGTCGAGAAGGGCGAGTCGGCAGAGGTCGATCAGTGCATGTGATCATCTGGTCTGCTGCATCCCTGAGGTCCAAGCGAGTGCCACTTCCCTTTCGGCAGTGGCACTCACCGACCGCGCCCCTCGAACCTCACATGTGTTTTCCGTTCTACGGACGGAAGCGAGCAGTACGACGACTGTCAGCAGGCTCTGGACCCGACGGGCAAGGAAAGAGCACGATGGGCAACACGGTGGAAGGGAGCTTCGAACGCCTTCGCGATCACATTGGAAGGACGCATCACCACGAACGGCACTAAACCCATGCGCCAGAGCCAGATCCACCGATAATCTGATAGTCCCATCTGGCCAATCTCAGGCCGGACGAGCGCGCGGCGCTGTTTCGGAGGCTCGCGCTGTGGGGTCTTTCGACGGTGATCATCGGCCCGCTGCTGTCGTGGGGCATCTTCACCCCGTTGTGACCGGTGGGATCCTTTCCTGGGTGGCGCGGTTTCCTCGAGGTGACGTTCGCCGTTCCCGGCCCGGAACTAGGTCCGCGTATCGTGCCTATCCGCACGCCCTATTCGCGTGCTCAGAGTGACTCGTCGTCCAACGTTCTCCGGGTTGCGATGAGACTGCCGAGGATCTTGACGCGGTCTTCGGTGGGGGACCCGGATTCAGTGGTGTAGCCGAACATCGTCCATCCGGGACTGTCAGCGAGTTCCACTGCTTCGTATGCGAATTCGAGTTCACCGACCTCGGGGTGGTGGATGTGCTCTACTCTGCTCCGGTGGAAGCGGGCTTCATGAGCTGACCAGCGGATCCGGAAATCGACGCTGCGAGTGACGAGCTCGCCGATGAGATCGGTGAGCCCCTTGTCGAGCGGATTGCGTCCCGCGTAGGTGCGCAGGTCGGCGACGATGTCATCGGCTCCGCGTTCCCAAGTAGGATAGTAGGTGCGGGCGGCGGGATCGAGGAAGACGAAACGGGCGTTGTTGCCGCGGTTTGCCGGATCGGTCAGCAGCGGTGCCAGCAGCGCGTGCCCGAGGGGGTTGGCGGCGACGAAATCCATGCGCTGATTGCGCACCCAGGTCGGAGTGCCGGTGACCGCGTCGAGGAAACGTTGGAGAGTCGGTCGGACTGCCTGGTCGTCGCTACGTTTACGTCGCCGGATCGGCTGCGGCTGCGGCTGCGCGGCGCGGGTGAGGGCGTAGAGGTGCCGGGTTTCGGCTTCGTCGAGTTGGAGAGCCCGGGACAGGCTGTCGAGGACGTCATCGGAGACACCGGCCAGGTTGCCACGTTCCATCCGGGCGTAATAGTCGATGCTGATCCCGGCCAGTAGCGCGACTTCCTCGCGCCGCAGTCCCGGTACTCGGCGATGCCCGGTACCGGTGGCGAGTCCGGCCTGGGTCGGGCCGATCCGCCCGCGCCGCGTGCGGAGGAACTCGCGCACCTCGATCTGGTTGTCCATGTCGTGACGGTAGATCGCAGCCTGCACGTGAAGAAGGAACTACCAGTACACGTAACAGCAGGCACTTGCAGCCGCGTTCGCTCGCGCGTCCAATGGCGTTGACTACGGCATCGGTCCTCGTCGTATTCACCACCCGGAAAACATCCTCTCAGCGGACTTCGGACGGGCGATCGACAAGGTCTGATCGGGCTTCACGTGACTTGTCGACTTGGTTACATCCACCAGAATAGGCAGCAATGCTGTGTAGTGTTCACGCATAGATCGCGGAGAGATCGACTATTGCGTCCTGAATAACAAGCAAGACTGACTAGTTTGGTGGGTGAGAACTGATGGATGAACGTGTCGATCGGTTGAGAGAGAACGTCGTCGCATTCAGCCGCAGGATTCGGAGTAAGAGCTCCGGACATCTGATGTCGCCGACACAGATGCAGGCTCTGTCTCATCTGGATCGGTCGGGGCCGTTGAGTGCACGCGCGCTTGCCGACCTCGAGCAGGTGGCACCGCAGACCATCGCTCGCACGGTCTGCTCCTTGGAGGGCAGGGGGATGGTCACTCGTTCCGTCGATCCTAAAGACGCTCGTTCGCAGCTCATTTCGATTACCGAAGTGGGTGTCGGCACGCTTACGGCGGATCGGGCCAAGCGCAGGGAGTGGCTCACGACCGCGATCGAGGAACGATGTACCGATGTAGAGCGGGAGTTGCTGTTCCTTGCGGGCGGCCTGCTGGCTCGCCTCGCGGAGGTTCCCGGCCCGACCCGGCCCGGGGCGATGCAGTCGTGACGGCCGTCGGCAGTCGGACTGCTGCGTCGGAAGACCAGCCGATCCCGTTCTGTGTGAGCGGAGCGCTCGCGACCGGTAGTGTTCTGCAGCCGCTGAACTCGTCGATGATCGCCGTTGCCATCGTCGGCATCGCTGCGCAATTCGGGTCGACCTCGGGAGTGTCCTGGGTCATTTCGGCGATGTACATCACCACGGCGGTGGGTGCGCCCACGGCAGGCCGCATGGGCGCACTCTTCGGAGCGCGACGCGTATTCGTCGGTGGCCTGGTTCTGGCCGCTGCCGGCTCGATCGTCGGAATGCTGGCCCCCGATGTGGGATGGCTGATTGTCGCGTACGTTCTTCTTGGCTGCGGTATTTCGGCGCACATGCCCAACGCGATGACAATGATCCGTAGCTATGCGCAGCGTTACGGGCGGCAGTCGCGCACCGCGCTCACCACGCTGGTGGTGTGCGGCCAGTCCGTCGCTGCCCTCGGGCCCACGATCGGCGGCTTGCTCGTGGGTACCTTCGGATGGCAGTCCATTCTGTGGGTGAACCTTCCCGTCGTGTTGCTCAGTGCTATCGCTGTCATGCATGCGGATGTCGGGTTCGCCGGCGGACACCCGGCGTCGGTACGCGGAGCGCTCCATGCGCTCGATGTTGTCGGAATCGGGATGTTCCTCGTCGCGATCACCTCGCTGATGTTGCTACTCGTCTCGCTTCGCGACAGTCCCTCGTGGTGGCTACTGCCTGTGGCCGGAAGCGGACTCGCCTTGTTCGTCTGGTGGGAATGGCGAGCGCCCGAACCCTTTTTCGATGTTCGTGCACTGGTACGCAACCGTGCGCTCAGTAACACGCTTGGCCGGACACTGGTCACCTATACCTGCTTCTACTGCGTGTTCTTCGGCATCCCCCAGTGGCTGCAGTATGTGCGGGGGATGAGTGCGATCGAAGCCGGCCTGACGATGCTGCCGGTCGCGGGGGTCAGCGTCTTCTCCACGATCGTCGGGTCTCGTGTCTACCGGAGGGCGGGGGCACGGGCGACCCTTCTCGTCGGCACGATCGCTCTGATGATCGGGGGAGTGCTGATTGCGTCCGTCGAGCGTTCGACGGCACCCTTGCTGGTGTTGCTGCTTGTCGCTGCGGTACTCGGCATTCCCAACGGATTCAACAACATCGGCAATCAGAGCCTGGTCAATTCGGTGACCTCGGTCGAGGAAGTCGGCACTGCTATCGGCATGTTCCGCACGATGGCGTTCATCGGGGCCAACCTCTCGGTGGTGGTGCTTCAGGTGACTGCCGGTCACGAAATCGACGATGCCGGACTGCATCGAATGGGTTGGTTCATTGCCGCAACGGCGTTCGTGCTGGTTGTCGGGGTCGCGCTCTCGCGCAACATGGGTCCGAAGGTCGGGGTGGAAAGAGTCGATTCTCGACCATGCTCGGGGTAGCTCCTTCCTTTCTGCACTGCCGACAGCCGTCAGTATGATTGCATATACGACATAGGGTTCCTATATAAGAACAACGCCGCTACGCTCGGGACGGAGAAGACGTCTAGAACTCACCGACCTCGGAAGGCTCCCCATGACCGTGTTGGCCGTGCGGCACACGACCCCGGCGTTTCGCACCTACTCGGGTGAGAACGCCCTCGACCTGCTGTCGAAAGAACTCGATCGTCCCAGCCCCCAGCGCGTGATGCTGGTCTGTGGCGCCTCGATGCTGGCTCACGACGAGGCGCTTCGTCGCGTGGAATCGGCCATCGGAGAACGGTTGGTGGCGCGCTTCAGCGAGGTGCGCGAACACAGCCCGTTGCCGTCTGTGGAGAAGGCACGCGATGTGCTGATCGACTCCGGGGCGACTGCAGTCGTGGCGCTGGGCGGCGGCTCCGCGGTCGTCACCGCGCGGGCAGCGGTGATTCTGGCGGGTGAGAAGGGGGATGCCCGCGACTTGTGCACCCGGCGCGCGGACGACGGCCGGATGATCAGTCCGCGCCTGTCTGCCCCGAAGGTTCCGATGTGGGTCGTCCCGTCCACGCCGACGACCGCCTACGCCAAGGCCGGCGCCGCTGTGAGGGATCCCGCGACAGGGGAGAGGCTGGCGCTGTTCGATCCGAAGGGGCGCGCGGCGGGTGTCGTGTTCGATCCGGTGGTGGCATTGACCGCGCCGGCGCCGCTGATTCGTTCGTCGTCGCTCAACGCCCTCGCGTTGGCAGTGGACGGGATGCAGTCGACGGGCGGGAACCCGCTGGCCGAAGCATTGCTCGGCCACGCACTGACCGTGTTGACGACGTGGCTGGGCCGTGTCGGCGACCGGCCCGACGCCGAGACCGCCGTCCAGTTGATGTTCGGCGCGCTCCTCGCGGGGCAAGGCAGCGATCACGCCGGAACGGGGTTGGCGCAAGCGCTTTCACATGCGGTGGGGCCGCGGTCGACGGTGGGAAACGGCGTCGTCGAAGCCCTTCTGTTGCCGCACACGATGCGTTTCAATCTCGGCGTGACCGACGAGGCCCTGACTCGGATCGCGCGTCTGCTGGGTGAGTGGGGAGCCGATTCACCGGCCGATGCCATCACCGCCATCGAAGCGGTGTTGGCCTCTGCGCGAATTCCGCTACGACTTCGCGATGTCGGCATCGAGCAGGCCGACCTGCCGGACATTGTCGAGCACACACTGCACGACTGGGCCCTTACCGCGGTCCCGCGTCCTGCTGATCGCGACGGGCTGCGCAGCATCCTCGATCAAGCCTGGTAGCGCAAGCTCGGACCACACGCTTCGCCTGCGTGTCGCCCGGTTCGGGGATTTCTTTGCCCGTGGGTGTTCCCAAATACAACCAAAAGTTCTAATATACGAACTATCGCATTTTGTTGACCTTACGCCAGCGAGTGCCGCCGACACGAGAACACCGTCACGTCCAGCCGGTCTGCACTACAGAACCGGCCGTCCATTCACAAGGAGAGACGTTCATGACGACACAGCCGCAGAGCTGGTCCTTTCCCCTGCAGGCAGATAACGGGCCCGCACCGATGCTCATCGACGGGAGTTGGCTCTCGTCGATCTCGGGGCAGACGTTTCCGACCTACGACCCGGGAACGGGAGAGAAGATCGCGGACGTCGCGCTCGGTTCGGAAAAGGATGCCGAGGTTGCGGTTACGGCCGCCCGACGTGCCTTCGACGAAGAGCGGTGGATGAAGCTGCCGGCGCAACAGCGGGGTGCGATCCTGTGGCGGGCCTCCGAGCTGATCAAGGCCTCGGCCGACGAACTGGCCAAGCTCGAGAGCCAGGACATGGGAATCCCGGTTCCCCAAGCCCGCGCCATGGTGCTCGAAGCGGCCGCGCAGTTCCAGTACTACGCAGGATGGGCAGACAAGACCCACGGTCGCACCGCCGACCTAGGCCCTGCCGAACGGCGCATCCAGGGCTACACGCTACGAGAACCGGTCGGCGTGGTGGCGATGATCGTGCCCTGGAACGCCCCGCTGATCTCGGCATCGAAGAAACTCGCCCCCGCCCTCGCCGCCGGATGCACCTGCGTCCTCAAGCCGGCCGCCGAAACCCCACTCACCGCGCTGTGGCTGGGACAGATCCTCTTCGCAGCCGGCGTCCCTGCGGGTGTGGTCAACATCGTCACCGGCCCCGGCTCGACCGTCGGAGCCGCGCTGGCCGAGCACGACGACGTCGATGCCGTGGCCTTCACCGGCTCGACCGAAGTCGGACGCTCGATCATCCATGCCGGTGCCGGCAACATCAAGAAACTGTCCCTCGAACTCGGCGGCAAGTCACCGGTCATAGTCATGCCGGACGCCGATCTCACGGCCGCGATTCCCGGAGTGGCAGGCGCGGTCTTCTGGAACACCGGCCAGGTCTGCGCCGCGGGTACCCGACTGTTCGTTCACGAAGCGGTCTTCGACCAGGTCGTCGAAGGTGTCGCGGAAGAAGGCCGTCGACTGCGCATCGGCTACGGAGCGGACCCGGACGTCGATCTCGGTCCGTTGATCTCCCGCAAACAACTCGAACGCGTCACCGCATACGTCGACGGTGGCCGTGAGGCCGGCGCCCGCGTCGTGTCCGGCGGCAACCGAATCGGCGACAAGGGCTACTTCTTCGAGCCCACCGTCTTGGCCGACGTCGACCAGACGATGGCCGTCATGCGCGAGGAAATCTTCGGACCCGTCCTCGGGGTGATGCCGTTCTCCGATGTCGACGAGGCCGTCGCCCTCGCAAACGACAGCTCGTTCGGGCTGGCCTCGAGCGTGTGGACACGCGACGGCGGAGTCGGCCACTCGATCGCGCGGCGACTGCGTGCCGGGCGCGTGGGCATCAACGTGCATCGCGCCGGCGGAGTGCACATGCCTGCCGGCGGCTATCGCCAGTCGGGATGGGGTCGTGAGAGCGGTCCCGAGGCGATGGAGAACTACCTCGAGACGAAGTCGGTCGTCTCAACCCTGAGCTGACCCAGCCGGAAAGGCCGCAGCCAACTCACCGCAGGCTCATACATCCACAAGGAGAACCATGACCCAGACACAGGACCCCCAGATCGGGCGCGAACTCGCGCAGGCAAAGTTCACCGACGAGATGCTCGACAACATGCGCGCACTGATCGGCACCGAACTGCGCACCGCCTCGGCGGTGAACAACGAGTACGCAACACGATTGGCCATCCTGCGCTTCTGCGAAGGCATCGGTGACGACAACCCGCTGTGGACCGACGAGGAGTATGCGTCGACCACAGTGCACAAGGGAATCATCGCTCCGCCGTCGTTCATCTTCGCCTGCCTGGGTTCGGTGCAGGTCGGATGGCCCGGCCTCGGCGGATTCCATTGTGAGACCACCATCAATTTCCACGAGCCGATCCGCGTCGACGACAAGATCACCGCGAAGGTGGTTTTCGACGGGTTCGACGGCCCGACCGACGCAAGTAACTTCGCCGGCCGACGGATCAAGGACTACCTGCGGCAGGAGTACCGCAACCAGAACGACGAGCTCGCCGCAACATTCATCTGCTCGCGGATGCGGTTCGAGCGCACCGAGATGCAAGCGAAGCGTGAGTCCCGCAAGGTCGAACTTCCACACCCCTGGACCGAGGCCGAGCTCGAACGGATCGAGTCGGACATCCTCGCCGAGGCGCCGCGTGGTGCCGAACCGCGCTACTGGGACGACGTTCAGGTCGGTGACGACCTCGACGTGATCACCAAGGGCCCGATCGGACTGACCGACGAGATCGCGTTCGTCGCCGCAGGTGCCGCACCGATCCCGCGCATCGCCGCCCACGGTGTCGCGCTGCGCCGCTACAAGAAGCACCCCAAGTGGGCCTTCCGCGACCCGTCGACCAGCGCGCTCGAGCCCGTCTACTCCGTGCACTACAACGACTACGCGGCCCGCCTGCAGGGCGCCCAGGTCGCCTACGACGTCGGAATCCAGCGCACTTCCTGGCAGATCCACCAACTGACGAACTGGATGGGAGACGACGCCTTCCTCAAGTCGATCCACGGTCAGTACCGCTCCCACGTCTACCTGTCCGATGTCGTCCGACTCGGCGGCCGGATCACCGACAAGCTCATCGACGACGCCGGCGACCACGTCGTCCACGTCGAGACCTGGGCAACCAATCAGCGCGATCAGTCCGTGATGCCTGGCTCCGCCGTCATCCGCCTGCCGCACCGCGCGACCGATGCAGAGGGGAACGCCCAGTGACCCCCGAACCCACCACGGCCTGGGGAACGTCGATCGTTCCCGTTGCCGTCGACGGCCGGGCGTTCCGCATGTACGCGGAACGCCCACGCAACCTCGGATCGCTGTTGCCTTTCGCGGATCGCTGGAACGACCGTGCACACATCGTCCAGGGCGAACGCGTGATGACCTTCGCCCAGTTCCATCAGGCAGTTCGGAACCGCACCGCGGAACTGCGGGCATGCGGCATCACCACTGGCGACCGCGTGGTGATCCTCGGCTGGAACAGCCCGGAATGGATCGTGAACTTCTGGGCGACCGTCGCCGCCGGAGGCGTCGCGGTTCTGGGCAACGCCTGGTGGAGCGAGAACGAACTCGCCGACTCGCTGGAGACGGTCGTCCCCGCTTTGGTGATCGCCGACGAACGCGTCGTCGACCGGGTGCCGTCCCAGTGGCAGTTGCTCCCCTGGCATTTCCAGTCCGAGACCGACTCGGAGACACAGCCGGAAGCGTCCGTCGTCGACATCGACGAGAACTCCCCGGCGACGATCATCTTCACGTCGGGAACCTCGGGCCGCCCCAAGGCCGCCGTCCTCTCCCACCGGTCACTGCTCGCGGGCCTGCAGATGCTTCTGCACATCACCCGGCGGTTGCCGCATCAGGTCGACGAATCGACCGGCCAGCCCGCCCTGCACACCGGACCCATGTTCCATGTCGGCGGAGTGCAGACCCTCCTGCGGGCGATCTGCGTCGGGGACACGCTGGTGATGCCGGCAGGCCGGTTCGATCCCGCCGAGGCAATGCGACTGATCGAGCAGTGGCGCGTCCAGCGGTGGAGCGCGGTGCCGACCATGGTCTCCCGTGTTCTCGAGCACCCGGATGTTCGGACCCGCAACCTGACCACGCTGAGGTCGTTGACTGTCGGCGGCGCCCCGATGACCCCGGAGTTCGTCGAACGCATCCGCACCGGGCTCTCCGGTGTGGAGCCGCGAATCGCCACCGGCTACGGGCTGACCGAGAACGGCGGACAAGGCGTCGCGGCCTCGGGAGCCGACACCGTCGAGCGCCCCGGAACCACCGGACGGGCTCTGCCGTGCGTCGAAATCACGATCGCACCGGCTACCGAGTTCACGGACGGGGAAATCCTCCTGCGGAGCCCGACCCAGATGCTCGGGTACCTGGGGGAAGAGGAAGCGCCGATCGACACCGACGGCTGGCTGCACACCGGTGACCTGGGACGTCTGGACGACGACGGATACCTGTTCATCACCGGACGGTCGAAGGAGATGATCATCCGTGGCGGTGAGAACATCGCCCCCGCAGCAGTCGAAGCGGCTCTGACGGCCTTGCCGGACGTGGCAGACGCCGTCGTGTTCGGGATGCCCCACCCGGATCTGGGTGAGGAGGTCATGGCGGCGGTCGTTCTCACCCGTGACCTGGATCCGGACACCCTGGCAGGACAGCTGCGCGGCCGGATCGCATCCTTCGCGATCCCGAGCCGCTGGGTCCCACACCGCGAGCCCTTCCCGGTCAACCACGCAGGCAAGATCGACAAGAAGGCGGTCGTTGCCGCCGCACGACAGCTCCTCGAGGAGGTCCGATGACCAGCGTGGTTGCAGCCCACACCCAGGGACGGGTAGGCATCGTCGAAGTACAGCGAGGACCGCACAACTTCTTCGACGAGGCCAGTCTGAGCGACATCGGTGAGGCACTCGTGCACTTCGACTCCGTCGCCGGTGTTCGTGCGATCGTCCTCTGCTCACAGGGACGGAACTTCTGTGCGGGCGCCGATCTCCGGGGAGTGGACCAACACATCCTTCGCCGGGTCTACCGCGCGGCGTCGTCGCTGTTCACCACCCGAAAGCCCATCGTCGCGGCAGTCCAGGGCGCGGCGGTCGGAGGTGGGCTCGGCCTCGCGTTGGCCGCGGACTTCCGCGTTGCGGGCAAGGACGCCAGGCTGACCGCGAACTTCGCGAGACTCGGCTTTCATCACGGCTTCGGGCTGTCTGTCACCCTTCCCGCGGTCGTCGGCCAGCAGAAGGCACTGGACCTGCTGTACACCGGCCGCAACGTCGGTGCGGACGAGGCTCTGGCGATCGGATTGTGTGATCGGGTCAGCGCCGGTGATCCCCGTGAGGCCGCGATCGAGTGGGCAACCGAGATCGCGGAGTCCTCACCGCTGTCTCTGGTTGCCATCAGGTCCACGATGCGCCGCTCTCTCGCCGCGCAGGTAACGGCGGCCTTGGACGAGGAAGCCACCGCGCAGACGATGCTGCTGGCGACCGCTGATCTGCACGAGGGCATTGCGGCTTCGATCGCCAAGCGTCCCCCGGTATTCGTCGGAGCCTGAGATGAAAGGCTGCAGCGGCCGGATACCACGAATGGATGGGGTTAAATTGTGACCGTGAGCGATTCTTCGAGCGACCGCGTGGACCGAGGTCCCCAGAACCACCGGACGATCGACCGTGTCACACGCATCCTCGAAGAGGTTGTCTACAACCCGGGGATGACCTTCGCCGAGCTGTCCCGAGCGTTGGACGCTCCGAAGAGTTCGGTACACGGTTTCATTCGGGGGCTGGTCGCTGCCGGATGGCTCCACCAGGACAACAACCGGTTCTACATCGGTCCGGCCCTGCACGGGCTGACACTGGCAAGTGGACACCTCCGTGCCGGATCGGTCACCGACGCCGACCTCCAGGCGCTGCACGAGGCGACCGGCGTGACCGTGTTTCTCGGCGTTCAAGCCGGCGACAACCTCATCTATGTCTCCGAGATCGGTGCGGATCTCCTCGCCGGGTTCGGCGCCCGCAAGAACATCCGCCGGCGGCTGCTCGAGACCGCCGGCGGAAAGGCACTGCTGGCCGACCAGCCGGCGAGCCAGATGGACGCCTACCTTCGCCGGTGCGGGAGCGACGAAGCGGCGCTCGTCGACACCTTCCTCAGCGAATACGACGAGATCAAGCGCACCCGCGTCGCCCGGAACACTCTCCACGGCGGTACTCGGTTCGCGCTGGCCACGGTGGTTCGGAACAAGGCCGGGAAAGCTGTTGCCGAAGTGACTCTGGTCGGTGCGAGCGCCGACATGCTGCCACGCGAGCAGGAACTGAGGAAACTGCTGCTCGACCACGTCGACGGATGGCAGCAGCGGATCGGGTCCCCGCGCTGAGCGCTGACTCCCAGAGCTCGTGCCGCATGGCACCGCTGTGCGCACATCACACTTCTGCTGTAGTGACTCGAGAAAGGGAAGCTGCGATGGAAGCGGCCTCTTCACCAGGATCGACACCCTTCGTGCTGCTGCACGGCGGTCGCCACGGCGGGTGGTGTTGGCGGCGTGTCGCCACGCTTCTCCGTCAGGGTGGCCACGAGGTCCACACACCGACGCTGACCGGGCTCGGCGATCGATCCCATCTTCTGAGCCCGCAGATCGGCCTCGACACCCATATCCAGGATCTTGTCGCGACCTTCACCTACGAAGACATCCGAGACGCCGTGCTCGTCGGACACAGCTACGGCGGCATGGTCGTCACCGGTGCGATGGAGGTCATCTCCGACCGTGTGAAGACCGTCGTCCTGCTCGACGCACTCGTGCCCCGCGACGGGGAGTCGGTCTTCGACCTGAACGGTGAATCGCGTGCCGCGGCGATGACCGCGCTGGCCGACGAGCACGGAGACTCCTGGTACATCCCCCCGGCCGACGCGAGTCGATACGGCGTGACGGAGCCGGACGACGTCGCGTGGGCGAACAGTCGAATGACCGCTCAACCCCTGAAGACCTATCAGGATCGGATCGGAGCCACCGACCGGCTCTGGCGTCATCCCGGGATGTTCGTCGAGTGCGTCCCCTCGTCACTCGAACCCCATCTGCTTGAGCGAGCCCGAGAACGCAGTGCGACCGATCCTCGCTTCCACTACCGGGTACTGCAGACCTCTCACAACGCGATGGTCACCGACCCCACGGCCGTGGTGGAGCTCCTGTTCGAGGCGCGTGACCTCGTTTAACCCGCGTGGGTGGGTTCCATGACGACGCCTCCGGGGACGACCGGGCGCAGAGTGTCGTCCAAGTCGTATCGAATCGGGATTCCGGTCGGAATGTTCACTGTGCCGATGTCGTCGTCAGTCAGGCGGTCGAGGTGCATGATCAGCGCACGCAGGGCGTTACCGTGGGAGACGACCAATGTTGTTCGGCCACGCACCAGGTCGGGGACGACCGCCTTCTCCCAGTAGGGAAGTAGCCGGTTCTGCACGTCCTGCAGCGACTCCGCAGAGGGCACATCGATGCCCAACGCGCGGTAGCGGGGATCGCCGTGCTGTGAGAAGGCGCTACCTGGTCGAATCGCGGGTGGTGCAACGTTGTAGGAGCGTCGCCACAGCATGAAGCGGACGTCGCCGAACTGGGCGCGGACATCTTCCCGGGTTCGCCCTTGGAGGTCTCCGTAGTGCCGCTCGTTGAGCCGCCAACTGCGATGGACGGGAATCCAGTGACGTTCGGCAGCGTCGAGCACCTCGTCGGCCGTCGCGACAGCACGCCGAAGCAGCGACGTGTGCACGACATCCGGGAACAGGCCGGCCTGACGGATCAGCTCACCGGATCGGTGGGCCTCGGCCCGCCCCGCGTCGGTCAGCGGGACATCGACCCACCCGGCGAACCGATCGGCGGCGTTCCACGCGCTTTCCCCGTGCCGTAGGAGGATCAGGCGGCGCCGCCCACCCGTGTCGCTTCTGTGCGCGGAGTCGGAGTTCATCGTCAGCTCCCTTCATAGCGTGCTCATGGCCATCGACGCGGACTGCCCCCGGTCCCGATGAAGGACCGGAGGCAGTCTGCTGTCTACGGATTCGTCACGAAACGGGGACGCCGTCTTCGCGGTCGAGATCCAGTTGCTTCGTCTCGCCGATCACCAGGACGCAGATCAAACTCACCACCGCCAGACCGGCCATGACGAGACCGAAGGCGAATCCGCCCCAGGCAGCGATGATGGGCGTCGCGATGAGCGGGGGAATCGCCCCACCGAGCATGCCGGCCAGACTGTAGCTCAGGCCGGTCGCGGTGTAGCGGTAGCGCGTGTGGAACAGCTCGGAGAGGAAGGCTCCGAGGGGACCCGTCGCCAGACCCGAGATGAACATGGTCACCGGAACACCGAGTGCGAAAGCGAACAATGACCGTGTTTCGAGGATCGGGAACAGCATCAGTGTCCAGACGATCGCGAGACACGCAGCCGTCATGATCATGCGGCGCCGACCGATTCGATCGGACAGGACGGCGCCGAGGATGACCGCAACGGAGATCGCGAAGCCACCGACGACCGCGACGCTGAGGACGAACGGACGCGGCAGTTCGAGAATTTTGGTGCCATAGCTGATCAAGTAGGTACCACCGATGTAGGTCAACGACAGCGTCATCGCTGCAGTGCCGGTTGCCAGCAGGACCTGCTTCGGCTGGCTCTTGAACGCATCCAGGAAGGGTGTACGTGCCGCCCCGTGCTGCTTGATCTGCTTCGCGAACACCGGTGTCTCGTCGATACTCAGTCGAACCCACAGCCCGACCACGATCAGAAGGATGCTGGCCAGGAACGGGACTCGCCAACCCCACGCGAGGAAGGTCTCATCGCTCATTCCGACGGCGGTCCCGAAGAACGTGGCGTTGGCCAGGATGATCGCCCCGCCGCCGCCCAGTGACGGGAACATCGCCCAGAACCCACGCTTCGACTTGGGGGCGTGCTCCGAGACGAAGAGCACCGCCCCGCCCCATTCGCCACCCGCCGCGAGGCCCTGCAGGATCCGCAGCACGACGATGAGAATCGGTGCGGCGACACCGATCTGACCCGCGGTCGGCATCAGCCCGACGAGCAGAGTCGCCACGCCCATCAGCAGCATCGTGACGATCAGAGTCTTCTTCCGGCCCAGTCGGTCACCGAAGTGACCGAACAGGATGCTGCCGAACGGCCGTGCCACGAAGGCCACACCGAGGGTGGCGAAGGATGCCACCGTGCCCGCCACCGCACCCAGGGCGGGGAAGAACACGGTCGGGAATACGAGCGCCGCGGCGACACCGTAGATGTTGTAGTCGTAGAACTCGATCACGGTTCCGATGAAGCTCGCCGCGGCGACCTTCTTCATGCCCGGCGGATTGGCCTTACCCTTGGAGGATCCGGGGGTGGGGCTTGGTGAGTGGACCTTCTCCTGCGAGTGGGTCATTAGATCTCCTTGCTGCCGACGAGTCACATGACCCAGCGCCGGAAGTGTCGTAGAGAAGTTGTGGCGGATGGACGGGAGGGGCGGCCCGAGGGCTCGGTGACGCTACGTCAGTCGAGGTGGCCGTGTTCGCGCAGCACGTTCTCTGCGATGCGGAACGCTTCACCCGCCGCCGGAAGTCCGCAATAGACGGCCGCCTGCAGCAGCACTTCCTGGATCTCGGTGACCGTGCAGCCGTTGGTGAGCGCGCCTTCGACGTGGTGGGCGAGCTGAGCCGGGCGATTGAGCGCGGTCAGCATGGCAATGTTGACGATGCTCCGTTGCTTGCGGTCGATGCCCTCGCGGGCCCAGATCCGGCCGAAGCAGACCTCGATGGAGTAGTCGTGGATGACGTCATTGAAGTCGTTGCGGGTCTGGTCCTTCTTCTCGACGTAGTCCGCACCCATGAGTTCGCTCATGATGCGACGTCCGGTCTCGTTGGCTTCCAATGCTTCTCCTGATGTTGTGAACGGGCGGCTGGTCAGCCGCGATCGAGGACTTCCTGTACTTCTTCTGCGGAGAGCTTGATCGTCACGTTCGCTCGCTCGTTCTGCAGATGCATCGGCGACTGGGAGTCGCGATGCCCCCATCCCCGGGCGAGCGCCTCGGCGAAGTCGGCCTGCGCAACTTCCGCGCACGCCATGGGCACACCGAGCTGGTCGGCCAGTTCGAGGGCCAGGCGAAGGTCCTTGTTGGCGAGGGCCAACGCGAAGGACGGCGGGTCGTAAGCGGATTGAAGGTACCGATCGCCGATGCGGTCGAACGTTCGCGCACGTCCGATGGCCCCTTGCCGCACTGCGTGCCAGAGGGCCGCCGGCTCGACTCCGGCCTTGACGCCCATCGTGAACACCTCGGCGATGGCACGGCGGATCGTGATGCTCGCGCAGTTGTGCACGAGCTTGGCCGTGTTGCCCGCACCGATCTCGCCGACATAGAGGATCTGGTCACCGATGGCATCGAGCACCTGCTTGTGCTGGTCGAATGCCGTCTGACTTCCGCCGACGTAGATGGCGAGCTTCCCCGTCCGTGCCCCCTTGGGTCCACCGCTGACCGGCGCATCGAACAGTTCGACGCCATGGTCGGCGCAGGTTGCGTGCACCTCCCGCACGACGGCGGGGGAATTCGTCGTCAGGTCGAACCAGGCGCTTCCGGTCCGCAGCGTGCTCAGCAGGCCGTCCTTGCCGAGGCCGACCTCTTGCATTTCCACAGGACCGGGCAGTGAGGTGAACACGATGTCGACCTGCCGACCGAGCTCGGCGACACTGTCTGCCCAGCTTGCGCCTGCCTGCTCGAACGGCTGCCCGCTTTCCCGCTTGATGTCGTGCACGACGAGGTCGTATCCGGCGTCGAGGAGGTTGTGGGCCATGCCCGACCCCATGCCGCCGAGGCCGATGAACCCTACTTTCATCTGCGGACTTCCCTTCGATGATCCTATATACGAACAAGAGTTCCTAAAGGGGAACGAGGATTGACCGTAGCTGTGGTGGCTGTCACTCGTCAACAGGCTCACGGGAAGGGTTGCGATCGAACTACAGGTTCGGCATGTCATCGCGGGGCGACGAGGGTTCGTCAACCCCCGCGGCCGCAACGGCACGGGTTGTGTAGCGCATGGATCCAAGGGGCGCGGCACAAATTCTCGCGTGCAGTGCTAATGGGTGACGGGCGGGCATTGACAGCTTTGTTCCTCTCCGCGTAGCGTGCGCAAGGACACACTCTCGATCAAAGGTTCGTATATGCGAACACGATGAGGTAGGGCCAAGCCCGAGTCGTATGCCATCTTCATAATCTGCGTTCGCCGGGGTGTCCGAGTGCTGGCAGCCTTGTCCGCCCCGGCGTCACAACACATCACAGGAGTGATTTCGGTTGATCGTCAAGGATCAGATCTTCATCAACGGTAAGTGGGTCCCTTCGGCGGGCGCCGACGTCATTCCCGTCATCAGTGCGATCTCGGAGGAGACGATCGCGACCATTCCGGCAGGTACTGCGGAGGACGTCGATCTCGCCGCGCAGGCGGCGGCGGACGCGTTTCCGGCCTGGTCCCAGACGTCGATCGACGAGCGCGCCGACATGCTGCACAAGATCGCGCGCGGCATGGAGGCGCGAGTCGACGAGATCACCGAGACCATCGTCTCCGAGCTCGGATACCCGGCCAAGATGGCGGAGGCCGCGCATGCACGTGCGGCGATCAAGGACTTCGAGATCGCCGCGGACAGCCTCCGTGACATCGTCTGGTCGGAGCAGGTCGGTGACACGACGGTGTGCCGTGCGGCCGCGGGTGTCGTCGGCGCCATCACGCCGTGGAACGGTCCGATGCGGATGGTGAGTCTCAAGGCCGGGGCGGCGCTCGCCGCCGGATGCACCGTGGTGCTGAAGGGGACGGAACTGGCTCCGCTGAGCTCGTTCCTGTTCGCGGAGGTCGTCGAGGAGGCGGGGCTTCCCGACGGCGTGTTCAACCTGGTGTCGGGAACCGGTCCGGTGGTCGGTGAGGCGCTCGTGACGCACCCGCTGGTCGACATGGTGTCGCTGACGGGGTCGGTTCGCGCCGGTCGCCGGGTGATGGAGTTGGCGTCCCAGTCGGTCAAGAAGGTCTGCCTGGAACTCGGCGGCAAGTCGGCGAACATCATCCTCGAGGACGCCGACCTCGAGACTGCGGTCACCCGCGGAATCGAGGACTCCTTCCGTAACACGGGGCAGGCCTGCGGCGCACTCACACGGATCCTGGTGCCGCGATCGCGACTGGCGGAGGCCGAGCAGCTCGCGGTCCGTGCGGCGGAGAGCTTCGTTCTGGGAGATCCCTACGACCCCCGCACGACGCTCGGTCCGGTTGCGAACGCGGCGCAGCGCCAGCGCGTGCGGGACTACATCCAGCTGGGAATCGACGAGGGCGCGCGTCTGCTGACGGGCGGTCCCGAGGCACCCGAGGGCATCGAGCGTGGATTCTTCGTGCGCCCCACCGTCTTCTCCGGCGACAACTCGCTTCGAGTCGCCCGGGAGGAAATCTTCGGGCCCGTCGTCGTGATCATCCCGTTCGACACTGAGGAAGAGGCCTTCCAGATCGCGAACGACTCCGTGTACGGGCTGGCCGGGGCGATCTGGGCCGGCGACGCCGATCGGGCGAAGAAGCTGGCGAGCAAGCTGCGCGCCGGACGCATCCGCATCAACGGTTCGCCCGTGAATCTGAAGGCACCGCACGGAGGGTTCAGGCTGTCCGGAATCGGTCGCGAATCGGGCCGCTTCGGGGTCGAGGAGTACCTCGAGTACAAGTCCATCGGATAACTGCTCCGGTCCGACACGCGAACGGAGCAGCTGTTCGTAGCTCTCGATCCGGGCCGCTGGAGAAGCGACTTTGACGGCATCACGACCATCCGGATCATAAGCACCTTAATCGTTCGACACCGCACGTCCTGCACTCCCGATCGAAGGCGACTTGCCGAACTACGGCCTGCCGGCATCGAGGAGCTTCTCCGGTGCAAAGTTCATCGGCTTGTCGGCAAATGGGTCGAATGCATTGTTCGGCCAACGGATTACGTCCGCGCGGCCGAGGCTTTGACCGCCGAGATCGGGAGTCCAGGACGGGTGGAAAGGCCGTTTCGCAGATGACGACGACGAAGTGGGTCATCGATGCCGTGAAGCTCGGTGAGCTCCGCGACATCCCTGCCGAGCAGATCTACCTCAAGGACCATTCCCAGCGGATTCTCAGCATCCCGCTGGTGATGTTCGTGCTGAGGTCGGGCGACCGGACCGTGGTGGTGGACACCGGCGGTCCGGCGAACGAAGAACAGATCCGTCGCATGATCCCCTTCGGATACGCGGTGAAGGAGGCGGATCGCATGGAGAACGCCCTGGCCCGCCTGGGCGTGCGCGCCGACGATGTCGACCTCGTCATCAACACCCACCTGCACTGGGACCACTGCTCGAACAACGACGTGTTCCGCAACGCCGAGATCCTGGTCCAACGCGACGAACTGGGCTATGCCGCGGCGCCGTGTCCGGAGCATCTGCGGGCCTACGGGATCACGGCAGGCTTCGTGCCGCCATTCGCCCGGTTCCTGGATCGGGTCCGCCCACTGGATGGGGGAATTGAGATCGCGCCCGGACTGGGCATCCTACCGTTGCCGGGGCACTCGCCCGGCTCGCAGGGCGTCCGTGTCGACACCGGCGAGGGCACCTTCGTCATCACGGGTGACTGCGTGGACACTTTCGACAACTGGGACAACGGAGGCGCCGCCCTGCCGCTGCCGTCCGGGCGGTTCACGGACCTCCGTGCCTTCTACGCCAGCCTCGCCCACCTCAAGGGCACTGGCTGGAAACCGCTGCCCAGCCACGACCACACGGTGGTCGAGAAAGGCACCTTCGGCTACTGACACCACGACCGCCGGATTTCCGCCCGATGGCGTCGGTGTCGAAAGCCTGATCGGCGAGGGGTCTCAAAATCAGGCCCGGTGCGGAGGGTGGTCTGTCCTACGGAGTGAACGCAGGATCCGGCTCGATACTGGGAAGTGCCACCGGGACAGGCTGATTGCGGGTTGATCAATCACCGGCACCCAACCCACCGATCAAGGAGGAGGATCATGACCTCTACACCCCCCGATCAGCGAAAACATTCCACGCCGGCGGCTACCGTGCCCGCCCGTACCTCCCGACAGATGCGCCGGATCGCGTTGGCGGGCTTCACCGGCACCGTGATCGAATTCTACGACCTGACATTGTATGCCGTAGCCGCGGCCTTGGTGTTCGACAAGGTCTTCTTTCCCGCGCTCGGCCCTGCGGCAGGCACAATCGCGGCCTTCGGCACGCTCGGTGTGGCGTTCGTCGCCCGTCCCATCGGGGCGTTGATCTTCGGTCACTTCGGTGACCGGCTCGGACGCAAGCGAATGCTGGTCACGACCCTGTTGCTGATGGGATGCGCAACGGTCATGGTCGGCGCCACGCCGACGGCAGACCAGATCGGGATCGCAGCCCCGATCCTGATCGTGCTCCTGCGTATCGTCCAAGGCATCGCCGCCGGGGGCGAGCTGGCGGGAGCGGCGCTTTTCAGCACGGAGAGCGCGCCTGCTGGGAAGCGCGGCTTCTGGACCATGTTCACCTCGCTGGGCGGAGGATTCTCGATCGTTCTCGCGAACGCGACTCTGCTCGCGGTTGGCGTCGGCCTCTCCGATGAACAATTCGTCTCGTTCGGATGGCGGATCCCGTTCCTCGCGAGTGGCCTGCTCATAGCCGTCGGCCTGTACATCCGCCTGAAGATCGACGAGAGTCCCGTGTTCGAGGCGGAGGCCGAGTCGAGCCGCGACGACGAACGATCGAAGTTGCCGTTCGTCGAAGCGTGGCGGTGCCAGCCGCGCCAGATGTTCCTCGTCGCAGGAATCTCGATCATGCAGGCGGCCTTCACCTATCTTGGCGCGACCTACTTTGCGAACATCGGCACGGCGCAACTCGGTCTGACCCGGAACACCGTCCTCGCCGCCGGCATTGCGGGCGGTCTGTGCTGGGCTCTGGGCGTGGTGGTTGGGGCGACGGCGTCGGACCGAGTTGGGCGGCGCCCGGTCCTCCTCGTGGCGACCTCGGCCGCGGTCGTTTGGGCCCTACTCGTCTTCGCTATCTTGGAGTCGGCCTCAGGCGGCGTGTACCTGTTGCTCCTGGGCGTGACGATGTTCATCGCGGGGCTCGAGATCGGTCCGATCAACGTCATGCTGTCCGAACTGTTCGACACACGGTACCGGTACACGGCTTCCGCGTTCGCCTACAACATCGGACTTGTCCTCGGTGGGGCCACGCCCCCGATCATCGGTGGTGCAATCACGGCCGCCTACGGTGCTGTTGTGTTCGGTGTCGTCGTGGCCGTTCTGTGTCTGATCAGCCTGCTCAGCGCGATCGGTCTCCCTGAGACGCGCAATCGGGACCTGTGCGACGTCCTTGCCTCAGAGCGCTGATCCATGCCCATCCGAAAGAGGCATGGCCGGTGCGCGGAACGACCGAGCGTTGCATGAGAGGTTCGCCGGACGGTTCGTCATGTCGGAACCGCACATCCGGGGTCCGCGAGTATGTCGCGGGTTTGGTTACGGGTCTGGACCGTAAGGACGGTAGACGCTGGCCGAGCGTGTGAGGTGAGCCCGGACGGGATACAGCGTTGCTGCGGCGGGCGGACTGGGACGTAGAGGGTGCGCGACTACGTGGTCGAGCGCCCTGGCGATCCGGCCGGGGCGTTGATCGTCGACGACACCGGTTTCTCGAAGAAGGGCAGCAGGGACGCGCCCTGCGCACCGAGACCACCATCAACGACACCCGCGATCTCCGCCTTGGTAGACGATTGACACATCTACCGTTCTGCGGGAGATCGGCTTTCACGCCAAACCGACGCCTGGCTGCGCCTCCAACGTTTCAGCCACGACCCGATCACCGGCGCCAACGCCCTCGCCGACCACGTCCCAGGCTTTCGGTTCGCTGACCATCGTAGCCACGCCCTGCTCTCCGCGGTGCTGGTCTTCCGCTGCACCCGAACGGCTTCACCAACACGGACCTGCGCACCCTGCGCGGACTGGACTCGGCACGTTGTCCGCCGGGCAGGTGACCTACGACCTGCGCCGGCTGAAAACCCGCGACCTCCTCCTCCGGATCGAGGGCACCCACCGCTACAGCAACCACGGACTCGACACAGCGAAATTCCTCACCTGGGTCCGCGACTGGGTCCTGGGCACCGGCCTGACCGAATTCGCCACCCCGACAACCACTCCCGGTCGCCTGTGATCGGCCGCCATTCGCGTACCTCACCGCCGTCGGAGCCCTCATCGGCACAGCGCAACTCGTGGCGCGAAACATCAAGCAAGCAAATACGATCCGAACACCGCAAAACTGGTCCCACAATCCGGCTACATCATCGGTAGCTACCTAGGTTTTGCGTGAGTCCGAGCGAACGACCGGCGAGAGGCATTGACAGGTTTGTCCGAATCCGCGTAGCGTGCTCAAGGTCACACTCTCGATCAAAGGTTCGTATATGCGAACACGATGAGGTAGGGCCAAGCCCGAGTCGTATGCCATCTTCATAATCTGCGTTCGCCGGGGTGTCCGAGTGCTGGCAGCCTTGTCCGCCCCGCGGCGTCACAACACATCACAGGAGTGATTTCGGTTGATCGTCAAGGATCAGATCTTCATCAACGGTAAGTGGGTCCCTTCGGCGGGCGCCGACGTCATTCCCGTCATCAGTGCGATCTCGGAGGAGACGATCGCGACCATTCCGGCAGGTACTGCGGAGGACGTCGATCTCGCCGCGCAGGCGGCGGCGGACGCGTTTCCGGCCTGGTCCCAGACGTCGATCGACGAGCGCGCCGACATGCTGCACAAGATCGCGCGCGGCATGGAGGCGCGAGTCGACGAGATCACCGAGACCATCGTCTCCGAGCTCGGATACCCGGCCAAGATGGCGGAGGCCGCGCATGCACGTGCGGCGATCAAGGACTTCGAGATCGCCGCGGACAGCCTCCGTGACATCGTCTGGTCGGAGCAGGTCGGTGACACGACGGTGTGCCGTGCGGCCGCGGGTGTCGTCGGCGCCATCACGCCGTGGAACGGTCCGATGCGGATGGTGAGTCTCAAGGCCGGGGCGGCGCTCGCCGCCGGATGCACCGTGGTGCTGAAGGGGACGGAACTGGCTCCGCTGAGCTCGTTCCTGTTCGCGGAGGTCGTCGAGGAGGCGGGGCTTCCCGACGGCGTGTTCAACCTGGTGTCGGGAACCGGTCCGGTGGTCGGTGAGGCGCTCGTGACGCACCCGCTGGTCGACATGGTGTCGCTGACGGGGTCGGTTCGCGCCGGTCGCCGGGTGATGGAGTTGGCGTCCCAGTCGGTCAAGAAGGTCTGCCTGGAACTCGGCGGCAAGTCGGCGAACATCATCCTCGAGGACGCCGACCTCGAGACTGCGGTCACCCGCGGAATCGAGGACTCCTTCCGTAACACGGGGCAGGCCTGCGGCGCACTCACACGGATCCTGGTGCCGCGATCGCGACTGGCGGAGGCCGAGCAGCTCGCGGTCCGTGCGGCGGAGAGCTTCGTTCTGGGAGATCCCTACGACCCCCGCACGACGCTCGGTCCGGTTGCGAACGCGGCGCAGCGCCAGCGCGTGCGGGACTACATCCAGCTGGGAATCGACGAGGGCGCGCGTCTGCTGACGGGCGGTCCCGAGGCACCCGAGGGCATCGAGCGTGGATTCTTCGTGCGCCCCACCGTCTTCTCCGGCGACAACTCGCTTCGAGTCGCCCGGGAGGAAATCTTCGGGCCCGTCGTCGTGATCATCCCGTTCGACACTGAGGAAGAGGCCTTCCAGATCGCGAACGACTCCGTGTACGGGCTGGCCGGGGCGATCTGGGCCGGCGACGCCGATCGGGCGAAGAAGCTGGCGAGCAAGCTGCGCGCCGGACGCATCCGCATCAACGGTTCGCCCGTGAATCTGAAGGCACCGCACGGAGGGTTCAGGCTGTCCGGAATCGGTCGCGAATCGGGCCGCTTCGGGGTCGAGGAGTACCTCGAGTACAAGTCCATCGGATAACTGCTCCGGTCCGACCAACGCCCAGGGACAGCCGGCCTCGCACCGAGTTCTCCTTGCGCACCCCCGAAATGAGACGAGGTGTGAGAAGTGATGTTTCGCCGACTGTGCTTGTTGGTCGCGTCCGCCGCGATTGCGACTTCCTCGTTGGCCTGCAGCGCTCGATCTGCGCAGCTGGAGGCCAACGAGGACGGAATCACGACAATCCGAATCACGAGCACGCAGTCGTTCAACACAGCGCCCGCGGCACTCTTGGTCCAAGGTGATTTCGCGGAGAGGTACGGCCTGGACTTCGAGCAGGTCAACATCGCCGGATCGGGAAGCTCGAACCAGATCGCGGCGATCCTCTCGGGCGACGCTGATATCGCGGTCGCAGGTTCCAACGCGTTCGTGGACTCGGTGATCGGAGGAGCGGATCTTCAGATGTTCGCAGGCCTCAGCGACATCATTCAGAGCCTGGTGGTGTCGAACAACGCGATCGAACGATTCGGTGTCGATGTCGATGCCGACCCGCGGGACCGTGTGCGGGCACTGCGGGGGATGAAGATCGGTGCGGGACCGACCGGTTCGGCGGGCAATTCCGCTCTGCGCGTGGTGCTGAACGATGCCGGACTGGACCCGGACCGGGACGTCACGCTCGTTCCACTCGCAGACACCAATAGTGCAGTGGCAGCGGGCCTCGAGCAGGGGTCCTTCGATGCAACCTGGGCAACCATCGGTTCCGGCGAGGTTGCCGTTGCGCGAGGTACCGCCACCACGGTCATCTCGGTGCCGGCCGGCGAAGCACCGGCACTGGAGGGCTACGTCTGCAATGTGGCCTTCGCGCCCACCCGCTTCATCGAGCAGAATCCGGACGTCGTCGACCGCATCCGCGAGGCACTCGCCGAGGCCACCCGGATGACGAGGGAGGAGCCGGAGAAGGCGGGAGAGCTCCTGAAGAACTCCGTCTACAGCGGCATGGATCAAACGGTATTCGACCTCGCATGGAGCGAAGCCGTCAAGGGATACAACGAGGGCAACCTGTTCACTCGTGACGACTGGAACTCATTTGTCGACATCTTCGATGAATCCTCCGAACACGACTATTCCGCAGTGGATTACGAGAAGATCATCAACCCCGTGGCCCGCGGACAGAGCTGACTGCGCTCGAGTGAACGCCTGCCTCCCCGGATAAAAACCGACAAAGCCAACGTGCAGCCGGTCTCATACCGATTACTCCTTACCCCCTTTCGAAATGACAAGAGGTGGATACATCATGCATCGCCGATGGGCCTTACTGGCCATTCCTGCCGCGCTCGCGGTCGCATTGACGGCCTGCGGCTCCCAGCCCGGGCAACTGGACAGCGACGAGGATGGCATCACGACTGTCCGAATCACGAGCACCCAGTCCCTGAACACCGCTCTTCCCGCACTCTTGGTCGAAGGTGACTTCGCGAAACAGTTCGGCCTGGACTTCGAGCGAGTGGACATTGCGGGATCCGGTAGTTCGAACCAGATGGCGGCGATCCTCTCGGGCGATGCCGACATCGCGGGCGCGGGATCCAACACCGTGGTCGACGCGTATCTCGGCGGCGCCGACATTCAAATCATCGCCGGCGACGGCGATCTCATCCAGAGCCTGGTCGTGTCGAACAACGCGACCGAGCGATTCGGTGTCGACGTCGACGCCGACCCGCGGGACCGCGTGCGGGCACTGCGCGGAATGAAGATCGGTGCGGGACCGACGGGTTCCGCTGGAAATTCCTCACTACGCGTCGTACTGAACGATGCCGGACTCGACCCCGATCGCGACGTCACCCTCGTCCCACTTGCCGACACCGGTAGCGCGGTGGCAGCAGGCCTGGAGCAGGGAACCTTCGACGCAACGTGGGCCCCCGTGGGGTCCGGCGAGGTCGCCGTGGCGCGGGGCAACGCCGCCACGCTCATTTCCGTGCCTGCCGGGGAGGCGCCGGCTCTCGACGGCTACGTGTGCAACGTGATCTTCGCGCCCACTCGCTTCATCGAGCAGAACCCCGAGGTCGTCGACCGCATCCGCGAGGCACTCGCCGAGGCGACGCGGATGACGAAGGAGGAGCCGGAAGCCGCGGGACGAATCCTGAAGAACTCCATCTACAGCGGCATGGATCAGTCAGTGTTCGACCTCGCCTGGAGCGAAGCCGTGCAGGGCTACCACGTAGGGAACCAGTTCACACCTGAGGACTGGAACTCGTTCGTCGAAATCTTCGACGACTATTCCGAACACGATTACGCAGCAGTCGACTACGAGGACCTTGTCAACCCGGTGGCGCGCGGACAGAGCTGACTGGGCTCGAATGGACGCCTGCCTCTCCAGGTAGACCGACAAAGCCGACGTGCAGCCGGTCTCATACCGATTTCTCCTTACCCCTTTCGAGATGACAAGAGGTGGATACATCATGCATCGCCGACGGTGGGCCATACTGGCCATCCCTGCCGCGCTCGCGGTTGCATTGACGGCCTGCGGCTCTCAATCCGGACCGCTGAAGGTCGACGAAGCCGGCATCACGACGGTCCGAGTCACAAGCAGCCAGTCCTTCAACACAGCGCCCGCAACACTCTTGACTCGAGGTGATTTCGCAGAGCGGTACGGCCTGAATTTCGAACAAGTGAACATCGCTGGATCGGGAAGCTCGAACCAGATCGCGGCGATTCTCTCCGGCGATGCCGACATCGCGATCGCAGGCTCCAACGCGTTCGTAGACTCGGTTATCGGCGGAGCGGATCTTCAGATAATCGCAGGTATAAGTGACATCATCCAGAGCCTAGTCGTCTCGAACAGCGCGATCGAGAGGTTCGGTGTCGATGTCAATGCCAGCCCAGACGAACGAGTGCAGGCACTTCGCGGAATGAAGATCGGTGCAGGAGTTACGGGCTCGGCCGGAAATTCGGCTTTGCGCGTGGTGCTGTCCCACGCAGGACTTGACCCCGACCGCGACGTAACGCTAGTTCCACTTGCAGACACCACGACTGCAGTAGGAGCAGGCCTCGAGCAGGGCACCTACGATGCAACGTGGGCTGCTGCCGGTTCCGGCGAGGTTGCCGTGGCGAGAGGTACTGCCACCACGCTCATCTCGGTGCCGAACGGTGAGGCTCCGGCGCTGGACGGCTACGTGTGCAATGTCGTTTTCGCGCCGACTCGTTTCATAGAGCAGAACCCGGAAGTCGTCGACCGCATCCGTGACGCGCTCGCCGAGGCGACGCGGATGACGAAGGAAGAGCCGCAGAAGACGGGGCAGATCCTGAAGAACTCCATCTACAGCGGTATGGATCAACAGGTGTTCGACATCTCATGGAGCGAAGCGGTCAAGGCGTACCACGAGGGCAACCTGTTCACTCGTGAGGACTGGAACACCTTCGTCGAAATCTTCGATCCTCTCTCCGAACATGACTATTCCTCAGTAAATTACGAGGAGATCATCAACCCGGTGGCGCGCGGAGAGAGCTGACTGCGCTCGAGCGAACGCCTACCTCCAGACACACCATAGGAGCCTGATCATGCCGAAATATGTCGACGGTGCAAAGCGAGCCGACGCAACACCATCTACCAACGTCGCAACCGGGCCGATCTTCGAGGTGCGGGACCTTGCGATTGGTTTCGACGAACGTGAAGACGTTCTGCACAATGTGACAATGCAAGTCGAGCCGGGCGAGTTCGTCGTCCTGCTCGGACCTAGCGGATGTGGTAAGACCACCATCCTCAACCTTGCCGCCGGCCTGCTGAGCCCGCGGAGCGGATACGTCCGCTTCGACGGTGCCGAGATTAACGGTGTCAACACCAATGTCGGCTACATGACACAGGATGACACGCTCCTCCCGTGGATGCCAGTACACGCAAATGTCGGTCTGCCTCTGCGAATGCGGGGAGTGAGCAAGTCCGAAACCAAGGAGAAGGTCGAGTACTACCTCTCACTCCTCGATCTCTCGGAAGCCGGAAGTCTGTTTCCGAGCCAGCTCAGCGGTGGCATGCGTCGCCGCGCACTCCTCGCACGAAGCATGATCTACGATCCTCGTCTGCTCTTGATGGACGAGCCGTTCGCGGCCCTCGACGCCCAGCTCCGCCACCAGATGCACGTCGAGCTGCGACGAACAGTGAAGAGACTGCAGCAAACCGTCGTGTTCGTCACTCACGACATTGCCGAGGCGGCGAAGCTGGCCGACCGAGTGCTGATCGTCGGCGGAGGGCGTCCCGGCCACTTGGTCGCCGAGTTCCAGGTTCCCTACGGTGACGACAGAGATCTCGAAAACATCACTTACACAGACGAGTACGCCCGGTTCGAGCGCGAGTTGAACGAAGGACTCATAAGCGCGCGTGATCCGCGCGTGGCAACCGTTTGAGCGTGACGAATCCATCGAGCTTCAACCCCTGACCAAGACAGGTGAATTCTTATGACCACACAAGTCCTCCGCGCACCGGCGGGTCCGGCGTCCCAGTCGTTGAAACGGAACGGTCCGGTCACCCACGCCCGCAGACTGCGACGGGCCAAAATTGTCACCGCCCAGATCGCTATGATCGCCGTCCTGCTCGCCACCTGGGAGCTCGTATCCGGTCGACTGATCAACGACATCATGATCAGTGCGCCATCGAACGTGTTCCCGCTGATCTGGGAATGGCTCATTGATGGCGTCATCCTCGACGCCGCCACCACGACATTCAGTAACGCGGCCCTGGGCCTGGTGGCCGGTGGAACCGCAGGCATCGCGGTCGGTGTGATTCTGGGGCAGTCACGGTTGCTGGCCGACACCTTCGAACCGTTCATCACCGCGCTCTACACCATGCCGAAGCACGCCCTGATCCCGCTCTTCATCATGTGGGTCGGAATCGGGTCAGCACTCGGAATCCTCACCTCCGCGGTCATCGCCTTCTTTCTCATCTTCTTCAACACGTTCTTCGGTATCCGGGAAGTGAAGCAGTCGCTGATCAGCTCCGTCCGCATCATGGGCGGATCGACCCTGGACGTACTGTGGCGCGTCCGACTTCCCTCGGCGTTGGTGTGGGTCGTCGCGGGCCTCAAGCTCGCGGTACCGCAGGCGATCGTCGGTGTCGTGGTCGCCGAGATGCTCGCCGGCGACCAGGGCCTGGGCTACCTCGTCGCACGTAACGCGTCGTCGTTCAATTCCGCGGGGACGTACGCGGCGCTGATCACGCTCCTGCTGGCAGGATTCCTGATCGACAGGGTCATGACCGCGCTGACGAAGAAGCCGCTCGAATGGAAGAACTCCGGTAGCGCGATGTGATGCCGATTCGGCCGCGTGGATTGGATCGCCGCGCTGTTGAACCACCCAACCACCGCACCACGCGATTGCGGCCGCGGTCGAGCGGGCCTCGATCGACCCCGGCCGCGATCGTTGCCGAATGTTGTGCCATCGTCACAACGAAGAGATACGGAAGAGAATGCTGAAACAACATGAAGTCGCTGCAGATACCCTGATCGGCAGTGCCGCTTACGCATTGGCGAGCTACGCCACTGCCACCCAGTACGAAACACTACCCGGGGAGGTGGCCGATCGTGCGAAGCTCATCGTGTTCGACCAGCTCGCCTGCGGATTCGTGGGAGCCGAGCTCCCGGCAGGTCGGATCATCGGACGCTATGTCGCCGATATGGGCGGCAGACCGCAGTCGGTGGTGCTCGGCTCGCCCGACCGATGTTCAGCGCCCCTGGCTGCCCTCGCCAACGGCACCTCCGGCCACGCTGACGAGTTCGACAGCGTGCATGCGACGTCGGACTTCCTCGGCACCGGTCATCCGGCCGCGATCATTGTTCCGGCAGCAGCTGCTCTGGCAGAACGCCAGTATTGCACCGGCCGCGATCTGGTGAATGCGGTCGCCCTCGGTTACGACGTCGGCGCACGTGTCATCTCGGTGACCGGGGGGCTCGCGCCCATGATGGGCAACCACGGAATCGATCCGGGCTCATTGCATTCGCTGGGCGCGGCGTTCGCATGTGCGCGGCTGCTCGGGTTGGACGAGAACCGTCACCTGTTCGCCGCCGCGCTGGCTGTCCAGCAGAGCGTGGCGCTCAATGCGCCCTACGGGGAGCGCAGGCACATGAGCAAAGCGTTCGTCACCGGCCAGGCGGCCTACGCAGGCGTCACCGGCGCGGTGCTGGCGGCAACGGGTTTCGAGGCCAGCGACAACATCTTCGAGGCCCCGGGCGGGATCATCGACACCTGGGCCGAGCAAGGGCGTGAGGGACAGCTAGCGAAGGATCTCGGCGCCGACTACGCGGTGATGGGCGCAAACTTCAAGTTCTATTCCGCGGGTTACCCCATCCATTCTCCGGTCGAAGCCGTCCTCGGATTGAAGAGTGAGCACGGCTTCGCGCTCGATGACATCGAGCGGATCACGGTTCGTATGCCGTCGCATCCGGCCAGCGTCGTCGACAACCGGTCGATGCCGACCATCTGTCTACAGCACATGGTTGCGGCCGCGCTGGTCGCGGGCAAGCTTGGGTTCGACCAAGCGCACTCGGCGGCATTGCTCAATGACCCGGAGGTGCTGCGACTGAAGTCGCTCGTCGTCCTGATCGGCGACGCGGAATTCGATCGCGTTCAGCCGCAAGGGCGTGGTGCCGACGTGACGATCGAGTTCGGTGGTGGCTCGGTTTCGCGCAGGGTCGAGCACCCCCGGGGACATCGGTTCAGGACCCCAGCCCCGGACTGGGACGATCTGCGGGAGAAATGGGAAGACCTGCTGGTGCGTCGGGTCGGACAAGGTCGTTTCGATCAGTTCTTCCAGGCGTGCGCATCCCTCGAATCGGTAGACGATGTCAACGAGGTGAGTGGTCTGCTCGGCGTGGGAGGTTCGTTGTGATCCGGGTGCGGGGGATGCAGGTACCGGGCGGTGCGCGGTCGCCTGCTTTGACAGGTTGATCACGTGTCGACCTTGACCGACATCGCGGACGAAATATGACAACCGACCGTAACGAACCAGCTGAGGACGCAGACGAATCCAGACGGCCGCTCGTATTGGCAGACCAGGGTTGCTTCTATGTCGGTGGCCGGTACAACGACGACACTGACACGATGACGGGCCAGGCGTTTGTCCAGTACCAGATACCGGCGGAGCGGTCCTACCCGTTCCCGGTTGTGATGATTCATGGAGGCGGACAGACCGGCGCGGGCTTCCTGTCGACGCCCGATGGTCGGCGCGGCTGGGCAGACAACTTCGTCGCGCACGGATTCGCCGTGTACGTCGTCGACGCGCCAGGCGGAGGTCGAGCCCAAGGCCACGATCAGGTGGGCGCACTGCGCCCGGCAACAGCGGTCGCCGGCCGAGTGTGCGCCGACGGGTCGGCACCGTCGTGGCCGCAGGCGCATCTGCACACCCAGTGGCCCGGCGATGGGGGACGGGGAGATCCGACCTTCGACCAGTTCTACGCGTCACAGGTGTCGAGTCCGGTCGACGCAGCGTCGGTGGAGCGGGCAATGCGCGACGCCGGCGCCGCGTTGCTCGACAAGATCGGTCCCGCAATTTTACTCACACATTCCCTGGGCGCCCCGCTCGGTTGGCAGATCGGCGACGCACGTCCGGGCTTGACGCGTGCAATCGTGGCGATCGAGCCGAACGGTCCGCCCGTCTACGACGTGCGTTTCACTGCGGAACCGGACTGGTTCGACGATGCTGATCTGGCGCGGCCGTGGGGAATAACGCGGGCGCCGATCACGTATTCGCCGCCTGCCGAATCGGCGGCCGAGCTGGCGTTCGAGCGTCAGGAAACGCCGGACGGACCAGGATTCGTGCGGTTTTGGCGCCAGGCAGAGCCTGCGCGCAGGCTGCCGAATCTGGCTCGCCTCCGAATTCTGATCGTGTCCGGTGAGGCTTCCTATCACGCGCCGTACGACCACGCGACGTCGGCGTACCTCGCACAAGCAGGTGTCGAGCACGATTTCGTTCGACTCGCCGAGCGAGGTATTCGCGGCAACGGACACATGATGATGTTGGAGAAAAACAGCGCCGACATCGCGCGCTTACTCCGCGAGTGGATCCTCGCCAGTCCTCGATAGCGAGGAACTCAGCACGTCGCCGAGTAGGGCCTCCAGGCGCATCTCGCCCTCTCGAGTCTCACCACCTATGGCGAGGAATCGCTCGACGTTGGCCAAGGACTCGGACGAGGCCATGAGTCGTCGGAGTCTGAAGTTCTCTTGTCGCAGTCCATCCTCGATGGGTCCGTCTGCCAGGGCGATGACTTCCTTCGTGAGGCGAACGGCCTCCGCAGGGCAGGTGGCAATGCGCCGCGCGGTGCTGGAGACGAAGTCGTCGATCTCCATAGGCGGAAGTGCGCGGTTGAGGTACCCCCAGCGTTCCGCTGTCAGCGCATCCAGATCGAGCCCACCCATGATGAGTTCAATCGCACGCGACCGTCCGAGGAGGCGTGGCAGGTATTGCGATGCACCGCCGCCCGGAACGCTGCCGATGGGAACCGACATCGTGTTGAACACGGCTTTGCCGATGGCGCCGAACTTCATGTCACACGCCATCACCATGGCCGCGCCGCCGCCGCTCGCTCGGCCCTCTACCTGTGCAATCGTGATCTTGTTCATCGTCCTCAGGCGCTCGCAGATTTCGTGCATGTGGTTGAGGCCGACCTCACCTGCTGACGCGGGGATTTCTGGTGGCTGCATACGGTAGAGATTTGCGAAGTCGTTGTGAGTGATAAAGATGTCGGGATCCCGACTCTTCAAGACGACGACCAGCGCATCGGGGTCGGCCGAAACGTGCCGGGTAAATGTGTCGAGGTCTTCTACCAGGTGGCGTGTCAAGAGGTGCAACGGTGGGTTGTCCACAGTCGCGATGACTATTCGCCCCAGGTCCTCTACCTTCAACGTGGTGAATGAGTCGTACTGTGGACGGGTCATGATGTTCCCTAGGGCTGTCGGGTGTGGGATCGGGCGCAGTGAGATGCCCAGAACGCCGGTCGCGTCGCACATTCTCGTACGCGGTGGTGCAGGCAATGTGACGGTCAGGCTGTCGCGAGATGCTAGAAAGTTCCGGTCACGCCCAATTCCGTGCGGACCGCCGACTCGGCGGGGTACGGATATACGCTCGCTAAAATGCGTATCTCACTTGGGAGACAGTTCGATTCAGGGATGGCCTGCCACAATCGCTCGATGAACCGGCGCATAGTCATTCCGAACTGCACAAGGATCTCCTCCTCGGTGGCGCCCCCGAATGGTGCCCACTTGCTGGCAAACTCGATGAGACACTCCGCATCGGTGTCAGAATGAATCCGTTGACGGTTGTCTTCGATCCGGGCGGCGCGACGCCGTTGGCGCCACTGGCGATACTCACGAGAGTTCATGCGAATACAATCCAATAGTAGGGACAGCCGTAGCCTTGGAAGTTTGGGGACCCTCGCTGCAGCGAGGGAAATACGCAGAGTGCCAGACGCTCTCGACTGTCAAATCAGGCCTCGTTGAGAACCTTCGTACGTGATACTCCGACCTCATGGTAGGACGATTAGGTCGATGTCGATCGTGACGAAGAGGCGGAGGCGGCCAAACGACTGGACAGGCAGGAATTTGACGATGCATGGCGAAGGGCACCTTGACAACGGTCCACGGTCGCGACGGTTTGTTCTACTGGGTCAGTCCCACAGTCCCACAGTCCCTCGCCGTCGCCGTCGGGTGGCACGGACGGCGACGGCGTGCGCGCGCCGGGTCGATCAGAGGGTGCAGATCATTCCGAAGCCATCGTGCTGATGTCGATGACGAAGCGATACTTGACATCACCGGCAGCGACACGGTCGTAGGCTCGATCGATCTCGTCGGCGTCGATCACCTCCACCTCGGCGGTGATCCCATGAGTGGCACAGAAATCGAGCATCTCCTGTGTCTCTTCGATACCACCGACCAGCGTTCCCGCGATCGACCGCCGGTTGTGCAGTAGGGAGAACACATCGAAACTGATCGGACGCTTCGGGACACCGAGGTTGACGAAAGTTCCATCGAGCGCGAGCATCTGCAGGAAGGCGTCGTAGTCGAGGTTCGCCGGCACGGTCGACACGATCAGGTCGAAGGTGTCGGCAAAATCGGTGTAGACCGTCGAATCGGTCGAGAGCCGATAAGCATCAGCGCCGCGCCGCAGCGCGTCGGCTTCCTTGTCCATGGTCAGATCCAGCACTGTGGTGTGAGCACCCAGAGCCTTGGAAATCGACACGCCGACGTGTCCGAGGCCGCCGAATCCCACGATCGCGACCTTGCTGCCGGGGCCGGCCTTCCAGTGGCGGAGGGGTGTGTACGTGGTGATTCCGGCGCACAGGAGGGGTGCCGCCTCGTGCAACGGGAGACTGTCCGGGATCCGGAGAACATACGCCTCGTCCACAACGATCTTCTCGCTGTACCCACCCTGGGTGACCTTCCCGTCGCGGCCGACGGCGTTGTAGGTCCGGATGTGTTCCACACGGCAATACGACTCGAGGCCCGCTTTGCAGTGATCGCACTCCCGACACGAATCGACGAAACACCCGATCCCGACGCGGTCACCCACAGAGAACTTGCTCACCTCTCCGCCGACGGCGGACACGGTTCCGGCAATCTCGTGTCCAGGGACGAGTGGATAATTCGTCTTGCCGAATTCGCTGCGCGCGCGGCTGACGTCGGTGTGGCAGATGCCGGCGTACGCAATGTCGATCAATACATCCGTCGGGCCGACGTCCCGTCTCTCGATCTTGGTCGCTTCGAACGGCGCACCGGGTGCAGCCGTGGAGCGGGCGTTGACAAGCATCACTTGACCTTTCTCTTCGCCATCGCCGACCACTGTGTGGCCGAGGCGGATCGGATATGAATCTGCTCAGGTCGGTCAGAAGACGAACACGCCTTTGCCTGCGTCCTGTTTGTCGAACTTCGTATACGCCTCTTCTGCTTGGTCCAAGGACCAACGATCGCTGAACAGGTCGTCGACCGGCAGCCCGTGACGATCGATGAAATCGGCACATTCCAGCTGCTGAACACTTGACAGTGACCATGACGTCATGACGGTCAGCTGCCGTGAGAGGTTCTGCCGCACATCGAGTTCGACGGTGCCACCCAAACCCACCACACACAGACGACCCCATGGTGCCAGCGCCGCCACGGCTGACTTGGCAGCTGCGGTGGCACCGGAAGTCTCCACAATCGCCGGTGCGCCCAATCCCCGAGTCAGATCTTTGATCGCCTGGACGACGTCGACGGACCCGGCGTCGACGGTCTCGGCAGCACCGAACCGAATCGACTGGGCCAACCGCTTGGGCTCGAGATCCACTGCTATGACTCGCGCTCCTCGCGCCGCGGCGAGCATGGTGGCGGAGAGACCCACCGGCCCTTGCCCGAACACCACGACGTCGGTGCCACCGATCTCGCCGAGTCGTTCCAGCGCGCCCCACGCGGTACCTGTCCCGCACCCGATCGCCGCGCCGGCCTCGAAGGAGAGGGAGTCGGGAAGTCGAAGTGCCGATCTCGCCGCAACCTGCATGAACGGGGCATGGGCGCCGTGCGCGTTCTTGCCGTACACGAGGGGAGCGCTGGTGGTGCACATCTGGGTCCACCCGGACCGGCATGCGACACAGCGTCCGCAGCCCGCGTAGTGATGGATCATCACACGATCGCCGACGGCCAAGCTGTCGTCGACACCAGGGCCCAGCTCCTCGACGACGCCGGCCGGCTCGTGACCGCCGATGCAGACCTCTGCCGGGTCGGGGGTCCCATCAGCGGGTGCACGATAGTAGTGCAGGTCGCTCCCGCACATACCCGATGCGGTCACCCGAATGACGACCTCACCCTCGCCCGGTTTCGGGTCTGGAAATGGGCGCAGTGAAACCCGCCGATTTCCGTGGAACACCAGACCCTGCATTACGACCTCCTGTTATGAATGATTTCACGAGTGCCGAGCATCCCTCAGATGGCTCCCGTCGAGCGCAGTTGCTCGACATCCTCAGCAGACATGCCCAGATCTTCGATCAGAATCTGGTCGGTGTCGGCTCCCAGACCGGGGGCCCTGGTCGGCTCCACGATCGGTGAGTCGGAGAGGAACAGTGGGCTGCCGAGTGTCATCCACGAGCCCTTGTCGTCGGACATCCGGCGCAGAACGCCACGCTCGGCGATGTGGGGATCCACCATCAGTTCGGCAAGGTCGATGACGGGCGCGGTGGGGATGCCGGTGTTCTCCAGCAGGTCGGCTATCTCTTGCTTGGTGTGCGTGCTCGTCCACCGTTCGACGATCATGTCGACGTCGTCGACGTGATCGCAGCGGCCACCCATCGAATCGAAGCGAGGGTCCTTCGCGTCGGGGTCGCCCATGATGTCGCACAGTCGATCCCAGTGCACCTGAGTGGGACACAGCACGGTCACCCAGCCGTCGCGTGCCGGGTACGCGTTGTACGGCACGACCGCCATGCCGCCGTGACGGTTCCCGGTCCGCTCCGGCATCGAGTTCTCGCTGTGAGCCATACCCGCGATGTTCGACGTGAGCGACGGCAGAATCGCGTCCTGAAGAGCCACCTCCACGTGTTGACCTCGGCCGGTGTGCTCGCGCTGGTAGAGCGCCGCGAGGACGCCGCCGACGAGGTGGGCTCCTCCCATGAAGTCGACCACCGAGGGGCCGGTGCGGGTGGGGGGTCCTTCCATGAAGCCGGTCGTGCTCATGACGGCCGTACGGGCCTGGATGGTCAGGTCCATCGCGGGCTGCCCCGCATAGGGCCCGAACGAGCCGAAGCCGGTACCGGAAGCAACGATCAGCCGAGGATTGACCTTCGCCAACGCTTCGTAGCCCAGACCGTAGCGATCCATCGCTCCCGGCGCGAGATTCTGGATGAGAACATCGGCGGTCTCGGCCAGCCGCCGAAGCACGGCCTGTCCTTCGGAGTTCTTCAGATCCAACCGCATGGCGCGCTTACCGGAGTTCAACATGCTGAACTGGACTGACGAGCCGTCCTCGGTGGCGGTGGCCAACCTGCGATAAGGATCGCCGGCAGGCGCCTCGATCTTGATGACGTCGGCGCCGAGCCGCGCGAGCAGCATCGAGCAGTAGGGCGCGAAATAGAACTGCCCGACGCAGATGACCTTCACACCGTTGAGTGCGGGCATGCCCACCCCTTCATGATCGTAATTACGGACAAAAGTTTGTTAGTGCGAAACGATAGGCGTGCGCCTGGGAGGTGTCAATGAACGAAAATGGGGCAAAGGCCGCGGCGCCGCGCCCTCGCGCCGACGGTCGGGCCGAACTCTTGACTCGTGACGGGCGCCACAGTTATCGTCGAGTAGATCTTTATTAGGAACCTTCGTACTTATATACGAACTCTGTGTATACGGGTGCGGGGCCGCGGCGATTCGGCTTCACGTCGGATCGCCCCACATCAAGGAGAAGGCCGGATGTCGCTGCAAGAGCAGCCGGTGGGAGTGGATTCCCCCGCTTCGCCCCCCAGTACGAACAAGATGCGCAAGGTGGCCCTCGCTAGCTTCATGGGCACTGTCATCGAGTTCTACGACTTCATCATCTACGGCACCGCCGCGGCGTTGGTGTTCTCCGACGTGTTCTTCCCAGCCCTGGGGGCTCACGCCGGCACCGTCGTCTCGTTCGCGACGCTGGGTGTGGCGTTCGTGGCGCGACCGTTCGGGGCGATTCTCTTCGGACATTTCGGAGACCGGCTCGGGCGAAAGCGCACGCTGATCGCCACCATGCTGACCATGGGTGTTGCGACCGTCCTCATCGGCGTACTTCCCACTGCTGAAACGATCGGTGTCCTCGCGCCCGTCTTCCTTATTCTCTTGCGCGTTGCGCAAGGGCTGGCAGCGGGCGGTGAATGGGCCGGTGCCGCGCTCTTCACCACGGAGAACGCCCCGAAGGACAAGCGTGGCTTCTGGGCGATGTTCACCAACCTGGGAGGCGCTGCCGCCAATATGCTGGCCGCAACGACCTTCCTGCTGACCAGTGTGTTCATGACCGACGAAACGTTCGTGTCCTACGGGTGGCGGATCCCCTTCCTGCTGAGCGCGCTCCTGGTGGTCTTCGGCCTCTATGTCCGCCTCAAGCTCGACGACACGCCGGTGTTCACCAAGCAGATCAAGGGCGAGGGAGCCAGCTCACTTCCATTCGCGGACGCGTTCCGCAACCAGGGCAGGCAGATCCTGCTCGGCGCCGGCACACTGCTGATGGCCTTCGCTCTCAACTACATGGGCGCGTCCTACCTGACCAACTACGGCACCGCAACGCTCGATCTGGATCGCTCACAGGTCCTCGGAGCCGGCGTGTTCGGCGGTGTGATGCTCGGAATCGGCATCATCTCAGGCGGAACCCGTTCCGACCGCGTAGGCCGGAGACGCATTCTGCTGATCACGAACATCGTTGCGATCCCCTGGGCGCTGGTGCTGTTCCCACTGCTCGACACGAAATCGCTGGCCGCGTTCTGGATCGGTCTTGCGGTGAGCTTCCTCGTTGCCGGTCATGCCTTCGGTGTCGCGGGGGCCTTCCTGTCAGAGCTGTTCCACACCAGGTACCGCTACACCGCCGCGGGTCTGTCCTATAGCCTCGCCGGAATCTTCGGTGGTGCGCTTCCCCCGCTGATCGCCGCGAGTGTCATCTCGACATGGGGAGGTCTCGCTTTCGGTGTCCTGCTGGCCGGCATCGGCCTGGTCTCCATCGGGTGCACGCTGCGGTTGCGGGAAACTCGGGACTTCGACTTGGACGACATTCCGGACGCCCCACGAGCCGCCTGATCCTTCACTACTCGACCTGGTACGAGAATGTGCCGGTACCCGCACGGGTACCGGCACAGTGCTGCCGCAGTTCAGGAGGAAGTCCGACCGGCGATCGGCAACCAGATCAGCGGACTGCCCTCCTGCCTTTCCACCCGCGCCTCGCATTCCAGTCGCACGAGGTGGGACATGGTTTCGCCCAGAGCGGCGCGGGCGCCGCGCGGATTCAGCGAGTCGAATGGGCGCGCCCACTTCACCGTATTCGCGACGTCCCAGGCCGTGCGGTGACCGTCTGCGACCGCATTCCAGATTTCGTCCAACCGCGCGAGGTGGTGCACTTCCACGTCGCGTACTCGTCGATCGACGCCGGTGAAGGTCCACTCGTGCCCGGGTGCTGCCATGGCGTCGCCGAATGGTCCTAACCTCGTGAGTGAGGAACGGTAGTCGCCGAGTGGGTCCTCTCCTGACGTCGGGCGCTGTGAGATGTTGGCCGACACTCGGGGCAGCAGGTGGTCGCCGGTGAAGAGAATGTTCCGGCCGCGATCGTGAAACACCATGTGACCTGGTGTGTGTCCGGGTGTGTGCACCGCAAGGAGTTGGCCGTCGGTGTCGGGGACCGTGGCGCCGTCGACAAGTTCGCGGTCCGGCCATTGCGACGACATGTCGAGCATGAGCTGGTCACGGTCGGCGAGGAGATCGGCGGACCTGTCGGGAGGCACTCCGACACGATCGAGCCACGACGTGATTTCGGCGAGGCGCCGGCGACGGTCCGCGGTGGTGCGCGCTATCTGGGGGTGCTCGGCAGGATGGAGAGCAATCCACGCCTCGGTTGACTGGTGGACTCGTGCTGCCAGGCCGTAGTGGTCGGGATGGCCGTGAGTCACCACCACACCCGTCAGGTCATCCAGTGTTCCACCCGCGCGCCCGAGTCCATCGGTGAACGCCGTCCACCCCTCGTCGCTGTCCCACCCCAGATCGACTGCAACATAACCGCGATCGGACTGCAGCAGGTAGGCGAAGGAATGCCGCAACGGACTCGGAAACGGCATGGCGATCTGCCACAGGCCGGGAGCGATCAATGAAATCCCTGAGGCGTCGGAATCGCTCATCGGACGGTATTCCGCTCGGTGAGTGAACTTGCGACTGGTAGAAGACTATTCGACTGTGTTCGCCGGACCATAGTGACGATGACCTCTCCGATGGTGATGAACCAGTGATGTTGCACGCAACAAGATGGCGACTGGAAACCGCCCCAGGGCAACGACACTGGGTGAGTGGTGCCGACGCTACGCCATGGCTGTCACGACGTCCACGGTAGGCATGCGGGGTCAACGGGCCGTTCGCGCCGGGTGTTCGTGGACCAATGAGCCGAGTCGCTATTGACGGGGGTTGTGAGGCGGGATACATTTTGGTTCACAAATGGAGCCGATAGTTCGTATATACGTACTAATGTGTTCCGGCTGCACTAGGTGCCGCCGCGGGGCCACATCCGTTCCGCTGCGCTCACTACTTCGAAGGCATTGAGGAGCACCCGCTTTGACCGACTACCTCCCCCCTCCGATGCAGGACTCTCCAGTTGCCGAGCGCCCGACGGAGGCCGCCGATTCTTCCACGGCAAAGGCGAACAAGATGCCGAAGGTGGCATTCGCCAGCTTCATGGGAACCGTCATCGAGTTCTACGACTTCGGCATCTTCGGTACAGCAGCTGCTTTGGTGTTCGCCCATGCCTTCTTTCCGGCCCTGGGAACCTACGCAGGAACGGTCGTGGCATTCGCGACTCTCGGCGTAGCGTTCGTAGCCCGCCCGTTCGGCAGCATCCTGTTCGGACATTTCGGGGACCGTCTCGGCCGCAAGCGCACACTCATCTCCACGATGTGCCTGATGGGTACCGCCACGGTCATCATCGGTCTGCTGCCCACCGCAGCGACCGCAGGGGTCGTCGCACCGATCCTGCTCATCGTGCTCCGCGTAGCCCAAGGGCTGGCCGCGGGCGGTGAATGGGCAGGCGCTGCACTGTTCACGTCCGAGAACGCTCCCAGCGACCGCCGCGGCTTCTGGTCGATGTTCACCAACCTCGGCGGAGCGGTGGCCAACATCCTCGCGCTGTCGACCTTTTTCGTGACCGGCCTCTTCATGAGCAACGAGGCATTCATCGCCTGGGGCTGGCGTGTTCCGTTCCTCCTCAGCATCGTTCTCGTCACAGTCGGCCTCTATGCCCGGTTCAAGCTCGAGGAGAGCCCGATCTTCGCGAACGAGGTCAAGCGGCGCGGGCGAAGCAGTCTCCCGTTCAAGGATGCCTTGGCCAACCAATGGAGGGAAATCCTCCTCGGTGCCGGGGCGCTCGTGTCATCGTTCGCCTTCGGCTACATCGGGATCGCGTATCTGATCAACTACGGAACCGCGACGCTGCACCTGAGCCAGCACGGGGTGCTCGCAGCCGGGATCTTCGGGAACGTCGTGAACGGTCTCGCCATGATTTCCGGTGCGATCCTGTCCGACAGAATCGGCCGTCGACCTGTTCTGCTGATCGTCAACATGATTGGCATACCCTGGGCGCTGGTCCTCTTCCCCCTGCTCGACACCGAGTCACCGGTCGCGTTCTGGATCGGCATCACCGTGAGCTTCCTCATCGCCGGCCACGGCTGGGGAGTCTGCGGGTCGTTCCTCTCCGAGCTGTTTCACACGCGCTACCGCTTCACCGCCGCCGGTCTCGCCTACAGCCTCGCTGCCATCCTCGGTGGTGGCGTGCCGCCGCTGGTCGCAGCAAGCATCATCGGCAGCCACGGCGGCTTCGTTTTCGGGATCTTCCTGGCGGGCTACTGCCTGGTGGGCCTTGCGTGCACCGTCGTCCTTCGAGAAACCCGCAGCAGGGCACTGGACGAACTCCCTCCCGACATCGGATTCGCACGAGCCGACAACAACTAGACAACTACATCGGAGTGGTCCCATGAGTCTGACGATCAGAGCATTCTCTGTCGGCCGAGTATTCGGCCTCCCGAAGCCCTCGTTCACCTATCTGCGGGGATGGGGCGACACCATGGACCTCCCGCTCATCATGTTCGTGATCGAAGGCGGGGACGCGCCCGTGGTCGTCGACACCGGGGCCGACCTCAGCCGAGCCTGGGACACCCACCGCATCAAGATGGAACAAACTGTCGAGGAACGACCGGAGGTGGCGCTGCGGTCCGCCGGCATCGATCCGGACGACGTGCGCCTCGTCGTCAACACACACCTGCATTGGGATCACAGCTCGAACAACCATCTGTTCCCCAACGCACGCGTCGTCGTCCAGCAACGTGAACTCGACTTCGCCCGACAGCCAGTGCCCTGGCACTGTCGGCAATTCGAAGCACTGCCAGATATGGACGCCGCCTGGCAGCGAGCCGAGGACAAGATCGTTCCCGTCGACGGTGACACCGAGTTGGCTCCGGGAATCTCTCTGGTCGCGTTGCCAGGGCACACGCCGGGCTCGCAGGGCGTTCTCGTCGAGGCAGACACCACCCGCTACCTCATCGCCGGCGACTGCGTCTACCTGTACGACAACTGGGAGGGCGACGCCGAAGCCGACCACATTCCCGTCGGACTCTTCACCGATCTCGTCGCCTATCACGAGAGTCTGCTGAAGATCGAAGCCCTTGACTGCGAGGTCATCCCGAGCCATGACTTCCGTGTCCTCGAACGGTCGATTTTCAAGTGATCCCGCCGATTCTCGAGGGCGCCGAACCCCGGCTCCCTGCTGAACATCATCGCCTCACTCCGGAAGGAACCCAGTGACACGAGAAGCCGTCGTCGTCTCCACGGCACGAACCCCGATCGGCAAGGCCTACCGCGGCGCCTTCAACAACACCCAGCCGCAGCACCTCGCCGCCCACGCGATCACCGCCGCGGTCGAGCGGGCCTCGATCGACCCAGCCGAGATCGACGACGTCGTCCTCGGCTGCGCCATGCAGGAAGGCGCCTCCGGACTCAACATCGCCCGCCAGGCGTCGCTGCGCGCCTCGCTGCCGGTCACCGTGCCGGGTATGACCATCGACCGCCAGTGCGCATCCGGGCTGATGGCAATCGCCACCGCCGCGAAACAGATCATTGCCGACGGCATGACCGTCACGGTCGGCGGCGGCGTCGAATCGATTTCGCTGGTGCAGAATGATCACGCGAACCGCTACCGGGCCCGTGACCCGTGGCTGGTGGAGAACCTGCCGCAGACGTACATGCCGATGCTCGAGACGGCCGAGATCGTCGCCGAACGCTACGGCGTCTCCCGTGATCGCCAGGACGCCTTCGCACTTCTGTCCCAGCAACGCACCGCCGCCGCTCAGCAGGCGGGGCTGTTCGATGCCGAGATCGTTCCCCTCACCACCACCAAGGCGGTCACCGACCGCTCCACCGGGGAGGCCGGCGTCGAGACGGTCACCGTGACCCAGGACGAAGGCAACCGCCCACAGACCGATCTCGCCGGACTCGCCGGGCTGCGCACCGTCCTCGAGGACGGGCACGTCACCGAGAAGGCCACCGTCACCGCAGGCAACGCCTCCCAGCTCTCCGACGGCGCCTCGGCCGCCGTGCTCATGGAAGGCCGGGAGGCGGCCCGCCGCGGCCTCGATGTCCTCGGCACCTACCGAGGGATGGCCGTCGCGGGCAGCCACCCGGACGAGATGGGCATCGGCCCGGTCCACGCCATCCCGAAACTGCTCCGCCAACACGACCTGAAGATCGACGACATCGACCTGTGGGAACTCAACGAAGCCTTCGCCTCCCAGGCGGTGTACTGCCGCGACCACCTCGGCATCGACCCCGATCGCTACAACGTCAACGGCGGCGCCATCTCCATCGGCCACCCCTACGGCATGAGCGGCGCCCGCCTCGTCGGACACGCACTACTCGAAGGGCGTCGCCGCGGAGCCCGATACGTCGTGGTCACCATGTGCATCGGCGGCGGCATGGGCGCCGCTGGGTTATTCGAAATCTGAACCACATGAACACCATTGGAGAATGTGAAGCGTGCGCCGATCATCTCGGGGTGCTCGGAGGGCCGACTTCAACGGGTGATGGTGACGGCATCGGAAACGTCGCGATGTATGCGCACGCCGGTCTCGGCCAACGGACGACCGGCACCGCCCCACCGTGACGCGATGACCTCGGCCACGATCGATACCGCCGTTTCCTCGGGTGTGCGTGCGCCCAGATCCAAACCGATCGGACTGCGCAGCCGCGACAGTACGGTGTCGGTCAGGCCCGCTTGCCGCAGCCGCCGCAGCCGATCGGTATGAGTGCTTCGCGATCCCATCGCACCGACATAACCGACCCGGGGCAGCCGCAACGCGATGTCGAGGACCGGAACATCGAACCTCGGGTCGTGGGTGAGCACACAGATCACCGTGGTGGCATCGATCGCACCGTCGTCGGCTTGGGCCGCGAGGTAGCGGTGGGGCCACTCCACGACGACTTCGTCGGCGGCGGGGAACCGGGCGGGAGTCGCGAAGACCGGGCGGGCATCGCACACGGTGACCCGATAACCCAGCAGCGATCCTTGCTGTGCCAGGGCGGCGGCGAAGTCGACCGCACCGAAGATCAGCATCCGCGGCGGCGGCGCATGGCTGGCGACGAAGACCTCCATCCCGTCGCCTTGCCGCTCTCCCTCCGGCCCGTACGAGAGCACGGTGCTGCGGCCGACAGCGAGCAGGCCACGCGCGTCGTCGCGCACCGCAGCGTCGGTGCGCGCCGATCCGAGCGTGCCGGCAACCGTGTCGTTCTCGATCACCAGCCTGGCCCCGACCCGGTTGTCGTCGGGGTGGGCGATGATGGTTGCCACCGCGGTCGGTCGGTGAGCGGCAAGGTTGTCGGCCACGGTCTGAAGCTGAGGAAAGGTGCGCTGCGACACCGCCTCGACGAAGATGTCGAGCTCCCCGCCGCAGGTGAGGCCGACGTCGAACGAGTCATCGCTGCTGACGCCGTAGCGCCGCAGTGTCGGTCGCTGAGTGTCGGCGACTTCGCGCGCGAGTTCGTACACCGCCGCCTCGACGCAGCCTCCCGACACAGATCCTGCGACCACGCCGTCCGGGGCCACGGTCATCGTGGCGCCCGGCAGCCGTGGCGCCGACCTCAGAGTTCGCACCACGGTGGCGACACCCGCCGTGCCGCCTGCCCGCCAGACCGCCATCACATCCGCCAGCACTTCACGCATGCGGACCTCCCCGCCGACGAGCCGTCACAACAGCGTGTCCAGGGTGATGGGAAGGCTGGTAACCCGTTTTCCGGTCGCGTTGAACACTGCGTTCGCAACTGCTGCGGGCACGCCGACGATCACCACCTCGGCGAGCCCCTTCACTCCGAGCGGGTCGGCGATCATGTCCTCGGCGGGCAGGAATTCCGCGTCGAGGGCGGTGATGTCGGCGTTGACGGGGACCAGGTAGTCGGCCAGGTTGGCGTTGACGATCTTGCCGTCGCGGTAGTCGAGGTGCGTGCCTTCCAGCAACGCCATCCCGATCCCGCCGACCATGCCGCCGATGGCTTGGCTATGGGCGAGTTTCGGGTTGATGATCCGCCCGGAGTCGTAGCAGGCGTGCATGCGCCGGACCCGGACCGTGCCGAGCAGTTCGTCGACGGTGACCTCGGCGAACACCGCACCGTAGGCCCACATCGAATACCGTTCGGCGGCGTCGCCGGCATCCCAGTCCTGCTGGGAATCCAGGGTGTTCCAGCCGCGGCGGCGCAGCAGGTCCCGGTACGTCTCGCCGCGGGCCTGGTCATCTGTCTGGAACATGCGGCCGTCGGCGACACCGACCTGGTCCGGGCGCAGACCGTTCAGCGGGGAACCGGGATCGACGACGGAGGTCCGAATAAACCTGTCACGCAGCATGTTTCCCGCGACGTGCACGGCCGACCCGACGCTGGCCATCGTCATCGAGCCACCGTGCAGGGGCGCGGGAGGGAAGGTGCTGTCGCCGAGCACGAATCGCACCCGTGACATCGGCACGCCCAGTGCGTCGGCGGCCACCTGGGTCATGGACGTGTACGTACCCGGCCCCATGTCGATCGTGGCGCTGCGGACCTCGAAGGTGCCGTCGGCGTTGGCCTGAGCCACCGCGGAGGAGTCGGCGGTCAGTGTGTGATAGGCCGCAGCCGCGGTGCCGTATCCGATCAGGAGGTTGCCCTCGCGCGTGACTCCGGGCACCTGATTGCGACGCGACCAGCCGAAGACGTCGGCGCCGCGGCGAAAGCACTCGATGACCCGCCGGGTGGAGAAGGGCAGTCCTTCGGACTGGTCGACCACCGGTTCGTTGCGCAACCGCAAGTCGATGGGATCCATGCCGAGCCGGTGCGCCAGGTCGTCCATCGCGCACTCCATGGAGTACGCGCCGGTGACGGTGCCCGGTCCCCGCATGGGCGCGGCCGGGTTGATGTCGAGCGGCACCAGGCGCGCGGAGGAGCGCATGTTGGGAGAGTTGTACATGAACCGCGCGTACGGCGCGTTGGCTTCCAGATACTGGTCGTAGCGCGAGGTCTCGATGGACACCTCGTGGATGATCGAGGTGATCGTTCCCGCCCGGTCGGCGCCGACGGCCAGGCGCTGGCTGCTGGCCGGGCGGAACCCGACCACGCTGTAGAGCTGTTTGCGGGTCAGGACCAGCTTGACCGGGCGAGCAAGTGTGCGTGCGGCGAAACACGTGATGATTTCATGTGGCCACACCTTGAGCGCGTTGCCGAACGCGCCGCCGACGAACGGGCAGATCACCCGCACATTCTCGACCGGGATGCCGAAGGCCTTGGCCAAGCTCGCCTGCGATTGCGGCACGCCCTGCACCTTGTCGCGCACGGTGAGCCGATCGCCGTCCCACCGGGCGACGGTCGCGGGTAATTCGATGGGGTTGTGATTGTTGCGCGCGATGTCGTAATGCAGATCGCTGACCACTGCCGCCGACGCGAGGGCGCCTTCGGGGTCGCCTCGGCTGTAGTCGGGGGTGCGGGTGTTGGGTTCGGCCGGCGCCGTGGGGTCGTGCATGTCGGTGATCTGCGGTGCCTCGGTGTAGCGCGCGGTGACCAACCTTGCGCCGTGGATCGCGGCTTCCGATGTGGAGGCGAGGACCACTGCGATCGGCTGTCCGTAGGAGCGCACCTGCTTCGGGTCGAACGGCAGCGTGACGCCGGTGAAGTCGGTGATCACCTCCAGCACGCCGGAATGCTGTTGTGCAGCACTGGTATCTATGGAGTCGACCGTGCCGCGCGCGACCGTGCTGTCCACGAGTACGGCGTAGACCAGGCCGGGTTCGTTATTGTCGGCGGTGTAGGTGGCCTTGCCGGTGACCTTGAGTGGTCCGTCGACGCGGCAGATGGGCCGGCCGCTCGCGAGGGTCATGGCAGTGCTCCGATGGTCGAGAGCTGACGTTGGACGGTACGCGTGATCAATTCGACTTTGAAACCGTTCTCCGACAATGGTTGCGCACCGTCGGCTGCGGTGGCGGCCGCGGTGCGCCACAGTTCGGCGCTCGGCGCCTGCCCGACGAGAGCGCGCTCCACCGACGGCAGCCGCCACGGCACGGTACCGACCCCACCGACGGCAACCCGCGCGGTGCGGATCCTGCCGCCGGCGATGTCGAGGGCAACCGCCGCCGAGGTCAGTGCGAATTCGTAGGACTCACGGTCGCGGACCTTGAGGTAGCCGGACCGGCGTGCTTCCGGACCGACGGTGACCTCGACGGCGGTGATCAGTTCGCCCGGGCGCAGCGTGTTCTCGCGGTCCGGCGTCGTACCCGGCCGAAGATAGAACTCGCTGAGCGGAATTCGACGTTCCCCGTTGCTGTCTCGCGCGATGACGGTCGCGTCGAGGGCGGTCAGAGCCACTGCGACATCCGAGGCGTGGGTGGCGGCACAGCTGTCGCTGGTGCCCAGGATCGCGTGGGTGCGGTTGCGGCCCCCGATCGCCGCGCACCCCGCGCCCGGTGTGCGGCGGTTGCAGGCCGCGGTGACGTCGCGGAAATACAGGCACCGGGTCCGTTGCAGGAGATTGCCGCCGATGGACGCACTGTTTCGCAGCTGAGCTGACGCACTCATTTCCAGAGCCTGCACGATCATCGGGAATTGTTCGCGTACCCCGGGATGTGCGGCGATCTCCGCCATCCGTACCAGCGAACCCACACGCAACCGGCCGGGTTGCACATCGATGTCGCGGTAGGGCAGCGCATTGATGTCGACGACCGCCTCGGGTCGCTCCACGGTTTCGCGCATGAGGTCGACCAGGGTGGTGCCGCCGGCGACGTAGCGTGCGCCCGATGCGGCGGCGCTGAGCGCGGCTTGCTCGTCGGAAGCCTTGCTGAATCGGAAGGGGAACATGCGGTCAGCTCTCCTTGGCGGCGGTGCCGATTGCGGCCGCGATGTTGGTGTAGGCCCCGCAGCGGCAGATGTTGCCGCTCATCCATTCCCGGATCTCGGCCGGTGATCCGGTGTGGCCCTCGCGGATGCAGCCGAGGCCGGACATGATCTGGCCCGGGGTGCAGGCGCCGCACTGGAAGGCGTCTTCGTCGATGAACGCCTGCTGCAACGGATGCAGTCGGTCGCCGTCCGCGACTCCCTCGATGGTGGTGATCTCGGCGCCGTCGTGCATCACCGCCAACGTCAGACAGGAGTTGACGCGCTGCCCACCCACGAGGATGGTGCAGGCACCGCACGCACCCTGATCGCAGCCCTTCTTCGTACCGGTCAGCTCGGCGCGCTCACGCAGCATGTCCAGCAGCGACGTGCGGTTGTCGACGGCCAGTTCACGTTCTTCGCCGTTGATCCGCATCCGCACCACCGATGTCTGTGCCTCGCTCGCCGCGTTCTCGGAGTCACCGCAGGCAGCGAGCAGCGGTGCCGCCACTACCGCACCACCGACCGCCAGCGAGGATCCGACGAAGGTCCTGCGATTGATTTCCTTCCGCCAGGGGGCGTTGCTACCGTCCAGCGCGCTCATAGGCGTTACCTCCTCGATTCGGGACAACTCACCGGCGGGCTTCGGAAATCTCCTTGAAGACCGGCATCGCGGTGAACACATACGGCCAGCCCGCGTAGAACGCGACCTGGGTGAGCACCTCGGAGGCCTGGTCCTGGGTCAGGCCGCTGTCCATCGCGCGGGTCAGGTGCGAGCGGATCTGCCCGGTGAGACCGGTCGCGACGAGCGCGCTGACCGTGACCAGGCTGCGGTCGCGGGGCGCCAGACCGGGGCGCAGCCACACATCCTGGAACAGCACGTCCGTGGTGAACCCGAGCACCCCGGGTGCCACCTGGCCGAAATCGCCGTCGACCCGGTCGCGGCGTGCGGTCTCCCACTCCTGGTCGACCGGCAGGAGTTCAGGTGAGACGTCCGGCAGCTGCGCGGCGTCGATACCGCGGGCATCGAAGACGGGTTTGGCGGCTTCGACGGCACTCATCGCGTTGGGCCAGCCCGAGTAGAAGGCCAGGTGGGTGATGATCTCCGATACCTCGGTCGGGGTGACGCCGTTGTCGAGCGCTCGATCGAGGTAGAAGGGAAGTTCCACGCTCTGGTTGCGGGCGATCAGGGCAGCGAGGGTCACGATGCTGCGGTCGCGGGCGGACAGCTCGGTCCGCTGCCACAGCTGGTCTTCGAGGACTTCGTCGCCGTAGCGTTGCAGCGCCGGGGAGACCGAATCGACAGACTCCACCTTCGCCGCGGGCGAAGGCGAGGACTCGGGGTTGTTCTCCGAGCATGCGGTGGCCAGCACCGACAGCGACACGATCGTTGCCGGGACAGCGAACCATCTGGACAGTTTCATCAGAAGTTGCTTCTCTCAGAGGTAGTACTGTTCGGGGCCGACTTGTTCCATCCAGGTGACACGGCTGCCGTCGACTGCCTCGGCGACGGTGATATGCGTCATCGCGTCCACGGCGGTCGCCCCGTGCCAGTGCTTGACGTCCGGCGGAATCGTCACCACGTCGCCAACCGTCATCACCTGCTTGGGGCCGCCCCATTCCTGCACCCACCCGGTACCCTCGGTCACGATCAACGTCTGACCTGCGGGATGGGTGTGCCAGGCGGTCCGGGCGTGCGGCTCGAAACTGACCTCACCGCTCGAGGCTTCGAGGTGATCGGTCGCGCCGAACAGCGACCTGCTCTGCACCTGACCGGTGAAATTCTCCGGCGAACCGGGAGCCGCAGGCCGGGAAATCTCGGGGGAGACGCCGATCTGAGTGCTTCCGGCGTGGGCGGGCGCCGCGATGATGACGGCGCCCAGCACGGCTGACGTCGACAGCAGGGCGGCCTTGGAGGACAAACGCACGATGTATCGCCTTTCGCAAAGGGGAGTTCGGCTACTTGCTGTCGAGTTGCTTGTCGGCGAGGAATTTCGAGACTTCGTCGGCGATTTGGGTGTTGTTGAGGTCGGAGAACGGGAAGTGGGTGTTGCCGGTGATGCCGATCTCGGGCAGGTGGACGACGGTGGCGTCGCCGCCGTGGCGGTTGACTGCATCGGCCCACAGCCGTGCCATCTCGAGTCGGGCCCGCCAGCTGTCCTGATTCGGCTGATCGGTGGGCTCGCTGGGGATGTTGTCGCCGTAGTAGATGACGATCGGAATCTTCGTCAGCGCGGTGAACTGTTCCATCGGAACGGTTTCCGGGCTGAGGGTGTCGAAACCGTTCGGGATCGGTTGTGGTGCTTCCCCTTCGGGGAAGACGAACCCGCTCCCGGGCTCGAACGCGACGATACCCTTCACGCCGGGATTCTTCATCGCGGTCTGCCAGCCGGGCCCGCCACCTTGGGAGTGGGTGAAGAGGATCCCTTCGCCGATCCGGTCGAACAGGGCTGACAAGCTGTCGGAGATGACCCCGGCGTCGAAGGGACCGGTGTTGGGTGTCATCGAACGGTAGAACTGGTCCAGGGCCGCGGGGTCGGTCGAGAACTGCACCCCAGGGAACATGTCCGGCCAGGTCCCGAGGCGGAACTGGTTGAACCACAGTTGCTCGTCCGGGGTCGGGGTGATGGTGGTGCCGACCATGCCGCGGCCCGCGTCACCGCGCCGCGGCTGGTCGACGAGGTAGGTGGAGAACTGTTTGCGCAGGAACAGGTTTTGGAAACCTTCCCGGCCGTCGGCAGTGGTCTCCCAGGTCTTGGAGAACTGGCCGGCGCCGTGCAGCATCACGATCGGCAGGTTCCGGGCGTCTTCGGGCACCTGGTAGTGGGTGTAGGCGTGGTCGCCGCGGTAGGTCTGTCCCTGGGGATCGGCGGGACGGCGAGGATCGAACTGGCCGGGCGCGGTTGTCATGGTGCCGCCGACGGTGAAGCTGCCCTGCTCGGCGATGGTGAGTCCGGTAGCAGGTGAGTCACTTCCGCTGTCGCCGGAACTGCAGGCGGTGAGCGCAGCGGCGACGGCCACCGCGAGGGCGGCCATCCGTGTCCGCGTGCCGATCGTTGTGGTGTGCATATCGTCCGTTCTCCCGACTAGAGCGTGTTCTGCGAAATGTTGGCGGTTGGACGGTCGACGCCGTCCCGGTGTTGCGTGCCGGCGAGATATCCGATGCCGGGGCCTGCGGTCAACGGGGCCCGCTGGGCGAGATCGGAGTTCGCGGAAGACATCCCGAATCCCTGTCCCACACCCCGGGGAGGTCCGTCACACCACGCATGCCGCATGACGATAGAGAAACTGTCGATGCGTTCTGTGTGAAAAGATGTGAGCTTTCTATGAAGCGCCCGTCCGCTCACACGGCCGTAGCTGGTCCGATACGCACACTCGCCTGCGCCGACCATCGACCCGATCAGCAGTACCGCGCTGCCCCTGGGAAGAAATCTCCGCGGAAATACTGAACCGTCGCGGTCAGCCGAGCTGCCCGGCGGGGCGGAGCAGAATCTCGTTGATGGCCAGATGGCGGGGGCGGGCGAGGGTGAAGGCGATGACCTCGGCGATCTCCTCGGGCTTGACCGTCGCCGCGTCGTAGCCCTGCTGCACGGCCTGCCTGGTGGCCTCGTGGGTGATGTGGGTGGGCAGCTCGGTGTCCACGACACCCGGTTCGATCAGCGTGACGCGGACGTCGGGCAGCAGCTCCTGGCGGAGGGATTCGGACCATCCGTTGACGCCCCACTTGGTGGCTGCGTAGACCCCGTTGGTTGCCCTGGCCGTGCGTCCGGCGACGGAGGAGATGTTGATGAGGTCGCCGCCGCCATCCCTGAGCTGGTCGAGGAAGACCTCGGTGGCGGTGATCGCGCCGAGCAGGTTGACCTCGATCATGTTGCGGTAGTCGGCGCGCTGTTCGGAGGAGAACGGGCCCAGGAGCATGGTTCCGGCGTTGTTGACCAGCACGTCGGCCCCGCCGAGCTCGTCCTGCACCCGCTGGGCTGCGGCCACGAGTGCGTCGCGGTCGGTCACGTCGGCCTGGATCGCGATCGCACCGTCACCGAGCTCGGCGGCGAGAGCCTCGATGCGGCCGAGGCGGCGCGCCAACAGCGCGACGCGGTACCCGTCGGCATGGAGGGCGCGTGCGGTGGCTGCGCCGATCCCGGACGATGCGCCGGTGATGACCGCAACACGGGGAAGATTCTGGGAGTCAGTCATGTGATTGGTTTCCTTCTGATTGGTCGGGGGTCTCGCAGTGGCAGCGACCCGACATACGGTGGGATGCTCGCCCTGCTGCCTTTCCAGCACACCATGGTGATGCCGAATGGGGGAGTAACCGGCTATCGGTGTACTGGTATTACTCCTTACCGCCGTCGGTCGGGCGTGACATACACGAGCGGGGGCGTTGTCCGTGCCGCTTTCTCAGACGAGGTTGTTGGCGCTGAGCCACTTGTCGAGGTCCGGGGCTGCTTCTGCGACGGTCTCGCCCTGAATGGCCAGCCCGTCACGGACCTCGCTGTCGGGAAGGGCATCGCGGTAGTCGTCGTCGATGCCGCTCATGCCGCTGACGGCGTAGGTGACGAACGGCAGGATCGTCTTCCCTGCGAGGTCGAGGCCTTCGATGAAGGTGGACATGATCATCGGGGTGCGCATGTTCCACACGGGGCTGCCCAGGAGTACGATGTCGTAGCCGCTGACATCGGGAAGCGGGTTCGCGATCGCGGCTCGGGCGTCGTCTTGTTGCTCGCGGCGGTTGCGCTCGACCGTCGGGTCGTACGCATCCGGATAGGGGTCGGCGGCTTCGATTTCGTGTGTGACACAGTCGATCCGGTCGGCGATCATCCCAGCGAGGACTTCGGTGTTGCCGACCTCCAGGTCCCGACGGCCCCTGTAGTAGTAGTTCTCGCCGGCGCGGGAGAAGTAGACGAGTAGCACTCGCGTGCCGGGGACGGTGGTTCTCTCGGGATCGGGTGTCCTCGGGGTTCGCTCGCCGGTGGCCGGGCTCTCTTGCGGGCGCTGCTCGGTAGTGCAGCCGGTGAGGACCGCGGCAGTGGCCGTGATCCCGGTGAGCCCGGCGGTCAGGAGTGTTCTGCGGCTGAGGGATTCGATCATGATGCCGTCAGCTGCGGGTCGGCGGCGGCGCTCACGATGCTGCATCGGTGCTGCGGCTGAGTTGCTCGAACCGATCGACGTCGCGGGCGGCGTCGTCGGCGGCCGCACGAAAACCGCCGAGCGCATCGCTACCGAGAACGAGCAACTTCGGTGGTTCGGCGTCCTCGGCGGCCTGCAGGATCGCGGCCGCCGCTTTCTCCGGTGCGCCACGCTGCGGGCTGAGCGCCGAGTCGCCTGTCCGTCCGAGTATCTGGTCGTACGCCTCGATCTGGACGCTGGACCGGTCGGCGGAGCGTCCGCGGAAGTCGGTGCGGAACGAGCCGGGTTCGACGACCATCACGCGCAGCCCCAACGGCTCGACCTCCTTGCGGAGCGACCCGGACAGTCCCTCGAGGGCTGCCTTCGCGGCGGAGTAGTAGCCACCGCCTGGAATGGTGATGCGCGCGCCCACCGACGAAATGTTGACGATCAGGCCGTTCCCGCGGCGGCGCATACCGGGCAGAGCCGCCTTGATCAGCGCAACGGGACCGAAGAAGTTCGTCGCGAACAGGCGAGCCACAGCCTCGTCCTCGCCTTCCTCGACCGCGGCGGTGTACCCGTAACCGGCGTTGTTCACCAGCACGTCGATACCGGTCCAGCGGTCCTCGACCCTCGCTACGGCGGCATCGATGGAGGACGGGTCGGTGACGTCCAGCGACGTGATCAACGCGGTTTCCGGATAAGCCGCCCTGAGGTCGTCGAGGGCGTCGGTGTTCCTCGCGGTTGCGACGACCTGATGCCCGGCAGCGAGGACACGCTCGGCGAGCGCGCGGCCGAGTCCGCTCGATGCTCCGGTGATCAACCACGTCGTCATTCGTCGTCCTTCTCGATGGCGAAGTCGGTGGTGGCACTGACGTGCGCCCACTCGTCGATTTCGGCGATGCGTCCCTGGAGCTCCTCGCGGACGATCTGAATGGCGTCGGTCCCGAGCAGCAGGCGGAACGGGGCGTCCTTGCCTTCGACCGCGGCGATGATGACCTGCGCCGCGCGATCGGGGTCACCCTGCTGGGTGCCGTGGGTGTGGTCGTTTTCCTTGCGGCGCTTCCCGGCGGTGTCGGCGTAGTCGTCGATCACGGTGCTGGACTGGTTCAGGGAGCGACCGGAGAAGTCGGTCCGGAACGCGCCCGGCTCGAGCACCGTCACCCGGATCCCGAGCGGTGCGACCTCGCGGTTCAACGCGTCGGACATGCCCTCCAACGCTGCTTTCGTCGCGGTGTAGTAGCCGGAGGCGGGGTTCGATCGGGGCGCGCCGATCGAGGAGACGTTCACGATGGTGCCCGACCGGCGGGAACGCATCTGCGGCAGCACCTGCTTGATCAGATCGACGGGGCCGAAGAAATTCGTGGCGAACAGCTCGTCCACCTCGTCCACAGCTGCTTCCTCGACCGCGGCCCGGTACCCGTGCCCGGCGTTGTTCACCAGCACATCGATGCCCCCGAACCGGTCGGTCCCGGCGCTGACCGCGGCGACTACCTGGTCGTGGTCGGTGACGTCCAGCGGCACCGCCAGCGCATTGTTCGGGTGCGCGGCGATGAGGTCCTGTACGTGGTCGGCGTTGCGGGCGGTGATCACCGCGTTGTCGCCGTGCTCGAGGACGGCCCGTGCCAGTGCGGCTCCCAGGCCGCTCGAAGCTCCTGTGATGAACCAGGTGGTCATGTTCGTCTCCTTTGTCGTGCGTAGTGCATCCGGCGCTCGCGCCGGGCCGCCGGGCAAGGACGCTGTCCGGGGCGCGGAAGCAGAAGCCGTATGCCCATTCCATCGCACCGTGCGCGCGCGTGGGAGTCACGTCTTATCCGTGTACTGGCAGTTCCTCCCACAGCACCGTCGCTGACGTTAGCGTTGAAGATATGGATCATCGAGCAGAAGTGGCCGAGTTCCTGCGGACCCGCAGGGACCGGATCACCCCGGACCAGGCGGGCATCATCGGCGGGGGACGCCGTCGCGTGCCCGGGCTGCGCCGCGAAGAGGTCGCCATGCTCGCCGGGGTCAGTGTCGAGTACTACGCGCGGATGGAACGCGGCGACCTCACCGGCGTCTCCCCCGAAATACTCGACAGCATCGCCAGAGCTCTCCAGTTCGACGACGCCGAGTGCGACCACCTGGCGGATCTCGCCCGAGCCGCCGGTCCACCGTCGCCGCGGCGACGCAAACGACCCGCTGAGCAGACCGTCAAGCCCACGTTGCAGCGGTTCCTGGACGCCGTGACCGGCGCGCCGATGTGGGTGCGGGACCGTCGTATGGACTTCATCGCCGCCAATCCACTGGGGCGGGCGCTCTACGCGCCCATGCTGGAAGATCCGGCGAACCGTGGGAATACGGCCCGGTTCACGTTCCTCAATCCCGCCGCGCAGATCTTCTTCCCGGACTGGGAACAGAACGCCGACAACATCGTCGCGACCCTGCGCACCTACGCCGGTCAGAATCCGCTCGACAAGCCGCTCACCGATCTGATCGGGGAGCTCGTCACCCGTAGCGACACCTTCCGGCACCGGTGGGCAGCACACAACGTCCGTCATCATCGCGGTGGGATCAAACGCATCCACCACCCCGCCGTCGGCGACCTCGAATTCTCTTACGAAGCAATGGATCTGCCCGGCAAATCCGGAATGGTTCATGTTCGCCTATACCGCCGAGCCCGGCAGCCCCACCGAGGAACGCCTGAAGCTCCTCGGCAGCCTCGCCGCCACCGGCCAGACAACCAGCGACGCCCGCGCGCATCGCTCATTCTGATCGGCCCCGCCCATCTGTGGGGCGGGGATCCACACCGCCGAGTCCGGCAGCCCGCCCGCGAAGGGTGTACTCCCAGTTACTCCCTCATCTGACACCGAGTGTCTAACGTCAAGGAATATGAGTATGAACGTGACTTTGAACAATGGCGTCGAGATGCCCGCGTTGGGCTTCGGCGTTTTCCAGACCCCGCCCGAAACCACTTCCGCTTCCGTCGCCGAGGCGCTCCGGGTGGGCTACCGGCTGATCGACACGGCCGCCTCCTATTTCAACGAGCGCGAAGTCGGCGAGGGCATCCGCCGGTCCGGGCTCGACCGTTCCGAGGTGTTCGTGGAGACGAAGATCTGGATCAGCGACTACGGCTACGACCAGACCCTGCACGCCTTCGACAAGAGCGCGGGCAAGCTGGGTGTCGACCAGATCGACCTGCTCCTGCTGCATCAGCCCGTGCCTACGCAGTTCGACAAGACCGTCGAGGCCTACAAGGCGCTGGAGACTTTGTTAGGCGACGGCAAGGTCCGCGCGATCGGTGTCAGCAACTTCATGCCCGACGTCCTCGCGAAACTGCTGGAGCAGACCGATGTCGTGCCCGCGGTGAATCAGGTCGAGGTGCATCCGTACTTCACGCAGGCGGACGTGCAGTCCGCGGACACGGAGCACGGGGTTCTGACTCAGGCGTGGTCGCCGATGGGCGGCATCACCAGCTACCGTGGCGACGGCGCTCGGTCGACCTTCGACGATCCGGTGATCGGCGAGATTGCCGCCGCCCACGGCAAGACGCCCGCCCAGGTCATGCTGCGCTGGCACCTGCAGGAGGGACGCTCGGCGATCCCGAAGTCTGTCAACCCCGAGCGCATCGCCGCCAACTTCGACGTGTTCGACTTCGAGCTCACCACAGACCAACTCGGCGCGATCGACGCACTCGATACCGGTGTCCGCGGCGGACCCGATCCCGTGGCCGTCACCCCCGAGCTGTTCGCCCGCGATATCCCGGAAGCGTGAACCGCAGGTCAGAGGTGACCGAATGAGCGCCCATGTGCGAACGGATGGCCAACCGGTGAACCTCGAGGCCACATTCCGGTTCCAGGCGATCGGTACCGATTGGGAGATCCACACCGAACAGCCACTCCCCGAGCAGGTACGGCGCAGCATCTGCTCCGTCACCGAGGACTTCGATCACGTCTGGTCCCGGTTCCGTGCGGATTCACTGGTCACGCTTGTCGCGCGCGCCGAGGGCGGGGGTCGGTTCGAGTTTCCCGCCCGGGACCTCGCCCTGTTCGAACTCTACGACCGCCTCGTCGCCGCAACCGACGGGGCGGTCGACCCGCTCATCGGAAGGGACCTCGAACTGTTCGGCTACGACGCCCGGTATTCCCTCGTCACCGACACTGCCGCGCTCGTGCACCGCCGTCGCGACCGCTGGCTCTCCGACATCCACCGTGACGGAACCACAATCGCCTCGGATCGTCCGACCGTGATCGACGTCGGCGCAGCCGGAAAGGGGTATTTGGTCGACCTCGTCAGCCATACGCTGACCGAGGAGGGGATCGACCGGTTCTTCGTCGAGGCCAGCGGCGACATGCGGCATCGTGGAGCCGAGGCCGTCAGGGTGGGACTGGAACACCCCAGGGCTCCCGGCCGAGTGATCGGCACGGTGTACCTCCGAGACGGTTCGCTGTGCGCTTCGGCGACGACCCGACGAACGTGGGGTGCTGGACTGCACCACGTGCTCGACGGCCGAACCCGGCGCCCGGTCGCGGACGTCGTTGCGACCTGGGTGCTCGCCGCCGACGCCGCCACCGCGGACGGGCTGGCGACCGCCTTGTTCGTAAGCGAACCAGCGAGCCTCAGGTCGTTCGAGTTCAGCTGGGTGCGCATGCTGGCTGATGGAAGGGTCCAGTGGTCCGATAACTTCGACGGGGATCTCTTCATCTGACCGGCGCTCCGATCGCACGAAGTGGTCTCCTCGTCGCTGCCGTCCGCTGGTGTCCGAACGGTCATGTCATCGGTGATCGGTTGCGGTCCGGGGAAGGGCGCCTCGCCGAAACCTTCGAATTCCGAGGGATGTTCGGTTCCGAAGGAGGAACCGCGGAGGGGTGTATCAGCAGTTCCTCCCTCCCTGCTCGAGCCGACCGTAACGTTGAATATATGAAGCAGCAACCTCACAAAAGACCGGGCGACACGCGTCCGTCCGCGAACCCGGTGCTCATCGTCGGCGCATCGGGAAGTATCGGCCGACTGGCGGTCGACGAAGCCTTGCGCGAGGGGTTCGAGACCAGGGCACTCGTTCGCGACCGCAATCAGTCTTCCTTGTTCCCTGAGGGCACCCGCGTCGTCGTCGGCGACTTCACTCAGCCGGACTCACTCACCGAGGCACTCGAAGGGGTGACCGGGGTGGTATTCACCCACGGCACCTATGGCGGTGCCGACGAAGCGGAACGGGTTAACTACGGCGCCGTCCGCAACGTGCTGAACGCGCTGACGAAGCCCGCCCGGATCGCGTTGATGACGACGATCGGTGTCACCAAGCCCACGCCCGGCCACGACTGGAAGCGGCGCGGTGAACGCCTTGTCAGAGCCAGCGGGCTGCCCTACACGATTGTCCGTCCCGGCTGGTTCGACTACAACGAGCCGGATCAGCACCACCTCGTGATGATGCAGGGCGACACCAGGTGGGCGAGCGATCCGTCGGACGGTGTGATCGCACGCCGGCAGATCGCGGAAGTCCTCATCGGCAGCTTGAGCTCGGACGCAGCCGAGCACAAGACCCTGGAACTGGTGGCCGAGAAGGGCGGGGCTCAATCCGATCTGACGCCGCTGTTCGCCGCGTTGAAGACCGATCCCGTGCAGTCGTTCGACGCCGTCCTGGATCGAGACAATCTGCCGATCGCCGGCGAACCGGCCCGTGTGGTGAGCGACCTCGACGCGGTACGGGGACGGATCTGAAAGCGGAGAGCGACGCGTTCACCCCGGGTGAGCCGACTTGCACACGACGAACCCCGGAGAGCCGGCGAACGCGTGCAGCCCAAGTCAGTTGCCGTCGGTCGAGCGCGCTTGCTCGCGGATCTGCTCGATGGCGTCGTTGAAGCCATCTGGGCAGGTGCTCGCGCCCGCCAGCTTCCCGACCTCGGCCTCGTCGAGGCTTTTCCCGATCACCTCATCGGGGACGGCGGCCGCGAACCGTTCCTGGTATCCCAGGGACGTCTCGTTCTCCGCCATTGTCCCGACCGTGACATCGGCGATGACCTCGTCGCTGATGGTGACGGTGACGTCCAGGTAGGAGGGGCCGCCGCCGTACACACCGATCGCGTTGTAGGTCCCGTCCTCATTCCCGGTCGCCGACCCTGTGCTGCTCTCCGGCGGCCGGGTCGACTCAGTGGCAGGAACAGATTCCGAAGGGGATGGCCCGCCGCCGAGATCGGAGCATCCTGCCAGCGGCACGAGAGCAACGGCGGAGGCAAGGGTCGCCAGCGCGGCGCGTGTCAAGGTGTCGGTTCTCATCCTTCAAACGTAGAAGGCGCCAGGCTCTTTCGGGAGGAACTGGCGGTACACCCCTGGCACATAGGAAACACTTATCTTTTCAAAGGGGACACATCGAATTGGGCATTATCCTCACGTGCCATGCGCCGTGCAGCGCCAAGCAATACCGGCTCCAGACTCCCAACCGGACGGATCGACCTGTGACAAGACCAACTGCCCTACGGCACACCCTTGCGGAACCGACAACTCGGGTCGCCGTGGGCGCGCTCTGCGCGATTGCAGCCTCCTCTGCAGTGTTTCTCCTGCTCGACCTGTATGCAGTAGTAGCGATGCGAAGCCGTCTCGAATCAGCCATCAGCGCATACGGTGTCGGCAGCGGTCGCTGGATCTTTACCCTAGCCATTCTCTTCCTTGCTGCGGGATCCGCTGCGCTACTCATAGCAGTTGTAGACCAACAGCTCACGAGGTGGAGATCCGGCGCTACCGTCGCCCTGACACTGTGGGTTCTCGGACTCCTCGCAATCGCAATCTTTCCCAAACAGGACTGGTCTCAACCTCCGAGTATCAGTGGCAGTATTCACCTCACCGCGAGCGGGATTGCATTCGTCAGTCTTCCCATCGCGGCCGTTCTCCTCGCCAAGCCGTGGCTTCGGCATCGAACCCATGGTGTGCACGCCCGACGGACTCGGCTCTTCGCCTGTCTGGCGATCGCAAGTTTTTCGCCACTCCTCTACGCGTTTGTCGTCGCTGCGGTGACCGGCGTTGCGTGGTGGGAGGTGGTGACCTTCGGTCATTCCGAGCGACTACTGGCAGTGAGTGAAGTGGCGACATTGGCAGTGATCGGCACCTGGGTCCTGACGAGGAAGTGAAGTACAGAACTTACGTGGGTGCTGCGTCCAGATACGTTGTAACAACCAGGATCAGGAAAACAATCGCGAAAACGATCGCACCCTTCCGGGTGATCGGCGGTTCGAACTCGTGAGTTTCGTCGTCTATGTCGTTGCGCGAGTTCATGCACCGATCTGTCCGCTCGATAGGAAGGTCATTTTGGCAGCCCGAGTTTCTGGTAGTACCCGTCCGTCCACACCTTGTCCCGCGCCCGAAGAGGTTTGTCACACCACGCATGACGCATGACGATAAAGAACCTGTCGGTGTGTTCTGTGTGAAAAGATGTGAGGTTTCTATGAAGGGTCCGTGCATCCTTTGATCACGAGAGTCGATCAGGAATAATGGGCGCAGTGTCATCAACTCGTCCGGATATTCATGCCGCCGATTCGGGGCGTCGCCGCGCCGTTCTGGCGCAACTGCCCCGGATGTATCGGGCGGACGGGTCGACGATTCGCGTGCTACTCGTCGACGACGAGCCGACTCTGACCGACCTGGTGGGTCTCGCCCTCGGGTACGAGGGTTGGGCCGTCGAGGTGGCACACGACGGTTCGACCGCTTTGCAGAAGTTTCCTGAGCAGCAATTCGACGTGGTGGTTCTGGACATCATGCTGCCCGACATCGACGGGCTGAGTGTGCTCCAGCACATACGGAGCTCGGGCGGGGGAGTGCCGGTCCTCTTCCTCACTGCGCGGGATTCGGTCGACGACCGGGTGATCGGGCTGACAGCCGGCGGCGACGACTACATGACCAAGCCCTTCAGCCTGGAAGAACTCGTTGCACGACTGAGAGGTCTGCTACGGCGGGCGGCCGATTCGATATCGGAGAACGATGCGGTACTGACCGTGGGTGATCTTTCGCTGGACGAGGGCAGCTACGAGGTGAAACGGGGCGGCGACAGCATTGCGTTGACCGCCACCGAGTTCGAACTGCTCCGCTACTTCATGCACAATCCCAGACTTGCGCTCAGCCGGGCGCAGATTCTCGACCGTGTGTGGAACTACGACTTCGCCGGCAAGGCGAGCATCGTCGACCTGTACGTGTCGTACCTGCGGCGAAAGATTGACGCGGGTCGGGAGCCGATGATTCACACCGTTCGCGGCGTCGGATACATTCTCAGGCCCGCAGAATGACATTATCGGGCCGTTTCCTCGCTCGGGGACCGTGGAGTTTGCAACGGAAGTTGGTTGCAGCACTGACCACGGTGATCGCAGTTGTTCTGCTCGTCGTCGGAGTGGTCGGTGTGGTGACGCTGCGCGCGTCGGTCACCACTGTCGTCGATAAGCAATTGACCGGATCGATGTCCGTATTCAGTCACTCGGTCGACAAGTATCGCGACGGCAGCCCGGTCGCCACTCCCGGCGTCGACCCGAACTACGTGAAGCCGTTGACCGAGTTCGGCGGGCAGGCTCCGGGCACCGTGATCGTCCTCCTGGACGACGGAGTGGTCACCGACTCCGCGGTGTTCTCGGACTCAGAACCTGTCCCGCTCAGTTCCGAGGCCATCGCGCAGATCGAGAACAAGGAGTGGGCAGACAATCGCCGGCAGGACTTCGACGTGGCGGGTCTCGGCGATATGCGGATGGAAAGCCTTGCACACGATGAAGATTTGACTCTCGTCGCCGGAATATCGTTGACAGCGGCAAACGAGGCTGTGGTCCGCGAAACCGTTGTGCTGTCGATTCTCGCCCTTGCGGCACTCGTCGCGACGGTGATCTGCACGGTGCTCGTAGTTCGGGTCGCCTTCAGACCGTTGAGTCGCGTGGTTGCCACGGCGAAGAAGGTCACCGATCTGCCGCTCGGTACCGGTGAGGCGGCGCTCACGGTGCGGGTCGCGGACCCCGACACGGATCCTCGGACCGAAGTCGGCAAGGTCGGGGAAGCACTGAACCATCTGCTCAGTCACGTCGACGACGCTCTCGCGGTCCGCGTGGCGGCGGATCGGAGGATGAAGCAGTTCGTCACGGATGCGAGCCACGAATTGCGGACGCCGCTGGCCGCTATCCAGGGCTACGCCGAGTTGACTCGACAGGACAGCGACCAGCTCCCCGAGATGACCGAGTACGCCCTTGCCCGGATCGAATCGGAAGCCAAGCGGATGGGCGCGCTTGTCGCCGATCTCTTGTTACTCGCCCGTCTGGACGAGGGTCAAGACCTGCACACGACCTGCGTCGATCTCGCCGACCTACTGGTCAATGCGGTGAACGATGCTCGGGTCTCGGCGCCCCTGTATCGCTGGTCGGTGGTCGTGCCCGAGTCAGCGGTCATGGTGAATGGTGACAACGAGCGCCTGCATCAGCTCGTCGCGAACCTTCTGTCGAATGCGCGGGTACACACCCCGCCGGGTACCGCAGTGGTCGCAACGTTGACAACCACGACCGACGACCGGGATGTGGTGACGGCCGAATTGACGATCACCGACAACGGCCCCGGAATCGCGCCGGATCTGCTGAAGACCCTGTTTCAGCGTTTCGTTCGGGGCGACAAGGCCCGGTCCCGCGAGACCGACAGCACCGGCCTCGGACTGGCAATCGTCTCGTCGATCGTCGACGCGCATCACGGTCAGGCGAGCGTCGAGTCGACTCAGGCCGGGACGACGTTCCGCGTTCGGATTCCTGCGATCGAACCCTCCGGCACTGCCACCGTCACCCATCAGCGCCTCCGGACGTCCGCGGTCACGCGCAACTAGCCCGCCGCGGCGCGCACCACCGGATGACCGCTGGTGTACGCGTGGTGGCTGGGTTGTGCGAACGTCAGCCACTCCTCGACCGGGTCGCCATCACATTCGGCACGATGAGTCGGATGTGTTGCATACGGGAGCGTTGCGCCGGTCGTGTTCCGCGACACCGGCCGGCCCGGACGCAGTGCGGCGGGTCGGGGTCGGCTTTTCCACGGGGCGAAATCACGCGCGGGCTCGCGACACCGATGCCACTGCGGGGCGAGGTGGCACCGACCTCGTCGATGTCGGCAGGACGAGAGCGTGGATCACGACGGTCCCTGCCCTCGTGGTGCTGCGGCCATTCGTCGAAGGCCACATCATGGCGTGATCGAGGAAGTCCACCGCCAACTCCACAGTGACATCTGCCTCGGCCGGCACCGTCGCGGAGCTGCACGGTCAGCGCGGGCATAGACAGGGAGCTGCAACTAGCCCTCGATACAGACGGCCATGCAACGCCGCTGCACCTCGCACAAGCTGGTGTCGCGCACGATTTCGATCGACTCGCCGAGGGCTGCGATTATTCTGACGGGGCCGCGGCAGGTTTGGCACGGCACGGCACTCGCCTACGCCTTCACGAGCGTGCGTGTCTCCCGGGGGATGAGGCCCGCTCGGAAAGGGACCGTAGCAGCGATGGTCACCGGTCTATGCGCGTCTACCTTTCGTGCGAATCGGCGTACCGGTTCTCGAGTTCCCGCATGGCAGGCAGGCCCACCAGGTCATTGAATCCTTCGAATGTGGGTGGCGAAGTCTCGGCCTCGACCGGGGAACCGTCGGTGGAGAGCTCTCGAAGTGAGCGCTGCATCGCTGCTGTGGCAGCGAGAAGCGTCCCGATGGGCAGGAGGAGAATCGAGAAGCCCAGATCGGCGAGGTCGTCGAACGACAGCGGCGGCGATTGCCGCCCTTCCGGGACCTTGAAGACCAGTGGCGCCAGCGGTGCGAGGCTCGATGCGATCTTCTCGATCTCTCGGACGTCATCCGGCGCTTCGACGAAGAGGATGTCAGCCCCGGCATCGGCATAGGCCTGGGCACGCGCGATCGCTGCGTCGGTTCCTTCGATGGACGCCGCATCCGTCCTGCCGATGATCATGAGGTCGGAATCTTCGCGGGCGTCGACGGCCGCCCGAATCTTGCCGAGCATTTCCGCGCGGTCGATCACCTGCTTTCCCGACATGTGACCGCAACGCTTGGGGGTCACCTGGTCTTCGAGCTGGATGGCGGAGACTCCGGCCTGCTCGTAGGTCTCTACGGTCCGCATCACATTGATGGCGTTGCCGTAGCCGGTGTCGCCGTCGACGATGAGAGGAATCTGGACTGCGGCAGCCATACGTCGTGCGTTGTCGACCATTTCGCTGCCAGTGAGCAGGCCGATGTCGGGCTTACCCAGCAGTGCCGCCGAGACTGCGTAGCCGGACATGAATGCAGCCTTGAACCCGGCCTGCTGGACCAGGAGGGCCGACAGCGCATCGTAGGCGCCCGGAACAATCAACGGGCCGGGTCCCGTGAGGAGTTGGCGCAGTGCCCGACGAGCCATCATGCCTCCAGTCCGGGCTGGATGACTGCCTTGATCGGCTCATGGCGTCCAACAGCCTCGATTGCGCTCTGCGCGTCCTCCAGCCCGAATCGATGCGAGACGACATCGGTCAGTGGCAACTGCGCGTGGTAGCGCTGCGCCAGTTGGATCGTCTTGAAGATATGCCTGGGTCGCGAGAGCGCGGATCCGATGATTCGGACGTTGTCGTTGTTGATCTTTCGAGGTTCCAGCATCGTGGTCCCGGGCGCCGACCATAGGCCGACGATGAGGTAGCGGCCACCACGTGCCACCAGTTGGGTTCCCTCCCCGAACGCCGCGAGCTTTCCCGCGGCCTCGATCACGATGTCGGCGCCCCCGTCCATGACCTCCCTCGCGGCTGCAATGCGATCCGCGGAGGTGGCGTGCACGTCGAGGTCGATGGTCGATGTCGCCCCCAGTCGCTTTGCCATGTCGAGTCTCGACGCCGGGGCTCCGATCACGACCACCTCGCCGGCCCCGGACAGGCTGGCGACCAAAGTCGCTGCCAGGCCGACGGGCCCAGCGCCCTGGACAAGAACTCTGTCCCCGAAGCGGATCTGGCCCAGGCGCTCCATGGCGTGCAGCACTGTCGGCATCGCGCAACCGAAGGCGATGACCGCCTCGGACGGGGTGTCCTCCGGAACCTTGAAGAAGGTCATCCCGTTCGGAAGAAGCGCGAAGTCGGTGTACGTCGCAAACGGCGTGAGCCGTGGATCCCGAAACCGGCCGGGGGACTGGTTAGGGCACAGGGACGTGTCTTCCAAGACCGTGCACGCGTGACACCGGTGACATGGTTTCAGGGGAACCCAGTAGACGCGGTCGCCCTTCGCGAGGGGATTACCGGCGCTGTCGGTTGTTGCTTCGGGCCCGCACTCGACCACTCGGCCGATGCCTTCGTGACCGAGGACCATCGGCCCGGGCATGGGCACTTCACCGAGGTAGAAGTGGTAATCAGTGCCGCACACTCCGGCCATTTCCACCGCCACCAGCACGTCGGCACCGGTGGGCGGGTCCACCGGGGACTCCCAGATCTCCAAGGGTTTGTTGGGCTCGACCAGGACGGCCCTTCTGCCAGTACGCATCTGCTGCATTACCGCCTTCTTCACGTGAGGTTTCAGATCGACAGGCCACCGTCAGCCACAATTGCGCTGCCGGTGATGTAGGAAGCGGCAGGGGATGCCAGGAAACCGACAACCGAGGCGATCTCGCTCGGCTCGGCCATGCGCCCGAGAAGCACCCGCGACACGAGGCCCGCCGCTCCATCGGCTCCGCCCGTAGCCTGCACGCGTTGCTCGCTCAACGAATTCATCATGCGCGTATCGACCGGCCCCGGGCAGACCGCGTTCACCCGAATGCCGTGGGGCGCCAAATCACTGGCTGCCGATCGGGTGAGACCCAGGACAGCGTGCTTGCTCGCCACATAGGGCGCCAACAGCACCGACGAGCGGAGTGCGGCAACCGAGGCGACGTTGACGATGGAGCCGCCGTCCGCGAGCAGCAGCGGCACCACGTGCTTGATGTTGAGCCAGGTTCCGCGTGCGTTGACGGCCCACACCCGATCGAACTCTTCTTCGGAGTACTCATGGATCGCGCAGACGCGGCCCTCGATACCTGCGTTATTGACGAGAAGCCGGATCGGGCCGAGCTCGGCGCCCGCGCGCTGCACGTAGTGCGCCACTGCCGCGCCATCCGTCACATCGGCGACGTACGTCCGGAGCTCGGCAGTCGGAACCTCTGCGCGGACCAGATCCGCCACGCGGTCCAACTGCTGCTGGTCGCGGTCCACGAGCGCCAGTGCGTAGCCGTCGTGGGCAAGTTGGACAGCGGTGGCGGTCCCGATGCCACCACCGGCACCGGTGAGGATCGCCCCGCGCGAACGTGCCGATTCAGATTCAGTCATTCAGTGTGTCCTCCGTATCATCGTTACTTGGTGTCCCAGTCGGTGAGTACCGAACGCAGCGCAGAGAGCGCCCGCTCCGGTGCGTCCCATAAGACCATGTGGCCGGCCCCCGGCACTTTCACGAATCGCGCCTTCGGGTTGGACAGCTTTGCTTCTTCGATGGATTGCCCGGAAGCCATGGGGCTGTCGGCCCCGTAGATCAGCACGGTCGGCGCAGGGACTCCCGGCCAGAAGTCGAAGAAGTCGTCGCTCTCGAAGCCCTCGTGTGTTCGAGCGATGGCTTCGTCCGCGCAACTGGACAGCCAGCGAGCACGAAGTCCCAGTTCGCGTGGCGGCCAGGTCGGCCAGGTTCGCGCCATGTCCGCCGGGTCCAAGCCGCGCCTCGCCGCGACGAGTTGATCCTCGAAGTCGTGCAGCGTGACCGGGTACGGCCCGCGGCCCGGGCCGCTCGTCATCGGTGGGTCGACGAGGATGGTGCCGGCCAGGTTCTCCGCATCGAGGGATGCTGCAAGTCCTGCTACTCGAGCACCCATCGAGTGCCCGAACAGGAGCGGCGATTCAAGATGCAGGGAATCGATCACCACTCGCGTGTCATCGACATAGTCCTTCAAGGAGTACGACTCGGCGCTGTCCGAGAGTCCTCGTCCTCGCATGTCGACGACAACGGGGCGGACGAGGTCGAGCAGCTCGCTCGCCACGAAGTCCAGTGTGATTGCAGGACTGGTGATTCCGGGCAACATCACCATCGGCGGTTTGTTCCCGCCGTAGTCGAGCACGTGGAGCCTCAGTGTTCCTGTGTCGACCCAGCGGCTGGTCGCCCGCAACGATGCGAGGTCGGCGAGGGCCGTTTGGAGGACGGCCCTCGGGCGGCGGACATTATCTGCGGACAACGGCTGCTCCTCGTCGGAGATCGGGCGAACCCGAAGATAGTTTGTCCACTGATCATCTTGCGTGGTGCGGTCGTTGTCAACCCACATGCCCAGCGCTGGAGGGATTGTTCAGGGTCGCGCGGCGAGGATGTGGCAGCCCGCGTTGCGCCGGGAAAGTGGACCGATTCACGCAATGATCAGTACACAGAGCAAACCCCGCGTTGCGGCCATCTGTGTTTGGCACTCGTCGTCGGATCGACTCGGTTAGGAAACCCCGCGAGTCAGAGACCTCCGGCGGGGAATCTGCCACTAAGGATCCGTGGACCTGCATAGATGTGCGGGCGGATAGGCCCCGTGGCCCGCAGGCCCGGTTCGCCGGACCGGCGGTGAGCCTGCGGAGATTTGATTGTCCAAATCCACCCCGCATCTCTTGCGGATGGAGATAGTCCGTGTTCCAATTATCCCCTCGAGCCGCGAGACGAACATCACATAACTCGGACGGGCGAAGGAAAGGCTGTCTACATCCAATGTCACAAACCGATCTTCCAAGGAGCACCATGGCGACGGAATCAGCAGCGGCGAGGCCTGCCCTCGAGTCCGGTCCCAGTGTCCGCAACCAGCGCCGCGCGTACCTGGCAAGTCTCATCGGCAGTGTCGTAGAGTTCTACGACTTCGCCATTTACGGGACTGCCGCAAGCCTGGTCTTCGGTTCGATCTTCTTCTCCGGCATGTCCCCGGCTGCTGGAGTGATCGCATCGCTGGCGACATTCGCGGCCGGATATCTGGCGCGTCCTCTCGGTGGGGTCGTGTTCGGTCACTTCGGCGACCGAACGGGACGAAAGTCCGTGCTGATGATCACCCTCGTCCTCATGGGTGTCTCCACGATGCTCATCGGACTCCTGCCGACTACTGCACAGATCGGCAGCCTCGCGCCGGTGCTGCTCGTGACCCTTCGCCTGATCCAGGGGCTCGCCGTCGGTGGCGAGTGGGGCGGTGCGGTGCTGATGTCGGTTGAAACCGGCCCGCAGAAGTCTCGCGGACTCTTCGGAAGCGCGACCGGCGTCGGAGCGGCGCTCGGGGCACTTCTGGCTACTGCGTCGTTCGCCGTCTTGGGACTTCTGAACGAGGATCAATTCATGACCTGGGGATGGCGCATCCCGTTCCTGGCATCGGTGGTCCTGATTGCAATCGGTGCCTACATTCGAATGAACGTCCAGGAGAGCCCGGTCTTCGAGGCTTCGGTCGACGAACGAGAGAATGAGACGAAGACCCGCAAGCAGGCACCCTTCGTCCACTTGATTCGCAACCACCCGGGACGGCTCGTGCTGGCGCTGTGCGTGTACGTCGGCCCGGTCATGGCTCAGTCGATCGTCAAGATCTTCGTCGTCTCGTGGGGAACGACCCACACCGACGCTTCGCGAGGACTCATGCTGAACGCCCTGACGGTGTCGCTAGCCGTGATGGTCGTCGGTGTGCCGCTCTTCGCCGCGCTTTCGGACAAGGTCGGGCGACGCGTTGTCTACGTGCCGGCAGCGATCCTGTTCGGAATCTTCTCGTTCTTGATCTTTCCCATGATCAGCTCGGGCTCTGCAACACTCGTGTTCCTGGCCTTCTTCATCTCCATGGGGGTAATCGAATCCGCGTGCCTCGGTCCCGTCGGCGCGATCCTCAGCGAGGTGTTCCCGACCGAATCTCGTTACACCGGTACGTCCTTGGCGTACCAGTTGTCCAGTATGATCGGTGGTGGATTCGGCCCCCTGGTCGCCGCGGCGTTGGCAACCACCCTTGATCTGGGCGTCATTGCGGTATCGCTGATGATTGCAGTGTTCTGCGCGATCAGTGCCGTCTCGACGATGATGCTGGGAGACACTCGAAAGGCCAACCTCACCCGGGTGTGAGAGTGCCGGATCGGGATGCGTCCGAGAGTTGACTCTCCAGGTTAGTTCGTGTGCAGAATATTCTGTTCGAGCGACGGAGTCGGGCGCCGCGGGAACAAACCAAATCCAGCCCTCGAGAGGCCGCAAAGCGCGATCACGGGAATCCACGAGGTGGGGACGGCGCAACTGCTGTTTCCTTCGTCGCGCTACGTCACGACAAGCCCGGCCGTACGGGCAGTATGAATTCATTCGAAAAGACACAAGGGAGTTCAAGGAAAATGACGCACTGGTCTGCTGATTATGGTTGGCGTGGCAAGGTCGGGTTGATCTCTACACCGGTTATCGAGAACGCTCATGTCGAGCTCGCGCGTGTCGCTCCGGAGGGAGTGGGCGTATACCAGACCTTCCCGTACGTACCGAACTTCCGTGTGGATGCCACGAATATCAAGCGGGCAGTCGAGCAGCTCGAGACCTCCGCCGCTGCCCTCGGCTCGGCCGGCGTCGATATCGTCGGCCAGGTCGGCACGCCGTTCTCTTTCGCCGGCGGTACGGGTCTCGAGTGGGCCGAAGACATTTCCACAAAACTGGAAAAGGCCTCCGGGAAACCTGTCGCATTGATGGGCCTGTCCATCGTCGAGGCGCTGCAGGAGCGCGGGTACAAAACCGTCGCCATCTCATCGACTTACTACAGCCGAGAGCTGAGTGAGCGGTACACGCAATTCCTGGAGGCTGGCGGCATTCGTGTGCTGACCATCAAGAACTGGGTCGACCAGAAGCGCTTCCCCGACGAGGAGTCGGTGGACGGTAGGAACCTCTGGTACCCGGCCAGCTACGCGTACAAGAGTGCGCGTGAGGTTGCGGCCGAGGCTCCCGAGGCGGACTGCATCATCATGTCCGGCGCCGCGGTTCACACGATGGACATCATTGCGCCGCTCGAGGCAGATCTCGGGAAGCCCGTGATCTCCAGCGACTCCGCATTCTTCTGGAAGATCCTCAGTCTCCTCGGCGTTCGCGAGACCTCAGGTGGCTGGGGCTCCCTTCTCGACAGTCTGTGATGCATTTGCGGCGCTTCACCATCCGTCCGCCATCGAGCGCGTGGACCGGTCGCTGACACCGGAGGCCCGCCGGGCGTCGACTCCGGAAGGAGTTGTCGCCCGACGAGGCGACCCGGCGCCGTACACGATTGTGAGGATTGAAATGCGTGTGTGTCACGGCCAGACCCGGGAACCAGTGACGGTGCGCACGTCGGGTTCCGCTTGCGGGCGGAGATAGTGTGTGATCGGATTACCTCCGAATCGATTGCTGGTGAGCATGTCTCGATAGCCGCCTGGACAGATCGAATCAGGACGTATCACGCCCCGTGTCAGGAGTAGCCGGGTGTAGTGGTGGCAATTGAAGGAGGCATTGCGTGGAAATCAATGACGCGCGGACGATCGAGCCCGAAGGGGAGAGGGTCGCGACCCCCCGTGGGCAGGCCGCCCGGATCTATGCCGCGAGTTTCGTCGGGACCACCATCGAGTTCTTCGACTTCATCGTCTACGGTACGGCGGCGGCGTTGGTGTTTCCCCAGGTCTTCTTTGCCGGGGTTCCCTCCGCCATGGGCATCGTGTTCTCCTTCGCGACGCTCGCGATCGGTTACGCTGCCGGGGCATCATCGGTGGTCACTACGGCGATCGGTACGGCCGCAAATCCGTGTTGGTCGCCACGATGGCCGTCATGGGTGTGAGCACGTTCCTCACCGGGTTGTTGCCACCGTCGACAAAGATCGGCATCCTGGCACCGATCCTCCTCATCGTGCTGCGCGTGGTGCAGGGTGTCGCGGTTGGTGGTGAGTGGGGTGGTGCTGTGCTGATGGCGGTCGAGCACGCCGGCAAGAAGAAGCGAGGTTTCTCCGCCACCGCCGTTGCCATGGGCTCGGCATGCGGTGTCTTCCTGGCCTACGCGTCGTTCGCTGCTCTCGGTTTCCTTTCCGAGGAGCAGTTCGAATCGTTCGGGTGGCGCATCCCGTTCGTGGCGTCGATCGCGCTGGTGATCGTCGGCATGTACATCCGACTGAAGGTCGAGGAGTCTCCGGTTTTCCTGGAAGCAAAGAAGGAGGCGCCGGCAGAGTCCGAGCGGCGGTTGCCCATTTTTTCCCTGATCAAGGAACAGCCAGGCCGCACCGTCGTCAGCATCCTGACCTACACGGGGCCGTTCATGGCGCAGGCGATTCTGACGACCTACATCATTACTTATGCGACAACGGAGTTGGGGTTGCCGAGACAGGTCTTCCTCAATGCCATGATGATCTCGTTGCTGGGTATGATGGCGATGGTCCCCGTGCTCGGCGCACTCTCCGACAGGATCGGACGGAGGACGATCTACGTTCCGGCCTGCCTGGCCTTCGGTGTCTTCTCGTTCTTCACATTCCCGATGGTAGGAACGGGCCAAACGTGGGTCATTTTCCTGCTCTTCATCGTGGGGATGAGCTTCCTGAACGCCGCAACGCTCGGCGTGGTCGGCTCGATTCTCTCCGAGGTGTTCCCCACCCGTCACCGGTACACCGGTGCGTCTGTGGCATACCAGTTCGCGGGCCTGATCGGCGGTGGTCTGGGGCCGCTCGTCGCAGCGGCAATGGTCGGAAGCGGCATGCACGTGGTCTCGGTCGGGATCATGGTCGGGGTCTTCTGCATGATCAGCGCGATCGCCTGCTACAGCCTCGGCGACACCCGCAAGCATGAACTCGCGGACTAGCTAGATGATTGATTCCTTGAAGGTGTGTCGCTGCGGGGCTGGTAGGCGGAGGGTTTCCAAGATCAAAGCGTGACCAAAGAACTGGAAACCCTCCTGACCGAACTGTATGTGCTCATCGACGATCATGTCGTCGAACCCCGCTCCGGTCGGGGGAGACGGCCTGTGCTCAGCGACGCCGAACTGCTCACCCTGACCGTGGCGCAGATGCTGCTCGGGTTCGATTGTGAACGCCGGTGGATCCGGCACGCCCACCACAGCGTCGAGTTGCGTGCGCTGTTCCCCTACATTCCCGGACAGTCGGACTACAACAAACGTGTCAGGGCGGCACGAGGGCTGCTGTGCAAGACAATTCGACTCCTCGCCGAGGTGTCCCCGTCATGGTTCGACGACCTGTGGATCACCGACGCCACCCCGGTGCCGTGCGGGATGTCTCGGGAAACGGTGAAGCGGTCGGACCTGGCCGGGCACGCGGGATACGGCTACTGCGCCTCCCATTCGCGCTTCTACTGGGGGCTGAAGCTGTACCTGGTCTGCGCCGGCGACGGGATGCCGATCATGTGGTGCCTGGCGAATCCGAAACTCGGTGAACGTGAGGTGGTGACCGCGCTGCTCGAACGCGATCATCACCTGATTCGGTCGGGGCAGATCCTGCTCGCCGACAAAGGCTTCTCCGGCGCACAGTTCGCCGCCACCACCGCCGCGATGGGTCTGCGGCTGCTGCGACCGGACCGCAAGGACGAAACCTACAAGAACGGCAATCTCGGCGGGGTGCGGCAGTGGATCGAATCGGTCAACCACACGTTGAAAGGGCAGCTTGGCCTGGAGGAACACGGTGGCCGTACCACGCACGGGGTGTTCGCCCGCGTCGCCCAGCGTGTGCTGGCGATGGCCGCCGGCATCTGGCACAACTGGAACATCGGCGCCACCGCCAAGCGATCATTTATCGCCTACGACCACTGATCCGTTCAAGGAATCAATCATCTAGAGGTCGACACGCCAAAGCCCCAAGTGCCCCGAGCCCATTGGCTCGGGGCACTTGGGGTTGAACGGCGGAGGACATCGATGAGGTGTTCGTCCTCAGGGCACTTCTGGAGAGCCATGGCGCGAAGTCCCTGGACGACTGGGCCGGACACCGTGACGCCACCGGTCAGGTGTCGGCGGCCAGAATCGAAGTTCTGACCTGCGACACCCACGGCTGACACCGGATCAGCCCTGTCGGTCAGCGACGTCCTCCCAGCGCTGCGCGAGGGAATCCATCATCGAAACGACAATGTCCATCCCCAGGGGACCGAAGCCCTCCATGAGCAGGCCGTCCAGCTTCTGCGCACGTCCGACCAGATCCTTCACGGCCGCCTTGCCCTCATCGGTGAGGTACAGGAGCCGCTTGCGCCCGTCATCGGCAGGGCGGATCCGAGAGATCAGTCCGCGCTCTTCCAAACGGGTGACGATGCTGGCCATGGTCGATCGATCCAACGAGATGGAAGCTCCGACCATCCCCTGTTCGACTCCCGGGTAGGTGCGGATGGCCATGAGGACTGCCACTTGTGGTCCGGTTGTCGTCGTGTCGACATGGGCGAGCCAAGCCGCTTGGTATGCCTGGTTGAGACGACGAAGAAGGTGCCCCGGTGCCGACATCATGTCGGGTGGGGTCGGGTACTCACGCTTCTGATCGTGATGGTTCATAGCCGGAGTCTCTCGCTGCTTGGCCATGGGCGGAGGGTACGCCTGCCTGTCTGCCGTTTGATGGCTCCCCCGGCAATTTGAGTGCGTCGGTCGTCATATCGATCTCCCGGCTCGGACTCGTCTCGCCGCGCCGACCGGCAGCAAAGACCCTGGTGCGACGCCTAATTCAGCAACCCCACCTGCCTCAACCGCGACAGCCGGCGTCGTAAATGCGGCAGGTGGGCCGAAGAACGCCGATGCCCCCCCACTCGGCGTTTCGCGGTCAGACATCGTCAACCCACGACTCACGACCGAACCCGTCCCCGGACGAGTCGGTAGCCGAGGACGATCACCACTGTCGCCAGCGTCGCCAGCGCAGCGACACGGAGTGCCGGGCCCGCCGCAGCGCCGAGGATGTTGAGCGAATCCTCATCCTCCGACGCATTGGCTGAGGCTCCCGGCTCGCCCGTGGCCCCGTTGAGCTTGTCGGCCAGCCGTGCGGCGAACTGGCCGATGATCTTGTCGGCGACGTCCGACATGATGCCGCGGCCGAACTGTGCCGGCCGTCCGGTGATGTTGAGATCGGTCACCATGGTGACATTGGTCCGCGCGGCACCGGCGGACTCCATGGAGCCCGTGACGACTGCACGCGCGGATCCGTTGCCGCTGGTGTCTCGCCCCTCGGCCTCGATCACCAGGCGTCGGCTCGACTCGTCACGCTTGATGTAGACCCCGGCACCTTTGTATTTCAGCGAGACGGGGCCGAGCTTGACTCGCACGCCCCCGGTGAACGAGTCCCCTGTGTACTCGGTCAGGTCTGCACCCGGGAAGCAGGGTGCGACGAACTCCGGATCGTTGAACGCCTTCCAGACATCGTCGATCGGCGCTTCGATGGTGAACGTGTTGGTCAGTTCCATGATGCTCTCCTGGGTCTTGGCGTGTCAGCGGCGCGACGCGGGCTGGAGCTCGGGGACCGCGAGGTCGCCTTTGTCGACGATCAGTTCGTCGTCGAGGTACAGCGAGCAGTTACGCATCGGAATGTCCATGTGGCACGGCGTGTCGTTGGGGCCGCCGAGCTCGTTGTTGGGCCCGGTGGAGATCATTACGTTGCCATAGTACGAACGGGTCTCGACCCCGATCACGTTGGGATCCTGCACCATCCCATGCCAGCGCGCGCGCTCGTCGAGGCCCCAACCCACATGGCTCATGCCGAAGCCGCGAGGATCGGCGAAACCGTCGATGTGTGCCTTGACGAAGTCGGAATCGAGGCCGGAATGCCCGTCGACCCCCCGGATGTCCACGATGAAGCCTTTCTCGATCGTGAACTTGACCGGCGACTGCACGTAGGTGTCGAAGGGATGGATGATGTCACCCGGGCTGAGCACGATTGTGCCGTCCACGCCGTCGTCGTAGGCGCCGGTGAAGGCGAACCCGCAGCCCCAGTGATCCCAGCGGCCGGGTGTGTCGGTGTAGCCGTACTCGGCCATCGCCGGGTACTTTCCGAGGCGGTAGGTGACGTCGGTGCCGAGGTCATTGGTGATACGAAGGGACTTCGCCTCGGCCAGGTACTTCTGGGAGAGTTCGACGCGGTCTCGCAGTTCGTGTGTCGGGAAGAGACGTGCCAGTACCGGCACAGGCTCGATCGCGGAAAGCACACGTGTGCCGGCGCCCTGGATCTCGAACTGCTCGGGGCTGAAGAGCATCAGCGCACAGTCGACGACCATGTCGGCCTTCTTCAATGCGTCCACGGCCAGCGGGTTGGAGCCGAGCCCCACGTCGCCGACCTGCCAGGCACCAGCCGGGTCGCTGGGGGCCGGCAAGCGCAAGTGGTATGTCTGGGCGCCCAGACGCTGCGCCGCCCACATGAAGGAGTCTGCGTAGACGGTCCTCTCGTCACCGCGTGTCAGGACGGCGATCGTCTCTGACTCGTTCACTCCGCAAAGCTTCAGTTCCTCCAGGCAAAGCTCGTTGAAGGCAGTCGGATTCATCGTGAAGACCCCTCTCGTGAGGTAGTAATTCGTACACGGACTATCGCATTGGACCCGATGTTTGTTTGCCGTCAATGTTTTGTCAAGCGGTGTGGCGGCCTGCTCGAAGTCTCCGCACCGTGAGTCGTGTTTCAGCGCTGTGAATTACGCGAGGCGGGGAGGGTCGAGGGGTGGGGGTTTTCGTTCGAGGATGGCGAGTGTCGAGACATCTATTGCGAAACTCGTCAGTGTGCGTACTATCTAGGTGAGATAGTCGTCCTAGGAGGTAGTCATCAGAACCTCGGCACGGCACCCACCTTGTTTCAGGAGGTTCCATTGAGCAACCATATTCACAGAGTCGTCATCGCGGGCGGAGGCCTCGGTGGTCTCACCGCGGCCTACCTGCTGCGCAGTGTCGGCATGAAGGTCACCGTGCTGGAGCAGGCCAACGAACTCGGGGAGGTCGGTGCCGGCATCCAGACTGCGCCCAACGCGAGCCGGATCCTGATCAACGCCGGCCTGCGGCCCCAGCTGGAAGCGATCAAGACGCAACCGACCAGCCAGGTGCGTCGACGGTGGAGTGACGGCAAGATCCTGGCCAGTCGGCCGCTCGGCGACACCCTGTGGCAAGAGTTCGGGGCGCCGTACTGGCACTTCCACCGCGCGGACCTTCACCAGATGCTCGTCGATGTGTGCTCGGATCCCACGTTGCCCGGACCTGTTGTCGACCTGCACACGAACTCGAAGGTGGCTACCGCCGACCAGTCGAACCCGGCGCTTCCGGTGGCAATCACCGAGGACGGCCGCCGATACGAGGGTGATGTCCTCATCGGGGCAGACGGAGTGCATTCCCGGGTGCGTGCCGCCATGGGTATGAGCGAGGAGGAGGACCTCCTCTTCTCCGGGCAGATGGTGTTCAGGGCGATGGTCCCGGGTGAGAAGTTGAAGGCGGACCCTGCTACCCGCTTCCTGTGGGACAGTTTCCATTCGACGATGTGGTACGGCCCCGGTCGGCATCTGGTCCACTACTTCATCCGTGGTGGGGAATACCTGAACGTGGCCGCGGCCCTATCCAGTGATGTGAACCTGGACAAGGGCTGGACCGAGGAGACGACAGCCGAGGAATTCATCAGGGCATTCGGCGATTGGGACTCGCGGATCGCTTCGATCCTGGAGAAGGCCGAGGGGCCGATCCTCAAGTGGGCCCTCTTCGCGCACCGGTGCAATCCGGTCTGGGTCCAGGGGCATGTCGGACTCCTCGGCGATGCCGCACACGCGATGGTGCCGTTCCAGGCTCAGGGTGCCTCGCAGGCGATCGAGGATGCTGCGGTGCTCGCAGAGGAACTCGCCGTCGTCGACAAGGACCAGATCTCCGCTGCGCTGCTGCGCTACGGCGCAAAGCGCGCCAAGCGTGCAGGGATGGTGCAGGAGGCTTCGGCGCAGAACGCCCACCTTTACCAGCTTCCCGACGGACCCGAGCAGGAGCTCCGGGATGAGAAGCTGGCAAGATTCGAGGGAGAGTCGGACGTCTCCTACGAGTGGCTCTGGAACGGAAGGCACGAGCCGATGTCTCCCGCGTATGTCTTCAGCAAGGGGGACCGCCCGGCTCTTGCGAGATTGCAGGACGAATGATCACTCCTTTTCATGCGACATTGCCTGTGTCGAGCGACCAGGCGCTCAACGCTCTCGCCGACCGAGAGTTTCTGGCCGAGTGCGTTCCTGACGTGAAGCTGGAAACCGGCGACGCTGATGAACTGCTGCGGGGCACTTTCACCAGCGACGACCCAGCGGCCGTGGCCACTTATCAGTTCGGGCTGCGCCTCATCGACTTCGACTCGGATGGACGCAGTCTGCGGTACGAGGCGCTGGCCCGTCAGGTCGATGGGCGGGGCCTTGCGTCCCTGATCGTGGACATGGATGTAACCGTCGAGGCCGAGGGGAGTGCGCTCGTGATGAATTCCTGTCTCAGCATGGCAGGAATCGGCAACCGCCGCTCCCACGCGGAGATCGAGCGGACCGTCTCCGACAGGCTCTCGGAATTCGGCACCAGGGCCGTTGCACTGCTCGGCGAGGACACCGGAAGAACCTGGCGGGCTCCCGGCGCTGCGGCGCCTCAGGACCCGGCACCCCTTGCGGTGGCGCCCGGGGCCGCGAAGACTGTCATCGACCCCAGGTTGAACCGGGTCATTGTCCCACTCGGTGCCTTCGGAGGGACAGCCTTGTTCACCTACTTGATCTGGCGTGCGATCCGCGCGGTTCGGGGCGAGGAACGATTGCGGGGTGCGGGCTCGTGAAGCCTTCAAGGTTCGATTACCTGCGGCCGGACAGCGTTGACGAAGCGCTCCGTATGCTCGCCGAGGATCCGGATGAGTCGAAGATCCTTGCCGGGGGCCAAAGCCTCATCCCGGTGCTGAACTTCCGTATGGCGTCGCCTGAGCGCCTGATCGACATCAATCGATTGATCGATCTCGCGTACCTCAGGTCTGTTGACGGAAGCCTGCACATAGGTGCCCTGACCAGGCATGCCACCCTCGAGAAGTCCCGGCTGATCGAGCGCCGATGGCCGCTGTTGAAAGAGGCTGTCCACTGGGTGGCGCATGCCGCGATCAGAAACAGGGGAACAATCGGTGGCAGCGTTTCGCACGCCGATTCGGCTGCCGAGCTGCCGGTCGCATTGACCGCCCTGAATGCGACCATCGTGGCGCGTTCCAGCAGCCGGGGCGAGCGGTGCATCCCCGCGCAGGACTTCTTCGTGGGAACGATGACCACAGCCATGGGGCCGGACGAACTACTCGTAGAGGTCCGTGTACCTCCGCTCCCTGCCGGGCACGGGTTCGCATTCGAAGAGATCTCGCGACGCAACGGCGACTTCGGCCTAGCCGGTTCAGCCGTCGTCCTCACGGTCGACGAGCAGGGCATGTGCTCGGACGCCAGGATCTCGCTTCTCGGGGCGGCGCAGACACCACTGCGGGTCCCCCGAGCCGAAGAACGCCTGACCGGAAGCGTCATCGACGATGCTGCTGTCGAGGCGGCTGTTCAACTTGCGTGCGAAGCCAGCGAACCCACGGGAGATCTTCATGGCTCCGCCGAGTACCGACGATCACTCATCGGGGTGGTCGTGCGTCGGGCATTAAACAAAGCAGTCGAAAGAGCAAAGGAGGGCCGCGATGCAACTCCGCGCCATGACCACTAGCTTGAACGGGAAAGACTTCACTGCAGAAGTCGAGCCGCGGACGCTTCTGTCGGACTTCATCAGACACGAAGCCGGGCTCACCGGCACCCATGTCGGGTGCGAGCACGGCGTGTGTGGCGCCTGCACGGTGGAGGTCGACGGCTCGCCCGTTCGGTCGTGTCTGATGTTCGCAGTCCAGGCCGAAGGTTGCCACGTCAGAACGGTCGAGGCCGTGGCAGGCACAGATGACGACTGGACTGTGCTCCAACAGGCCTTCCACGAGAATCATGCGCTTCAGTGTGGCTTTTGCACGCCAGGTTTCCTGATGGCCCTGCAGCCGCTGCTCCTCGAGAACAAGGAATTCACGGAGGAAGAAATTCGCGAGGCACTCTCGGGCAACCTCTGCCGGTGTACCGGATACGAGAGCATCGTGAAAGCGGTGACACAGGCTCTCGACACGTTGCGTGCCGCCCGAAAGTCGACCGTGTCCACGGATAACCTTCCTTCCGAACAGGTTTCGGAGGAGTCGACGTCATGAATGCCAGTCCTGAACAACCCTCGGGGATGGTGGGACGGGCAACACTTCGCGTCGAAGACCGCCCACTCCTCACCGGTACCGCCACCTTCCTGGACGATGTCCGGTTGCCCGGCGACGTACTCCATGTCGTGTATGTGCGGAGCACCATCGCGCACGGCATCATCAAGGAGATCCGGAGCGAGTATGCGGCAGCCATGGAAGGAGTGGTGGGTGTCTTCACGCGCGAAGACCTCGGCGACGTCCCCGATCTGGTAACGCCTGTCGCGAACGCGAGCAAGCCTCCGCGTCCGATTCTCCCGCACGAGCGGGTGCGTTACGTGGGCGAACCTATCGCCGCGGTCGTGGCGACCTCCCGCTACATTGCCGAAGATGCCGCCGGTCAGGTGGACGTCGACATCGAACCCTTACCGGTCGTGAGCCACATCGCCGATGCGCTGGATCCGTCCAAGCCGATCCTGCACGAGTCCGAGGAGATCACCTCGAACGTGCTCTTCGATCGCCTGATCGAAGTGGGTGACCCGGACGGGGCCTTCGACGAGGCCGCCCATGTCGTCGAGCGCGTCTTCCGGCACCCGCGGGTTGTTCCGTCGCCGATGGAGGGGCGCGGTGCAGCGGCGTACGTCGAGGACGGTGAAGTCGTGCTCTGGTCCTCGACCCAGTTCCCGCATGCGCTCATGGAATGCGTCAGGGACCTCTTCGGGTTCCGGGTGCGAGTCAAGTGCCCCGACATCGGAGGTGGGTTCGGGCTCAAGAGTGTGGTCTCCCCCGAGGAGCTCGTGGTGGCCTGGCTGGCCGTCAAGCTCGATCGATCCGTCAAGTGGGTGGAGGACCGCGCGGAAAATCTCATCGCCTCGGCGCACGCACGCGACTTCGAGGTCAAGGTTCGTGCTGCGGCGGACGCCAACGGCAACTTGCTCGCGATCGAGTTGGACTCCCTGGGCAACGGCGGAGCGTATTCGGTCTTCCCGATCACCCACGTGCTCGAGACGGCCGGGGTGCTTTCCATGACCCCGGGCCCCTACCGTCTGTCGAACTATCGTGCCCGCGGCCGGGCCGTGACCACGAACACCTGCCCGGCGGGACCGTACCGCGGCGTGGGACTACCTGTCTCCACGTTGATCCACGAGCGGATCATGGACATTCTCGCCAAGGAGGTGGGGATCAGCGCCGTCGAGATCCGCCGGCGAAACCTGATCACGCCGGAGGAACTTCCCTACACGACGGTCACGGACCAGAAGTACGACTGCGGTAACTATCCAGCTGCTCTCGAGGCGGCTGCCGACATGCTGCGTGTGGACGACTTCGCGGCAGAGCAGGCGGCGGCTCGTGACGACGGGAAGATTCTGGGTCTGGGCATCGCCACCTATGTGGAGTGGACAGGGAACAACTCCAAGCTCTTCAAGCAGCGCGGCATGACGGCGATGAAGGGATGGGACAGCTGCCAGCTCAGCCTCGGGCAGGATGGGCGCACCAAGATCTGGACGTCGAGCCCGTCCATCGGACAGGGCAGTGCGACGACCTATTCGCAGGTCCTGGCCGACGCCAGTGGGATCGACTACGACGACATCGACGTGATCCAGAGTGACACGGGTTCCGGCGAGGTTGACGGAACAGGTACCGGCTCCTCGCGGAGTGCGTCGGTTACCGCCGGGGCGATCGTCAAGGCCGGCGAGGAACTCAAGGGTCGCCTGCTGGAGGACGCGGCCGCACTGCTCGATGTTCCGGTTGATCGCCTGCAGATCCGCACCGGTCTGGTCTCCGTGGTCGATGACCCGACGGTGTCCGAATCTGTTCGGAGCTTGGCGGCCAAGGCACCGGAGGGGCGCTACACGCTCGGCCGGACGTATGAGGCCGAGACCGTCCTGTACTCGTACGCCACACACGCTTGCCGCGTGGAGGTGGATCCCGAGACAGGCTTCGTGAAGGTTCTCGACTGGGTCGTGGCCGAAGATTGTGGCCGGGTCATCAATCCTCTTGTCGTCGACGGGCAGACCAAGGGGGCCATCGCCCAGGGTATCGCCGGGGCTCTCTACGAGTCGTTCCAGTACGACAGTGAGGGACAGCCTCTGGCCGGATCCTTCATGGACTACCTGATGCCGACGGCGAGCGAGCTGACGAACGTCACCGTCCGGCATCTTCCGGTCCCTGCGCCGGACGGCATCATCGGTGCGAAGGGAGTCGGCGAGGGTGGAACCATCGCGGCCGGCGCCTGCCTGGCGAATGCGGTCACGAATGCCCTGGAATCGGAGTTCAACGAGCTCCCGATGCATCCCGAGGGAGTACAGAAGCAGGCTCAGTTGCTGCTGAGCCGGCTGTCGAGAGTGGAGATCGCGTCGTGACCCGAACCGAAAATGCCGCAACTGTTTCGCACACCGCGCCCTTCTCC
>RRBB01000250.1:0-14576 GCA_006543605.1 Rhodococcus sp. WS4
CGCGGAAGCGGGCGCACGGTTGCGGCGTTGCTGATCGATCTCGACGAGTTCAAGACCCTCAACGACCGGCTCGGCCACGCCGTCGGCGATGACGCCCTCATCCGGTTGGCCGAACAACTGCAGTCGGCCGTGCACCCCACCGACACCGTGGCCCGGATCGGTGGCGACGAATTCCTCATCGTGTGCCCCGACACCACCTCCGTCGAGGAGGCCGTCGCCCTCGCCACCCGCATCACCGAACTGCAGATCGGAGCCGACTCGACCGGACGCGAACTTCGGTACACCGCCAGCGTCGGCATCGCACTCGCCAATCCGGAAGACACCCGGGAGACGTTGATCCGTCGCGCGGACGCCGCCATGTATGAAGCCAAGGCCGCCGGAAGCGGTTACGCCCTGGCCCCCTGATGCGAACTCGTCGTCGACCTAGACGCCCGGGTGCGGCAGCTTGTTCGTCTGCGTGCATAATGTCGGCCCTTCCCAGATGGCCGCCGGATTCCTCGCCCACCTCGCCGGAGATGCGATCGAGTCCGCCCTGACGTGGTGATCGGCGACGCCTCTCACAGCATCTCCACAGCGCATCTCCAGGGCCCTCGTACCGGCGACCGTTTGTATGGACGTAATCCCCGAACAGCCCAAGGAGAGGTCCTCATGACGAACAGCCCACGTCACCGTGCCGACGAAGTGCACGAGCACGATCGCGGTCTCAGCCACGACCTGAAGTCGATGTTGTCGCGACGGCGCGCGCTGTTCGTGTTCGGCGCCGCGGGTGCGTCGGCACTCGCCGCGTGCTCGACGGCGGGATCCATGGCGTCGTCGACCACATCGGCCGCGGAGGCGTCGTCGACCACGGCGGACGTCGCTGCCACCGGCACGTGCGTGGCGGCGGCACCGCAGGAAACTTCGGGACCGTATCCCGGTGACGGCTCCAACGGCCCGAACGTTCTGGTCGAGTCGGGGATCGTGCGTCAGGACATTCGCAGCAGCTTCGGGTCGTATTCCGGGACGGCGGAGGGTGTCGCGACGACGATCGAACTCACGCTGCAGGACCTGGCGAAGGACTGCGCGGCCGGCGAGGGTATGGCCGTTTACCTGTGGCACTGCGACCGGGACGGCGAGTACTCGCTGTACGGTCAAGGCATCACCGAGCAGAACTACCTGCGCGGCGTCCAGGCGGCGGACTCCACGGGCACGGTGTCGTTCACGTCGATCTTCCCCGCCTGCTATTCGGGGCGGTGGCCGCACATTCACTTCGAGGTGTTCGACTCATTGGAGTCGGCGGTGGCCGGTGAGGACGCCCGTCTGACGTCCCAGATCGCCGTGCCGCAGGACGCGTGCACCACGGTCTTCGCCTACGACAGCGGCTACGCGAACAGTGTCCGCAACCTCTCGCAGGTGTCCCTGGACTCCGACAACGTGTTCGGCGACGGCTGGGACGCCGAATTGGCGACCGTGTCGGGTGAACCGGCGAGCGGGATGACCATCTCGATTACTGTCGGCGTCGCCGAGAAGTCGGCGAACACGCAGTCTGCGCCGAGTGGTCCGGGTGGGGGCGGCGGACAGCCGCCGATGGGCGCGCCCAACCGGTAGCCCGCGTCAGCTGACGTGCCACCCGGGTGGTCTGTCGAGTTCGTTCCATTCGCGGGTCAATTGAGCCTGGTGGTGTCGGAACGCCATTACGTGGACGACGAGGAAGAAGAGACAGTAGCCGCCGGCCGCCGTCACCCAGATTCCGCACGCGACGCTCACCGCGGTGGCGGCGTTCTGCGAACCGGTGTCCGGCGCGGCGACGATACCGCCGCTCGGGTCCAGCCAGACGGTGATTGTCTGGCCCGCCTTCGCGCCCGCCGCGGTGGGAACGTCGGCGGTGTGCGTGGCCCCGTTCACCGACCACTGCACCCGTGCATGACTTTGATACTGGGGTGAGGCGGGGAGGGGTTCGCCCGCCGTTCCGTTGCGTGAGTCCTCGACGAGCGTGGCGGGTGCCGGTTGCCGGGTGGCGAGCTCGGACTGCGTCTGCTGGTCGAGCCGGCTGTACGTCGCGGTTCCGTAGGCGGCGGCCAGCGGCACCATCGCGAGCACGAAGAGCACACCCAGGATGACGAGCACGGATTGGAGCCGGTCGTACCCCCGCATGAGTGGGTTGAGGCTCCACGGCCCCAGTCGCCACAGGCGTATCGGTGCTGCTTGGCTCATCACGCACCTCCGGTGATTGCCCACCCCCATTGTGCAACCGAAACGCCTGCAGGTGTAGGGCTTTGTGGCACCTGTTTGCGTTCGGCCGCGAGCGGTCCGGCGTCACGCACCGATATCGGCGAACGCCCCGGTCAACGCGTCGATTCCCGCGCGGACCGTGGGACGGTCGTTGTCGGCGCGGCGGAGGGCGTAGATCTCGCGTTCGAGCGTCGGGCGCACCGGGACGATCGCCACGTTGTCCGGTACCCAGACCCGGGCCAATCGCGGCACCAGGGCGGCGGCGAGCCCGTGCGCGACGAACTCGAGCTGAGCCGCGAATTCGGGGACCTCGTATCTGATCTGTGGTTCGACGCCGCGGTTGCGCAACGTCTGCACCAGCCAGGTGTGGAACACCGCGCCCGTCTTCCAGGTCGTCCACGGCATGTCCGCGATCTCGTCGAGGTCGACGTGATCGCGGGAGGCCAGCGGGTGGTCCCGGGACAGTGCGACGTCGGCGGAGTCCCGATGCACCAGGGTGTGGACCGCGTCCTCGGGGAGCTGCAGGGGCATGGTGACCCAGCTGTCGACGATGGCGAGGTCGAGTTCGCGGCTGACGATCGACGGGATCAGTTCCTCGGTCTCGCCGACGATGAAGCTGACCCGGAGCTGCGGGTGGCGCCTGCGCAGCGTTGCCACGGCAGTCGGCACGACCACTCGGCCGGCGGAGGAGAAGGATCCGATCCGAAGTTCGCCGACCACGTCGCGGTCGAGTGAGACGACCTCGGATTCGGCCCGCGCCAGGAGAGATATCACTTCCTGGCCGCGCCGGGCGAGGAGCCGGCCGGCGTCGGTGAGCTGAACGCCGCGCCCGGCGGGTACCAGCAGTGCGACGCCGATCTCCCGTTCGAACTTGCCGAGTTGCTGCGAGACCCCGGACGGCGTCACGTGCAGCGCACGGGCGGCCGCGCCGATCGATCCGTGTTCGGCGACGGCGCACAACGCGCGAAGTCGGTCCAAGCTCAACATAGTAGTGATGCTACCGTTTTCATGACACGACTATTCACTTGTGATGACGGGTGGGGGCTCGGAGAATTTACCGGGTGACTACCGCCCTCCGCTTCCGTCCCCGTGCCCTCGCCGGTCCCTCCTTCAGCATCGCGTCCGTGGATCCGCGACTGCTGGTTCTCGCGGGTGCGGTGGCGACGTCGTTGACCGGAAGTCTCATCAAACTGTCCGGGGTGGAGCCGGCCACGTCGACGTTCTTCCGCTGTGTGCTGGCATTGCCCATCCTCGGGTTCCTTGCGCTGCAGGAGTTTCGGCGTTTCGGCGGGATTCCGCGGCGTGTGGTGGCGGCGCAGGTGGTCGGCGGCATGATGCTCGGTGTCGACTTCGCGCTCTGGGCGCGATCGATCCACCTGATCGGCGCCGGCATCTCGACGGTGGTCGTCAACGTCCAGGTCATCGTCGTGCCACTGCTGGCGTGGATCTTCTTCCGCGCGCGGGTGCCGGTCCGGTTCGTCGTGGCGGTTCCGTTCCTGTTCACCGGTGTGGCCCTAGCCGGCGGAATCCTCGGCGGCAGCGGCGACGGAGACCAGTTGTTCCTCGGGACGGTGCTGTCGCTGGCGGCGGGCGTGGCGTACGGGATCTACATCTTCGTCATCGGCAGCGCCGGATCCGCGCACCGGGCATCGTCGCAGGTGTTCGTGTCGACGGTTGCCGCCGGGGTCGTCGGGACCGCGGTGGGATCACTGTGGGGAACGGTGGATCTCACCCCGGGATGGCACGCGGTGGGCTGGTTGGCGGCGCTGTCGCTGAGCAGTCAAGTTCTCGGCTGGGTCCTCATCGGCTTCGCCCTGCCGAGGCTCGCCGCCGAGGTGGGCGCCACGTTGCTGCTGCTCCAGCCGGTGCTGGCGATGCTGTTCTCCTTCGTGATCGTCCACGAGCGTCCGAGCCTCGGGCAGTTCGCGGGCTGCGCGGTGGTGGTCGGTGCGGTGTGGATGGTGACCCACGTGCGGCCGGCAGCCCGCCGCCCGGTGACCGCCCGACTGGCCGAATGACCGACGACGCGTGGTCGGCTCAGACGTTCCATCCCGTCCGCAGCCACGGGTCGTCGGCCGGCGGTTCGGGTGGTCGCTGTCTCTGCTTGGCCGCGTACAGCGCACGGTCGGCGTGGCGATAGAGCGTGGTGAGTGGGTCGGGTTCGCCGGTGCACGACGCGGCGCCGAAGCTGAACGGGGTAGGGCTCTGCCGGGCGAGTCGAGCGATCGCCGCGGGGAACTCTGCGTGGTGCTCTCCGACCACGCAGCAGACGAATTCGTCGCCGCCGACCCGGGCGAGAAGGGCGCCGCGGGGCATGCTCGCGGAGAGGTAGTTCGCCAGGTCGACGAGAACCGCGTCACCTGCGGCGTGACCGTAGTGATCGTTCGTCGACTTGAACTGGTCGACGTCGATGAGCGCCAACGCCACGGAGACCTGCCCCGTTCCGGCGCTTTCGAGTGCGTGCCGGAACGCGAGCTCGAAACCGGCGCGATTGAGCAGGGCCGTCAGCGCGTCGGTGCTGGCCGATTCGATCAGGGTGCGGGTCAGGGATCCGAACATCTCGGCGGCGCCGAGCACGCACGCGACGCCCACGACGAGAACCGCGGCCTTCACCGTCACCGTGTCCACGTCGACCGGCACCAGGGTGAAGGCCGTGGGAGCGACGACGACTCCGACCACCATCAACGCGGTGAGACAGCCGACGAGGAGCCTCGACTGCAGTTTCGGGTAGAACACGACGAAGTACATCGCCAGGAACATCGCGGCGATCGCGCAGAGCAGTTGGGCGACGGCGAGAACGAGACCGGACATCACGACCGGCGTGGCGAGCAGTGTGGCCGCGGTGCTGACCTGATAGGCGCGGCGACTCGGCCTGCGCCCGCCCCGGTACAGGACCACCAGTGCGAACAGTCCGAGAAGGACACCGGCGGTGCGTGCCGCAACGGTCTCCGGCCGGATCGACAACCCGACCATCGGAGGGAGGACGAACCCCGCCACGTGCAGCGCCGTAGTGATCCACAGGTAGCGGCGCAGGATACGCGGCTGATAGTCCTGTAGGACCGTGTCGACGGACGAAGCAGCGAGGGGCCTCACCCTGGCAATTATCCAGGAGTGGCCGACGGAAGGGCGGGTCTCACGACAACCGCCCTTCCGACCGCACCGCTCCGACCCGTCAGCTGGATGCGGACGCCGGGGTCGCGCGGGCGTCGTCGTGCCACGGCGGTGTCTGGAAGGTCGCGCCGTACATCGGGAGTTGGATCTGTGCGCCGTACCGCGCGAGCTGATCCCACGGACGGTTGAGGCCGAAGGTGCCGTAGGTGCGGACCCGGGTGACGGCGTCGAGGTCGAGGGTGTCGACGAGGACTTCTTCGCCCGAGCCGGCCTGCTGGCGGATGGTGCCCTCGGGGTCGACGACGACGCTCGCGCCGACCCCGGCCGGGTCGGCTCCGTTGACGTTGACGACGTACACCTGGTTGGTCCACGCGTTGGCCCGGGAGCAGACGAGCTCCATCTCGCGGTCGCGGGTGGTGGTCAGAGTGGGTTGGATGATCACCTCCGCGCCGAGCCAGGCCAGTTGACGCGCGGTCTCGGGGAACGAACCGTCGTAACAGATGGCCAGACCGACGCGGCCGGTGCCCGGGATGTCGAAGACGACGAACTCGCTGCCCGGGGCGGTCTGCTCGTACGGCTGCCAGGGGAAGACCTTGCGGTACCGGGCGACGACCTCGCCGACAGGTGAGACGGCGATCGCGGTGTTGTAGTCTTTCCGTCGTCACCGCGCTCGTAGAGGCTTCCCGGGACCAGCCACAGACCGGTCTCCTCGGCGAGCGAACAGATCCGGTCGATGTGCGGTCCGGCGAGCGGCTGCGCCACCCGGTCCATCCAGTCGGCGCGGGCTTGCAGGAGGGGCGCCTCCGCGGCCAGCATCAGTTCGGGAACCACGACGAGTTCCACATGGGGGAAGGTGTCGCGCACGGCGCGGACCTGGTCGGCGAATCGCTGCCAGGTGGCCTCCACGTCGAACGCGACCGGGGCGGTCTGGATGGCGGCGATGGTCAGTGTGCGCATGGTTCAGTCCTCTGTGACGGTCAGTTCGGTGACGGCGATCCGGCCGTCTCGGAAGAAGCGGCGGAAGCGGGTGCGGACGAGCACCATCACCACGGCGCCGACGGCGATCGAGCCGACACCGAGCAGGAACACCCCGCCGATGCCGTGGAACGAGGTGGCCCCGTAGTCCGGGTCGAGCATGTCGTGGGCGCTGCGTGCGAACGCGGCGAGCATGATCGTTCCGCCCAGTGCGGGCAGGATTCCCCGGAGGAACAGGTCGCGCGGCGAGTCGGTCAGCCGGTGGCGGAAGTGCCAGACGCAGGCGAGGCCGGTGACGCCGTAGTAGAAGGCGATCAGCAGGCCGATCGAGAGGATGGCGTCGCCCAGGAAGTTGCCCGAGACGAGGGTGAGCACGGTGAGGAGCACGGCGGCGGTCGCGCCGAAGAACACGGTGCCGAACGCGGGGGTGCGGTAGGTGGGGTGAATGCGGGTGAAGGCCCGGGGAAGAGCGCCGTGCGAACCCATGGACAGGGTGGCGCGTGAGCTGCCGATGACACAGGTGAGCAGGGCCGAGATCGCGGAAACGCAGATGGCGAGTTCGACCACCTTCGACAGACCCGTGCCGAGGACCGGCGGCGCCAGCGTGGCCAGGATGTCGGCGGCGTTGTCGGCATTGCTCAGGCCCAGCCCCTCGGTGCCGGTGCCGGCGAAGCTGATCGCGGCGAATCCGGTGAAGAGGTACGTCCCCAGCAGGACGACGGTCGAGATCACCGCGGCCTGGCCGGGGATGCGGTCGCTGTCGCGGGTTTCCTCGTTGACGGTGATCAGCGCGTCCCAGCCCCAGTAGATGAACAGGCACAGCAACACGGCTTCGGCGAATGGGCCGAAGCCACCGAACGCCAGTGGGTTGAGCCAGGACAGGCTCGGTGGGGCGGCACCGTCGCGGGCGAACGCCGCGGCACCGAAACCGAACAGGGCGATCAACTGCAAGCCCAGCAGCACGTACTGGACGGACGCGGCGAGCTGCAGACCCCGGTAAGCGATCGTGGTGACCGCGGCGACGAGCAGGACGGCCGTGACGATCACAGCGAAACTGTTGGACGCCAACGAGTCCAGGCCCAGTAGGGCCAGGAGGTAGCCGGCCCCGACCCGGGCGAGGGCCGTCATCGCGATGAGGGTGGCGATCTGCACCACCCAGCCGCCGGACAGCCACCCCGTGTGCGGTCCGAAAGCGCGGGTGGTCCAGACGAAGGTGGTGCCGCAGTCCGGCATCTCGCGGTTCAGCTCGCGAAAGGCGAACGCCGTCAAGAGGATCGGCACGAATCCGAGGAGGAGGGCGGCGGGTGCGAGGTTGCCGACGACCATCGTCACGAAGCCGAGGGTGACCGCGATGCTATAGGCCGGTGCGACCGAGGACAGGCCGAGTGCGACGGCGGCGAGCAGGCCGACGGAGCCGCCCCGGAGTCCCTTCCCGGTGGGCGTGGGCGGTGGGTCGAGGCTGGTCTCTGCGTCGGTGGGGTTGGTCGACACGGTGGCTCCTGAGTTCGGAAACGGATTCGTTAAACAAAAATTTAAGAGAAGTGTGATCTACCTGTCAATAACTGGGCAGGTATTGTTTAAATCTCCGTATAAGAACTAGGGCGAACAGGGGCGACGGCAGTGGCGCGGAAGAAGGATCAGGGGGCCCGCCGGGCCGAACTCGGGGAGGCCGTCCAGCGTGCCGTGCTCGCGCGCGGACTGGAGGGAGTGCGCCTTCGCGACATCGCGGAGCAGGCCGGCGTCACCCCGGCCGCGGTGCTCTACTACGGCGACCTGGATGCCCTGATCTACGACACGTATCAGCGGGCCATCGAGCGCTTCAGTCAGGAGCGCGAGCGCGTCGCCGAACAGTTCCCCGACGCGCGCGACCGCCTCCGCGCCTGCATCGACCACGGCGTCGCCAGCGGTCCGGACGACGAACTGGTCCGACTCCTGTTCGAGTGCTGGCCGAGAACTCTCCGCGACGCCAAGGCGGCGGCCCTGGACAGTTCCCTGACCGAACGTCAAATCGCCGTCTACTCCGGCATTCTCGTCACCGGGCAGACCCAGGGTCACTTCACGCTCACCGACCCACCGCGCCTGCTCGCCGCCAACTTCGTGGCCATGGAGGACGGCTACCAGATGGAGGTGCTGGCCGGACGCCGCAGTCGCGCCGAGGTGATCACCAGCCTGCACTCCTATGCCCGCACGGCCACCGGTCACGACCTGAGTGGTTAGGTCGAGTACGGGAAACTGGGAGTAACAGATAGGTTGGGTGCGCGTCGCCAGGACTGGCCGCCCGAGCACCGAAAGGGGTTTCCCATCAAGATCCTGCAGAACGTCGCGGGCGAACTCCGCGAGTGGGAACGCGCCGTCACGACGGTGGCGCTCCGGATACGACAGATCGGCGTGCTGATCGACCGCCTGGGACCCGCGCTCGACGACCTGTCCGAACTGCTCGATGCGGCCAAACAGATCGCGGAGACCGCCGAAGGGCTCGCCGTCAGCGCGAAGGGCATCGACCAGAGCGCCGAGATCATCGCCCGCGACGCGGAGAAGATCGCGCAGGCACTGCCCGCGGTCGAGCGATTGGGCAGGCTCGCGGACCGACTACCAGGAGGCGGTCGGCGCTACGCTGCCGGCCGGTGACGAGGGTTCGGCGTCCGGGTCGTCCCCGATCCCGTCGATCGGCAGGGCGGCCAGTGCGCGGTCGAAGGCGTCGACGAGCCATTCCCCGGTCACCTCGACCAACTGGGAGTCCTCGCCACCCGGCTGCCTCTGAACGAAACGCACGGTCCACGGGTGCTGCGCGTCCGGATCGGAACTGAGATCCCCCGGCGCATTGGTGGCGAGCAGATGGACGCTGTGCTCGAAATCGACCCTGACCGCGTAACCGGAGCCGGTGTTGACGACGGCCGCCGGTCGGTGGGCTGCCAGCGCGAGCGTCATCAGGGCATCGGCGTAACGGTTGGTGTGCTGCACGGTGAGTGGCATGAACGATCACCTTTCGACTGTTGTGACCGTCGCGCTGCCCGCTGTGTTCGTCATGCAGACACCCCGGAGATCGTTGGTCCGGAAGACAGACTTCCGGCAGATCACGAGAAGATCGAAGTGGAAGGGGCCTCCTCGCGCACTGTGCGCGAGTACTACGCCAGAACGGAGCACGGACGTCGGACGACCCGTGAACTCGGTAGCTGTGTACTCAACTACGACTAACCGTACGGGGCGAGGCCGACATACGCGACACGGGGTCGTGCATCCGACAGCACGGTGGCCCCATGACCTGGAGTCATGGGGCCACCGTGCGGTGCCGTGCGGTGGGGGTTCAGTGCTGTAGCACCGGGTAGTCGGTGTATCCCTTCGCGCCCTCGGAGTAGAAGGTCAGCGGATCGGGGGTGTTCAGCGGCAGGTCTTCCTGCCAGCGCCGCACCAGGTCGGGGTTGGCGATCGCGGGACGTCCGACTACCACGGCGTCGGCGTGGCCGTCGTCGAGAAGGGCCAGCGCCTCGTCCCGGCTGGTGACGACCGAGAAACCGCTGTTGACCAGCACGGGACCGCCGAATCGCGTCCGCAGGTCCTGTACGAGGGAGCCGGCCGGGTCCTTGTGCAGAATGCTCAGGTACGCGGGCTTCAGCGGCGCGATCGCATCGACCAGTGCGCCGTAGGTTGCCCGAACGCCATCGGCGTCCATCTCCAGTGCGTCCTGGATGTTGTGTTCCGGCGAGATGCGGACACCCACACGGCCGGCGCCGATCGCGTCGGCAACGGCCCCGACCACCTCGATCACGAAACGCGCCCGGTTCGCGGGGGAGCCGCCGTACGCGTCGTCCCGCTGGTTGGACGCCGGTGAGAGGAACTCGTGCAGCAGGTAGCCGTTGGCGGCGTGGATTTCGACGCCGTCCAACCCGGCCGCCACCGCATTCCTCGACGCCTGGACGAACTCCTCGATCACGGCGGGGAGCTCCTCGGTGCCCAGCGCACGGGGAACCGGGTACGGCTCCTTGCCGTCGTAGGTGCGGGTCTCGCCCTCGATGGCGATGGCGCTGGGGCCGACGACCTCGTGCCCGCCAGTGGTTCCCTCGTGGGTGACGCGACCCGCGTGCATGACCTGGGCGACGATCCGCCCGCCGGCCTCGTGCACCGCGTCGGCGACGTTCTTCCACCCGGCGACCTGCTCGGGAGTCACCAGCCCCGGCTGGCCGGGAAAGCCCTGGCCGGCGTGGCTGGTGTAGGTGCCTTCACCGACGATCAGACCGAGGGAGGAGCGCTGCCGGTAGTGCTCCACCACCAGCGGTCCCGGCACGCCGTCGCGCCCGGAGCGGACGCGGGTCAGGGGCGCCATCACCACACGGTTGGGCAATTCCAGTTCGCCGAGGGTCAACGGGGAGAAGAGATTCACAGGCATAAGTCCTTCTGTACGTCGTTCGGCGGCACGGTCGTCTGCGCCGCCGTGCAGTATCGGGATCCACTGGGGGAACGGGCACACGTTCCCGCCTATTCCGAGCTGAGACGGCCGTCACCCTGAAAATGTTGCATGCCAAGGGGAGTCGACAGGAGGACGTGTGGACGATGCCGCCCGCGAGGCGCGGGTCTGCGCTCGACTACAGGCTGTGTCCGCGCTCGAGGAGTGCGTCGAGCCAGAGCAACCCTTCGACGAGGGATTGCATGCGGCTGAGCGCGGTGTCGGCAGGCGCGGGTGGTGGGGGAGCGGATCCCGTCCGGTGCCTGCTCTGCAGGTGCCGGACGACGGCGGTGAACAACCACTCGGCGGGTTCGGGCAACTCCTCGTCGAGTGCGGCCCCGTCGTGCACGAGGGGGACGACGTCGACGAAGCTGTCGACGGCGTCGTTGACGCTGGCGGTCGGATCCGCGATGAGGTCGGCGATGGTGGTGACCATCCACGTCACGACCGAGGGGAACGGCGATCGGTCGGTGACGTCGCACGCGATCTGCGAGATCGCTGGGGCGAGCGCGTGGAAGTCCCGTTCGCCCACCAAGGTCAGGAGGTGACCACCCAGTCGAGCGGCACCGTCGGGCCCATCGATCACCATTCCCACGGCAGGTATTCGGCGCCGTCACGGTTGCGGATGGGGCGGGGTCACGTGATCATGTGCCGACGGTGGTTCGGAACGCGCCGGGCTGGGCGTGGATGTTCCAGAGCCGATCGGCCAGGGCATCGGGCGCGTAGAGCGGGTCCCCGCCGCCGATCGCGCCGGGGATGACGAGCTGTCTGACGTGAATGTTCTGCGGCGTGAGCGCCTCGTGGAGCATTGCGCCGTAGGCGGACTCACCGGCGAAGGCGATCGAGGTGCCCGCGACGTCGCCGTTCGGTGTCACGGCGCTGGAACCGTTGACGAAAAGGATCGTCCCGCGTCCCAGCTGCCTCATCCCGGGAAGCACTTGCTGGACGGCGGCGACGGGACCGAGGATGGAGAACTCGGCTGCTGCGGCGAGGTCATCGGCCGTCGTCTCCAGCACCGGACGCAGGAAGTCCTTGCGAGGAACCGGGCTGTACTGCAGCACCTCGACCGGGCCGAGTTCGGAGGTTGCCCGCTCGAGCGCGCCGGCCAGCTTCGGCCGGTCCTGCACGTCTGCCGCATATCCGCGCGCCTGGACGCCCCTCTCGGCGAGTTCGGTCGCGAGCCGGTCGACGTTGTCCTGGGTGCGCGCGATCAGTGCGACCGTGAAGCCCTCACGCCCGAAACGTCTGGCGGTTGCCGCGCCGAGCCCGCGGCCGGCGCCGATGATCGCAATCGTCGTCATAGTCGTCCCTCACATAATGGGTCGTCGAGCCGCTATTCGGCTGTGGTGTGTGGTGCCTTGTCGGCGGTTGTGGTGTCGGCGAGGTTGGTCGCGGCCCAGGTGGCGAGCAGGCTCATGGCGTCGGCCGACGGGCTGCCGGGTTCGGGGCTGTAGAGGGTGAGGACCAGTCCGGGGTCGGCGGGTAGTGGCATTGTTTCGTAGCCGACTTCCACGTCACCGACCACGGGGTGGTGGAATCGTTTGGTGCCGGTGTAGTGCAGGCGCACATTGTGTTTGGCCCAGCGGGTCCTGAATTCTTCGCTGCGGGTGGAGAGTTCGCCGACCAGGTCGGAGATGCTACGGTCGTAGGGATCGCGTCCGGCGTCGGTGCGCAGCAGGTTGACCGCGCTGTCGGCCATCTGGTCCCAGTCGGGATAGAACTCCTGGGCGCGGGGGTCGAGGAAGCAGAACCGGACGAAGTTGACCGGCTGGGTGAGGTCGGGGTGCAGCGGGTCGGGGAAGAGCGGACTGTAGAAGGCGTAGGCCACCTGGTTGCCGCACACGAGGTCATGCCGCGTGTTGCGCACGAACGCGGGCCCGGTGAAGGCGTCGCACAGGCGCTGCACCATCGGCCGGATGGTTCTGGTGCGGCGCGGCCGGGCCCGCTGCGGGCCGGTGGTGACGGCACGGTGCAGGTCGAACAGGTGGGAGCGTTCGGCTTCGTCGAGTTCCAGAGCGCGGGATATCGCGTGGAGCACGGATTCGGAGACGCCGGCTACTTTGCCGCGTTCGATCTGGGTGTAGTAGTCGACCGACAGCCCGGCCAGGGTGGCGACCTCCTGGCGGCGCAGGCCCGGGACGCGGCGTTTGGCGGCGTCGTAGACCGGCAGCCCGACCTGCTCGGGAGTGATCTTGGCCCGCCGTGACGCCAGGAACTGGCCGATCTCGGCCGCTCGGTTGGTGGACTCCATAGAAGCGAGGCTACGACCGACCCGTCGGCGGTTGCCAGGTTCTGTGAGAGGGGTGCTGCCGGCACCCCTCTCATCTTCGCCTCCCATGGCGGCTGCGCGCGGCGTTGCATGGATGCCGGAGTGCACAGAGGGCTCCTGACGACCGAGCAAATTTTCGAGATCGACGAGGTGACATGACCGCGCAACCGGCTATCCGAACAACGCCGAGTATTCGGCTGCCTGCACTGGTGTATGTGCTGGCGGCCGGGATCTTTTTGATGGGCACAACTGAGTTCATGGTCGCCGGATTGCTGCCTGACGTCGCCGCGGATCTGGGTGTGGATATCGCTCGGGCCGGGTTGCTGGTCACGGCGTTCGCGGTCGGCATGATCGTCGGCCCGCCGGTGATGACGCTGGTCACGCTGCGGTTTCCCGCTCGGGCCACCTTGGTCGGTGCGCTGGCGGTGTTCGCCGCCGGGCACGTCGTGGCCGCGGTGAGTGATTCGTTCACCGTGGTGACCGCCGCACGGGTGGTGACGGCGCTGGCCACCGGCACCTTCTGGGCGACCGGTTCGGTGGTGGCGGCCGCGGTCGCCGGGCCCGGGGCGAGCGCGCGGGCGCTGGCGGTGATGTCGGGTGGGTTGAGCCTGGCCGTGGTCGCCGGGGTGCCGTTGGGCACCTTCGCCGGTCAGTTCAGCGGCTGGAGAGGACCGTTCTGGATGCTGGCCGCGCTGGCGGTTCCGGCGATCGTGGCGGTGCTGCGGTTCGCGCCGACAGCCGCTGGTGACGGCCGAACCCCCGTCTCGTGCGGTGCGGAGATTGTCGCGGTACGTCCGTGGCGGGTCTGGGTAATGCTGGGTGTGATCGTGCTTGCCCAAGCCGGGTTCCTCGGCACCTACAGCTTCATCAGCCCGCTGCTGACCGACAGCGCCGGCATCCCCGTCGCACTGGTGCCGTTGGTGCTGGTCGGATTCGGGATCGGTGCGCTGGCGGGCACGGCGGTCGGGGGCCGTATCGGTGACCGGTGGCCGCTGGCGACCATCGGCACCGCGGTCTCGTGCACCGCAGCCCTGCTCCTCGTCCTCGCGGCGACGGCCGGCGACCCGATGATCGTGGTGGTGGTGATCGTGCTCCTCGGTGCGTCCGGGCTCGGTGCCAACCCGGTGCTGATTGCCCAGACACTGAGGTTCGCCGGCCACGGCCGGCTGGCCTCGTCGTTGGCGACCGCTGCATTCAACCTTGGTACCGCCGGTGGATCGGCCCTGGCCGCGACCACCCTGTCGACCTCGCTGGGCCTGGCCGGTCCGGCGTTGCTGGGCGCCGCAGTGACCGGATCGGCGCTGCTTCCGCTCGCCCTGCTCGCCACCACCACGCGATCAAGTTGGGCGACGCACCCGAGCCTCCACACGAAGACCAGGTCCGCGTGCCTGCCGACGTGACCTGACCGCGGTGCGCCACGACGCGACGGTGACCGGACGGCGGTGCTGCTTCCTGCCCGCACGCCCTCTCCGCACGGCGAGGCACTCGCCACTGGATGACGCTGGCCGGCAACGGCATTGCCGCTATCGGCGTACTCGCCTCCGCCTGCGCCCCCGCCGACCCCACCCC
>RRBB01000251.1:0-14567 GCA_006543605.1 Rhodococcus sp. WS4
GTTCTAGCGACGCAGCATGTCCATGACGTGACCGGTCTCGTTGACCGAGGCCACCCGCCGCTCACCGCTGCGGGAGACGAGCACCCGGGTGACGGACACGTACTCGATGGGGAACACGAGCGGCCGGTCGAGGCCGAGCAGGTCCTGCAGGAACACGTTGATGACGCCGCCGTGCGCGAACACCGCGACGGTGTCCTCGTGGCCGGATTCGTCGACGATGCGGCCGAGTGACTCAAACACGCGGGCGCGGAACGCGTCGGCGTCGACGGACTTCGGGAACTCGCCGGCCCGGATGCGGGCGAAGGCCTCCGGCGCCCGTGCCTCCGCCTCGTGGAACGGGATGTAGTGGTCGAGGTCGTAGTCGTACTCCGCGAGCCCGACGTACTCGGTGACGGGCAGGTTCAGTGCCTCCGCGACCGGGGCGGCCGTCTCGAGTGCGCGTCGTTGCGGGCTGCTCACGATCCGGGCGATGCGGTACGGGGCCAGTGCCGCGGGCAGGCGTTTGGCCTGGGCGTGACCTTCCTCCGTCAGTGCCGGGTCCGCGCGCCCGTCGGACGCGGTGACGAGTTCGGGCAGCGCGTGGCGGATCAGTAGCAGTTGCACGTCGATCAGCTTGCCAGCTCCCGCACCAGTGCCGCGATCTGGCCGGGCTGATCGATCATCGCGTGGTGGTGGGCGGGCCGCACCACCCGGAACGCGGCGCCCAGAAATTCCGCGAACTGTCTCTGTATGCGGATCCATGCCGACCCCCACGGTGTGGGGCGTCCGGTGTGGGCGGCCGCCACGACGACGGGTGCCGTCATCATCGTCGTCTCGCGGAGCGCGGCCAGTTCCTGGGCCAGCGCCGGATACGACGCGTTCTCGACGATCGACGATTCGAGGTACGCCGGTTCGCGGTAGATCCGTTCGACCCACTGCCGGGTGTCCGGCGCGATCCCGTCCGGGGGCGTGGAGTGGTTCAGGATCCTGCGCACCGTGGGGCCGAGGAGCCGCTGCAGGCCCACCCTGCTCGCGGTTCGGGCCACCCGGCGACCCAGGGTGACGCGCCACCGGGTGGGGACCACGCGGTGGGGATGGGCCGTGACGGTGGCATCGAGGAGGATCACGCCGCCGGTCCGCTCCGGGTACAGCCGGGCGAAGGCTTCGACGTAGATGCCGCCGAGGGAGTGACCGACCAGCACCGCCGGGGTGGTCACGTGCAGGGCGTCGAGGACGTCGGCGATTCTCTCGGCCTCGCCACGGTCGGACGGCCGCTCGGCGGAGGGAGGGCTGAATCCGTACCCGGGTCGGTCGATCCGCACGACGAGATGGCTCCCGGACAGCAGTTCGACCACGTCGTCCCAGTCGAACCAGTTGCCGCCGAGTCCGCCGTAGAGGACGACGGGTGGGCCTTCGCCGTCGACCACCACGTGTACTCCCGCGATCATTTCCCCAGGACGTTTCACGTGGAACCATCCGTTTCCGGGGTGACCTGAATCACGGTGAGCGCCACGAAGATCAGCCACCCGCAGAAGGCGAGTAGTTGGACGCGCTGGCCGAGGCCGAGCCACGCGTCCTGTTCGCCGCGCAGTCCGGCGGCCGTCAGCGTCCACACCGTGCCGCCGATGAACACGACCGCCACGGCCACCCCGGTCAGTTTCAACCAGGTCGGCCAGCCGTAGCGGAAGGCGGCCAACAGGAACGCGAGTGTCGACACCACCCCACCCGTCGACGCGGACGCGCTGGTCACGGCGTGCAACTCGTGCGTGAGCGGCAGGTTCCCGGCGGCCTCCCGCGCAGCGCACACGGCGTCGGTGGTGGCCGCGCAACTCATCGGCAGGCGCGAATCCGCGATCGTCGCGAGAGCGAACACGATCAGTGCGATCCACCCGACCGCCGTGATCCAGCCGTGCGAGTACCGCGACAGTCCCAGCACCCCGGCGACGGCGACGATGCACCCGGTCAGCAGGTCGCCGGTGCGAAACCAGAATCCGTACGGCTGGTCCGCGGCGGCGAGTTCGCTCGCGAATCCCCGCAGCGGATCGATGCCGGTGTCGAGAACGAACTCGAACAGCCACGACGCGTACCCCACCGCGCCGAGGATCAGGAGCGCCGCGACGGCCACCCGGCCACGGGCGATCATTGCCTCGGCTTGGCCAGGGGGAAGGCGAGGGTTTCGCGGATGCTGCCGCCGGTGATGAGCATGACGACACGGTCGACGCCCATGCCGAGCCCACCGGTCGGGGGCATGGCGTGCTCGAGGGCCTGCAGGAAGTCCTCGTCGAGTTCCATCGCCTCTTCGTCACCGCCGGCGGCGAGCATCGACTGCTCGGTGAGCCGGTTCCGCTGATCCACGGGGTCGGTGAGTTCGCTGTACGCGGTGCCGAGTTCGATGCCCCACGCGACGAGGTCCCACTTCGCTGCGACCCCCGGAATGGTGGGGTGAGGACGGGTCAGCGGTGACATCGACGTCGGGAAGTTGGTGTAGAAGGTGGGGAATTCGGTGTAGTCCTCGACGAGGTGCTCGTACATTTCCTGCGCGACGGCGCCGGCGTCCCAGGTGGACTGGTACGGGATCTCGTGCTCGTCGCACAGCCGTTGCAGTTCCGCGAGCGGCGTTTCGGGGGAGACGTCGACGCCGAGTTTCTCGGCGACCGCCTGATGCATCGTCTTGACGGGCCATTCGCCGGAGATGTCGACCTCCACCAGGGCGCCGTCGGGGCCGGGCCGCATGATGATCTCGCGTCCGTACGCGGCGACCGCCGCGGTCTGGATGAGTTCCCGGCACAGCACCATCATCTTCTCGTAGTCGCTGTGCGCCTCGTACGCCTCGAGGATGGTGAATTCCGGGTTGTGCTTGAAATCGACGCCCTCGTTGCGGAAGACTCGGCCGATCTCGAACACCTTCTCCATGCCGGCGACGCAGAGCCGCTTGAGGTACAGCTCGGGCGCGATCCGCAGGTAGAGATCGAGGTTGTAGGCGTTGATGTGGGTGAGGAACGGGGCCGCGTTGGCGCCGCCGTGGACCTGCTGCAGGATCGGGGTCTCCACCTCGAGGAACCCGCGGCCGCCGAGCGAATCCCGCAGCGACTTCACGACGGCGCTACGGGCCTCGAGCAGGCGCCGGGCGTCGGAGTTGATGGCGAGGTCGACGTACCGCTGCCGGACGCGGGTCTCCGGGTCGGACAGTCCCTTCCACTTGTCCGGCAGGGGGTGCAGGCACTTGCCGGTCATGCGCCATTCGTTCGCGAGCAGCGACAGCGCTCCCCGGCGGCTGTAGCCGATGACGCCGGCGACCTCGACGAGGTCGCCGAGGTCGAATTCGGCGGCGAACGCCCGGATGCGATCGGTCCCCACCCGGGCTTCGTCGACGAGGACCTGGATGTCTCCGGACCAGTCCCGGACCACCGCGAACACGACACCGCCGTAGTCGCGGATCCGGAGCAGGCGGCCGGCGATGCGGACCGTCGTCCCTTCGGGGGATTCCACTGCCTCGGTCACGGTGTGGCTGGGCGGATACGCGACCGGGTAGGGGTCGATGCCCTGTTCGGCGAGGCCCGCCAGTTTGTCGAGCCGGACGCGGACCTGCTCGGGACGTTTCGGTCCGGTCGCCGCCGGTGCGAGGCCTTCGCCGGGTGCGCTGCCGTCGGAGTGCAGTCCCTCGGCGGCGACGAGTGCGGCGGGGACCGCCGCGTGGGTGCCGGTGTGCTCGATGGCGTCCCGGGTTCCGGAACGCCCGAACCGGGGCAGGGTCACGAATCCTTCGGCGACGGCCGACGCGAATCCGACGCGCAGCAGTTCCCGGTTGTCCTCGAAGCAGAGGAACCGTGGCACCCACTCGGGCTGGTACTTCACGTTGGACCGGTACAGCGCCTCGAGCTGCCACCAGCGGGAGAAGAACACGAGGATCGAACGCCAGATCCGCAGGATGGGTCCCGCCCCGATGCGGGAGCCCTCCTCGAAGACCGAACGGAACACCGCGAAGTTCAGCGACACCTTCGTGATGCCGAATTGATCGGAGGTGGTGGCCAGTTCGGACACCATCAGCTCCACCACCCCGTTGGGGGACGTCGGTTTGCGGCGCATCAGGTCGAGGGAGACACCCGTCGGACCCCACGGCACCAGCGACAGGATGCCGTCGATCTCGCCGTTCTCGTCGATCGCCTCGACCAGCAGGCAGTCGCCGTCGAGGTGGTCACCGAGCCGGCCGAGGGCCATGGAGAAACCGCGCTCGGTCTCGGTGTCGCGCCACGCGTCCGCGAGCCGGATGGCCTCGGCCATCTCCTCGGCGGGGACGTCGCGGTGCCTGCGGATCCGGACGGTGAGACCCTGGCGCCGGACGCGGGTGACAGCTTGGCGGACCTGCCGCATGTCGCGTCCGCTGAGGTTGAACTCGCGGGTGCGGAGGATCGCCTCGTCGCCGAGTTGGAGCACGGTGAGTCCGGACTTGTTGTAGGCGGTGGCCCCGGTCTCGCTGGCCCCCATCACGGCGGTGGCCCAACCGTATTGGGAGGCGAGCGCCTGCCAGGCCTCGATCGCGTGCGGCCAGGCCTCGGGGTCGCCGATCGGATCGCCGCTGGCGAGGCAGACGCCGAGTTCGACGCGGTAGGTGATGGCCGCCTTCCCGCTGGGTGCGAAGACGACGGCCTTGTCGCGGCGGGTGGCGAAGTAGCCGAGGGAGTCGTCGGCGCCGTACTGCAGCAGGAGCCCGCGCAGCGCCGATTCGTCGTTGCCGGTGAGGGCGTTGTGGGAGCGCTGGGCGCGGAACAGGGTGATGACGGCGGCCAGCAGGGCCATGGCGCCGAACAGTCCGAGGAGGGTGTTGACGAATCCGTGCGGGCGTCCGCTGAACTGTTCGTTGTCGGCGGCGGCGAGGGCGGTCACGCGGTTGAGTGCCCACAGGAACCGTTCGCCCTGCGGCAGGGTGCCGGGGAAGAGTTCGACGAGTCCCCACCCGACGAGGGTGCCGATGGCGAGACCGGCGATGAGCACGCCCAGGGCCTTCCAGCCCGCGCCGCGCCGGACCCGGGTGTAGAACTCGGGCCGGGCCGCGACGAGAACGCCGATCAGCACCACCTGGACCACGGCGGCGACCATCGCGTTCACGTTCCGGTCGGTGATGCTCACGATCACGTTGGTGATCAGGAACAGAACCAGGTAGATCGTCAGCAGCCACCAGGCGATGCGTTTGCGGCTCGCCAGCGCCGCCGCGAGCAGCGCGACCACCAGCGCCCACGACAGGCTGGTGTCGGGGGCGTCGAAGTAGTACGTGTCGACGTACTCCCGCGGCACGTGCACGTAGTAGCGCAGCACCGGCGAGATGCTCCACAGGAACACGAGCACCGAGAAGACACCCAGGATCAGCCCCGCGATGTGGGGAACCTGGTGGAAGCGCCGGTTCTTCGGTCCGAGGGCGGGGCGGGGCCGTGGTGCGGTGGAGACGGCCGCCTCGGACGCGTGGTGTGTCTCGGTGCTAGCTGACATCGAGTGTTTCCTTCCCGGCAAGAGATACGTACCGATCACGGGAGACAGATGTTCCAGTGTTCAGTGTGAGCCGTCGGGCCGCGATTTGGGTGGAGAGGGAAGATAGAGGCATGTCCGACATTCACGACGCCGTGCCGATCCGCGACGAATCCATCCGTCTCGGCCAATTCCTCAAGCTCGCCAACCTCATCGAGTCGGGGGCCGAGGCGAAAGAGGTGATCGCCGACGGACTGGTGTCGGTGAACGGTGAGGTCGAGGTGCGGCGGGGACGGCAACTGCGGGACGGGGACGTCGTGGAGATCGGTGGGATGACGGCGCGGGTGAGCGCTCAGTCCTGACGGTCCGCGGTCGCGAACCGTTGCAGGAACAGTGCCTCGGCGACGGCGAGGTGCTCGATTTCGCCGGGATCCACACTCTCGTTGGGGGCGTGGATGAGGCAGCGCGGTTCCTCCACCCCGATCAGGGCGATCTCCGCTTTCGGGACGACGGCGGAGAAGACGTTGCACAGGGGGATGGAGCCGCCCTGCCCGACGGTTCCGAGTTCCTTCCCGAACGCCTCCTCCATCGCCGCGCCGAGTGCGGCGTAACCGGGACCGTCGGTGGTCGCGCGGAACGGGGAGCCCACCGCTTCCCGTTCCACCGTGACGCGTGCATTCCACGGGGCGGCGTTCTCGAGGTGCGCGACGAGTGCGTCCTGCGCCTTCTGCGGGTCCATTCCTGGTGGCACCCGCAGATTGAGCCGGGCCGAGGTGCGTGGCTGGATGGCGGCGGCCGACCCGACCACCGGCGGGCAGTCGATGCCGAGAATCGTCAGCGCCGGCCGCGCCCACACGGCGTCCGAAACCGCGCCCGAACCGGCGAGGTGCACCCCGTCGAGCACTCCCGCGTCGGCGCGGAACTGCGCCTCGGGGTAGTCGACGCCCGTCCACTCCTGGTCCGATTCGAGACCGTCGACGACGGTGTTGCCGTCCTGGTCGCGCAGGGTGGAGAGCATCTGGACGAGGGCGGCGAGGGCGTCGGGGGCGGGCCCGCCGAACATGCCCGAATGCACTTCCCCGGCCAGGGTCTCGACGTGCACCACGACGTTCGCGATGCCGCGCAAAGTGGTGGTGACGGTGGGGCTCCCGACGGCGGCGTTCCCGGTGTCGACGACGAGGATCATGTCGGCGTCGAAGAGTTCCGGCCTGGCCTCGACGAGGTTCTCGAGGCCGCCGGTGCCCATCTCCTCGGACCCTTCGGCGACGATTCTGATGCCGACGGGGAATGGGGTGCCGAGTGCCCGCAGCGCCAGCAGGTGCATCACGATGTTGCCTTTGCAGTCGGCCGCGCCGCGCCCGTACCAGCGTCCGTCCCGCTCGGTGAGGGTGAAGGGGTCGGTGTGCCACAGCTTCTCGTCGCCGGGCGGTTGAACGTCGTAGTGGCAGTACAACAGGACCGTGGGTGCGCCGTCCGGTCCGGGCTGATGTCCGACGACGGCGTGTGAACCGTCGGAGGTCTCGAGCAGTTCGACCTGCCCGATGCCCGCCCCGAGAAACGCGTCCCTGACCCACTCGGCGGCGCGCACGCACTCCTCCGGTGGGAACTGCCGCGGATCGGCGACCGATCGCATGGCCACCAGTTCGGCGAGTTCGGCACGCGCCGTGGGCATCAGCTCGGCTACCTTGGAACGGATTTCGTCGGACATCAACGCCTCCTCGGGGGTTCCCCTAATTCTCGTCCACGAGTTTCAGGTCGGCGACGGCGGATTCGAATTCCGCCGACTTTTCCGGGCAGTACACGGAGATCACCAGCCGCTCACCCTCGATCAGGTTGCGGGTGGCGAGGATCGGGCGCTGTCCGGGCCCGGCGGCTCCGCTCACCAGCTGCTGGTCCAGCATGCCCGTCTTCAGGGCGCTGCCCGGGTCGGAGCACGCGGCCGCGCCGTCGGTTCCGAGCACACGGGCGGTCGCGTCGACGTCGACCGGTCCGAGGCCGGCCTGCTCGAATTTCTCGGACAGTTCGGTGGCCTTGCTGACCGCTTCCGCGGTCTGCTTGTGCTGGTTGAACACCACGAGACCCCAGGCGAGGAGTCCGACGAACGCGACGGCGAGCACGGAATACAGGATCCAGTGGGTGTTTTCGGGTCTCTTGTGCAGGTCGTCGACCGCGGCGGTGTTGATGGAATGATTGTCGGGACCCATGCGGCCGGTCGTGTTCATCAGGCCTCCTCGGCCAGCGGGTCGACCGTCAGGTCCTGTTTCCAGGACGGTGTGCGGAGCGCGAGGATCAGCAGCGGGACGCCGAGCCCGACGATTCCGAAGCCGCCTCCGACGATGAGGACGTAGACGAAGACGCTGCCACCGCCGAACTGGGAGGGCGGCACGAAGCCGATGCAGAAGGCGGCGAGGCTGGCGACGATGCCGACCCAGCACAGCACGAACAGTGCGGGGGCCCGGTAGCCGCGCGGATGGTCGGGCTGCTGCCTGCGCAGGCGCATGGCGGCGACGAACATCAGCACGTACACCACGAGATACACCTGGGTGGTGATGACGGAGAGGATCCAGTACGCGCTCGACACCTCGGGGATGAACGCGTAGAGCAGGGCGATCAGGGTGGTGACCACGCCCTGCGCCACCAGGATGTTCTGCTGGATTCCGTGTTTGTTGAGTCGCTGCAGGATCGGCGGCAGGAATCCGTCCTGCCGGCCGATCATGAGCAGCCCCTTGGACGGGCCGGCGAGCCAGGTGAGCATGCCGCCGAGGGAGGCGGCGATGAGCATGAGCGCCAGTACGGGAGTGGCCCAGCCGAACCCGAAGTAGGCGAAGAACGTGTCGAACGCCTGCATCACGCCGGCGGTCAGCGACAGCTTCTCGGCGGGCACCACCCAGCTGATCGCGATGGCCGGAAGGATGAAGATGCCGAGGACCAGTCCCATGGCCACGAACATCGCGCGGGGGAATTCGCTCGCCGGCCGCCGCAGGCTGGACACGTGGACGGCGTTCATCTCCATGCCCGAGTAGGAGAGGAAGTTGTTGACGATCAGCACGAGACTGGCGATGCCGGTCCAGGCGGGCAGCAGGGCGCTGAACTCCATCGGCGCGGCCGAGGCGTTGCCCTGGCCGAGGAACACGATCCCCATCACGATGAGGAGCACTCCGGGAATCAGGGTGCCCAGCACCAGTCCGGCGCTCGACAGTCCCGCGACCGCCTTCATTCCCCGGGACGACACGAGAACACCGGTCCAGAAGAGGGTGACGATGATGATCGCCGTGTACAGGCCGTTTGCGGCGAGGGCCGGGTTGATCACGTACGCAAAGGTGCTCGCGACGTAGGCGAGGAGCGTCGGGTAGTAGAAGATCGTCATCGCGAACTGGCACCAGACGGCCAGGAATCCCATCTTCGCGGAGATGCCTTCGCCCACCCAGCGGTAGACGCCGCCGGACCAACCGGAGGCGAGTTCCGCGGACACCAGCGACGTCGGCAGCAGGAACACGATCGCGGGCACGACGTACAGGAACACACAGGCCAGGCCGTACACCGCCATCGAGGGCGCCGATCGCAGGCTGGCCACCGAACTGGTGGTCATCATCGCCAGCGCGATCCACGTGATGTATTGCTGCCGCGTCGCCGCTCTCACCGATCGGGGCGTGTCTTCCCGGTTGATCTCTCCGGCGGCGTCAACACTCATCGGGGTCCACCCTCCGTAGGAGCGGGTCGCGCGAACGACCGCTGGCTTCCTCCGGATTATTGCCACAGCGTTCGGAGCCTCGCAGCGGTTCGGCATCGATAGATACCGAACCGCCGCTCGGCCCTCGGGCGGATCAGCGGACGACGACGCCGTCCTGATCGCTGTAGACGGTCTCGCCGGGGTTGAAGGTGACACCGCCGATCTCGATGGGGACGTTCTTCTCACCGGAGCCGGTCTGCGTGCTCTTGCGGGGGTTGGTGCCCAGCGCCTTGACGCCGATGTCCAGGGTCTTCAGGATCGCCGAGTCTCGGACCGCGCCGTTGACGATCACGCCGGCCCAGCCGTTGTCGACGCCGCGACCGGCGATGATGTCGCCGACCAGGGCGGTGTGGATACTGGCGTCACCGTCGACCACCAGGACGCCGCCGTTGCCGGGCTCGCTGAGGGTCTGCTTGACCAGCAGGTTGTCCTGGAAGCATTTGATCGTGGTGATGGGGCCGGAGAACACTTCACGGCCGCCGAACTGGGTGAACTGCGTGTCGCAGCTCCGGATCTCGGGTCCGATCTCGTCTGCCAGGTCGGCGGTTGCCACGGGTTCAGTCATACGCGTCAGGATAGTGGGCGGGCGCTGGGAGAATGCGGGCCATGACCATTGCAGTGACAGGAGCCACCGGCTCCATCGGCGGCAGGGTGCTCGAGCGGGTCGGCGGCGGCGCCGGCGTACGGTTGATCGGACGGAACGCGGAGCGCCTGGGCCCGCTGGCCGAGCACTTCGATTCCGCGTTCGCCGTGGCCACGTATGCCGACGGTCCGGCGATGACCGCTGCGTTGGACGGTGTCCGGTTGCTGTTCCTCGTCTCCGGTCACGAGAGCGCCACGCGACGCGAGGAGCACCGCACGGCGGTGGACGCCGCGCGCGCCGCCGGGGTGGAGCGGATCGTCTACCTGTCGTTTCTTGGTGCGGCGCCCGAGTGCACGTTCACATTCGGGCGCGACCACTACTTCACGGAGCAGCACATCCGGGCGAGCGGTCTGAAGTTCACGTTTCTGCAGGACAGCTGGTATCAGTCGATGATTCCGCTGATGGCCGACGAGCAGGGCGTCATCCGGGGCCCGGCCGGCGACGGCAGGGTGAGCGCGGTGGCCCCCGACGACGTCGCCGACGCCGCGACGGCGGTCCTCACCACGGGCAACGGCGACCACGACGGTGTCACCTACCGGCTGACCGGGCCGGAGGCGTTCACCCTCACCGAGGCCGCGGAGACGATCACGAGGGTGACCGGACGTTCGGTGAGGTTCGAGAACGAGACACTCGACGAGGCGTACGCGTCCCGTGCGCACTTCGGGGCGCCGGATTTCGAGGTCGCAGGGTGGGTGACCTCGTATGCAGCGATCGCGGCCGGGGAGTTGGCGGTGGTGACGGGGGACGTCGAGTTGCTCACCGGGCGACCGCCGCAGACCTTCGCGGACCATCTGAACAGCTACACTTGACCCGTCCTGGCATAGCGAGCGGTAGATAGGTCTTTGATGGTCAGCTCATCCAAGGGTGCGACGCCCACCGTGGTCGGCAACGCCGCAGACTGGCGCCGCCTCGAACCCACGAAGTTGACGCCGATCCTCAGCGCCTCCCTCGACGCGTTCTACGAACACGGTTTCCACGGCACCTCGGTGCGCGACATCGCCCGCCGAGTCGGTGTCACCGTACCCGCTCTCTATTACCACCACGAGAACAAGGAAGCTGTTCTCCTCGCGCTTCTGGAACTGTCCACCAGCGACGTTCTCGAGCGGGCCCACGCCGCGAGCGCCGACGGCGGCGACGATCCGGTGCAGCGGCTCGCCAATGTCATCGAGGCGATCGTGCTGCGGATGACTATGCGGTCCCGGCTGGCGGCCCTCGAGAGCGAGGTGCGCTACCTGAGCCCGGAGAACCGGCAGCGGTATCGCACGGTCCGCAAGGGTGTGGAGGAACTGGTCCTCGAGATCGTCAAGGAAGGCAAGAAGCGGGAGCTCTTCGACGTGTCGGACGCCGCGGAAACGACGCGGGCGCTGCTCGGCATGTGCCAGTCGATCCCGCGCTGGTATCACGCCGAGGGCAAGCTGACCCCGGACGCCGTGGCGCGCAAGTACGTCGAGATCGCGATGAAGACGGTGGGATCCACCGAAGAGCCCGTGAAGCCGAAGAAGAGGCGCACCGCCGACGTCTGATCGGCGATGCGCCTCGGCAGGTGTCCGGCGGTCAGCTCCCCAGGCCCAGACCCGGTGACGCGACGGCGTCGAATTCCGCCGTCGTCTCGGTGGGCTCGCCGTTCGGTGGGGCGAACGTGAATACGGCGGTGTAGCGGCCGGCTTCGTGAGTCCGGACCGCGGCCGTCCCGGCGCCCAGGGTGAGTGGGATGGTTCGCGTGGTCACGTCGCCGCCGGGGTCGGTGAGCTTCAGTTCGACCGGGGTGCTGCCGTCCGTCCCCGTCGGGGTGGGGGTGACGACTGCACCGAGCGTCACCAGATTGTTGGCGTAGACGGTTCCGATCGGCGGGACGACGTTGATCTGGTAGGTGGTTGCGGCGGTTGCCATGGGCGCCAGAGCAAGTGAGGCAGCTCCGGCCAGCGCGGCAATGGTCAAGGTCCCTCGCGAGAAGTGCACACAATCCCTTCCTGTCGATGGTCTCTACGCGCAGCCACGTTACGGCAGAACTCCCGGATGCCCGCCCCAACTCACCGTGTGTGGCGAGAATAGTTCGAACACACGGCTTTCCGTCGATCACACCGCCAAAGCGGTTCAGGATGCGGTGTTTTCCCGCGCGACCGTACCGTTGGTGTGCTGTACGGGGCAGGTTCTGGGGAAGGTGCCCAGTTTCTCCACTTCGTACCCGATCGGGTAGCTGCGAATATTGGGGAGGTCGCGGGCGAACTTGGGCACCGTGCGCACGGGGTAGAACCGGACGAGGCGGGCGCGCGCCTTCAGTGCCCCGCGCGAGAGTGTCCGCACGATGCGGGAGGGCCTGCGATAGGCGAACGCGTCGAGCAGCGGATCATCCATGAGCGCCCAGGAGAATCGCTTGATCAGGGGAGCGGGCGCAAGGTTGTTCGGTGGGAACGTGCAGAGCAGATCGAGCGTGGAGTCGGCGACGGCGCGGCCACCCTCGTCGAAGAGGAAGTGTTCCCGCTCGTAGTCGTCCAGGAACTTCTCGAACGCCTCGAAGGTCTCGGGTATCTCCTTGATACCCATGTACTTGCCGAGCATCCGGTAGTAGTTGGTGGATCCGACGATCTCGTTGCGGGTGAGTTTCCGCCAGCCGAAGTCGTCGATCCAGCGCACCGGGATCACCACGAACGTCGACAGCACGTAGCGCATGTCGTCGTTGGAGATGTCGTAGGAGCCGTGCATCTGGTTCATCCGCCGAATGCCGGCGCGGCCGGGATCGCTGGTCAGGCCGTGTTCGAGGACGGCGTCGAGGATCAGCCCGGTGTCGTCGTAGCGTTTCTGCACGCGTTCGGTGAACTCACCCGTCTCGAACAGCAACCGGCCGATGGTGGGCACGGCATACGTCCGGAACAGCGCGAAGCTGAGGGCCTGGTTGATGTCCCAGGGAAATTCCTGCGTGGCGAGAATGCGAGCGATCTCTTCGTACTGCGTCTCGGGATCGAGTCGGTCGGTCCGGCGACGTAGGTCGAAGCGTTTCATGGGTTTCACTTCCTGCAGCGGCTGTGACGGAGGTCCACGTGATTTAGCGATCGTTCAGACGACTCGACTGTAACGCCGTTCACAGTGCGACGCCAGAGTGGCATTATGCAAACACATGGCACGAAATTCACCGCAGACCGAGCGCATCGTGATGCTGACGGAACTCCTCGCAGACGAACCGGAGACACCCCGAAGCCTCGCCGACATCGCCCGGCATCTGGGCGTCGCGAAGGCGACCTGCTATCCGATGGTCGTGGCACTGACCGAGGCGGGATGGCTCATCCGGCACCCCACCCGCAAGACCTACCGCCTCGGTCCCGCGCTCATCCCCATCGGACGCGCAGCGACGACGGCCACGGACGTCGTCGACCTCGCGCGGTCGGTGATGCACGAATTGGCCGACGCGTCCGACATGGCGTCCATCGCGTTCGTGCAGTCCGGTGCCGACGTGGTGGTGGCCGAGGTCGTGCAACCCGTGGGAGGACGCCGGGGAACCCTCGGCCTGCGGCTCGGCGACAAGGTGCTGCTCGCGCCGCCCATCGGTTCGGGGCTCGCGGCCTGGTATCCGCAGGAGCAACGCGAGGAGTGGTACGCCCGCGGCGCGGAGGATCTGGGGGTGGGGGTGGACGATCTGCGGGCAGCTTACGAGCCGGCCCTCGCGCTCGTCCGGGAACGCGGGTATGCCATGGAATCGATGCAGCAGCAGGAGCATTCGCTCGCGAGTGCCGTCTCGGAACTCCGCGGTCGCGGAGTGGGCGGGCACCGCTCGACCGTCGCGCTGCGGGAGGCGCGGAAACTGCTGTCGGCGGATGCGGTGGTGGGTGACATCGACCCGGAGGGCTGCTACCAGCCGCTGTCGATCAATGCTGCGGCGTTCGACCGTGATGGTGAACCCGCGGTCGCGCTGTGTGTCGCCGACGCGTCGCGACCGATGTCGGGGGTGCGGACGGCGGAGATCGGTGAATTGGTCCGCGACGCCGCGGCCCGGGTGACGGCCGCCATGCACGGCCGCCACCCGTGAGTACTTGTTAACCGCGGGCGGTTAACAAGTACTCACAAGCTATTTCAACTCAGCAAGGACGGTGCCCTGGGTGATGGCGGCGCCGGGTTCGACGGACAGGCCGGTGACGGTGCCGGCCTTGTGGGCGTTGACGGGGTTTTCCATCTTCATCGCCTCGAGGACGGCGATGAGGTCGCCCTCGGCGACCTGCTGGCCTTCTTCGACGGCGACCTTGACGACGGTGCCCTGCATGGGTGCGGTGACGGCGTCACCGGACGCGGCGCCGCCGTGGGCGCCGCCGCGGGTGCGGGCCTTGGGCTTCTTGCGGACCGCACCGGCGCCGCCGGTGGCGGGGGCGCCGAGGGTGAACTGGCCGGGCAGGGACACCTCGACGCGGCGGCCGCCGACCTCGACGACGACGTTCTGCCGGGGCAGGTGCTCGTCCTCGTCGATCGGTTGGTTGCCGGTGAACGGTTCGACCTGGTTGTCCCATTCGGTTTCGATCCACTTGGTGTAGACGTCGAAGCCGTCGCCGTCGCCGATGAACGCGGGGTCGGAGACGATGGCCCGGTGGAACGGGATGACCGTGGCCAGGCCCTCGACCTGGAATTCGGCGAGGGCGCGGCGGGCGCGGGCCAGGGCCTCGTCGCGGGTGGCGCCGGTGACGATGAGTTTGGCGAGCATGGAGTCGAACTGGCCGCCGATCACGGAGCCGGTTTCGACGCCGGAGTCCATCCGCACGCCGGGGCCGGTGG
>RRBB01000252.1:0-14534 GCA_006543605.1 Rhodococcus sp. WS4
CCCCTACCCGCGGGTCACGCAGCCCCCTCGCCCCGCTTGAGTGCGGCAGATCCTGCTGCACCGTACCGAGGAATCACTACGAGCACGACGTACATACCCCGTCGAACCACATCCCGCACCAGCGCCCAAGCGTGGTCGCACATTGTCATTTCACCCGGACAGAGACGCACGCCAGCCACGGCGTCGTGGTGCAGCCGACCCTGACATCGCCGGTCGGCGGCTGCGCTGGGTCTCTATGTCAAACTCGGCCGGTGTGTCCGGTACATCGTCCGGCCGGTGTCGGCGCGCGGACCGGGCTCCGCGGAGAGGTCCGGCTTGATCGGCTGTATGAGTTCGTCGCCGACAGGCTGAGCGTCGAGCGGCATCGTGCCTTTCGCATCGAAGTAGTCGCCGCCCTTGCGTTTCACGTCGTCCGTTCCCCAGTCCCGATGATGCGGAACGCGCGCCATTCGCGGAATGTGCTTGCGGCAGTGAATGTAGGCTTCCTCGATCTCGACGACAACCCAGCGCTCCGGTGTGCGCCCGTTCGACCCGCCGACGGGGAGTCCGACGACCCCGGAACGCAGGTCCGTGTCCTCCACGATCCGCGCTGAGCCGTTGACGTGCAGGCCGATCAGATCGTGTACGAAGTCCACGAGAAAGAGTCCGACATGCGGGTTCTCGAGGATGTTACCGAGGCTGGCCATCACCCCGTTGCCCCGGTACTCGGGGTAGGCGAGCGTCGTCGAGTCGATTACGTGAATGAATCCCGGGGCTCCCGCACGCAGGCTGTTGTCGCATTCGCCGGACGCGTCAGCGGTGGCAACGAAAGTCATCTCCTGACGACCAACGAACTCGATCATGGCCGGATTGAGATGGTCGAGAACCTGATCCACGTAGAATCTCGCGGCGCGTTCCGCCGTGCCATGCCGTTGTTGGAGTTGCCGCTCACCCACACTGCCGATCTCGCTCATTCGGACCCCGCTCTCTCACGCCGGTAATCTCGTCCGCCCGCTCCCCGCGCTGACCTTCAGCTACATGCTCCGCGTGAGGGTGACCCGAACCAGCCGGACGGTTAGCCGTAACTCCTACCGTGGCCCGAGTCGAATTCGACGATTCGATGTGCCTGCATTGAAGTGGGACCGGAGTGAGATCACAGCAGGCTCATACTAGTGCCTCGAACGTGGAGGGACACCATCCAATTTGTCATCAGGTTCCTGACGCATCAATGCCCGAATGCGACGCCAGCGAACATGACAGCAGCAACAACCGCACCGCCTCAATGCAGGATCGCAGGCGGAGGCAGTCGCCGAGATATCGCCGACGAGCCTTCCCCACCGTGGCCCACCGCGCTTCACAGCCCGACGATTACACCGATGAAACCGTCGAGCGTGCGGCACTGCAGGCGATATCGCATCCGCGATAGCCATGCGGTGCGCCCGGTCGGAGTAGAAGGATCCTGCTGACTCGTTGCACATTCCCTCAAAGATTGACCACTACACCTATCTGCGTCGCCTCACCGGTGTGTAATCCACGAGAACACGGTGGACGTGGACGCTGAATCAGTCCGCCGATGGAGAGCCGACGGGCGGAATCTGCCCTTACCGAACACATGAGCAGGTGGGATCCAGGATGTCCTCCGTATTGATCGCCCTTACCGGTGTCGACTATTGGACACTCGCAGACGGCACCAAGCACCCCTGTGGGTACTGGCCAGAAGAACTAGCCACCCCGCACCGTGTCTTCGGCCAAGCCGGCCTCGAAATTACGATTGCAACACCGGGTGCAGCGTTACCCACGGCCGATCAAGCGGGTTTCAGCCCGAAGATGAACGGCGGCAGCGCCGAAGCCGGTCAGAAGATTGCGGACTACCTCACGTCGATCGCCGACGAGCTCGACAACCCGAAGGCATTGGAGGACATCGATCCCGAAGACTTCGACTTCGTGTTCGTGCCGGGCGGCCACGGCCCGATGGAAGACCTGGCCGATTCCACACACTTCGGGGGAATCATTCGTAGCTTCCACGATTCCGGGAAACCTGTTGCGGCGGTATGTCACGGTCCCGCAGCCCTCCTGTCCGCACGGTCCGACGGCGGATCCTGGCTGTTCGCCGGTCACAAGATGACAGCATTCAGCAACGTCGAAGAACACCAGGTCGGCTTCGCAGACCGAGCCAAGTGGCTACTGGAAGACCGAGTCGTATCCGAGGGCGGCGTCTATGCCGCCGCTCAACAGCCATGGGGAGAATTCGTGGTCGTCGACCGGAACCTTTACACCGGCCAGAATCCAGCCTCGTCTGAAGCGCTTGCGAGTCTCTTGGTCGCCGCGACCACCGAGGGCATCGAACTCAATTGACCCCAAGCGTCCCGAGTGGATCCACCACGCGCCTCTGTTCCCACCCATTCAGCATCAACAACTCGGGACGCGGTGGTGATGATCGTCCGCGTCCGCCGATAGAACGTGGTCACAGGAGCCCGAAGTTCACCATCGGCTCCTCGGTGTCGCCGCTGCCCTGGGGAAGACCCGTGGCACAGCGGAGCGCACCATTAATTTCGAGAACGAGTTTGTCGTTCGCGGTCAGAGTCTCGGATTCGTGGGGTGGTAACGCGGGTCCACTTGGGGCGCCGCTGTTGCTATGACCGAGCAGATGCAGCGGCGGTTGCTGACGTGGTCATTCGCAGCAAGTATGCAAGGCGATTCCTCGCTCGCGGACTGGTGCGTGCCGCAATTCAGCTGGGCTGCCGCTGCTGATCCTGGTGCGATCGTGAGCGCTCCTTGCGTCGAATCTGCTCGCGCTGCAGGACGACGCTAGTTGCGGGATGCTAGTACAGGGGCGTAAGTGGTGCGGGCGGCGTTGCCCGCAGACTGAGACTATTTCTGACCTGAGTGCGGAGCCGAATCGCATGCACCGGGCGTCCGCCGGTGATCTGAGCGATCCGCGCTGCAACCGCGACCATCCTGTCGAAGATGGAGCACAACACGATGAACGAGAAGAAGACCCCACCTACCGCAAAGCCAAAGGTTCAACCAAAGGAACAGCACGCGACAACGGGGGACCCTAGTGTCTCACCAGAGGACATCGCCGCCGTGATCGAGGGCCTGACCGGTCAACGCTTGATCAAGCGAATACAGCAACGAACACCGTAGGCATCGCAGGAACGTGAACTCCTACGACAGCCAACGTCATGTCACCGCCGAACGGCAAGGTGTACAGGACACGGTTGGGGCGAACAAGACTTAGCACCGCGATGAAGGCGTGAAGAAACTGGGATCATGTCTGGGTTCCTATGTAGCTGGTAGCGGACCCTGTGACTCTCGGGAGATGACAGGGTTGAAACGCCCAACGGCCGCGGCCGAGCGCTGTGATGTCCGCGAACCAGACGAGACGAGCAGAACGTGAGGATCAGCTCTTACACGGTGCTGCTGGCGAGGTCGAAGAGGCGCTCCTCATACTCGTGTTTCGAGATTCCGAAGGTAACCATGATGTCTTCCTCAGGTCCCCCACCGAATGCGGACCAACGTCCGCCGCGCGGAACACCTCGTTACCCGGGGCCATCTCGACACCATCGCTTTACTCCGGCCAGCGCAGCAGCGGAAGGACCGGATCAGGGACGCTCGAGACCTCGACGGCACCGACCCCGGCGAACACCACCGCTCTCATGACGGGGCCGTCACTTGCTCGAGGTCGGCCACACGCTTGCACGACCAAGCCTCGCAGACCCGAGCCTCAGGCTCTGGACATAGACGGGTGTCGTGCCGGTCGCTGGGACCGCGAACGGCACAATCAGAGGGTAGGCCAACGAACCTCGCTATTGGCGCCAACCTAGCGAACCTTGGTCGCTAGCCCGTCGCCCGTCGCCAAAGTCATTTTGCTCTAGATCATCCGAAGTTACCCGATTCGGACAATGCTCTTGCCGTGGGTCGCTCCGTCGGCGAGATTGGCGACCGCGGTGTCGACGTCGGCCAATTCGTATTCGGCGGTGATGTCGATCACGACACTTCCATCGCTAGCCAGTTCCAACGCGCGACGCGCGCTGGGTGAACAGTCCCATCACGCCCTCATTCCTCGGTGATATCCCGCAGCTGCACGATCATCCGCCGGCCGATACTGCCGTCAGGGCGACGGTAGCGCCCCTCACCAGCCGAGACCACCTCGAACCGCATCCCGCGCGGCAGCAGGTGCGCAGTGTCGTCGACCGTGTCCGATCGGCCCATGTACATGCCCCGGCCGGTTTCGATCTCGAACACCACGTCCCTCTCCCCGACCGTCGGGTCGAGTTCGTGCAGGGCATGGGTGGCCATTGTGTGCCGGTCGAAGTCCAACCGCGACCCCGGCTGCAGGGTGGAGGGCAGGTTGACCGCTTCCTGCGGCACCGTGTGCGGGAGGGTGACCGCGCAGTAGAGGATGTGTCCTCGGTCGTTGAACCGTTCCGCGGTCTGAATTGCCCGGTCCACCCGCTGGACCTGGGACCGCATCTTCTCGTCGAGTTGCTGCGCGTCACCGCGTGCCCGTCGACAACGCCTCATCGACCGTCTTCCACCGGTCCGGGTCGCTGACCAGGGTCTGTACGGCGGTGTAGCCGACCTTCGGCAACTGCGACTGCGCCTTGTGCTTGTTGACCGACCACACCTTGCGTTGGCGTGAACTCGGCGGCTGGCGAATCGAATCCGGGATCGGCAGCTCCCGGCGTTTACGCTCGGACACCTCCGGGACGGTCGCGCGCGGGAAGGCACGCTCAAGATCCTTACGAGCCCGGGTGAACGCCGCATCCTCGACCATCCGGTCCAGCTGCCGAGCCCCCTCACGCTCCTGGGCACGGTCGTCATAGGTGGCGGCCGGCCGATAGGCCGGCCGACTTGGTCGCCGGAGTCGTGCTGGTGCCGGCCTCCGGATCCAGGCGCGTCGGTGGCGCGTCCGGGCTCACGTTGTACGCCACCAGATCCCCTCCCGGCTTCGATCTCACCCTGAGACGACGAAGCGTGGCAGGCATGAGTTGTCCCAATTGACGGCCTGCCACGCTCGGACCTACCCCGAGGGGTAGGTCAACCGTAGGAGCAGCATTCCGGTGACCAAACCAGTGACTCGCTCCCACGCGTGTTGCCGGCCTCGCGACCGAACGCCCCCAGCCTACCGAAACCCCCTGCGCCAGTTCGACTCACACCGGCGAGAGACTCGAAAGGCCAGCGACCAATTAAATGAACCGGCTCTTCTCTAGTTTCCGTACCACCGCGGCACGGGCCAATCCGGTGCAACGCCGAGGTCAGTCCATCGGGTACCTGGTACCACCGAATTCAGAAACTTCTTCAACGCCGCTGTGGCGCTGAGGTTCGCGATGGCTTCCTCGTCGATCACCTCACGCACCGGCCACTGCGGAACGCTGATCTTGACAGCGATCCCGTCACCTGGTCGTTCGAAGGTCGTCCGCGTCGCGGCCGCGACGATCTCGACGTTGACGCTGTGCGTCTCGGCTTCGTCGAGAAGATACGGACCGCGGTGGTGAAGTCCTGGACGGAGCATCACCAAGACCTGATTCGGGTTCAGGGGATACAACGCCACGGCACTGAGGCCCACGCCCGCATTGATATCTCGGGTGAAGGGAGGTCCAGCCAGAAGGACAGCCGGGTCATCACAAGTGACGATCGGTGTCGCCGTGCGATAGACCGCCCACTCGCGGTCATAGAGTCCTGTTGCTGCAACATTGCGGACGTCTTTGATCATCAGATCGAGCGCCTCATGTTGCGGGTCGGCCTGCCGTTTGCGCATCGACTCCTCGATGTCCTCGGAACTCAGGCCTGATTGCTTCAGGTACTCGCGTTTCGCCGAGTCCGGGCCATTGATGAGGGCGAGTGTTCGCTCGCGGTTGCTGACGGTTCGGGTCACCTGCAGGCTGAGGAACACGGACAGGTCCCGCTTCACCTCATCGTCGGAGATCACGCCGGCGCCCCAGCTCTCTAGGGTGCGCAACCGTTGAGCGCTTGTATTCTCGATGCGGGACAGGTGCGTCTCGATCCACTTGAGGGGCAGGTCCAGGGGGCTGCCTCCCTCGGGGAGGCTGTAGAAGTTTTTCTCGTAGGCAAGTGAAAACCTCTTTTACCGACGACGCCTGGGACGACTACACCCACAGGCTCACCGCCGACCGCAGGATTCAGCAGAAGATCAACGAGCTGATCAAAGACATCCACCGCTCTCCCTTCGACGGCATCGGTAAACCCGAACGCCTGCGCCACATTCCGGGGAACGTCTGGTCTCGCCGGATCACCCAGGAACACCGGCTCGTGTACATCATCGTCGGCGACACCGTCGTCATCCAACAGGCCCGCTACCACTACTGACCGCGGGCGCACCAGCAGGGACCGGGGCGGCCAGGAAATCTGGTCGCTCCTCCCCCCGTCCGACACTCACCGCGCGGGAGAACCCCTACCAGTGACCGGGCATAGCAGGTGTGGTGTCAGGATACATCCCGCTGTGGTGAGCCACCGCCGAACCACCTCGGACAGGTTGCCATTCATGGCCTGGTCAGCAAGCGCGCCAGCGAGGATGGGCCCGTCTCCGCAGATGGTGCAGGCGACATCGAATGCGGGCTGCACGGGTTCGCAATGGCGGCAGTGATTTCGAACGATCAGCGTCTCGGGGCTATCGGGATCCGTAGTCGACGACGAGGTCGGCATGTTGGCTTGCGGCTTCCGCGCGGGTAGTCGCGCCCGGCAACGTCGCCGCGGGGACTGGCTGGGCGAACGACTGCAGCTGCGGGCTCTCGAAGATTCTGTCCTCCAGCCCGTTCCCCGTTGCAGCACTGCGGGGCTTCACAAGCAAGCCGAATCGCTCCTCATCACGGCCTGGCCGGCGATGACGTACTTGGAACCCCCGCTAGAGGTTACTCCGGACCGAAATCATCCCCCTGGGTGCGGTTCCGGGCCTGAAAAGCACTTCTGAGGAGAGCACTCCGGACACGCATAATGAGCTGGCCGATCTCATGTCACTCCCGTGTCACCGGTTTCGTGTCACCTCTGGTCGATCTCACCTTACTGCGCTGCAGGTGACCGTGGCGATGGTACAAATCTTTCCATCACGAATACGTCCAATCACCTGCACTTGCGCGAACGTCCGGCCACGATGCAGGACATTCGGAATGAAGGTCACGTGCGCATCGGTCGGACATGGCCGCAGGTATGCGATGTGGATTGAGGTCGTGCGGAAGCCCGTCTCGTTGGGCAATGCGGACGTGCCGATTAACTCCGACGCACACAGCAATACTCCGCCATGGACGTTGCCGAGGGGATTGCCGAGGAATCTGTGTGTGTGCAGTTCGAGAGAGGCGGTCCCGTTGTCCTGTGTGCGTACGGCGCCGAGCAACTCTTCGATCGAGGTTGCACGCCTGCGGGCACACGATTTGGCTGGGCGATCGCTCGTAGGGCTCGGGTTATCGGTTACCTGCACTATCTGCAGCCGACTGGATCCGCTTGCGACCAGAGAGCCAGTCGAGTCTGTGACCCGGCTGCCCGCGAGTCCGGTACGAGGGCCCCTGTCGAGAGTCCAGCTCTCCGCATACAGTGTGGATCCGTCGGTCGGCGGGTCATCGATGAAGTCGAGGTGGATTTCGGTGCTGACCGCCCATTGCCCTTCGGGGGTAATTCCACTGATGAGGTACCCCATTACGTCGTCCATGACGACGCCGAGGGAGCCACGGCGTGCCTGTCCGTCCTCGTCTGCCAGCCAGGGGCCGGTGATCATTTTAGTATGTCCGCGGTGCTCGTCACCGGCCGCATCCGCCACCCGGAACAGTTTTTCGACCTGGGTGGAGTAAAAGCGGAAGGCGCTGGGGATGTCGGTGCTCATTGTTCTCCCGTTGTGCCGGAGTGCACCAGTCGCCGGGTGGTACGAGCCCTCTGCGCCCCGCGGCGGGCGCGCGTGCGGTCACTCTCGGATAACCCACCCCACTTGCCATACGATCCCGCGACGGCCAGCACGTACTCCCGACAGTCGGTCAACACCGGGCAATTCTTGCAGGTCAGTTTTGCTCTACGTTCCCGCTGGGCTCGCGCGGTTCCGCGTTCGCTGTCTGGGGAGAAGAACATCGAGGCGGCGCCCCGGGATGCTGCGCGCAACCGCCAGTTACCGCGCTCGGGCAGGTCAGCACTCTGAGGTTGTCGATGTGGGCGCGGTGTGCCGTTGGTCGTCACTTCGCTGGTACCTCCCTGATAGAATCCGGCTGAGGGGCAATGCAACTGGCGCCTCGTGGCAGCGGTTGGTTCGGGGCCGCTCTGAACCGTGCAGCAGCGGTGATCGCTATGTCCCCGCGTGGCTCCGGCATGTTGCATGGTTTACAGCGTGCGCGCGATGAGCGTCTTCATGATCTCGTTGGTGCCGCCGTAGATCTTCTGGACGCGGGCGGCGGCGTACATCCGGGCGATCGGGTACTCCATGATGTAGCCGTAGCCGCCGAAGAATTGGAGGCAGCGGTCGATGACCTCGCACTGCGTGTCCGAGGCCCACAGTTTGGCCATCGATGCGGTAGCTGCATCGAGGGTTCCGTCGAGATATCGTCCGATGCAGTGGTCCATCAACGTCTTGCCGGCGAGGATCTCGGTCGTGCATTCTGCGAGGACGAACTGGGTGTTCTGGAAGTCGAGGACACGGTTGCCGAACACCTGACGTTCCTTCACGTAGTCGATGGTGGCGAGGACGGCGGCCTCGGCCATGGCGATGCCGCTGATCCCGATGCTGAGGCGTTCGCGAGGTAGTAGCCGCATCAGCTGAGCGAAGCCCTGCCCTTCGACGCCGCCGAGAAGGTTCTCCGCGGGTATCCGCATGTCGGTGAAGGCGAGTTCTCTGGTGTCCTGGCCGTGCTGACCGATCTTCTCCAGGACCCGGCCGCGTTCAAATCCCGGCAGGTCCGCGGTTTCGGCGACGAGCAGCGAGATGCCCTTGGCACCGAGGGCCGGGTTGGTTTTGGCGACGATGATCAGCAGGTCACAGTGCGAGCCGTTGGAGATGAAGGTCTTGGTTCCGTTGACGATGTAGTGGTCGCCGTCGCGGATGGCGCTGGTGCGAACGCTTTGCAGGTCCGATCCTGTCCCCGGCTCGGTCATCGCCACCGCGAGTACTGCTTCACCGGAGGTGACTTTCGGCAGCCATCGCTTCTTCTGCTCGTCGGTCCCGAAGGCGGCCAGATATGGTGCGCAAATGGTGGAGTGAATGTTGAAGCCGAAGGCGGTGTCGTGTGCGGCTGCCAACTCCTGAAGGACGACCGCTTCGTGACCGAAATCCCCTCCTGCCCCGCCATATTCCTCACCGACTTCCAGGCCCAGTAGTCCGGCGGCGCCCGCTTTGTCCCAGAACGGGCGGTCGACCTGGTGTTGGGCAGCCCAACGTTCTTGATGCGGTGTCGCTTCCTTGGTGAAGAATTGCGCGGCGTGCTTCCGCAGTACCGTGTGCTCTTCGGTCTCCCAGGGACTGTGGTAATCGGGGAACAGCTTCGGCATCTCTCTCCTCTCGGTGAGCTCGGCGGGGGCGTCGGCAACGACGCCCCCGGGTGGCGGTGCGGATCAGACGCTCTCGGTCTCGAGTGCGACCTGATGTGTGCCGGCTCGGCCCGGATCGGACTTGTCGAAGAACTGCGCCGAACGTTCTCTGATCGCGGGGTTGTCGCCGCAGAGTGCATAGCCGAGCAGGGCTTCGAGCTTGAGTTGGTCGTCGAGGGGCCGGCCGATGACCTCGAAGATCGTTTCCTTGGCCGATTCCATGGCCTTCTGGTCGTTGCGCAGGATCTTGGCCACGAGGTCGTTGGTCGCGGACTCGAGGTCGTCGTGCGGAACGACCCGGGAGACCAGGTTGGCGTGCAGGGCGCGCTGGGCGTTGATCGGCTCACCGGTCAGTTCCATCTCGAGGGCGATTCCGACACCGGCGGTGTTGACCAGGCGCACGATGCCGCCGTCGGCGGGGTGCATCCCTCGGCGCAGTTCGAACGAGCCGAACTGCGCCTTTTCCGAGGCGATCCGGATGTCACAGGCCAGGGCGAGTTCGAGGCCTCCGCCGAGGACCCAGCCGTTGAGTGCGGCGACGATCGGCTTGTAGATTCGGTGCTGTCCGCGGGTGATGCCGCCGGCGAAACCGTCGGGCAGTTTGTTGCGGGCCAGCATCGGGCCGCCGTCGCTCCACGTCGGTACGTGTGTCTTGAGGTCGGCGCCGGCGCAGAAGGCGTCCCCGGTGCCGGTGAGCACGGCAACCCGCAGGCTGTCGTCGGCGGCGAAGTCCGCCCAGATGTCGCGGAGCAGTTCGTGAGTCTCGACGTCGATGGCGTTCTTCACCTCGGGCCGGTTGAGCCGGATATGTGCGACGGGACCGCGCTTGTCGTAGACGACCTTGGACATGATTGTTCTCCCTATCGGTTTAGGACGAGACCGCGGTGAGGATCTCGGGGGCAGTCGAGCGGTGGAACCCGTCGAAGGGCTCGTTGTGGACGGCCGGCTGCAGTTGCCACCAACCGCGGCGAGCATTCGGGGCGCCGCCGTCGATCCGCAGGCAGGAGCCGGTGACGAACCGGGCTGCCGGGGAGAGCAGATAGACGATCGCAGAGGAGACTTCCGCCTCGGTACCGAACCGCTGCAATGGAATACCAGGGGTGACCTCACGCTGAATGAACTCGCGGTCCTTCTCGTCATAGGTGTCCAGGCCGCTCGAGGCGATCGATCCGGGGGCGACGGTGTTGACCCGCACTCCCGCGGCCGCCCATTCGGTGGCCGCGCTCTCGCTGAGGGTGAACATGCCACCGCGCGCCGCGGCGGAGTGGGAGAAGTGCGGCCAGCCGTGCCAGATGTCGGCGATCATGTTCACGATCGACCCGCCGTGCTGGGACATCGAGCGGTTGAACACCTCCCGCATGACGATGAAGCCGCCGGTCAGATTGTTGCGCACTACTGCTTCGAAGCCCTTGGTCGAGATGTCCTTGAGCGGTGACCGGTACTGGCCGCCGGCATTGTTGACCAGACCATCGATGCGGCCACGGTCGGCGATGATGGCGTCCACTACCGCGCCGACGCCGTCCTCGTCCCGGATGTCGGTGACATACGTCGACACCGATCCCCCGTCCACGGTGATCTCGCTGCGCACGTGGTCGAGCTTGTCCTGGTTGCGGCCGACGATGGCCACGTGCGCGCCGAGTGAGGCAAGTTCGTGCGCGGTGCAGCGGCCGATACCACTACCCCCACCGGTCACGAGGACCGTTTGTCCATCGAACAGACCTGGTGCATATACGGATTGGTAAGGCATGGTGATTCCTTCTCAGGCGCGGTCGCCGTACTTGGCGCGGAGCGCAAACTTCTGGATCTTGCCGGTAGCGGTGCGGGGGAACTCGTCGACGTACTCGACGCGTTCGGGGACCTTCCACACGGCGATTTTGTGTTCGTCGGCGAGATGCCGCCGCAGGTCGTCGACCGTGAGACGGGTGTCGTCCCGCGCCACGACCACGGCGCACGCGCGTTCCCCGACCGCATCGTCCGGTAGTCCGACGACGGCGATGTCCGCGACCGCCGGATGCAGCAGCAGGGCCTCCTCGACCTCGCGGGCGCTGATGTTGAATCCGCCCCGGATGATGATGTCCTTGATCCGGCCCGTCACCCGCAGGTAGCCGTGCTCATCGATCCGGCCCAGATCACCGGTGCGCCACCACCCCTCGGAGTCCTGGCCCTCAACCGTGAGCTCGGGGCGACCCCAGTACTCGAGCATCCGGCCCGGGCCGCGGTACCGGATCTCGCCATCGGTCCCGGGGGCAGCCTCCCTCTCGTCGAAGTCGACGATCCGCAGTTCCACCCCAGGTACCGGTGCACCGTCGGACGTAGCGACGCGTTCGACGGAATCCTCGGGCCGGCAGACCGTGGCCATCATGATCTCGCTGGACCCGTACGCGCTGACCACCCGGCAGCCCGAGAGCCGGGCCTGCGTCTCCTGCACCAGCGAGGCGGGAATCGCGGCGCCGGCGGTGAGCCAGAACCGTAGCCGGGACACGTCGTGTACGCCCGGATCGTAGGAGTCGAGGAGCATCCGGATGAACGGTGCGGGACTGGCTGTGCCGGTGCACTTGTAGGCGTCGATGCGTTCGAGGGCGCCGGACGGGCTGAAGACATCGAGGAGGTGCGCCTGTGCCCCCGCGATGGTGGGGGCCATGACACCGAGGGTCAGCCCCAGCGTGTGCGCGACAGGCGAGGGCACGAACATCACATCCGACCGGGTCATGCTCAGCACAGGCACCGCCTGTTTCGGGAGGAACGCCGCTGTGTTCCAGGTGTGCAAGCAGCCCTTGGGACGGGACTCGGTGCCCGAGCTGTAGAGAATGAGGTGCGGGTCGTCCGCGGCCGGCACCGGTGGGAGTGCCGTCGTGTCGTGCGACGCGCCGAGCAGCGCGGCGAGATCGACTCGACCGTCACCATTGTCCGCGCGGACCGTCACATGGAACGACACACTCGGGACCGCCGCGGCAATCTTCGCCCCCATCGCCGCATGGTCGAACCCCCGGAACTGGCCGGCCGTGACAAGACCGACGGCCTCGGAGTTCTCGACGATGAATTGCACCTCGTGCTCACGGTAGACCGATACCACCGGCACCATGACGGCGCCGATCCGGGCCAATGCCGCGTAGACGAGAAAGAACTCATTCCAGTTGGGTAGCTGGACGACGACTCGGTCGCCGGGACGAACTCCGAGCCCGACGATCCCCCCGGCGAGATTCCACGCGCTCCGGCGGAACTCCCCGTAGCTGTAGGTACTCGTGCCGTCGGAGATGTACGGGTGGCCGGGATCGACCTCGGCCCACTGATCGATTGCGGTAACGAGGGTCGTGCGGTCCCAGTAGCCGGCCTCGTGGTAGGCGCGCACCTGGTCCTCGAATCGCGGATCTGCGCTGACAGTCATGGTATGCCCTTCTGGCTGTGACGCGGCTCGCATCTGCCGCGTACCAAAAGTTATACACCATTAACTATCAGACCAAAAGGGGTGATTCTCACCCGCGGCGCTTTGTCGGATCGCATCCCAGGTGAACACTTCCGCCAGTTCACTCCTACGGCTTTGCGAGCTCGCTCCTTACAGCACGGTACAATCGCGAGAAATTCGTCATGCAAACAGAGCGCGCCGGCAACGGCAGCATGCACCACGGTGGGCATTAGTTATTTACAAATAACATTTCGCGACCGCAGCTTAAGGAGCAGACGTCATGAAGCGTCGGTGGGCAGCCCGACCACTGCGTACGCCGCTCGGCGTAACATTGCTTTCAGACGATCATCTGCCATACCGACGTTGTGCACGAGTGCCGATTGGATTGAACCGATCGTGGCGTGGACCAGCACGCGGGCAGCGGACTCGTCGAGCAACGGATCGAGTTCGCGAACAACGTGCACCCATTCCTCCACGTACTGCCGCTGCTTGCGGCGCAGACGAACCTGGTCGTCGGGAGAAAGTTGCTCGACCTCCCGGTAGTACACTCGCGCGAACTCACGTTCGTCGACCACGAAGTCGATCTGACCTTCGATGAGGCTACGCAACGCACCTGGGATGTCCTCGCGGCGGCTGACGATCGCACTTTCCGCATGGAGCAGCCCATCCAGAGACCGATCGAACAACGCCAACAGCAAGTTGGCCTTGTTGTCGAAATGCCGGTATACAGCCGCACCACTGATCCCCACCCGGGCCCCGATGTCAGCCATCGACACCGCGTGAAATCCGCGCTGCGCAACCAGCTCAGCTGCCGCGGCGAGGATCTTCTCTTTACGGTCGGGATCGCGGCGACGAGCTAGCCGTGCGTCATCGGTCATGGGTTCAACCCTCCAGGTCTAGACAGGTGACCCGAAGCTTAGAGGCCGGCGACGCAAGCATCGTCAAGCCGCTGGCCTGGACGGCGCCTTTTGTGTCAAGCCGAACCTGTGGCCGGTTGTACCGTGGAATTTGGTGGGTCCGGGAAGTGACTGGTCCGAAGTGCCGGTGCGGGGTGTCAGCCCGGCCGCGCAGGACGCGAGAGCCGCCCCCGAGTGTCCTTCCAGGCCCGCCACGGACGTTGCAGAGTCGCGAAGAAGCTGCCGAAGAACGCCCGAGAGCCGTGTCTTCAGGAAGGAAGCGCAACGCTTCCTTGTGACTCTTCCGGCGGCTCGTGTCCGTGGTAGTACGCGCGGCCGGGCGTCTCGACCGATCTGGTGATGGCCATGGTGTGCAGGGCGCAGTTCAGTTGCCGGTCTCCGGCCGGGAGAGCCGGTGGCGGACGACGTCCCCGGAGGACGCCTCGATCGGGGCGGTGCCGGTGTAGCTGGCGAACGCGGCCGCCGAACCGGTGGATCAAACCGACCGGACAAGGATCTTGCCCGCTTTCAGCGTCCCAATCCCGCACAGCTCGGTCAGTGAGCTGCCGGGCTCGACGACCGCCGCCTCGATTTCGTTGGAGACCTTAGTGGTCTGATTCGTTAATTCGTCGGGGGTTGTTGCCAGGCGGTCGGGTCGGCGAGGTAGAGCCCGCAGGCGCAGTCGAGGGCGTCCTCGGGGGTGCCTGCGAAGTCGCCGCTGGGCAGGATCGAGT
>RRBB01000253.1:0-14513 GCA_006543605.1 Rhodococcus sp. WS4
GCACGATGTTCGGTCCCTTGCCGCCGAGTTCGAGGGTGACCTTCTTGATGTTCTCCGCGGCGAGCTTGCTGATCTCCCGGCCGACCGCCGTCGACCCGGTGAAGGCGATCTTGCGTACGTCCGGGTGTGCGGCGAGGCGGGCACCGACCTCTTCGCCGGCACCGGTGACGATGTTGAGGACACCTTTCGGCAGCCCGGCTCGTTCTGCGGACTTGGCCAGTTCGAGCAAGGTGAGCGGGGTCTTCTCGTCGGGCTTGAGCACGATGGTGTTGCCAGCCGCCAAGGCGGGGCCCAGTTTCCACACAGCAAGCAGCAGCGGGAAGTTCCACGGGACGATGCCGCCGACCACACCGATCGGTTCCCGGCGCACGATCCCGGATGCCAATGTGGGGTAGGACAATTGCGGACCGGATCGTTCGAATTCGTAGGTGCGGGCCAGGTCGGCGAAGTACTGCAGGTGCGAGATCGAATACCCGACGTGGAAGGCCATCGCCTGGCGGATGGTGACGCCGTTCTCCTTGACGTGCAGAGCGACCAGGTCCTCCATGCGCTCGGACAGGTCGGCGACCATCGCCGACAGGATGTCGGCGCGTTCGTCCGGCGTCTTCGAGCGCCACTCGCCCCGGGCGTGGGCGGCTTTGGCCGCGGCGACCGCCTGGTCGAGGTCCTCGACCGAGCCGCGGGCGGCGGTGGCGACCAGTTCGCCGTTCGCGGGGTCGATGATGTCGAACGTGCGGTCGGTATCGACCCAATGACCGTCGATGAACTGGGTGTAGTGCGGTGTGGCTGTCATGCGATGTCCTTGCTCGGGTGCCGGGGGATCAGCTGTGCTGGGCGTCTTTCTCGGCGACCAGGTTCTTGTAGATCGGGAACAGCGGCTTGGAGATCGGAATCAGCTTGAGGATCTTCGACACCGGGCCCTTTGCCTTGACCTGGCCCTTGGCCAACCCCACCGCCACGTTGTACTCACCGCGCCAGAACTTGTTGCCGTTGTCGGCGGACATCGCCAACCGGACATCCGGGACCAGTTCGTTTTCGCCTTCGATCACCTCGATGCCTTCTGGCTTCAGTGCGACGGTGATCGACGAATCGGGGTTGGTGTAGTCGAGTCGGAGGATGATGTCGGCCTCCTTGAGCGCCGGGCCGGCGGTCGGTTCGTCGTTGGCTGCGCGGAAGACTCCGCCCAGGTAGCGGTAGACCTCGGAAGCGTCGGTGAAGTAGCTCATCGTGATATCCCTTTCGGATGGGTAGTGGTGGGTGTTGCCCGGATTGGAGTCAGACCGATCGGCTGCGGCCCGCCCAATGCGGTGCGCGCAGATCGCGTTTGAGGATCTTTCCTGTCGCGTTGCGCGGCAGGCTCGGAACGATGTTGATGGTGCGGGGCCGCTTGTAACCGGCCAGATGAGCGGCACAGAAGTCGAGCAGTTTGTCTTCGTCGATGTCGGTGCCGCTGTCCGCGACCACGACCGCGCGGACCGCTTCGCCCCATTTCTCGTCGGGGACGCCGATGACGGCGACTTCCGCGACGCCGGGGTACTCGTTGATCACGCGCTCCACTTCGGCGGGGTAGATGTTCTCGCCGCCGGAGATGATGACGTCCTTGACGCGGTCTTCGACGTAGTAGAACCCATCGGGGTCTCGTCGGCCGGCGTCACCGGTCCTGAACCACTCCCCGTCGAAACTGGCGGCGGTGTCCGACTCGCGCTGCCAGTATCCGGCCATCACCTGCGGTCCGCGGATCTGGAATTCCCCGACCTCACCGACGGGCACTTCGTCCCCGAGGGCCGGATCCACCACCCGGACCTCGACACCCTCGATCGGTTGGCCTGCTGCGCGGAGGCGTTCGGGCCGGGCGGAATCGCGGTGGTCCTGCGGCCCGAGTACGCAGAACACTCCGGACGCCTCGGTCATGCCGTAGACCTGGTAGAAGTCGACGTCGAAGGTGCTCATCGCCTCTCGGAGTAGGGCTTCGGGCATGGGTGATCCGCCGTATCCGAGGCAGCGCAGCGACCGCAAGTCCCGGGCGGACACCCCCGGAACCTGCAGGAAGAACCGGATGACAGCGGGGACGAAGAACGCGTGGGTGACCGACTGGCGGGTGATCTGCTCGAGAACCACGGCGGGAACGACCTCACGTACGAGGACCGTCTCCGCGCCCTGCGACATCGCGGCCAGTGCCCAGCTGGTGCCACCCACATGAAACAGCGGCATGGCCACCATGTTCACGGTGTCCCGGGCGAAGCCGAAGGCCGCGCTGGCCGCGATGCTGTGCGCGCCCACGGAACGGTGCGTCAGCATGGCCCCTTTCGGGTGCCCGGTAGTGCCGGAGGTGTAGAGCTGCAGGAAGCAATCCTCCGGATGGGCGGGATGAGCAGTCTCGCGCGGCGGGGCCTCACCGAGCCATGCCTCGTACTCGTCCGCCTCACCACCGAGCACGATGATGGCGCGCACGTGGTCGAGGTTCGGCTTGATCGTCTCGACAACACCGACGAATTCGGCGCCGAGGATCAGCAATTCGGCACGGCTGTCGTTGATGACGTAGGCCAATTCGGACGGTGCGAGGCGGTAGTTCAGTACCGCGTTCACCGTTCCGGCCACGGCGCACGCCAGCGTGGTCTCGAGGCTGGCGGGGTGATTCTTGTCCAGGAACGCGACCCGGTCACCGGGCGCCAGCCCGAATGCGGACTGTGCTGCGGCGTTACGCCGCACCCGGTCCGACAACTGTTGCCATGTCCACGACTCTTCCTCGAATCGCAGCGCGACTCGGGTGGGATCCTGCGATACCCAGTATGTGATCGGGTCGAAGACATGGTGGATGGGTGAAGCCATCAGGCACCTCTCGAGGGGATTGTTCAGTCCGTTCCGCCCGGCTCAACTAGTGACCGTACGCACGGTCAGTAAAGCAGAATCGTGACGCGCAGCACAAGGGGTCACTGATGGGTTTGGGCGAAAAACCAAACATGGGGGGCGTTCGGTATGGCGGCCGCACAGTCGACGCAGTGCCGATTGTGCCGTGAGGGCACGTGCCGGGAGAAATCTTGTCTAGCTCGAAAGCTATTGCTGTGCAACTGGGGTCGCCGTCATGCGTATTGCACGCCGGGTCGGCGGGGATGCGAACGCTCGGCCGCCGCCTGGCAAACCTACGGCGTGCGATCTCTATCGGGTGTCGTCGTGGTGAGTACCCTGGGACCTTTGGGTGCAGATCGGAAGCGCCGAAAGGCGGTGGCGAGCGCGCCGGACACCCGGGCGGTGCCGCAAGCTAGCTCGTGACGGCTCTCCCAGCCCGCAGCTGACTGACCGAACCCGAGCGACGGTACCGGGTGGTCGGAGACAGTCCCCACCCGAAAAGACGCCAGTATCAAGCGGTGGCCGATGCCCCTTTTCCCTCTATGGGCGTGCCGAACCGGCAGGTTCGGTCGACCGGTGCTGTGGTCAGGATGCAGCGAGCCCGCTGTCGGATTCGGCGGAAACTTCGAGCAGGCACTGGCGCGCGGTCTGGGCGGCGAGTCCTTTCGGATCCGACAACCCCGGCAGCGCCGTGCGACGGACCAGGAGACTGCCCAGCACGAGATCGACCAGTGCGGCGCCGACCTCTTCGGCGGATTCGTCACCGCTCGGGTCGAACCAGGTGTAGGCCCATTGCGCGGACCCGAACATCAGCAGTGACTGAATCCGCAGATCTGTCTTCCGAAGCCGCCCCGCGGCGATGCCGTCCTCGATCACCGCGCGCACCAGCTGGATATATTCGGCGCGTAGTCCGAGCCCCTCGGTGTCGATGTCGAGCGCTGCCAGGCGCATGACCTCGCGCTGGAACGCGATCGTGGCATCGCGGTCGTGCTCTTGGTAGAGGATGAACGCGAACAACAGTCCCGCGAGTTGCTGCTCGGGATGATCGAGCTTGCCGATCAGCAACTTCGCTTCGGTGAGGCGGCGGCGCATGTAGGACGTGTGCAGGGCGGCGAGCAGGCGATCCTTGGTGCCGTAATGATGGACGATCGTGCCCTTGGAGATCGACAACTCGTTGGCGATGTCGCTCAGGTTCGTCCCGTCGTAGCCGAACTGCGCCACGTTGTGCGTGAAGACCTCGAGGATCTCGTTGGCTTTCCCGGCCAGCCGGGTACCGGCCTTTGCCATCGCGCTACCTCCACCTCGTTCGCGGTCCTGATCCGGAGTTAGTCTAAGCGCCGCCGATCACTCGTGGATCCGTCGCACCGTCAATGCCGTGCTCGCGCACAGGTCGGCGAGGTGCACCACGCGACGATCGCGGCGGCGCCCCATCGGGCCCGTGCTCATGTGGTGAGAACGAACGCCGGGATCGCCTCACCCTCGACCGACTCGACGATGTTCAACCGCACCGGCGTGGACGCGGGAACGTCGGCTGCGGTGGTGACGTCGAGGATGCGGCTGGCAATCCACGGTCCTTCCCGGAGCTCGACCAGCGCAAGCACGGTCGGTCCCGGCGCACTCGTGTGGTCGACGACTGCGGACACCACCACCCCGTCACCAGTGGTGCCGACCCAGGTGAGCTCGTCGCTGTGGCATGAGCTGCAGCTGAGAGTGTCGGGCCGGCCGACGTGCCCACAACGGGTGCATGACCGCAAGATAAGCCTGCCCTCCCGGAGGGCATCGAAGTACGGTGCCGAGGTCTCGTCCCGGATGGCGGGAAATGTCATCGTGTTCCTTCTCCGTTGCTCGTGTTCAGGCCGCGTTGGTGGCGAGAACCAGGGTGCCGTGGTGGTCGAGAATGCCGCCGTTGCCGCTGACGATGGCGGTGGCGTGCTCACGGATCTGCCGTCGGCCGCCTTCTCCTCGCAGTTGCGTGAGGGCTTCTATCAACGGGGTCATGCCCCACAGATAGAAAGAGGACAGTTGCCCGCCGCCGGTGTTGGTGGGCAGGGTGCCGCCGGGGGCTAGTGCCCCGCTGGCGGCTAGTTCCCCGGCTTCGCCCTTACCGCAGAATCCGTAGTCCTCGAGCGTCACCAGGAGGGTGTAGGTGTAGCAGTCGTAGATTTCCCGCAGATCGATGTCGTCGACGGTCATTCCGGCCATCTTCAACGCCGCCGGCCCGGATATGGCGGCGCCGGTCACGAGGCCGAAATCGCTGTCACGTTCGAGGACGTATCCCGGGTGGGCTTGGCCCCACCCGCGGACGTACACCGGTGTATTCGGCAGATCCCGTGCCCGCTCCGGGGTGGTCACCACGACTGCGGCACCACCGTTGGAGACGAGGCAACAGTCGAGCAGATGCAGCGGTTCGACCACCCAGCGAGATCGGTGGTACTCGTCCAGGGTCAACGGTGACCGCATCTGGGCCACCGGATTGTCGAGTGCCCACGCCCGCTGAGATACCGCCACGGCGCCGAGGTGGGAGGAGGTGAGCCCGTAGTGGTCCATGTAGCGGCGAGCCGCCAGAGCGTAGCGGTGATTGACGCTGGTGAACCCGGCTGCAGTCTCCGCGCTGCGGAAGCCGGTCGCCGTCAGGGAGCTTGCCCGGTACGCGTGCGCTCCGCCGGTGTCCTGCTTCTTGGGGTCGTCGGCGAACACACACACCACGACCTCCGCTTCGCCGGACAGCACCGCCTTCGAGGCCTGAGCGATCATGATGGCGGCCGAGGCGCCGAAAGCATTGATCTCGCTGAGCAGCCGAAGATTCCCGAGCCCCAGAGTGCGGGCGAGGGTCAGATTCAGATCGGTGCCCGCGCGGGCGTTGACGAGGAGCCCGTCGACGTCGCCGAGGGACAGTCCGGCGTCGGCGACAGCCAACCGGACCGCCTCCGCGGCGAAACCACGCGCGGTCTTCCCGAACACCTTGCCCACTTCGGTGAGGCCGTATCCGACGATGGTGGCGTTGCGCTCTGGCATCGACCCTCTTTTCTGCAGTGTGTCCGGGTGCCCTTGTGTCAGCGGCCCGCGTCGAGCGCCGCGTCCTTGTGCTGGCGAGTGCGCGCGTAGTCGAGCGCTTGCTCCCAGCTCGCACTCTTGGCGATCAGGGCACGATATTTCATGATGTGGGTCTGGTGGTCGAGGGCCAGCGCGCCCACGACCCGGTCGCCGCGCCGGTAGAGCGCCACGAACTGGCCGTCGTCGAGATGTCCGGTAACAACGCGTATTTCGTCGGCCTCGGGCACTCCCACGAACTGAATTCGGGTGTCGTACCAGTCGGACCAGAAATACGGCACGGTGCTGTACGGCTTCGCGGCTCGTGGGTCGAGTGCGTTGCGGACGGCGAGGGCTCCCTGCTCGGCGGCACTGGTCCAGTGCTCGAGCCGCATGGATGCCTCGAAGAGCGGATTGTGCCAGCGGGCGACGTCGCCGGCGGCGTAGACCCCCGGCAGCGAGGTCGCCATGGTGTCGTCGCAGACGACACCGCGGTCGAGAGTGATACCCGAGGTCTCGAGCCACTCGGTGGCGGGGTCCGCACCGACGCCGACCACGACCAGATCTGCCTCGAGAGTTGATCCATCCGACAATTGCACCGCCTCGACATGTCCGTTGCCGAGCACCTTCTCGACCCCGACGCCGCAGCGCAGATCCGTTCCGTTGCGCCGGTGAAGGTCCGCGCACGCACGGCCCATGTCCGTACCGATCGCGCGCACCAGGGGAACCGGCAGCGACTCCACCACGGTGACATCCAGGCCTCGTTTTCGTGCCCCCGAGGCAACCTCGGAGCCGATGAATCCGGCACCGACGACCACTGTGCGAGCCCGGTTGTCGAGGGCGGCGCGGACGGTGACCGCGTCGTCGAGTGTGCGTAGCGTGACGACGCCGGCCATCGCGGCCGTGCCCGGCAGCATCCGCGCCGACGATCCGGTCGCGATGACGGCGATGTCGTAGGGCAGTGAGCCGTGCGAGGTGTGAATCACTTTCTCGCTCGGGTCGAGCCGGGTGGCGACGGTGCCGAGACGCAGGTCGATTCCCGCGTCGTCGAGGGCGCTGCGGGCACGGAAGGTGGTGTCCGGAGGGGTTGGTCCAGGGTCGAGGTACGCCTTCGACAACGGGGGGCGGTCGTAGGGCAGGTGTTCCTCGGCGCCGACGAGGGTCACCGATCCGGTGAATCCCGCCTTGCGGGCTGCCTCGGCGGCACGCAGACCCGCCAACGACGCCCCGACCACCACGAGATTCTGCTCGGGCATGGTCTCAGTCCTCGACAAGGGTGAGTGCCTCGGTCGGGCACCCTTCGATGGCGGCACGGACATCATCGATGTCGCGGTCATCGGTGTGCTCGCGCAGCACCAGCAATTGGCCGGCATCGTCGATTTCGAAGTAGTCCGGGGCGAGGGATTCGCAGATTCCGAGGCCGGTGCACTTGGTGCGGTCGACGCAAAGCTTCATGACGTGGCCTTTCCGAGGTGAACGGGAAGCTTCTTGATCCCATTGATGAAGTTCGACCGGAAACGGTCCGGCGGCCCGGTGACCTGCCAGTGCGGGAACCGCGCGAACAGAGTTTCGAGCAGCACCTTCGCCTCGAGGCGCGCGAGGCTGTTACCCAGGCAGAAATGGGTGCCGGCGCCGAAGGCAAGGTGATTGGCAGCGCCGCGGTCGATGCGGAACGTGTCCGGGTCGTCGAATTGTGCTTCGTCCCGGTTGGCCGAGACGTAGAACATGACCACCTTCTGTCCCTCGTGCAGCTGTTTGCCGCCGAGTTCGGTCTCCCGGGTCACCGTGCGCCGGAATTGCATGACGGGGGAGTGGAACCGCAGCACTTCTTCGATGGCCTTCGGCAGCAACGCCGGGTCGGTGGCCAGCTTGCTGCGCTCGTCCGGGTGCTCACTCAGCGTGAGGACAAAACCGGTCAGCAGGTTGCGCGTCGTTTCGTTTCCAGCGATGACCAGCAATTGGAAGAAGCGGTTGAGCTCTTCGGTCGACAGGCGGGCACCATCGACTTCGGCATTGACGATCAGTGACCACACATCGGAGCCGGGTTCGGCGCGCTTGGCCTTGGTGTGTGCGTTGGAATACTTGAACATTTCGATGAACGCAGAGAGGAAAGCCTCGCGCCCTCCGTAGGAGGGGTCGTCGAGCCCGACCATCCGATTGGTCCAGTCGTAGAGCAGGTGCCGATCTTCCGACGGCACCCCGAGGACGTCGGCGAGGACCCGAAGCGGCATCTCTGCGGAAATGTGTTCGACGAGGTCGATCTCGGTGTCGTCGGGCAACGCATCAACGATGGCGCGGGCGTGATCGTTGATGCTGTCGAACATCCCGCGCACCATTTTGGGGGTGAAGACCTTGCTGACGATCGACCGCATCTGCGAGTGGTCCGGGGGGTCGAGGTTGAGCATCATCTGCTGCAGGGCCACAAGATCCTGGGGGCGCTGATCGCGCAGGAACGACGTGCCCTTGTGTGAGGAGAAGATGTCCGGGTTCTTCGAGACGGTCATGACGTCGTCGTAGCGGGTGACTGCCCAGAAACCGGGGCCGCTGGCGAAACCCTCACCGGCCTGCTCCTCGATCCAGGCCACCGGCTCGTGGCGACGGAGGTCGGCGAAGACCTCGTGAGGAACTCCGTGAATGTACGCGTCGGGACTTCCGAGATCGGTGTGCAGGGCCGATAACGTCATGGCGTTTCCTTCGGGGCAGGGAGGAAGGGATGGACGAGCAGGAATCAGTACTTGACTGACCGTACGTACGGTCTATGGTAGGGAGTAGCTGTCCGTGGGTCAAGACCAGCTTGGTTCCGCAGTTCGGCCGACGGCGCAGCGGAACGACACTGTTTTCCTCACCCCACCGCCAGGACGGACCTGCCATGCACAGCACCATGCAAGACGTCGACCTTCTCGTGTCGGATTTGTTCCTGCACGGGCTTCGCACCCATCCGGAGAGTTCGGTTCTGCACTATCAGGGCGGCGAGGTGCTGCGTCTGTCTTTTCGCGAATTCGGTTCCACGGTAACTTCTCTCGCGGCAGGTCTGCGCCGCCTCGGCGTGTCCGGGGACGATGTGGTTGCCACGTTGTGCTGGAACAGCCCGGCGCATCTGGCCGCTTATTTCGCGGTTCCGGGAATGGGGGCGGTGTTGCACACACTGAATCTGCGACTGCACGATGATCAGATCGTCTACATCGCCAATCACGCGGCGGACAAGGTGATCCTCGTCGATGCCGACCTGGTACCCCAGCTGCAGCGGGTGATCGATCGGTTGCCCACCGTGGAGCACGTGATCATCGCCGGCGAGGCGGACCTGACCGTTCCCGCCGGTGTGCAACTGCACCGCCTCGACGACGTGCTGGACACCGTGACCGACTTCCGGTGGCCGCGCCTGCCTGAACGCAGCGCCGCCGCGCTCTGCTACACCACCGGGACGACCGGCGACCCGAAGGGGGTGGCTTACAGTCACCGGTCCATCTATTTGCACAGCCTGCAGATCTCCACCGGAAGCGCCTTCGGTTTCTCCGACGCCGACCGGGTTCTGCCGATCGTGCCGATGTTCCACGCCAACGCCTGGGGCTGGCCGCACGCCGCCTGGACGAGCGGGGCCGACATCATCCTCAACGACCGGTTTCTTCAGATCGACCACCTGGCCCGCATCATCACCGACCTCGCGCCCACCGCCGCCGCGGCCGTGCCGACACTGTGGACCGGCCTCGACGAGTACGCCCGAACCCACCCGGTCGACTTCACCGGCCTGCGTCTGGCCGTATCCGGCGGCTCCCCGCTGGCGGCTGCCTTGGTCCGCAGTATGCAGTCCCGACACGGCGTCCGGTTGACCCAGGGATGGGGGATGACCGAGACCAGCCCCCTCCTGACCTTCTCCCGGCCACCCCACAACACACCCGACGCCGACCTGGCGCAGTGGGCGAGCCTGACGGGGCGCATCGTCCCCGGAGTGCAGGTGCGCATCGTCGACGAATTCGGCGACGAGTTGCCATGGGACGGCGAATCCATCGGGGAGGTCCAGTTGCGCGGCGCGACGATCGCGGGCACCTATTTTCGCGCCGCAGCACCGGACAAGTTCGACGACGGCTGGTTGCGCACCGGCGACCTCGGGGTCTTGCACGATGGTGGGTGGATCCAGCTCAAGGACCGGCTCAAGGACGGCATCAAGAGCGGCGGGGAATGGATCTCCACGGTCGAACTGGAGAATGCCCTGCTCGAGCACGAGGCCGTCGCCGAGGCCGCTGTGATCGGCGTACCTGACCCGAAATGGGAGGAACGCCCGTTCGTCTGCGTCAAACTGGAGCCCGGAGCTACCGCCACCGCACCCGAACTGCTCGCCTTCCTCGACGGCAAGGTCGCCCGTTGGTGGCTCCCCGAACGGTGGGCCTTCGTCAACACCCTTCCCAAGACCAGTGTCGGCAAGCTCGACAAGAAGGACCTGCGCCGGAGCTACGACGCCGACGAATTGGTGGTCAACGACCTGCGGACTGTCCGGACGAGCGACAGCGCGCTTCCACCGTCTCAGTAGACACCTCCACCGGATCCGCATACCTCGACAACACGACACACCAATAACGACGAAGTAAGGACAAGCAAACAATGAAATTGGGATTTCACCTGGGCTATTGGTCTTCCGCGCCCTCGGACGACGAGCGAGCGGCCTTCTCCCTTGCGGAGAGTCTCGGCTACGACTCGGTCTGGACTGCCGAGACCTACGGATCCGACTGCTTAACCCCCTTGGCGTGGTACGGCGCCTCAACCAGTACCGTGAAGTTGGGTACCAACATTCTGCAAATGTCGGCGCGGACCCCCGCGGCGACTGCGATGGCGGCGATGACACTGGACCACCTGTCTCGAGGCCGCTTCATCCTGGGTTTGGGCGTCTCGGGGCCGCAGGTCGTCGAGGGATGGTACGGGCAGCCGTATCCTCGACCACTCGCTCGCACAAGGGAATACGTCGAACTTGTTCGAAAGTTCGTGCGACGAGACCAACCCGTAAGTCACAACGATGGTGCGTTCTACCAACTCCCGCTGCAAGGTGGCTCCGGCCTCGGAAAGCCACTCCGGTCGATGCTTCACCCCCGTCGTCCCGAGATCCCGATTTATCTCGGCGCCGAGGGGCCCAAGAACATCGCACTCGCCGCCGAGATAGCCGATGGGTGGCTGCCGATCTTCTACTCGCCCCGAATGGACGACTTCTATCGAGCAGCGCTCGAGGAAGGGTTCTCGAAACCGGGGGCCCGCCGATCTCTGAACGATTTCGACATTGCCGCGACGGTCCCCATTGTCATCGACGATGACATCGAGAAGGCAGCCGACGTTGTCCGGCCCAACATTGCGCTCTACGTGGGTGGAATGGGTGCCAAGGAGGCCAATTTTCACAATCAAGTGTTTGTGCGCATGGGTTACGAGGCGGAATGCGCACGCATTCAGCGTCTCTACTTGGAGGGGCGCAAGTCCGAAGCAATAGCGTCGGTGCCCTTGGCCATGGTCGAGGATGTCGCCCTTGTCGGATCAACAGCCAAGATAAGGGATGACCTCGTTCGATGGGAGAAGACTGCGGTCAAGACGCTGCTGCTTCAGGGTCTCGGTTATTCCTCGATCGAGGCGGTTGCAGAACTTCTCGCGTAATGAGACGTGCAGCACGCGATGGAGCAGGGTTGCGCCCCGGTGGTCGATAAGTGATGACCACGTGTCTAGACGAACCCCGAATCATAGTGTTGCTCAACTGCTTACGTGGCAGCAGCAGCGGGTGTCGTGACCGATGGGGGATGGGCTCGCGCCGAGATCCCCTGGGCGTCCCTCGTGGCGAATTCGTTGAGGAGGTGCTCGACGGGTCCTCGTAGTCCCGCACGATATCGAAACGCATGGACTTGGTCTAGCGAGCTCGCCAACTGCTATTGACCGTACAGGCGGTCAGCTGTACGTTCTGGTTACCGCACCGAACAGAGGGAGCTTTCCGATGCGCATCGAAGCCGCAGTGCTGCGCCACCACGACGCACCGTTCGAGATCGAGACGGTGGAGTTGGCCCACCCGACCGGTGGCCAACTGCGGGTTCGCATCGCCGGTGTCGGGTTCTGTCACACCGACGTCTTGCCCAGGGACCCTTCGTTCCTCGCCCAGCCGCCGATCGTGGTCGGCCACGAGGGGGCCGGAGTCGTCGAGGAAGTTGGCGCTGGTGTCAACGGGATCGAGGTCGGCGATCATGTTCTGTTGTCGTTCGATTCCTGTGGGCTGTGCGAAAACTGCGCGGGTGGGCACCCGGCGTATTGTTTCGCGTTCTTCGTGCGCAATCTGTCCGGCCGTGGCCCCGATGGGCCCGGCCCGCTCACCGACCTGAACGGCAACGCCATTTCGTCACGGTGGTTCGGTCAGTCCTCCCTGGCCACCCACGCGGTCGTCAGTGCCCGCAACGTCGTAGTTGTCGACAAGGATCTGCCGCTGCATCTGCTGGGCCCGCTCGGATGCGGGATCCAGACCGGCGCCGGGTCCGCGCTGATCGCCTTGAAAGTCGGTACGGGAGACACGTTCGCCGTGTTCGGTGCCGGAGCGGTGGGTCTGTCGGCGGTCATGGCGGCGCGGGTCGCCGGCGCCTCCCGCATCATCGCCGTCGACCTGCACGCGAATCGCCTGGATCTCGCCCTCGAACTCGGTGCGACGGACGTGATCGAGGGGTCCGCAGACGATATCGCGCGGCAGATCCGGAAGCTGACCGGCGGCGGAGTGCACGCCGCCCTCGACACCACCGGGACCCCGCAGGTCATCGCGTCGGCGATCGACAGCCTCCGGCCCACCGGAACCGTTGGTCTCGTTGGCGCCGCGACCCGCGAACTGGTCCTCGCCCCGGCCGCGCTGGCAGCCGGGAAGAACATCATGGGAATCCTCGAAGGCGACGCGGTCCCGCAGCTGCTGCTGCCCCGCCTGATCGAACTCTGGCGACAGGACCGGTTCCCGTTCGACCGACTGATCCGCACCTACCCGCTCTCCGAGATCACCGCCGCCGAGGCGGACGCCGCCAGCGGCGCGACCATCAAACCGGTCCTCCTCCCGCATCCCTGACCGCGCACCACGACGACCGAGGTACCCCACATGAAGTACACCCGCTCGCAGCTGTTCATCGACGGCCGATGGCACACGCCGTCCACCTCCGACCGCATCACGGTCATCTCGCCGACCACCGAGGAACCCGTCGGGTCGGCGCCGGACAGTACCCCCACGGACGTCGACGCCGCGGTCCACGCAGCCCGCCGCGCCGTGCGTGCACCCCAGTGGTCCGCGCTGGATCCGGCCGAACGTGCCGACGTCCTAAGGCGATTTGCCGATGCGCTCGACCGCCGGGGGAAGGACACAGCCGCCATCGTGACCGACGAGAACGGCATGCCGGCAGCGATAGCTCTGGCGGCGGAGGGTAGCGGCCCGGCAGCAACGCTCCGGTACTATGCCGATCTCACCGAGAAGACACCCGTCGAGACCCCGCGGATCGCCGCAAACGGTAGGTCCACCACGATCGTGCGCCGCGAGCCGATCGGCGTTGTTGCCGCGATCATTCCGTGGAACTTCCCCCAGTCGCTGACCATGTTCAAGCTTGCCCCGGCACTCGCTTCCGGATGCACTGTGGTCCTCAAACCCGCACCCGAAACCGTGCTCGACGCCTTCCAACTCGCCGACGCGGCCGAAGAAGCCGGGCTGCCCGAGGGTGTGCTGAACATCGTGACCGGCGGCCGAGAGATCGGTTCCTACCTGGTCGCCCACCCCGAAGTGAACAAAGTCGCTTTCACCGGGTCGACCGCCGCGGGCAGGGTGATCGGCGGGACCTGCGGTCGACTGCTGCGACCGGTGACCCTGGAACTGGGAGGCAAGAGCGCCGCCATCATCCTCGACGACGCGGACCTGGTGAGCGTCGCCAGGGGACTGTCCTGGGCGAGCCTGCTCAACAATGGCCAGACCTGCTATCTGTCCTCTCGAATCCTTGCCCCCCGGTCTCGTTACCGCGAAACAGTCGACGCGGTAGCATATTTGGCATCCACTCTCGTGGTCGGGGACCCTGCCGACCCCGCCACCCGAGTGGGACCCTTGGTGTCCGAGCGCCAACGGCGCAGTGTGGAGGCGTACATCGACACGGGTAGACGAGAAGGCGCCACCGTCGCGGCCGGAGGCGGCCGGCCGAAACACCTCGACCGGGGATGGTTCGTGGAACCGACCGTGTTCGCCGACCTCGACAACTCGGCGACCGTCGCGCGGGAAGAGATCTTCGGGCCGGTCCTGACCGTCCTGCCCTATGACGACCTCGACGACGCCGTCGCAATCGCCAACGACTCCGAGTATGGGCTGGGCGGAACGGTCTGGACCTCCGACCCCGACAAAGGCCTCGACCTGGCCCGTCGGATCGAGACCGGCAGCGTGGGTGTGAACTTCTTCGATCTCGACATCGGCGCCCCGTTCGGCGGAGTCAAAGCCAGTGGGCTCGGCCGTGAACTCGGACCGGAAGGTTTGGACGCCTACGTCTGCCCCAAATCGATCTACACCCGCTGAACAGCACACCGGGTGCAGCGCATCAATTGCACTGTTCCGCAGTACGCGCTGCACCTGCAGCCCGTCCTTACAGGTTGAATGAGGATGGACGACTAGGTTTCTCGTG
>RRBB01000254.1:0-14508 GCA_006543605.1 Rhodococcus sp. WS4
CACATGGGTGTCCGGATTCCGGCCCGCATCGAGGACGGCGTCGGCCAACTCGAACCAGCCCCGGGACGGGATGGCGTTCACGGGCGGGTAGTCGACGGTGACCGTGGTGATGCCCCCCGGTTCGCTAGCACTCCGAATTCCCACTGTTCTTCTCCCTCGTCATCCGCACGACTTCACGTACCAAGCAATTGCTTGGTAGGGTAGCACGATGGAAACAGGTTCTAACATGACCGGAAGTGTCGTGCTGGTGACCGGCGGCGTTCGCGGGGTGGGTGCGGGCATCAGCCGCACCTTCCTGCGGGCTGGCGCGACGGTGGTGGTCTGCGCCCGGCGGCCGGGGGAGGGGCCGGTCGAGGTGGATGGCCGCGCCGCCGAGTTCCTTCCATGCGATATTCGCGATCCGGAGCAGGTGCAGGGTCTCGTCGACCGGATCGTGGAACGGCACGGGCGGCTGGATGTCCTGGTCAACAACGCCGGCGGCGCACCGTTCGCGCTCGCCGCGGAGGCGAGTCCGAAGTTCCACTCCAAGATCGTCGAACTGAACCTGCTCGCCCCGCTCCTCGTCTCACAGGTCGCGAACGCGGTGATGCAGACACAGGACTCGGGCGGCGCCATCGTGAACATCTCCAGCGTCAGCGGCTCACGACCGTCGCCCGGGACCGCGGCGTACGGCGCGGCGAAGGCCGGGGTCGACAGCCTCACCACCAGTCTCGCGCTCGAGTGGGCGCCCAAGGTGCGGGTCAACGCGGTCGTGGTCGGCCTGGTCCGCACCGAACTCGCGCATCTGCACTATGGCGACGAGGCGGGGATCGCGGCGGTCGGGGACACGGTCCCGCTGGGCCGGATGGCCTGCCCGGAGGACATCGGCAACTGCGCGGTGTTCCTGGCTTCACCGCTGGCGGCGTACGTCAGCGGTTCGACACTGACCGTCCACGGCGGCGGAGAACGTCCCGCCTTCCTGGCGGCAGCTACAGCATCTACAGAGGAGAAGGCATGAGTGGAGTGGTCGACGGTCGCGTCGTCATCGTGACGGGCGCCGGACGCGGAATCGGACGCGCCCATGCGCTGGCGTTCGCCGCCGAGGGCGCGAAGGTGGTGGTCAACGACATCGGCGCAGGTCTCGACGGTTCCGCCACCGGGGAGAGTCCGGCCGAACAGGTGGTCGCGGAGATCGTCGCCGCGGGTGGCGAGGCCGTCGTCAACGGCGACGACGTTGCGGACTGGGCGGGCGCCGAGAATCTGATCAGGACCGCGATCGACACCTACGGACGCCTCGACGTGCTGGTGAACAATGCCGGGTTCCTGCGCGACCGCATGCTCGTCGGGATGAGCGAGCAGGAGTGGGACGCCGTCGTGCGTGTGCATCTGAAGGGGCATTTCGCGACGCTGCGCCACGCCGCCGCGTACTGGCGCGTCGAGGCGAAGGCGGGCAACCCGGTCGACGCCCGGATCGTCAACACCAGTTCCGGTGCCGGACTGCAGGGTTCGATCGGGCAGGGCAATTACGCCGCCGCGAAGGCGGGTATCGCGGAGATGACCATTCAGGCGGCCGCGGAATTGAAGAACTACGGCGTCACCGTCAACGCGATCGCCCCGGCCGCACGCACCCGGATGACGGTCGGCGCGGGCGGCGCGATGGCGGAGGCGATGGCCGCGCCCGAAGAGGGGTTCGACGCGATGGCGCCGGAGAACATCTCCCCGCTCGTCGTGTGGCTGGGCAGCACGGAGGCGAAGGACGTCACCGGACGCGTGTTCGAGGTGGAGGCAGGCAAGATCACCGTCGCCGAGGGCTGGCGGCACGGTCCCACCCAGGACAAGGGTGCGCGCTGGGAACCGAAGGAGATCGGACCCGTCGTCGCCGACCTTCTCGCCAAGGCCGAAACCCCGGTCCCGGTGTACGGCGCCTGAACATGTGGGTGCGCAGCGCGTGTCGATTCCGCTGCGGCACCCACGAGGCTTTCGGCGCTCGGCTCCCCTCCGGCAATTCGGACGGGGAGCGCCGGGGGCTAGATGAGCCGCAGTCGGATCATTTCGGGGCCCTGAGTTGCGGCCGACGACCCGGAGAAGGCCGACGATTCGACGAGGTGCATGTCAGGAAACCGAGTCGCCAACACTTGCAGCGCTTCGGTCATTTCGGCTCGCGCCAGTGCGTGGCCGAGACACAAACGGTGACCGCGCCCAAAGGTGAGATGCTTTGCCGCGTTCGCCCGGGTTAGGTCAAATTCATCGGGGTTACGGAACATCGCGGGATCGCGGTTTGCAGCGAAGATGTTGAGCGCGATCGGTGTGCCCGGGGAGAAGTGGATGTCGTCGACAACCAGGTCTCGGGTTACCGTCCGTAAGATGGTGTGCAGAGACGGTTGCAGGCGCATCGATTCGTCGATCGCAGCTGTTGCCAGGTCCGGGTTCTCGACGAGTGCCTCCCACTGATTCCGGTTCTGCATGAGAAGCGCCACGGCGGAACCCAACTGTAGCCTGGTGGTGTCATGTCCCGCGAAGAGAAGGTTGACAAGAGCGCCAAACATTTCTCCCTCGGAGAGACGGTCGGCATTGCCCGGGTCGGACTCCGCTTCGATGACCGCTGTCACGAAATCGTGAGCCGGTTCCGCGCGGCGACGAGCGACCAGATCGCGGAAGTACTCGTATAGACCGCGCAATGCGCGATCGATTTCGCCCATGAATGGGTCGATGGGGTAATGGGAGAGTCGTGCAAGACTGACAGTCCACTCCTTGAAAAGTGGAATGTCCGCAACGGGCACGCCGAGTAGGCGGCAGACGACTTCGATGGGGTATGCATCGTTGAAGTCGGCGACGAGGTCCAGCTCACCACTGACGGTGTGAGCGTCCAGCAGCCCCTCGGCGCAAGCACGCATGACCGGACGGAGTTGCCTCACTCGTGGCGCCGAGAACGCCCGTTGTAGTACGCGCCGGATCGGATCGTGGCGAATCCACGGTATCAGCGGGAGCATGCCTTCCGATGCATACTGGAGGATCAGGTCCGAAGCGTTTTGCTGTCGGTAGTACTCGCTGCCTGCTCCGTCGAGGTGTTCTTTGTCCAGGGTAAGTTGGGAACAGGTTCCGTACGATAGGACCTCATAGCCACGAACGGACCTGGCCAGCCATATCTGCTCCCGTGCGGCGCGCACTACCGACGCTGGATCTGCCCGATACTCATAACTTTCGTAGTCGAGATACGGAAGCGCCAGGTCCTCCAGGGTGCTTATCTGCGTCGCCATCACGCGTTTCCTTCCGAATCGAGATGGACTTCTACGCCAGCGCCCGCAGGCGCGGAGCAAGGTCACGCTCGAAGAGCTGAAGGAAGCGTTTCTGGTCGTGCCCAGGAGCATGGAAAACCAGGTGGTTGAGTCCGGCGTCGACGTACTGCCGGATCTGCTCGACTGCGTGATCGGGGTCCGATGCAACGATCCACCGCTTGGTGACCTGGTCGATGGGCAACGCATCAGCTGCCGCTTCCATCTCGATCGGATCATCGATGCTGTGTTTCTGCTCCGCAGTCAGCGATAGGGGTGCCCAGAACCGAGTATTCTCGCGTGCACTCGCCGGATCGGTGTCGTAAGAAAGCTTGATCTCGATCATCCGATCGATCGAATCGGACTCACGGTCCGCTTTCTGCGCCCCTTCCGCCACGGCCGGCAGCAGCCTCTCGGTATACAGGTCCATCCCTTTGCCGGATGTGCAGATAAATCCTTCCCCGGCTCGACCTGCATACCGCGCTACCAAGGGGCCGCCCGCCGCGATGTAGACGGGGATGCCGCCCTTGGGAACGTCGTAGATCGATGCCCCCTTCGTCCTGTAATAGACGCCGTCGAAGTCGACTCGCTCCCCGGTCCACAGGGCTCGCATCAGGTCAACCGACTCGCGGAGGCGGGCGAACCGCTCCTTGAATTCCGGCCAGTCACCTTCGAATCCGGTAGCGATCTCATTGAGCGCTTCACCTGTGCCCACGCCGAGCATGATCCGGTCGGGGTAGAGGCAGCCCATGGTCGCAAAGGCTTGGGCAATCACCGCGGGGTTGTATCGAAAGGTTGGGGTCAGAACCGAAGTGCCAAGCTGGACTCGCTTCGTACGCTCACCAACCGCGGTCATCCAGGCGATGGAGAAGGGCGCATGTCCACCGGTGTGGCGCCACGGCTGGAAATGGTCGGAGACGGTGACACTGTCCAGGCCGTGATCTTCAGCCGCCACGCCCAACTCGACCAATTCTCTGGGCCCGAACTGTTCTGCAGACGCTTTGAGGCCAAGCTTGAGGTCCATGTTTCTCCTGAGGTCAACGCTCGTCGGGGCATCGCATCATCAGGTTCTCTGCACGTCATATCGTGCTTACGGGTCGGGCACGCCGCCGCAGCGCACCCAGAATCGGCGTCACTCGACCCAGAGGCTGTGATGTGCGACATACGCTATCACGAAAATGAGCAAGCGCATGCTTGGTATCGCTCCGGCTTTCCGTGGGTGGCGGGTGTGGCGATGGGTGGCGGCGGGTATGGCGGCACCCGACATGGTGGTGTGGGCATCCGTATTCAGCCCCACAACAGGAGGGTGCATAAACAGTGCATCTCCGTGCGAACTTCGCCCACTTCACCCAGGTATGAAGGTGGGTCGATATCTGCGTCGTCGTGCTGAGGTTTTGAGCCGTCGGCGCGAGAAGGTTGCGGGGTGCCGCTACGTGGATGATTCGGCAATGAAACCACCTGTTGTGTAATTGATTTCGCTTCTTCTTGCGATCAGGCATGAGTGTGGGTCATATGGCGATTCGACCATGGTTTCGAGGAGGGTGGGAAAAGGGGGAGATCGCGAGTGCGCCACAATCTTGAAGCCGGGAACGCTGGCTTCGGCGTGGAAGTCGGACCCTAGCAGGCTGGAGGGTGGGGTGGGGCGGAAGGAATGGCTCAGAGGTTCGGCTTGACAGTTGTGACCTGCATCATAATGATGAGGTAGCAAGCGCATGCTTGGGTAGTCGCGCTTGCACGCCTAGTAGGAGTACTTGTTGTTGACTCATGCGTCGCAAGGATACGAGAAGACCCCACCCTTCCTGAGTGGTCGTCGCGTGCGAGTGGTGACCAGGATCTGCGCGAACTCGACGGGTGAGCGCACCCTGCGTGCGCATACATCCATTCACGCCCGTCGTGAAGTAGGGGAACGGCATCGATCGATCCGGTCGACACCGACATCACCACGAGAAAGGAAATACTCGCCATGGGACGGGTAGCTGGCAAGGTCGCGTTTATCACCGGAGCCGCACGGGGTCAGGGCAGGTCCCACGCGTTGCGGCTGGCGGAGGAAGGCGCGGACATCATTGCACTGGACATTCTCGAAGACGTGGAGACCGTGCCCTACGAAAGTGCCTCCGCTGAAGATCTAGACGAGACAGTCGCCCTGGTCGAGAAGACCGGCCGGCGGATAGTTGCACAGAAGGTCGACGTTCGCGATCAGGCAGCCGTGTCGGAGGCTGTACGCCAAGGAGTCGCTGAGCTCGGCCGTCTGGATGTGGTTGTGGCCAACGCAGGGATCTTCGGAACTCCGGCGAAGATCTGGGAAATGACCGACGAGTTGTGGCAGACCACCATCGACGTCAATCTCACGGGAGTCTTCCACACCGTGAAGGCGACGGTCCCATACCTACTCGAGCAAGCCGAGGGCGGCTCGATCATCATCACCAGCTCCGCAGCCGGCCTCAAAGGCGTACCGAACTACGGAAGCTACTCGGCGTCCAAACATGGTGTACTCGGCCTCGCGCGTTCACTCGCCATGGAACTCGCCGAACACAACATCCGAGTCAATACCGTACATCCCGGGAATGTCGACACCAAGATGATCATCAACGACACCACCTTCAAGGTGTTTGCGCCCGACAAAGAGCATCCCACGAAGGACGATGTCCGGGAGAGCTTTATGTCGACTCTGATGATGCCGATCCCCTGGCTGGATGCGACCGACATCTCGAATGCCGTGCTATGGCTCGCATCGGACGAGTCGCGATACGTGACCGGTGTGGCCCTGCCCGTCGACGCAGGAATGTCGGCGAAGTAACAACACCGAATTCAGGAGTCGGGATGCCGGGGCGCATCTACATTTGCCCAGCCCCTGCGCGGGAAGCCGTGTGAAGCCGACCGCTGGCTCCGCACGAGTGAACCCGCAATCGACACCTGGTCCGATTCGGCCAGCGCGCGAAAAATCGCTATCGCTCACCAACAACTGCTCCCGGACGGCTCGAAGACCTGATGAAGCAGAAGTTCGTCAGCCTCAACGCCGTCGAGATCACCATGCTCGATGAGGCCGACCACATGGCCGACCTGAGCGTCACCGGCCAATTAGCGCATCGAAGTCCGTCGCGAATTCAGCACTGTCATCCACGCAGCTTGAACCCGCTGTCGACGGCTTACATGGCGCGAACCTATCGTTTCCAACCAGTTTTGGCGCACGAGCGCACCCTGAGGAGGACCTGCATGAGACTGCGGAAACCCGTCGTCACGGCATCAGCACTTGTGATGTTGTTAAGCGCGGCAGCATGTGGTGGTTCCGGTGGTGACGAGGCCACGGCGGCAACAGGCACCTGCACCACCGAGCGAATCGGTGGATCGGTTACCCAGGGAACGCTGCTGTCGCCGCGTGGACTTGACCCGGTAGGTCAACCCGGTGCCGCCGGTAGCGGAGGCACAGAAGTCCAGGCGCTATTCGACACCCTGATCACGTACAACGCCGAGACGCAAGCGTACGAACCGCAGGTTGCGCAATCCTTGGACTCCAACGCAGACCACACCGTGTGGACGATGAAGCTCCGTGACGGAGTGACATTCGGCAACGGTGACGCTCTCACCGCCGACGATGTCAAGCGAAGTATCGAGCGCCACCAATCGCCGAGCAATACCCAAGTGTCTCGTGGCGAAGCGCTGACGATTGCCTCCATGGACGTCGTCGACCCGCAGACGATTCGTTTCACACTCGACGGCCCATATCCCAGCTTCCCTCACGTTCTCGCCACCGACGTCGGCATGGTGACCAATCCGCGAATCGTCGACGCGATGGGGCCTGATCAGTTCGCACTCAACCCCCAAGGTGCGGGAGTCGGTCCCTACGAGCTTGTGCGGTACACGCCAGGTGAGGAAATCGTCATGGCCGCGAAGAGCGACTATTGGGGCGGGCCTGTGTGTATCGGGACGCTGAGGTTCATCAGCATCTCGGGCGCCGACGCCACCTTGGATGCACTCCGCACCGGTGAGCTCGACGTCGCTCTTTTCCGTGAACCGCCCGCAATTGATGAAGCGCGAGCGGAGGGATTCGAAAGCTTGCCCACCCTTTACAACTATGGCGAGGGTATCGTTATGAACTCGGCGTCGAACCGGCCAACCGCCGATGTTCGGCTTCGCAAAGCGATCGCCGCGGCAATAGATCCCGAGGCCATCAATAACCGCGTCTTCAATGGCACGGCATTGGCCACCTCGGCGCTGATTCAGGAGTCGACTCCTGGTCTGTATTCCGGTGAGAAGGGGCCAGCGTACGACCCCGACGCCGCCAGGCGGCTCGTCGACGAGGTCAAAAGTTCAGGGTGGAACGGGTCCATTCGACTGCTGGCGGATAACAGCCCCATCCGGGTCAATGAGGCGATTGCAGTCAAGGCTCTCCTCGAGAACGTGGGCATTACGGTCGAGTTGAACAACGACATGTCCTTGGCTGAGGTTCTGGGGAGGGTTGCCTCCGACCGTGATTACGACCTTGTCATGTGGGGGCCCAACTACACCAATGAGGGCCTGTGGGCTCTGATGAATCGACAGTTGAACAGTAAGAGCAAATCCAATTACTACGGATACGCCGACGATCGGATGGATGCAGCGTTGGCAGAGCTCAGGGCTGCGGACACGATCGACAAGCAGCAGGAGATCGTCGGCCGCATGCAGGCAATCCTCAATGACTCTCCGGTTATTGCCAATTTCGCCGCCTACGAGGAAGACAACATTCATTCCAATCGCGTCGGTGGCTTGCTCCTCACACGGGGGAGCGTGCTCCGTTACGACAAGGCATTCGTCACAGGTTCATAGGAGTCACGCGACTGGAGGAGGTCTGTCATGTTTCACAGAGTTGCCACTGTGCTCCTGAGAATTATTCCTGTCCTGATCGTTGTAAGCGTGAGTACGGCGGTTCTGATTGAACTCGTTCCTGGAGACCCGGCAGTTGCAGTGGTCGGCGCCGAAGGGACCCCCGAGCAGTACGCCGCGGTTCGGGAAAATCTCGGTCTCGATCGCCCGTGGTTCGCGCGCTACCTGGACTGGCTGAATGGACTTCTACACGGAGACCTGGGTAAGACGCTGGTGCCACCCATCCAGGATGTCTCGACCCTGATCGCTACGCGTCTTCCCGTGACGTTGGAGATCGCCGTGCTGTCGGTTCTTCTTGCGCTGGCGATTTCGATACCGGTAGGAACATGGTCGGCCTACCGGTACGGTCGTGCATTCGATCGTGTCGCGTCGAGCTTGTCCTTTGCGTTGATCTCGGTACCGAGCTTCCTACTGGCGCTGATCCTGATCTACTTCGCGGTCTTTCGCCCCGAAGCGGTGAAAGGGCTCATACTTGTGGCCTGTGTGATCGCTACCGTCGTTCTCACAGCGACCACGGTCGGCAGGCGGGGTGCACAATTGACCGCCCAGGGACGCCGCGGCATCCGGATGTTCGCACTGGGCGTGTTCGTGGTCGGTTTCGTCCTCGCGGTCTTCTTGCCGGACTTTCCACGACAAGGTTTCGCTCGGATCGGTGAAGACGGTCTGACCGAGAATCTTCGCACGATTTTCCTCCCGGTTCTCGTTCTGGGCCTCGCCGAAAGCGCTCAGCTCACACGCCTACTCCGCAGCGACATGGCGACCACTCTCAATGACGACTTCGTACTGGCGTCGCGCGCGCAAGGGATGCCAGTACGGCACATTCTGGTCAAGGAGGCGCTCCGACCGTCGACCTTCTCATTGGTCACTGTCGCCGGCATCAGTTTCGGCAGGTTGCTCGGCGGCACAGTCATCGTCGAGACGATCTTCCGCCTCCCGGGCATGGGCACCTTGATCGTCGAAAGCGTGGCGAAAAAGGAGTTCATGGTGTTGCAGGCCGCAGTGCTTGTCGTGGCCGCCCTCTACGTGCTTGTGAATGCCCTGGTCGACATTTCGTACCTGTACCTGGATCCGAGGACCCGCCATGTCCGTGTCTGAACGCATAGAAGAGCCGACCCGAGATGTCGAGCGATCCTCGGCCGTAGGGACACATTCTCCGGTGCATCCGGAACGTCGAAGTCCACCAATCAAAATCTGGTTTCGACATCTCGGACTGTGGTTGAGCGTCGGATGGCTCGCTGTCGAGATTATCGCTGCTCTCCTCGCAGACTTCCTCCCACTCGCCGAGGGCCGAAACCCGTCGCTGACCTTGGACGCTCCGATCCTTCAGCCCCCTCAGATCCTCTCTGGGCATCCGCTCGGCACCGACCGCCAAGGACTGGACATCTTGAGTGGGGTGATCTACGGAGCGCGCACCTCCCTGGTCGTCGGCTTCGGGGCTGTATTCCTCGGAGTAGTGGTCGGCGGCATCCTCGGTCTGACGGCGGGGTACTACCGGGGCAAGGTGGACGCTGCGCTCAATTTCCTCAACGATGCGCTGCTCGCCTTTCCGCCGTTGATTCTCCTTCTCGCGCTCTCGTCGGTTGTTCGACCGAACCTGAAGAACGTCACCCTGGTCCTCGGAGTGCTCGCTATCCCGGCGTTCTTCCGCCTGACGCGTGCCAACACGATGGCCTACTCCCAGAGAAATTTCATACTCGCGGCGCGGGCGCTCGGCGCGCGGAGTTCACGGATTCTTGCACGCGAATTGACCCCTAACGTCTTGGCTTCAACCCTTGCGTACGCGTTCGTCGTCGTCGCCGTTCTCATCGTTGCCGAGTCCTCTTTGAGCTTCCTTGGATTGAGTATCCAGCGGCCCGAACCGACGTGGGGCAACATGATCGCCTCCGGCCAGAACGACCTCGAGAAACATCCCCATTTGGTGTTCGTGCCTGGCGTTGTCCTTTTCCTGACGGTGCTCTCGCTCAACCGAATCGGCGACTGGGCGCAGCGGCGTTGGGACCCACGATCACGGAAACTCTAGATTCCTGCGACGAGTGCGGAGAGCGGCTATGAGTAGAAATGCGCTACTGGAAGTGCGAGATCTGACGACCCGGTTCGACACCCCGAAGGGCTCCGTGTGCGCTGTGAACGGAGTGTCTTTCGCTCTCGAGAGGGGTACGGCTCTCGGCATCGTGGGTGAATCCGGTTCAGGAAAGTCAGTGCTCGTGCGGACCATCATGAATCTGCTTCCCCAGAATGCCTCTGTGTCATCCGAGTCGCGGGTGTTCTATGACGGTTGTGATGTCGCAACCATGACACCGGAGGAGAAGCGACACCTGTGGGGTCCACGAATCAGCATGATCTTCCAGGACCCTATGACTGCGCTCAACCCCGTTCGAAAAATCGGCGCTCAAATCGCAGACCCACAGCGTTACCACCTACACCGAACGAAGCGGCAGGCTTGGGATAATGCAGCCGACCTACTCGCTCAGGTCGGGATTTCGGATCCGCGGCGACGACTGGATCAGTATCCGCACGAGCTTTCAGGCGGCATGCGGCAACGTGTCATGATCGCAATTGCAATTGGTTGTGAGCCGGATCTGCTCATCGCAGACGAGCCGACCACGGCACTGGACGTGACCGTTCAACGGCAGATCCTGGACTTGCTGACCGAGATCCAACGTGATCGAGACATGGGAATGCTCCTTATTACTCATGATCTGGGCGTGGTCGCTCAGCACACAGACCACGTTGCCGTCATGTACGCCGGCAGTTTCGTCGAATCAGCGCCAACCGGCACACTCTTCCGGAACATGCGGCATCGCTATACCTCCGCGTTGTTCCGATCCACCCCCAGCGCCGGGACGGTGCCGCACTCCAAGTTGCATTCGATCGCGGGACGTCCACCCGACCTGGTGAATCCCCCATCAGGCTGCCGATTCGCTCCACGATGTGACCACACCGTTAACGACTGCGTAGTTCCACCGGCCTACCTCTCGGTGGGTGACGCTCATCGGCTGGCATGCCATAACCCGAACACAATACAGATTGACCGTGAGGAAGGCATTTCGCGATGACGACTACGGAAACGTCTGCAACGCCGGCCGGCGAAGTTCTGTTGGAGGTCAGCGGGCTCGAAGTTGACTTCCGGTCCGGACGATCGGACGTCGTGCGCGCTGTCGCTGGGGTCAGCTTCGACGTCCGCCGTGGCGAGACCCTCGGAATCGTCGGAGAGTCCGGGTGCGGAAAGTCGACGACGGCGCGAGCGATTCTCCAACTACCGAGGCCGACCGGAGGGACTGTCCGCTTCGACGGCCGTGACCTCACCACATTGTCGGACAAGGAGATGCGATCCGTACGGCGACGGCTCCAGGTGATCCTGCAGGATCCGATCGCATCACTCAACCCGCGCCGGAAGGTGCGCGACATAGTCGCCGAGGGCCTCGCCATCTGGGGATTAGCAGACAGGGACGAGCGCGTACACCGCGCGATGGAAGCAGTCGGGCTTGATCCGGACGCGACCGGTGACAGGCTGCCAGGTGAGTTCTCAGGCGGACAGTGCCAGCGCATCAGCATCGCACGGGCCCTCGCACTCGAACCCGAGATGATCATTTGTGATGAACCGGTATCGGCGCTCGATGTCTCGGTCCAAGCTCAGATCGTGAACCTACTCGAGGATCTCAAGGATCAGTATGGACTCACTCTGATCTTCGTCTCCCACGATCTGAGTGTCATACGAATTGTCAGCGACCGCGTCATGGTCATGTATCTCGGCAAGGTGTGCGAGATCGGACCGGCAACCGAACTATTTGCCGGTCCCAAACATCCTTATACAAAGATGCTCCTTGACGCTCTGCCAGTTCCCGATCCCGAGGTCAAGACCGAATCGGCTGAACCGGTCGGAGAGATGCCGTCGGTGATATCACCCCCAACCGGCTGCCGATTTCGCACACGATGCGCACGAGCCACATCCTCTTGTGCAGAGGTTGAGCCGCAGATGAGGGAGCTCGATGGAGGTCGTTACGTATCGTGTCACTTCCCGCTCGATGAAGGATCTGACTCCCTATAACGGCAATAGGCACCGTCCGGCGAGCTGGAGTATCAACAGACGCATTATCCGAGGGTTTTGCTGGACGAAGCAAGGACTCACTGATGCCGCATCGGTTAACGTCAGGCATTGTCGACAATCTCGCGTAGCCGTTCGGCGGCGGCTGCGCGAGCTGGCGCAGATACCGCGTTGGCAAATGGTCTCGCAGGGGTATCTACCTAGCTGCGGCCGGGTGCGAAGAGAAGCTGTCACATACGATCCTCTGGTGCACTCGGGTGGAGACTGCGCAAGTGAACTCGCCTCGGGTTTTAGACACGAACTATACGTGGGCGTGTAGGGATCTCGATGTAGTTCGCCTGCGATGGGTTCTACGGGAATGTCAAGTACCGCAATACTTGCGCCCACCCCCCGCCTTCAACCAGCGCAGGCCTCCCCGAATATGTCACTTACGGCAGCGTCTCCAATATCTGCGTGTTGTCCTACCAGAATCGATTCGGAGGAAACTTATTTATGCGCAAACGCATCCTGACCGTCACCGGAGCACTCGCGCTCAGCTTCTGCGCTGCATGCGGCCCGACTTCTGCCGACAAAGAAGCGTCACAGCTGGATACGACGAACGAACGCTGTACCCCGCAAAAGGCTGGAGGGGACCTTGTTATGGGGACGTACACGAACAGCCCAGGACTGGACCCCGTGAGCCCAGCGTCCGAAGGCGTCTTCGGAGGCACAGAACTTACGGCTATATATGACACGTTGATGGCATGGAATCCGCAGATCGCCGAGTACGAGCCGCGACTGGCAGAGTCGATGACACCCGACCCCACGTACACGAACTGGACGATGAGGCTGCGAGCAGGCGTCAAGTTCGGGAATGGAGACCCATTCACCTCCGACGCAGTTAAATCCAGCATCCAAAGACACCTCGCGACTGACAACGTGGACAAATCACGCCAACTCGCTTTAAACATTTCTTCTATCGAGGTTCCAGACCCTCTCACTGTGAACTTCACCCTGACTTCGCCATGGCCTGGATTCCCGTACGTCCTAGCAACCGACGTCGGAATGGTTACCAATCCGCGCGTAGTGCAGGAACGCGGAGCCGACTTCAATAACAACCCAGCAGGGGCTGGCGTCGGCCCATACGAGGTCGAACATTTCACCCCCGGAGAAGAGGTGGTCCTGACCGCCAAGTCGGACTATTGGGGCGGTCCTGTCTGTGTGCAGCAACTCCGGTTCGTATCCATCGCGGGCGCCAAAGGCTCATATGAGGCATTTGAGAACAAAGAGATCGACCTTGCTTTTCTCCGTGAACCGCAAGTCATAGCAGAAGCTCGCGAAGACGGATTCTTCGACCTTCCTACTCTATTCGGTGCTACCGAAGCGGTAGTGATGAATAACGGGTCTGGCGCTACCAGTTCCGCCCCAATTACCGCGGATCTCCGCATCCGTCAAGCGATTGCGGCCGCGATTGACGTCGAGCAGATCAACCAGCGAGTATTTGACGGTCAGGCCCTCGCATCAACTCGCCTCACGCCCGAAACTGCAGAGTCAGCGTCGAGCGAAATTCTGGACTCGCCGCATGATCCGAGGAGCGCCAAACAATTGGTTGCAGAGGTCAAGAAGGAAGGATGGAACGGAAGCATCCGACTTTTGTCAGACAAATCTCCCACTCACGTCCAGGAGTCGATCGCCATCAAAGCCCAACTGGAGGCTGCGGGATTCGAGGTAAACCTGGACAATAGCGTGGATACCGGGCAACTTAGCCAACGGATTGTGGTCGAGGGAAATTACGATCTTGCAATCTACGGCTTGAACCTAGCATCAGAAGGACTTTGGGCAAGATTGGCGCCTCGACTTACCACCGGAAGCCCTACCAACTTCTACCAATATTCCGACCCGCGTATGGATTCCGCCTTAGCGGCATTGAAGGTTGCTGCATCCTTCGATGAGCGACGCGCCGCGATCGAGGCGATCGAGCAAGTCTGGGACGCCACAGTACCTGGAGTGGCACTTGCGTCATATGAGGAAACGACCATAGTGCAACCCCATGTCAAAGGAATTCAACTCACGCGCGGCGCCATTCTTCGATTCGAAAATGCCTATCTCGACCATCAATAGTGCCTTTCTGCCACAACCAAAGCGATGAGCTTGGTGGACGAAGTGCTCAAGGCCGTCATTGAACTTGCTCCGATCGAGGCGTCGCTCCCGGTGTCCCGAGGCTTTCGCCAGTGCTTGCTGTCAGGCCTGACTTGCACAGGTCGATGGGGATTTCCGGCTTCGGCTGGCGTTTGTGCTGGTAGTGGATTCGCGGGTCGGGGATATGGGGCACTAATCGGTCGGTAGGATCGCCGGTTGTGGCTGCCTATATCC
>RRBB01000255.1:0-14502 GCA_006543605.1 Rhodococcus sp. WS4
GGGCGGCAAACCCACCCCGACCAATCCCCCACCGACCTCGAGACCCGGCGCAACGGCGCCGACCACAACCCACTGTTCGCCGCCCGCGCCACCCACCTCGGCGTCCACGGACCCTGGGCCATCGCGGCTGCGAAGAAGCCGGCCGAACAGGCCGCCCTCTGGGCCGGACTGCGCGCGCAACTGACCGGCACCGACCACCCCGACACGGAACCCGAATGGCCTGCAGCACCGCAGAACCCGCAGCCCACGACTCCCCCACGGGCGTTTGACGATCCCGGTCCGGCCATCCCCTCGCCACCGCACGATACGACCACGCTGACCGTACTGAACCTGGACGGGGCGAAGAAATCCAAAGCCCTGTCCAACCCCACTGCCTGGTTGATGAGCCTCGCCCAGAACAACAATCAGCCCCCACCCGAGTGGGATATCCGCACCGACGGTCCCGCGCACGCACCCCGCTTCACCGCCACCGTGCACCTCGCCGGCCACACCGCCACCGCCACCGCGACCACGAAAACCGCGGCGAAGACCGCATCGGCCACCGCGCTCGTCGAGGCACTCTTCGCCCGGCAATGATGCCGCCACGCGGTCTTGTGTAGACCGCGCCAACACCAGTCGGGCTCGAGGTCGACTGGTGTTGCCGGTCAGCCTCAGGCGGGTAGCCGTCTGAGGCACGCCGACCGAAACGGGGACGGCACTCTCGTGGCGGCCCGGACAAGAACGCCGTCGATCGATCCGAGCATCGACATCCCGACTCCCTTCGATCCGAAAACAGAATGACGCAGGGACCCCATGCCGGGGTGGGCGAGAGCGGGTCGTCGGGCAGGCGGTCGAGCCGAGCGCGGATGCGAGATTTCCGGCCGATGTGTAAGGGGAGTATCCGCACCGCGGCGTTGCGGTGCCGATGACCACTGACCGGCATCGCCGACATGGGCGCTACCGGCCTGATCGAGTGTCTTTGAACCCGATTCAGTTCCGCTTTTCATCCTCACTCCCCACCCTCGTCGAACACTCTTTAGCCCATTTGAACTGCGATTATGCTGCGACTCCCCCCACTCCCCACTAGATAGTCGCCGGGCCATGAAAATGTGGGTCCCGGTTCGGCGACGGACACTGTCGGTTCTCGGGCGATCTGGCGCGGTTCTCACATAAGTGGCGCGGCGTTAGCGCAGTTTTCTCGCCCGGGGGGCGCATGATGCCTCGGTGCTGGGAGAGATTGCGCAGTTGAGCCGTGCCGATGACGAGCTCAAAGGCGGTGTTCGTCACCGGGTCCGGGGAGGAGCGTCGGGTGCGGTGGCGGTGGTGGCCGGAGGTGGTCGACGAGCTGGAACCGCCGGAGACGTCGTTCTGTCGGTTCTCAGCTGATCTGGCCGGGGATTCACACGTGTGGCGAGGATCCTCATCCGAAGTGGCGGAAGTGATGGAACCACAGCTCCACGGGTTGCAGTCGCGCCGATTCGGTCCTCTGTCCCCAGAATCCGCCAGATCGCGTGAGAAGGGGAAGGGGTTGATGACGACATGTCCGCGACAAGTGGCGCACCGCAGCTCACGGCAGGGCGCCACCGCCAGATCGCTCAAGAATCGACAACGGATTCGCCGTTGTCGACGTCACCCGCAGCGAAAATCGGACCGACCTATAGGCAGCTATAGCTAGTTATGGGACTTTATGGACTCTTTCCCATAAACATCTATAGTTGCCGATATGGATCCCGCGCTGAACCCGTTCAAACCCGGCTCCGGTCTGCGGCCCCCGGCTCTGGAGGGCCGGGACCGGGAGCGCGAGGAATTTGACCTCCTCGTCGCCCGCAGCAGGCGAGGCAACTACGACCGCGGGATGGTGCTCTCCGGGCTCCGTGGGGTCGGCAAGACCACCCTGCTCAACACCCTGGCCGAGCACGCCGAGCGGCAGGGGTGGTTGGCGATCAGCATTGAGGCCCGGCCGAACGAGGCCGGGATCGCCGCGGTCCGCGCCCGACTCGGCTACGAACTCGCGGTCGGTCTGCGCCGTTTCAGCCGCAAACATCAGCTGCACAAGGTCATCGACGATCTCGTCTCGCTCGCGCGGGGTTTCACTCTCGGTGTCGGGCTGGGCCCGGCCAAGATCGAACTCGCTCTCGGTGGGCGGGCCGCCAGCGGAGACATCGACCTCGATCTCGAGGAGTTGGTCGAAGCGATCAGCGACGTCATGGGCAAGAAGGGTGCCGCGTTCGGACTGTTCATCGACGAAATGCAGGACCTCGACCCAGATCTGCTCGGTGCCCTGCTCGCGGTGCAACACCGGGCCAGCCAACGTGAATGGCCGTTCTTCGTCATCGGCGCCGGTCTGCCCAGCCTGCCCGCGGTGCTCGCCGACAGCCGCTCCTACGCCGAACGGCAATTCTCCTACCGGACCATCGGCCCGCTCTCCCCGGCCGATGCCGCCGACGCGCTCCGGGTCCCGGTCGAGGCGCACGGGGGTGCGTTCACCCCGGACGCGCTCGAGATCGTCGTCGAAGCCAGCGGCGGTTATCCGTATTTCCTGCAAGAGTTCGGCAAGGCGATCTGGCACACCGCCCCCACCTCCCCCTTCGATACCGAGGACGCCCACCTCGCGGTCGAGGAGGGCCGTCGAGCGTTGGACGACGGGTTCTTCCCGTCCCGGTGGACCCGGGCCACCGACCGGGAGCGCCGCTACCTGCGCGCCATCGCCGAAACCGGGGAACCCACACCCCGGTCCGGGAAGGTCGCCGCAGCCATGGGGGTGGCGACGACCGCGGTCAGCGACGTCCGTGATTCCGCCATCAAAAAGGGCCTCGTCTGGTCCCCCGAACACGGGCGCATCGCGTTCACCGTCCCGGGAATGGCCGACTTCATTCGACGTCAGCCCACCGCCTGATACCCCTGCACTCACACGCCATCGGCTCTCGCGGCGCGCGCGACACTCTGCAGAAAAACATCAGTGACGGCTGAGAATTCCGCCCCGAGACCCGGGAAACGTCCTTCGACAGCAGACACCCGTACTCACGAGTGAGCAGTCACCCGTAGTTCACGAGTGAGATGGTGGCCTTACTTGTGCGTCGGGTCATCCGGGGCCGACCGGCCGAAGCGGTCATCCCCGCTACCCTTTTCGGGTATGGGGACCACCTTCCACGGGCCGAGCCCCTGGCCGCACATCACCCGCGCCATCCGCACGCGGGGACCTCGGCATGCCGCGATCGCCCACCTCGGCGAGGACGCACCCACCTTGCTGCCGCTGCGTGCCGGGGATGTCCTCGTCGTCAACGCCTCCCGCGCCGCGGTACGCGCCCACGCGACCTCCCCGGTCGCGCTCGCGCACTATGTGGACGCCGGTGTGCGGGTGCTGTCGTCGCCGAACCTGCACGCGAACGTGATCGCCACCGACCGGCGGGCGGTCATCGGCTCCGCCAACGCCTCGTACAGCTCCACCATCGCCGATGAGGCCGTGGTCATCACCGACGATCCCGACATTGTCACCGCCGTGCGGAAGTTCATCGACGGTATCGACGAGATCACCGATGTCGACCAGGTGTTCCTCGACAACGCCACCGCCATCTGGCAGATCGGTCGGGCCGTCCCCCTGCCCGGGATCGGCGGCCGCAACCGTGCCGAGCCCGATTTCCTGCCCACCCCGGTGACCCGGATGTTTTTGTGGCACATCACCGACTACCAACCCGGCGCCGCGGAAGAACACGAGCGGGCGGCCCGCACCAGCCGCCGCCGTACGTCTGCGGGGCCGGCGGCGAAGTACCAGCTCGAATGGTTCCGCATCGACACCCCCGGCGGCCGCGGCCGGCTCCAGCGCGGCGACGTCCTGCTCCAGGTCACCGCCGACAACGAATGGCTTTACTCGCCCGCGGTCGTGGACTCCGATCCGATCGCGATCCCGCACACCCGCACAGCGGTGGCGTACCAACTGCGCACCCGAATTGGCCTGGAGCCGATCGCGGTGACCGACGCAGAAGTATGGCTCGCCGACGTCGGGCACCCCAATCCCCGGCTGCGCACCGACCACCGCATCGTCTCCGCCAGCCTGCGGGCCGCGCTGCTCCGACTCTGGAACCTCTGAACCGAGAACCGATCCGCACGTTTCCAGGCTTTACCTGTGAATACGCCATGTCCATGAGGGTGACGGCGTACCGACATCGCCGCGGCACAGGCTGGAGTGATCAGGCCAACGCCAGGGCGCGGGAGCGCGTCCCTGCACCGGGGGACGGGCCCAGGACCCGACGTGCCGGTGCCCGAGCGCGAAAGGTCCTTCACGCTGGCGATCAGACTTGTGAGTTCCGCCGGCTCCCACACCTGTCAAGTTGCACCCCATCACGTGTCGACTTCCGTGACAGATCGTCAAATAGGTTGACATACTTGAGTTAGTGACTATCCGGGCAACGCTTGACAGCTTTCACAAAGGATGTGATCTCGATGCGGGCAAACCGGTCCTCGGCCTCACCTCTGCAGCTTTACGCTGCGTTTCGCCGCCATCATCCCCGAATCGTGGTGCCCGTCGATTATGTCACCGAATGCGGTTTTCGACTGGGGCTTTGGCAGGACCGCCAGCGGGTTGCCCGTATGCTCGGTACCCTTCCGCCCCAACGCATTGCGCAACTCGATGCGATCGGGTTCGTGTGGAGTGATGACAATCTTCCACTTCCTGCTGTGTCACCGGCCGATGGCAAGCGGCGACGGATGATTTCTGAAATTGCCGCCTACCGCGAAGAGCACGGCGACGCACTCGTTCCCGCGAACTATGTCAGCGCCGACGGTGAACAGGTAGGCCAGTGGCTCTACCGGGCGGTGAAGAAGTGGCGAGCCAACGCATTGCCCGACGACGAGAGGCGTCCACTTGCGGCCCTCGGGGTCTCCCCCAGCCCACGTCCACGGGGGCCACGAATATCACCACAGCCTGTCGGATAGACATCCCAACGCCCTTGTCTACGGACGCCAATGGGCGCTCGCCCCTTCATCCGGCGGACAGTGGTAGTTGACCCGCTGGGTGGGCAGACTCCTGTCCCGGCTGACCACGCACACGTCGACGTGAGGGACACAGCGTCCCGAAATATCTAGCAGCCCTGTGGATTGCTTCGGCGCGGCCAGCCGAGGTACGTGGAGGACTCTTAGATCCAGTCGATGTGGACGGAGTCGATGTGGTCGAAGTGGAATCCGAACTGGTCGCTGTACGTGTCGAAGCCTTTGTTTTCGGGGTAGTCGAGTGTGGCGTGCCGCTCGAGCAACGCGACGACGCGGGCGTGATCGTCGTTGGCCAGTGCGGCGGCGAGTTCGCGGGACTCTTCACTTGTGAACGGGGTGTCGGAGTTCGCGAAGTCCAGGGTGCGGATGCGGTAGTCGTATCCCTCGTCGGCGCCGTTGCGGACCATGACGCCGCCCTTGACGCGGATGACCGCCTTTTTGGGTGTTCCGTCGGGGCGCAGTACGCCGGCGCGTTTCATGATGTCCTCGGCTTTGACGTTTTTGAGTTTCTTGCTGGCGTCGGCGCGCAGCTCGTTCGTTTCCCCGGATCGGTATCGGGAGACGGCGGAGCGGGATCGGCCGATCTTGGTGGCCACAGCGTCGATGCCGCCGAGGCGTTCGATCGCGGCACGGCGTTGCGCTCGCTCGAGGACGTCCGGGTGTGGGATGCGGCCTTGTTGGGCCCACCGGCGCAACGTGCGGGCGGACGGCGGTGTGCGGCCGGCATCGATTGCGGCCTGCCGCAGGCCCTCGTTGCCGAGTTCCTTACGCAACTGTTTCACCGAGACCTTGCTGGTCAGTCCGGCGAGTCCCCCGCTTTTGACCTGCTTCGACTTCTCCACACCGCTGGTCGCGGCGCTGGCGACGGAAACCTTGAGGCCATCGAGACCGACCGCCTGCTGCGGCGGCTTCGTGGTGCGGGGCTTGGGAAGATGCAGGGCCATCAGTGCTCGTCTTCCTCGGCGAATGCCGCTTTGATCGTGAGTTTCACATCGTGCAGGTCCTGCGCCGACGCCAGGTCAGACAGCAGCGTGTCGGTGAGCAGTGTGTCCTTCTCCACCGACATCTTCCCCAAAGCGTCGCTCGGGTCGGCGATGTCCTCACCGCCAGGCAGCGGGTACACCCAGGAGTCGGTGATGGTGCGGACCGGCCAGTGGCCGTGCTCGCGGGCGATCCGCATCGCCACCCGCCGGCCGCGCCACCGGCAGTGGGCGATGATCGCCGCACGCCACAGCGGTTGGTGGTGGTGTTGCATCTGCTTGGCAGTCCACATGTCCGGGTTGACCATCCGCCCGATGTAGCCCTTGTAGCAGGAGCCGATGAAGCTCTTCATTGCGGCGTCCTCGGTGTCCACAGCGGTCTTGCGGGCCTCGCGCAGGATCTTCGCCCACTTGTCCAGTACGCGGCCCTGCTGCGGGTAGACCCAGGCCTCGGTGATGTCGAGGTCGTCGAGGTCGGCGCCGATCCCCCCATCCGCGACCGGTGAGCACAACCCGTCGAGGCTGACCGAGGTCACCCACGTCTGCACCGGCTGATCCGCCCGCATGTGCGGGTGCGGGGGCGGCAGCTTCTCGGGCAGCGACAGTGTCTGCCCCGCGGGCAGGGTGATCCGCCACAGCCCGAACGGGGCACCCTTGTCCCCCACCGCCGCAGCGGCCGCCGCCCCACCGGTCAGATGTGTGGGTTGCCCGTAGCCGAATTCGAGCATCCCGGCCGACGCCAGGTAGGCGGCCCGTTGGTCGATGGACACCAACCGGCTTACACCGTCGAGATCCTCCGCGTCGGGCACTCGGACCCAGCCGACCGCGGGTTCGAGCTCCTTGCGGGGAGCACCATCGAGCGGTGGTACCGGGCCGGCGGTCGCCACCACAATGCCCTTCCCCGATCGGGTGCGTTCGCGCTTGATCTTGTCGAGGATCGCGGCGCCGGTTCGGGCCGGTGTCGGCCCGGGCAGTACGCCGAGGTGTTTCGCGGACCACGCCAACCGTCGGCCGAGTTCACGCGCGGCCGGCAGGTCGTCGTCGGGGAGATACGTTCCGGCCGTGGGTGAGCCGAGAATGCCCATCTCACCGACCCGGTTGTTCCAGCCGAAGTCCTTGTTCCAGTACGTCCACACGTACGGCTCGATCACCACATCGACCATCGAGGTGAACTTGCCGATGCTGCGGGACAGGTGCACCACGTGTCCCGGATCGCCGCGCAACTCCCACCCAGCGCTGAGCATCGGGGTGAGGGCGGCCTGCAGGACCGCGGTCAGCTCGGACGCGGCGCGGGTGCGCAGTGCCTCCATGTCGTCGAAGTCCTCTTCGTTGCCCGGGTCGATCACCCACCCCAACGCCTCGCACGCGCCCTGTCCGACGATCCACACCTGCGGTGGCGCACCCAGCGGCTTCAAGGAAGCCCAGCGAACCAGTTTGTCGAGTTTCTCGACCGAATCGACCGGACCGGTCAACTCCCGCCCGGACGGTGTGTACGTTCCCGCGGCGGTCACGATCAACGCATGGCCATCGGCTTCTTCTCCTGCGGGCAATGTCTCCCATACCGGTGCGTGTGGTGTTGCCGCGGGCTCGGTCACCGATGCATTCAGCAGATCCGCGGCAGCGGCGGGTGCCGGAGGTTCCGCCGAAGCTATTTGTGCTGGAGCTATTTGTGCTGGAGCTATTTCCGCCGGTGCGATCTCGGTGGCATCGTCGCCAGGCTCCGGGGCGGGTGCTGGCTCGTGCAGGTCGAACAGTGCAATCTGCTCCCACGGACGGGTCACGTTTACTGCTCCACGATCCGGCCCTCGACGTCCGCCGGCGGTACGTGGTGGCGGTCGAACAACTCCTGCAGGGCCACGTCAACCACGCTGGTCACCGAGAAGTTGCGGTTCTTCACCAGCCAGTTCAACCGCGCGTCCGTCGAGGCCAGAACCCGGGTATTGAGTTGCACTTTGGTCGGACCCCTCCGCGGTTCCAGCTTCGCTACCGCCCCCACGGTCGGTGCCATCGCGTCGGAATCTCCTCCTGCGCTGAGAACTTCATCCGGCGATCGCACTGCACGCCCGTTCCCCACCCCGGTCGGACGCTGGCGAGCGACCTTCCGCTTTCCGGCCTGCACCATGCCTCGCTCCTCTGCTGCACTCCGGGAGGCCACTGACCAACCCGCCTACGGCCGCGTATCTCCGGGACCTTCGGCATTCATGCTAGAGAAGGACTCGCTGAATCACACGCATCTTTACTCGCGTGTCTGCACGCATTTTGACACGCAGGTCGACACGCGGAATGAAACGCAGGTCGGGACGCAGAGTGACACGCATGAATCAGAGCGGTTGACGCGTGTGATGGCCACACGGGAATCGGGAAGTACCCGGTCCCCGGCGCACCCGGTGCCGGGGACCGCCGGCCGAACGGGTCCGTGGGACCCGTCCAGCCGTCAGTTCCCTTTAGTCCGCGCCGTACAACTCGGCGGTGTAGTGGACCGCTCCCCGTCGCTGTGCTTCGTCCCAGTCGACGCCCATCGCATCGGCCAGATGGTGCAGATCACCGAGGAAGTCCCCGAAGACCGTCATGGCCTCCTCCCGGCTGGTGTTGCATATGCGGGCATAACGGATCAGTCCATCCCCTGCCCGTAACGCGCGGACACCGTTGTCGTGGACCTGAGAACCCTCGTCGTAGTCGTAGGTGAAGTTCGGACGGGTCCTCCCCGCGAATGCGGCTGCCAGCTGGGCTGGCGAGTCGACCTCGGGCAGCCGTTCTGCGCGGAACTCGGTCATGATGTCATCTGACATTGCCTAAATCCCTTTCATTTTGAGGTTGCTACACAGCGGGAGTGCGGTGCAGCGCGGCCAACAGGGCGGTATTGGCGGCGTGCGCGGTCGAGGGTTCGGTGTAGGCGAGTACCTCGGCGCTCGCGTCATCGATGACGACGCTCATGTGGGCGCGGTGGCGGGAGAGCATCACACAGGCGCGGCCCCGATCCAGGCTGAATGGCTCGGCGGTGCGGTACCCGGCCAGCGGATGCAACACCACCACAGCGGCACGCTCGAGCCCTTGCAAAGCGTTCGCCGTGCCGACCAGCACGTCCGGGTAATCGGACAGCAGGGCACGGATCGCCGCCGCCTGCGTCACGTGGGGAACCACCACCGCGATATCGGCGGCGCTCATAGGTCGCTGATCCTCGGCGGTGACCAGCTCCGCGCCCGCCAGCTCCCGCGCCCGCTGTGCGCACGCGGTCACCAGCGCCGGATCGGACGGACCACCGGAGACCGTGACCGAACGGTGCGCCAGCTCGGGCAGCACGACTCCGCCAGCGTCGATCAGGTGCTCCGGTGGTCGGCGGGAGGTAAACGGCAGGTCGGGGTAGAACAACGGCCCGATCAGGGCGGTGGTGCCGGGTCCGAGCCGCCAGGTGTGGCGCAGCCGAACCACGCCCACCGCGTCGCCGTGAGCGGCTTGCAGCGCGATCGGTCCCGGCAGGTTCGGGGCGGTATCACTGCCGTCCCATCGAGACACGTCGCCGGTCACCACCGGATCGATCTGACCGGGATCGCCCACACAGACCACCTGCCTGGCCATCGCGCCGAGTGCGCCCAGATCGGCGTAGGTGCATTGCCACGATTCGTCGACGATCAGCACGTCGGCGCCGACCCGGTCGGGGTCCGAGAACAGCCATCGGGCGGTCGTGCCGATCAGGATCGCGCCCACCTCACCGGGCCACCGCACCTTCTGCCCCGACACCGCTGGCGTCTGCCCGCCGTCGGGTTTCGGCGGTCTCGCTTTCCACATCAGAGCGGCGCGATCGGTAAGGGTGCCGAGGCGCCGCGCAATCTCCACTGCCTGTTCGCGGGTCTGGGCCGCGATGCCGATACGCAGATCCGCACGGTGTGCCAATGCTGCCGCGAGAAGGGCAACCAGTCGGGTCTTGCCCGCGCCGGGCGGCGACGGGACCACAACGGCGGGATCACCCGACCACACCGAGAACAGCACACGTGCGGTGATCGGATCGGACATGATCGGCGATCCCGGCCACTGCGTGAGCGACGGCGCGCTCGGCCTGGGTGCCGGTGCGCTCGCGGGTGCCGGGTTGGGGATATCGGGGCGGGGGGCGAGGATGCGCATGACGGTGCACCCTTTCACGAAAGGTGTTGTGACGCAGACTGTTTTCGGGTGACGATGCAGGCTGCCGGGGCTAGTCCTCTGCGCCCGCGATCAGCACGTCGAGGGGAACCTCACGCCGCGCAGCGACCGGTGTTTGGCCGGTGGAGAGCCAGGAACGGCGGGCACGGTAGAGCCGCCAGTATCGGCCCCGACCCGCGCGCATCGTCTGCGGGGACGGCGGCCCGGGCATCAAGCACACCCTTGCTCCCGGTGCGGGGGCGTGTGCGCCGACCGAGCCGAGACCGAGGACCAACTTTCCCTCTACGACCTGTGCCGAGGTGACCTCGACACAGAACCGCTCGAAGGGCCTGTCCGCTGGGGTGCCCATCCAGCCGGTGACCTCGGAGCCGACGCGCAACCGTGAATCGAGCCGCTCACAGGTCACCGCCAGCGATGCGTTGCGCCGACGCGACCGGATCGGCGGCGGGGTCACCGATGCCACCCCGACCGCCACATGCCCGGTATGGACTGCGCGTTGCCGCCAGAGCGGATCATCGAGCAGGGCGGCAGCTTTCAAGTCGGCGGCATCGCATCGGGTGCGCAGTCCCATGGCGGCGCTGGCGGTGTTGTCCGGGCGCGACCAGTCATGCCCGGCTGTCGCTGCCGATAGCGCGCGGTCCCACGAATAGCGGTCGTCCTCGTGGATTGGCTCCAGTAGTGGCAGCAGCGGTCCGCCGCTGATCTTCGCGGCCCACTCATGCAAGCCGTTGACGCTGTCATCGGAGATGCCGAACCACTTCCGCCACGTGGTCGCCGACCGTTCGGCCTCCGGGGTGGTGCCGAGGACGTACCGCGCCGACGACGCGGCCACCAGATTCACCACCGCCGACGTGCCGGGATGGTCTGCCCGATCCGCCCACCACGCCACCATGGCCGCAGCACCGGCCACCTGCGGGTCCGGGTGGTGTGCGTGCGCCCGCGCCAGGGTCACCAGGGCAGGCAGGGTGCCGGTGTCGTCGGTGAGCAACGGTGCCGGGTCGCAGCGCCCCACGATGGTGCCGCCGTGTGCGGCCAGCAGTCCCAGGGCATCCACGTCGCGGGCGCGTTCCTCGCGGCCCTCGAACCCTGCCACTGACACGGTGACGCTGCCGCCACGTGCCACCGCACGCACCGCCAGCGCCGCCGTGGACGGCACGAACGTGGTGTGCGTGAGCCCGTGCGACCGGCGACCGGGTTTCGGCGGCATAGAGCCGCTGAGCGAGGTCGAACCATTCCACGCTCATGCCGCTCCCCCTTCCTCGCCGCTCCTCTGCTGCACCGGATTCGCGGCACAGCGCCAACCGGCGCGCAGTGCCGCCGCCGCCGCATCGGTCGCCGTACCCGCCGCTACCGCCGGGACCTGGTGGGCGGTGATCCCGGTACCGGCCAACACTCGGTCGGCGTAGCGGACCAGGTCGCCGCTTTGTGTCGCGCTCATGCGCGCGCTCCCGCGCCGACCGGCACGCAGACCGTCGAGGCCCACGACGGTGTGCGCCCCGCAGCCGTGTTACTGCCGATCACTGCGCACACCAGATGCGGCCGCGACGGGCGATCCGGCCACGGCGTATCCCCGTCCGTCAGGACGATCACCACATGCGGCTGCGGACGCGCAGCATTGGCCGCCTCGATACCCACCCGCATGTCGGTGCCGCCGCCGCCGATCAGTGTCACGTCCGCGATGGACCGAACCGGCTGCGCCGTTGTGCTCGACGCATCACAGGCCAGAATCCGCACCCGATCGCGTGCCACACCGCCAGCCTGCAGCACCCCGGCGACCTCACTCATCGCCGCATCCAGATCGTCTGCCGACATCGATCCCGACGTGTCGACCACAATCGAGACCGTGATCGACGGGCCGCGCATCGCCGGAGCGACTATGCCCGGGATCCCGCGCCGCGAGGGTCGCGAATACGTGTAGTTCGTCCGCCCCGCCTGTTCCGCCAAGACGCGCCGGATCACCGCACGCAACAACCGATCCCATGCCACCGTCGGCGGTGCCAGTACCTCACCGGCCCACCGCGCCAACCCGGTCGGGGCGCTCCCCCGCCCCTTTCCCGAAGACTCACGAACGGCCTGGGCGACATACCGCCGCACCAGGTCGGCTTCCGCGCCGTCGAGACCTTCGGTGATCTCATTCCCGGCCGCACCCAACTCGCCGGGCACAGCAGGGCACCCCGCACCGGACCCGCACCCCGGATCACCATCGCCGCCTGCGGGTGCGTTCGGAGATGAAGGGGCAGAAGGATTTACCAGGTTCGTGTAGCAGTCCTCCGCAATGCCTCCCGATGCGCACCCGAACGACTCCGGGGTGATCACCCCTTCGGGCAGTCCGACACCGGCCGCGAGAAGGTCATCGTTGATTTCCGCGTCGGCGGCGTAGTTCCACGCCAAGTGCGCGACCGGCTTCGGCAAGAATTCCGCGCGCGCGGCATGTGCGCGCAGCAAGTGCCCAACCTCGTGCAACAGGACCGCACCCGCCACCGGGACCGGCCATGCGTTCGCACCGACCAGCAGCGCCGGATCGAGATACAACCGCCACTGCGCATCTACCGCGAACGTGCCCAGCCCCGGCGCAGCCACCGGTTGCGCCGCGAACAACGCCCGCATGAAGTACGGCATCTGTTCGGCAGAGACCAACCGGGCCAACCGAAACGCGCGCAACTCGTCCGGGTCGAGTACCCGCACCGCGCTCACGCCGCCTCACCGACCAGACCCGCAGCCACCAACATCGGGGAGAACCGTTTCGCCGCAGCCGGAACCACGGCCTTGGCGGGCCGCGCCTTCGCCAACGTCCGCGCCGCAGCGCCCGCCACATCAGGTGCACCCGCTTCCGCAGCCGCGATCAGCGGCCCCCACGCGCTGCGCCACGCCTCGACAGTGCCCCGCACCGCAGCCCACGCCGTCACACCCGACAGAACTGCCCACACCAGGTCCGGACGAGACTGCCAGTCGAACGCCGTTTCCGGATTCTCGATCACCGCCACCGGGTCGGGCAGATCGGCATTCCTGCGCCATTCCAGGAACTCGACACCGGTCTCCTCACCGATCAGCCCGAACACCGCCGCATTGATCGCCGCGTTGTCGTCGTCACGCAGATGCGGCAACACCGCCGCCAACATCGCCCACGTGCGTCGCGACGGCCACGCTCCCCCGGTCTGCGCCGCCGACGACGGGAACGCGTCCAACGCTTCCGGGTTGCGCTGGACATATCCGGTGATCGAACTACGCACCAGCGCCACGCGCTGTTCGTCCGTCGCCACCGCACGCGAGGCGGGCGGCGTGGCCCACCCTGTCGCCATACCGTCCAACCACTCGTCAACAGACGGAGTGAACTCCACATGGCAGAACCGATTCGCCAATGGCGCTTCCAGTTCGTACCCACCGGCAGCGCAATCGGGAGGATTCGCACCCGCAATCACCCGCGTTCCCTTCGGCAATTGCAGATCACCGACCTTCAGGTCCAACGCGACCGCGAGCATCGCCGCCTGCACCGCAGGCGGACTCGTCGTCAACTCGTCCAGAAACAGATAGCCACCACCCTCGGCGTGAATGCGCTTCGCCCAGTCCGGAGCCTCCAACGTCACCCCGTGCTCACGCACCACCGGCAGGCCAGCGAAGTCGGCCGGTTCCCGCAACGACCCGAGGACCGTCTCGCACAGCACCCCGTCCGACGCCGCCAACCCCCGCACCAGACTCGACTTGCCCATACCCGGACCCGAGATCAACATCGACGGAACACCGGCCCGCCCATTCGCATCCAACACCGTCACAGCAGTCGCCAAATCAGCCACAGAAAATCCTCCAGAGTCGAGCGAGTTGGTCAGTCTCGCTACCGAATTAGACTCCTCGATTATACGGTCTGACCTGCACAAATAGGGGTTCTGCTCTCGTCCCGCGTCCCCGGCGCACCCTGTGCCGGGGACGCGGGACGACACCCACCCGGCGCCGCGGAAAGATCGTCTGCGGGCCGGCCGATATCCCAGGGGAATCAGCGGTCGTCGGCGCGCGGCTCGCGGTCGCCGGCGCGCGGCTCGCAATCACTCACCGCGTCGGCGGTCACCCATAACCACAGATCCAGCCCGGTTCGTCCATCACCCGATCGAGCCGGAACACAAACACAAGCCAGCCACTGGCCATCGGTCAATTTCACCCAGGCGAACAATTCCGCGTGCATGGTTCCCTCGACCCGGAGGCCACCGGCGAGCACTCGCAGTGGCAGTCGATCGGGGCGTTGGGCATGTTTGGCAAGCGGGAGAGCACGATTCATCTCGACAATCACCGGACGAGGCGGGATGCAGCGGCGCAATGTCGGGGTGGCCGGCCACTGCTCGCACCAAGCTTCGAAATCAGGGAGTCCGCTCACAGCGCTTCCCGCAACTGCGAGGAGGCGGTCAGCTCTTCGGTGTGCTCACTCCACCCC
>RRBB01000256.1:0-14427 GCA_006543605.1 Rhodococcus sp. WS4
GGCTCGCACGCAATCAACGGCAACAACTGCACTGCTGGGCATACGCGCAACTGCGCGATCAGATCACCTACAAGGCGCAAGCCGCAGGACTGCCGGTGCAGGTGATCAACCCGCGCAACACCAGTAAGACGTGTCACCTCTGCGGGCACTGCGACACCGCGAACAGGCGCAGTCAAGCACTCTTCCGGTGCCGCGGCTGCGGATGGACCGGCCACGCCGACCATAACGCCGCCGCCAACATTGCCGCACTCGGACACAACAACTACCGGGCCGCCCAATCAACCGTGCCTAAAGCAGCCACCCCTCTAACAGCCAGTTAGAACGTGAGCAGCAAACCCGCGTCCTTCAGGACCGGGTAGTTGATGCAGGGGAATGTCGAGATGCTCGCTGAGCCGCAGCAGCATCGCCCGGGTGGGATTCGACCGCCCGGTCTCCAGGAAGCTGACGTGGCGGGCCGAGATTCCGCCCGGTTCGCCAGTTCCAGCTGACTGAGCCGGCGGCGTTCCCGCCACGTCCGCAGATGGGTGCCGACATGCGACGTTCGCCGATCGTTGAGGGTGGTCATGCGGCCAGCCTAGGGCGGCGGCGACACCGAGACCATTATCTCCGACGTCATGCCGCGACGGTCAGGTGAGGTGATCGAACTCCCCGGTCACCCACGCGCAGTGACGGCCGGCGGAGTACGCGAGCGCTGCGCGGCCCTCGCTGTCGATCGCGTTGTCGAAATTGCCGATGATGCGGTCGAACTCGAGGTGCGACAGCTGATCCGCGATGCGCCGCACCACCGCCGCGGACAGCGGCAGCCGGTTCGGGTACGACCGCAGGAAGGACACGGTGCGGCGGTCCGGGTTGGGGAACACGCCGTCGCCGGTGAGGAGGACGCCGCGCCCGTCCGCGCCGGCCCGCCAGTGCGCGACCGCGCTGCCGGGGAAGTGTCCACCGATCTGGTGCAGGGTGAGCCCCGATGTCACCTCGTGGGTTCCGGACCAGAACTCGATCGGCCCGTCGGACCGTGCCAGCCAGGAGCGGTCCGCGTCGGCCACCAGGATGGGCACGTCGCCGAGGACCTTCGACCATTGCGTCTGGACGCCGAACATGTGCGGGTGGCTGCCGGCGACGGCGATGACCGGGCCGTGCGCGGTGACGGCGTCGACTGCGGCGTCGTCGACGAAGCCGATCGGATCCCACAGCAGCGATCCGGCGGGGGTGCGGACGACGAGCGATTGCTGGCCGATCGCGGTCTTCGGGTGCACGTACAACCCGAACAGTCCCGGCTCGATCTCGTGCTCGACCGCGCGGTACCCCGCACCGGCCAGCGTCTCCACGGTGGTCCACTCCTGACCGCCGAGCGGAATGTACTGGCGTTCGTCCGCGCAGATCGCGCATTCGTCGGGGAGTGGGGTGGTCGGGTCCTGTTCGACGCCGCACGTGGCGCAGAGATGAAATAGCACCCCTCGATCATGCATCGTCACGGGACGCCCAGGAGCCGCAATCCGGCAGCGGTGACGGCCGCGGAGAGGACGATGACGACGAAAGGCGCCTTCCGCCAGGCGAGTAGGCCCGCGACGACGACGCCGGTGGGACGCGCCACTCCGGCGAGTTCGTGGCCTTCGGTGAGCGCCGTGGTGCCCACGAGGGCGGTGAGCAGGACCACCGCGGCGGTCGCCATGGTCCGTTCCACCCAGGGCCTCGTCGCGAGCCGGGTCCGGAGCATCGGGCCCGCGAAACGAAAGGCGTAAGTGCCCGCGGCGAGCATCCCCACCGACCGGAGCAGGACGAGGTGCCCGGTCATCGCAGCACCGTCCGGCGCACCCCCGTGAGCAGTCCCACTAGCGCCGCGAGCACCGGAAGTCCGGCGGGGAGCAGGGGAGTGGCCGCCAGGGCGACGGCACCGCCGACCAGTGCCGGCACCCGCACCGCCCGGTCACGCAGCGCCGGCAGTACCAGCGCCAGCAACACGGCAGGGAACATGGCGTCGAGTCCGAGTGCGGTGGGGTCGCCGATCGCGGTGCCCGCCACCGCGCCGAGCAGGGCGCCGAGCGGCCAGCACACCGCGATGCCCACCCCGCACGCCCAGTACGCGGCACGCCTGCGGTCCGGGTCCGGCTCACCGAGCGCGAACACGACCGATTCGTCGTTCATCAGGTGGCTGCCGGCGACGCGGCGCAGTCCTCGCCCCAGCACGTCGCCGACCGCCAGACCGAACGGGAGGTGGCGCGCGTTCACCAGCAGTCCGGCGAGCGTCGCCGCGATCGGACTGCCGCCCGCCGCGACGATGCCGACGAACAGGAACTCCGCGGAACCGGCCAGGACCAGCACGGACAGCACGACGGGCAACCAGGGGTCCAGCCCCGATCCCACGGCGATCGCGCCGTAGGACATGCCGACGAGGCCGTCGGCCAGGTACACCAGGGCGATGTTCCGGAGGGTCCGCGTGTCGAGTGTTCGCTGTATCGAACGCATGACTTCTATACTGAACATCAGGCGTTGTGTTCGTCAAGTCGAACACGACGACGGAAATAATGAACACGGCTTCGGAAAGGGAACCATGGAAGGAGAATCCCCGCTGGGGTACATCGGGCCCTCGCTGCGCCGCGAACGCGAACGGTCGGGCATGTCCCTGACCGAGGTCGCCCGCCGCGCCGGCGTCGCGAAATCGACCCTGTCCCAACTGGAATCGGGTGGCGGCAACCCGAGCGTCGAAACCCTGTGGGCCCTCTGCGTGGCACTGGACGTGCCGATGTCGCAACTCCTGGACCCGCCCCGCCCGCGCGTGCAGGTGATCCGGGCCGACGAGGGGCCGGAACTGACCTCCGATCGGGCCGACTACCGCGCGACCCTCGTCGCGTCCTGCCCTCCGTCCGCCCGCCGGGACCTGTATCGCCTCGCCGTCGAACCCGGCCTCGCGCGAGAATCCGAACCGCACATGCCCGGTGTGGTCGAACACGTCATCCTCAGCGCCGGGCGCGCACTCGTCGGCGTCGCGGGCGACCCCGTCGAACTCGGACCCGGCGACTACATCGCCTACCCCGGTGACATCGCACATGTGTTCGAGGCTCTGGAGCCGGGCACCCGCGCGGTGTTGGTGTCCGAGCACAACTGAGCACATTCGCGAACGTTTCTGCGCGCGGAGTGTCGATTGGGAAGGGTGACGTTCGTATAGGAGATGAGAGTCGGCCACAGCACATCCCACGGCGCCGACTATCCGATCCGAGGAGGAACCGACATGACCCAGTACCTGTTGAGCGTGTACCAGCCCGACGGACCCGCACCCGAACCGGACGTCCTCGCGAAGATCGGCGACGATCTCGCCGCCCTCAACCAGGAAATGGTGTCCGCCGGGGCGTGGGTGTTCAGCGGGGGACTCTGCGCCCCCACCACCGCGACCGTCCTGCGAGCCCGGGGCGGCGACGTGCTCGTCACCGACGGCCCCTACACGGAGGGAAAGGAACATCTCGGCGGATTCACCATCGTCGACGCCCCCGATCTCGATGCGGCGCTCGAATGGGGTCGCAAACTCACCCGGACCACCACTCTCCCCATCGAGGTCCGGCCGTTCGCGCACCACGACGGAGCCGGCAGCTGACGTGCCCGGGTCCATCGACATCGAACACGTGTTCCGCGAAGAACACGGTCGAGCGGTGTCCGTCCTGGTCGGCGTCTTCGGTGACATCGACATCGCCGAGGAGGCCGTCCAGGACGCGTTCGCCGAGGCGGTGCAACGCTGGCCGTCGTCCGGACTGCCCCCGAGCCCGGCCGGATGGATCATCACCACCGCCCGGCGCCGCGCGATAGACCGCCTCCGCCGCGAGGCGTCCCGGCACGTCCGGCACGCGCAGGCCGCTCTGCTGCTCGCCGGCGATGAACCAGTGGAGGAGGGAGCCGTGCCCGACGACCGGCTACGCCTGATCTTCGCGTGCTGCCACCCGTCCCTGGCACCCGCCGCTCAGGTCGCCCTGACCCTCCGACTCCTCGGCGGGCTCGGCACGGCGGAGATCGCGCGCGCATTCCTCGTGCCCGAGCCGACCATGGCGCAGCGCCTCGTCCGGGCCAAGGGGAAGATCCGGGACGCCCGCATCCCGTACCGGGTGCCGAACGACGCCGAACTTCCCGGCCGTCTCCGGGCCGTCCTGGCCGTCGTCTATCTGATCTTCAACGAGGGGTACACGGCGAGCTCCGGGGATCAGCTGACGCGTGCGGACCTGTGCGGCGAAGCCCTGCGCCTCGGCCGGCTCCTGGCCGCGCTGATGCCCGACGAACCCGAGGCCTCCGGACTGCTGGCGTTGATGGCGCTGGTCGAGTCGCGCAGAGCCGCACGCACCGACGGCGACGGGAAACTCGTGCTCCTCGCCGATCAGGACCGCACCCGGTGGGATCGCGCTCTGGTCGCCGAGGGGCAGTCGCTGGTGCGGGAATGCCTGCGACGGAATCGTCCCGGGCAGTATCAGGTTCAGGCCGCGATCAACGCCGTACACAGCGACGCGTCGACCGCCGACGACACCGACTGGGGGCAGATACTGCAGCTGTACGACCAGTTGCTGGCGGTCGCACCGAGTCCGGTGGTCGCGTTGAACCGGGCGGTCGCGGTGGCCGAGGTGAGGGGCGCGGCCGAGGGGCTGGCACTCGTCGACCGGCTCGCCCTGGACGAGTATCACCCGTACCACGCGGTCCGGGCCGACCTCCTGCGCCGCCTCGGGCGCCCCGGCGACGCGGCTCGCGCGTACGACGCGGCGATCGAGCGCACCGAGAACGCGGCCGAGCGCGACTTCCTGCGCACGCAGCGCGATTCGCTGGGGTGACCGTGCGCCGATCAGAGACCGAGGCCGAGTCCGAGGCCGAGTCCGAGGCCGGGCGGCAGGCACACCGATCCGAAACAAGTTTGCGTGTGCACCGTCACGGGGAGGGGTTGCGCGGTACCGGGTTTCGCATAGGCGGTCTCCGGCAGCGGCGACGAACCCCACACCTCGTCGCCGGTACCCGCGTTCTCACGGCAGATCCAGTGGATCAGGTAGTCGCCGTCGGGCACCGCCTCGAACACGAAGTCGCGCGGCCCCGGCCCGATCACCACATTGGAGGCGTGGAACACCGCGACAGACTCGGGGTTCACGATGTCGTCCGCCGCATGCAACCCACCCAATCCGCACACGATGTCGTCGCCGCTGTCGTTCGTGATCGTCGTCGTGACGGTGCTGCCGGCCACCGCAGCCTTCACCGTCACGTCGGGCGGGTCTGCCGCGGCAGGGGCGGAGAGGAACACGGTCAGAGTGCCGCCGGCGATCAGTGAGACCGCGACCCGTGCCATGCGTGTCATCATCGGAACCTCCGCTTTCGGCGGCCTCACCCGGAATCATCGAGGTGATACCCGCCGGGCACGGCGATAAACGGCAGCGGTCGTCCCCGCCGGTCAGTCCTCGGGAAGAGCGGCAAAAGCTTTCTTCGTCTTCAGGTACCAGCCCATCCCCGACACGGGACGCTTCCACCTGCCCTGCATGCTCTCCAGGGCGCTCCGGTGCGTTTCGTCACCCTGCGCGACCATTTCCTTCAGATGGCTGTCCTGCGCTTTGATGACCTCGTCCGCCTTGTCTCCGTGGAACGGGGCATCGCACGGTCCACCCATTTGCTTGCACGTCATCGTCTTCATCTTCCGTCACGTCCCTTCGGTGATTTTCGGCGGTCTCGATTTCTTGGAGGCGGATCCGGATCGGGTCACCTCCAGAACATCTGGGGCCCATCACCCCAGTTCGAGTTCCTGATTGTCACTCTAATTGCGGCTCGGTGACCGGCGCTTCTCGATTCCTGATCGGTTTATCCACGGCCACCGCTGGCAAGAAGATTCGACCGAGATGTCACATTGTGTCCGGGTCCGGTGTCTTCATGCCGACAGAACGCAATCGGAGGAGGAATCATGGCCGGCAACATCAGGATCCCGAAAGCTGAACTGACTGGCATCTACGGCGCGATCGTCAAGCGGATGTCCCGCAAGATGCTCGGCGAGGTGGCCGAGCCGGTCGAGGTGGCGTGGCACAACCGGAAGGTGCTGAACTTCAGCTTCAGCGTCGGCCGCCAGGTGCAGAAGTGGGATCAGTGTGATCATAACCTGAAGTCGTTTGCCCACATGGCGGTGGCCAGCATGGTCGGCTGCAGCTTCTGCCTGGACTACGGCTACTTCCAGGCCCACAACGAGGGACTCGACGAGGCCAAGGCACGCGAGGTGCCCCGCTGGCGCCAGTCGGACGCGTTCACACCGCTGGAGCGGGACGTGCTGGAGTACGCCGAGGCGATGACACTGACTCCGCCGACGGTCACCGACGACCTGTCGGCCCGGCTGCTCGACGCGCTCGGCCCGGCCGCGCTGGTGGAACTGACCGCGTTCATCGCGGTCGCGAACCTCATGACCCGCACCAACACCGCGTTCGGCATCGAATCGCAGGGCTTCGCGACGGCGTGTGGCCTGAAGCCGCTGACCGTACCGGCAGGAGGGTCGGGGGCGACGGGTCAGTAGCTCCGTCCGACGATCGCGATCAGCTCGTCGGACGGAAACCCGGGACCGGGCACGGTGCCGTCCGGCGTCTGCAGGCACCGAACACTGACAGTGTGCTCGTTCAGCATCCGCTCGCCGTCCTCACCGAGGAGACTCCACGGGACGCGCGCGAACCCGATCTTCGCCGCCTCCAGCACTTCCGAGACGGTGGTCGCGTCGACGGTGCGGTCGGAAAGCCGGGCCCGTGCACCCACGATCATGTCGGCGTGGATTGATTCCAGCAGCGTCGGAACGGTCGTCGCTACCGCGTCGAGCGGCATGGAGGACTTCTCGCCGACGTCACGCCGGGCGATCGTGACGCGCCCCGTCTCGAGGTCCCGCGGTCCGACCTCGATCCGCAGCGGAACGCCCTTGAGTTCCCACTCCGTCGCCCGGCGACCGAACCCGTGATCGGTCCTGGTGTCCAGCCTGGCCCGAACTCCCGCAGCCGTCAGCGCGTCGAGCAGACCGGACGCCGCCGCCATGACGCGTTCGTCGTCCCGGACCGCGATCACCACGGCCTGAACCGGGGCCACCCGGGGTGGGATGCGCAGCCCGTAGTCGTCGCCGTGCGACATGATCAGGCCACCGACCATCCGGGTGCTCGCACCCCACGACGTGGTCCAGCATTTTTGCGCCTGCCCCGCGGTGTCGGTGTAGGTGATGTCGAATGCGGTGGCGAAGTTCTGTCCGAGTTCGTGACTGGTGGCCATCTGCAGTGCCTTGCCGTCGCCCATCATCGCCTCGCACGTCATCGTGTTGACGGCGCCGGCGAACCGTTCCCTTCGTGTCTTGACTCCCACCAGAACCGGGATCGCCAGAACGTTCTGCAGGAAGTCGCGGTAGACGTCCAGGTGAATCTGCACGGCGTAGGCGGCGGCGTCCTCGCGGGTGGCGTGCGCGGTGTGGCCTTCCTGCCACAGGAACTCCGTGGTGCGCAGGAACAGTCGCGGCCGCAACTCCCATCGCACCACGTTCGACCACTGGTTCAGCAACATCGGGTAGGTCGCGGTGCGACTGCACCCACTTGGACATCAGCTCGCCGAACATGGTCTCGCTGGTGGGGCGCACGACGAACGGCTCGGTCAGGTCCTTGCCGCCGGCGTGCGTGACGACGGCCAACTCCGGGCTGAATCCCTCGACGTGCTCGGCTTCCCGTTGCAGGTAGGACTGGGGGATGAACAGTGGCAGGTAGACGTTCTCGGCGCCGGTGGCCTTGATCCTCGCGTCGACCTCGCCTTGCATCCGCTCCCACAGCGCGTACGCGTACGGCCGGATCACCATCGTGCCGCGCACCGGCCCGTTGTCCGCGAGTTGCGCCTTCTCCAGCACGTCCTGGTACCAGCGTGGAAAGTCCTCCTGCCGGGAGGCGAGCACCTGAGGCCGCTTGCCTGTCGTCATCGTGTCGATGCTACCGACACCGCCGCGGCAGATCCGGTCTCGCGGACGTTGCGTTGTGCGTCGGGAGGCCACCGTCACGCGACGGCCACGGGTGTCCTGCGTCGCCGGGCGGAGGTGAGTCTGCGGCCGATGATCCCGTGCCGGGGCGCGAAGAGGTAGACCAGCGCGAACGCCGCGCCCTGGGCCAAGACGACCATGCCGCCGCTGGCGGTGTCGATGTGGTAGCTCAGATACAGGCCGATGACGGCGCAGGCCGCCGAGACCGCGGGGGCGATGATCAGCATCCGGTGGAAGCTGTCGGTCAGCAGATAGGCGGTGGCTCCGGGAATGATCAGCATGGCGACGACCAGGATGACCCCGACGGCCTGCAGGGCCACCACCGCGGTGAGCGCGAGAAGCCCCAGGAGTGCGGCACCGAGCAGGCGGGGGTTCAAGCCGATGGCGTGGGCATGGGTGGGGTCGAACGCGTAGAGGGTGAAGTCGCGGCGTTTGACGATCAAGGCGACGAACACGACTGCCCCGAGGATCGCGATCTGGACGAGATCGGATCGGCTGACACCCAACAGGTTCCCGAAGATGATGTGGTTGAGGTCGGTTTGGCTCGGGGTGACCGAGACGAGCACCAGGCCGAGGGCGAACAGGGTGGAGAACACGATTCCGATCGCGGCGTCCTCCTTGACGCGACTGGTGTCGCGGACCACGCCGATCAATGCCACGGCCAGGAACCCGAAGATCACCGCGCCGATGGCGAACGGGGCGCCGACGATGTAGGCCAGGACCACGCCGGGCAGGACGGCGTGCGAGACCGCATCACCCATCAGTGACCAGCCGATCAGCACCAGCCAGCACGACAGCACGGCACAGACCACCGACGCGATCAGGGTGGTGATCAACGCGCGGACCATGAAGTCGTAGCGCAGCGGGTCGACGAAGAAGTCGATGACGTTCATTGATTCTCAGGTCCTTGTCATCACGTCGAGGCCGAAGGCCGATGCCAGGTTTTCGGGTTGCAGAACGACGGTCGGATCACCGTGCAGGAGGACGGTGCGCATCAGCAGGATCGCTTCGTCGGCCAATGTGGGCAGCGCGTGCAGGTCATGGGTGGAGACCAGGATTGCGGCGCCGGCGGCGGCGAGTTCACGCAACAGTGCGGTGATGGTGGCTTCGGATCTCTTGTCGACCCCGGCGAACGGTTCGTCGAGCAGAAGAATGGTGGCGCCCTGGGCGATTCCCCGGGCGACGAATGTCCGCTTCTTCTGGCCGCCGGACAGTTGGCCGATCTGGCGGTCCGCCAGGTCGGTGAGTTCGACGCGTTCGAGAGCGTGATCGACGGCGTCGCGATCGGCTCTGCGGGGCCGCCTGGTCAGCCCCATGTGCCCGTAGCGGCCGGTCATCACCACATCGCGCACCGACAGCGGGAACGTCCAATCGACGTCTTCGCTTTGCGGAACGTAGCCCAGCACACCGGTCTTGCGTGCGGTGGCCGGCGCGTTGCCGTTGATGCGGACAGTGCCTGCGTCGGGTTTGACCGTGCCCATGATCGTCTTGAACAACGTGGATTTGCCGGACCCGTTCATGCCGACCAGGCCGCACACGCGTCCGGGCCGAAGGGCGAGGGAGACCTGGTCGAGGGCGAGGACGTCGCCGTAGCGGACGGTGACGTCCCGAACCTCCACGGCCGGCTCGGTGGTCATGATTGCGTCCCGTTCAGCGCGGACGTGAGGGTGTCGGCGTCGTGCCGGATCAAGTCCAGGTACGTGGGCACCGGCCCGTCCTCCTCCGACAACGAATCGACGTAGAGGGTGCCACCGAATCGGGCGTTCGTCGCCTCCACGACGCGTTGCATCGGCGCGTCCGACACGGTGGATTCACAGAACACGGCAGGCACCCGGTTCTGCTTCACGAACTCGATGGTCGAGGTGATCTGCTGCGGCGTGGCCTGTTGCTCGGCGTTGACCGGCCAGATGTACTTCTCGGTCAACCCGGCATCGCGCGCCAGATACGAAAACGCGCCCTCGCACGTGACCAGCGCCCGCTCGTTGACGGGCAGCGCGCCCAGTTCGGCAACCAATTCGTCCTGCACCTGCTGTAGCCGAGCCTTGTAGGCGTCGCCGTTGGCGCGGTAGTCGTCGGCATGTTCGGAATCGAGCTCGCTGAACGCGGTGACCATGTTGTCGACGTAGATCTGCACGTTCAACGGCGACATCCAGGCGTGCGGGTTCGGTTTGCCCGCGTAGGCGTCTTCCCCGATGGCGATCGGTTCGACACCGTCGCTGACGACCACGTGCTCGACGTCGACTCCATCGACGAATTGGGCGAACCATGCCTCGAGGTTCATCCCGTTGTCGAGGATCAGGTCGGCCTCGGCCGCCTTCTTGATGTCGCCCGGCGTGGGTTCGTATCCGTGAATTTCTGCCCCCGCCTTCGTGATCGACTCCACGGTCAGGTGCTCACCCCCGACGTTCCCGGCGATATCGGCGAGAACGGTGAAGGTGGTCAGCACCACCGGTTTGCCGTCCGCCGGCCCGTCGACCGCGCCGCACCCCGACAGCATCAGCGCCGCCGCAACAGCCGTCAGCACCGCGGCACCAGCAGCCGGCGGTCGTCGAAAACCCACCTTGAAGCCTGTTGTTTTCACGGGCGAATCATAATGTTCGGCGAACCGAAACCACAAGTGCGGATATTCGGTGTTCGGCACGGAGGAGGGGTCCAGGCCTGTGCTCGCTCCGTAGTCGCGGGATCCGGCGCACAGGGAGCGGCCTCGCAATATGATGAGCAATGACGAAAAACGACCCGGCTCGCCACCGGACATCGTCGTGAACGCGATCCCGCGAACGGTCCTGTTCGGCATCGTGGCGGCGCTGACACTCGGGTGGTCACCGTGCGCGGCGGCAGAAGCCGTACCCGATTCCGCCATTCGATACGTCGCCCTGGGGGATTCGCGTGCCACCGGGTCGCTCGACGATCCGCTGTCACTACGCGACGGCTGCTTCCGCACCTCCGACGGCTACCCACAGATCGTTGCCGACACCCTCCACGCGGGGTCATTCGTCGACAGGTCATGTGCTGGAGCGAAGACCGAAAACATCACGGAAAAGCCGCAACTCACCATCACCGGACCGCAGTCACCACAGATCGACGCGCTCGCGCCGGACACGACGCTCATCACCGTCAGTATCGGCGGAAACGACATTGCGTGGTCTTCGCTGGTCGAGCCGTGCTACACGCTGATCCCGGCCGCCGACGCGAACTGCCGCTCCGACGCCACCACCGCGCGGCGCGTCGACGCCGCACTCGCCGCACTCGGCCCGAAGGTGTCCGTCACCCTGGCCGCGATCACCGCGAAAGCTCCCACCGCCACGGTGTTCCTGGTGGGCCACGGCGGCATCTTCGGCGACCACGGCTGCTGGCCGTACATCCCCACAAGCGAAGCCGACGCCACATGGGTCACGCAGTTCTTCGTGAGAATGAACGACGTTCTCGCCGACGCGGCACGCACGAACGGCGCTCACTTCGTCGACGTTGCCGGTGCCGCGCGAGGGCACGACGCGTGCGCCGGATCCGATCGACGGTGGTTCGAAGGCCTCGTTCCGCAATCGCTCGCGATGCCGCTGCACCCGAACCATTCCGGACTGACCGCGATGGCAGCGCTCGTCGTCGCCGCCTACCAGTAGGGGACCGGGCCCCTACCGCGGAACCCCCTCGGGGGTGATCCTGCACCCCCAGGCGGGTGGAGAACGACCCCCTCGGGGCGGTGTCAGCAGGCCTGTTCCTCGCGAAAGCTGGTGTTCGTCCGCACGACGCGGAACCACACATCGGACAGGAGCAACGGAATGACTTCGAACAAGACCCGCACCGCGGCAGCGGCCGCAGCCGGCGTAGCCCTCGGCCTCGGCGCACTGATGGCGCAGGCCACGACCGCCAACGCCGCACCCCCTCCGTACGCACCCACACCCGCAGTGATCTCCCAGCAGGACGGGCCGCTGTACCACCCGGCGAACTATCCCCTCGAACCCGACGACGGCGTGATCTCCCACTCCCTCGACCCCGACATGCCCTGGATGTGATCCACCCCGGCGCCGACGACGGAGGTATGCGCCACCGGCTCACCCGTGCAACGCCTGAGTGAGCCGCGCCGCCTGCCGGGTGAGGTGGTGGCATTCGGCGAGATTGGGGGCGGACCGGGCAGCGTCGGCATACAACCGCGCCGCGGTCGGAATGTCGCCGGCCTTCTCGTGGAGGTACGCCGAGGCGGCGGTGTGACGGGGCACGCCAGGGTCCACCGTGGCCAACGCCGCGAGACCGGCAGCGGGACCATCGGCCTCACCGATCGCGACGGCCCGGTTGAGCTGCACGACCGGACTCCCGGTGAGCCGCAGAAGCTCGTCGTACCAGCCGACGATCTGCACCCAGTCGGTCTCCTCGGCGCGCGGCGCGTCGGCGTGCAGAGCCGCGATCGCCGCCTGTGCTTGGAACTCACCCAGCCGGTCCCGGCCCAGCGCTGCCTGCAAAACCGCCACGCCCTCGGCGATCAGCGCGGTATCCCAGCAGGAGCGGTCCTGCTCGGCCAGTGGTACCAGGCTGCCGTCGGGCCGGGCCCGCGCCGCTCGCCGAGCGTGGTGCAGCAGCATCAACGCCAGCAGCCCCGCGGTCTCCTCGTCACCGGAGGTGCCGGCAGCCAACTGCCGGGTGAGCCGGATCGCCTCGGCCGCCAAGTCGACGTCGCCGGTGTAGCCCTCGTTGAAAACCAGGTAGAGAACCCGCCGTACCGTCGCCAGGTCGCCTGGCTCCTCGAACCTCACGCCACCGACTGTGCGTTTGGCCCTGCTGATCCGCTGCGCCATCGTCGCCTCCGGCACGAGGTACGCCTGAGCGATCTGCCGGGTGGTCAAGCCACCGACGGCGCGCAGCGTGAGAGCCACCGCGGAGGCAGGGGACAGCGACGGATGGGCGCACAGGAAGAACAGCTGCAATGTGTCGTCCGCGGTCTCGGTGGGTCCGGGTGACGGCTCGACCGCGACCCGCTGCTCCCGGTCCCGACGCGAGGCCTCGGAGCGGTGCGCGTCGAGGAACTTACGCCAGGCAACCGTGACCAGCCAGCCCTTCGGGTCGGCAGGCTGCCGATCCGGCCAGCTCTGCGCGGCCTGGATGAGCGCTTCCTGCACAGCGTCTTCGGCGGTCGCGAAGTCCACTCCGCGATGCACGAGGACGCCGATCACCGCGGGAGTCAGCTCCCGCAGCAGCAGTTCGTCCATCACCTGATCCGCCCTTCCGATCCTGTCACTCGGTGACCGTCGGCGGTTCGCCGAGGAACGGGCGCACCTCCAGCCACTCGTGGATCGGCCTGCCGCCCGCTCCGGGGGCTGCTGACAACTCGCCGGCGAGTTCGAGCGCGCGCTCGTAGGTGTCGACGTCGATCACCATCCAGCCGGCGATCAGGTCCTTGGTCTCCGCGAAGGGACCGTCGGTGACGGGCGGTCGACCCTCCCCGTCGTACCGGACGAACGTGCCCTCGGGCGAGAGCGCCTGGCTGTCGACGTACTCGCCGGTGCCCTTGAGTCGAGCCGCGAAATCATTCATGTACTGCACGTGGGCTGAGATCTCCTCCGGCGTCCACTGGTCCATCGGGACGTTGTTCATGGACTCCGGAGCGCCTCGGTAGTGCTTGAGAAACAGGTACTTCGCCATGCCGGTCTCCTTGCTGTGGTGCGGCCACGGTGGCCGCATCTGCCCCTGGGACGGAGCAGCCGGGCCGGTCTCGACATCCTCGCCACATCTTTTTCCAGAATCTTCTGCCAGTAGATCATCAGGCCGGGGCAACCGGTCGGCGACTCACCAGTGACCATGCGGCTCGGAACAGCTCCGTGAGTTCCGAGCCGTCTGGGGATGATCGCCGGCGCATTTCGGACGATGACCGTATCGAGGACGTTGACAGCGAAATGGTGGGGGAGACCGAGCATCATCGACCGGCACGGGAACGCCGGCGACCCATGGATCCAAGGTGATATCAGATGAACACATTCGCATTACGCACGGCGATCGCGCCGCTGGTCGCACTCGGTGCCGGTGTCGCATCAGCGGACCCGACGCTTCACGGAGACCCGGATACTCCCGGCACCCAGCTGACCAGCCATTCGAACAGTCCTCACAGTTTCTCCTGTGGCGCCATCCCCTTCTTCGGCAGTGGCCCGGTCCAAGGTGGTTGCGTGGGCGATGACGGGTCGATCTCGTTCCCCGCCGGACACGCCCACTGACACCGGACCGATTCGCCTTGCGTACCCGTTCCGCAGGGGGACTATCGCCAAGTGGTAACAGTTCGAACATACTTACTGCTTATCTGCTTAAGTGGACCTATGCTGGTCAAGTGGATTTCGCAGCTGAGGGCCCGGTGGGTGGCGTGGACTACCCGCGTACGTATCAGGAGTTTCGGGAATGGTTTCCCGACGACGCGTCGTGCGCGGAATATCTAGCGGATTTGCGTTGGCCGGAGGGATTTCGATGTCCGG
>RRBB01000257.1:0-14320 GCA_006543605.1 Rhodococcus sp. WS4
GTGGTGGAGGGGTCGGGCAGGGCCGGGCACAACGGGAAGCCGTGCGGAGCGTGCTCGGCTTCCTCGCGCGGATCACGGCGGGGACGAGGGCCTGATGTACGGGCGGGCAGACCGTATCGTCGGCTCGGTCGTCGACATGGCCGGGGTCGCCCGGGCAAAGGTGCTTCCGATGTCGAGGCTGACGTCGTTCGTCGAATCCGGTGCGGGCGCCTCACCGAGTTGGAGTGTGTTCTGCGTCGACGACCACCTCGCATTCACGCGGTCGTTCTCCGTCGTCGGCGACCTTCGTCTGCGCATCGCCAGCGACGACGTGCGGAATCTGGGCAACGGCACGTACTGGGCGCCGGCGTGCCTCTCGGAGCAGGACGGGACGCCGTCGCCCGTGTGCACCCGGGGCGCTGTGCGGCGGGTGACGGAGCGGTTGGCATCGTCCGGCCTGACCGCGCGGACCGGGCACGAGATCGAGTTCACGCTCTTCGACGCGGCGACCGTCGAGGGATGGGCGGCGTACGGGCTCAATGCCGTTCTCGCGCAGGAAGAATTCCTCGACGGCCTGCTGTCGGCGGCGTCGACGGCCGAGCTGCCGGTCGAGCAGGTCCACGCCGAGGCGGGACTCAACCAGTTCGAGGTGTCCCTCGCCCCCGCCGACCCCGTCCGCGCGGCCGACGACGCGGTGCTGGCCCGGGCACTGATCAGCCGCGTCGCGCGAGCGCAGGGGCTCCGGGCGTCGTTCTCGCCCATGCCCGTCGCGGGCGGTTCGGGAAACGGCGCCCATCAGCACGTGTCGATCTCCGACGGAGGAGTGCCGCTGTTGTCGGGAGGTCCCGGTCCGCACGGGCTGACGGAGTCGGGTGGCGCGGCTGTCGCCGGGATTCTGCGGGCGCTACCCGAGTTCACGGCCGTCCTCGCCGGGTCCGCGCTGTCGCATCTGCGGCTGCGCCCCGGAATGTGGTCCGGTGTGTACCGCTGCTGGGGTCTGGAGAACCGGGAGGCCGCCGTCCGCCTCTGCGCGGACACCGCCGGGAACCCGCACGGCGCGAACCTCGAGATCAAACCCGTCGACCCGTCCGCGAACCCGTATCTGAGCACCGCCGGCATCCTCGGCGCCGCCCACGACGGAATCGTCCGTGCGCTTCCCCTCCCGGACGAGGTGTCGGTCAACCCGGCCGAACTGACCGGCGCGGAGGCCGTCGACCTGCTCCCGACGCTGCCGTCGGACGTGCTCGGAGCACTACGGTCGTCTTCACTCGCGCAGGACTTGTTCGGCCCGGCGATTCTGGAGGCGCTGCTCGCGGTCAAGGAATACGAGAACTCCCGGTACCGGGACGAGCCGGTCGACGAGGTGGCGCAGCGCTTGCGGTACGCGTGGACGTCGTAGTCAGTTCCGGATCATCGCCAGCGCCGTGCGCAGTCCGCGCCGCCTACCGGTGGCAGGGTCGATCCCGAACACCTCCTTCATCCCGCCCCGAATGCGGAATCGGAGTTCGGACGCCGTCTCCGGTGCGTCGTCCGCGGACGCCGACAGGAAGCGGTTGGGCAGCGCGAGCTTGAAGATGGTGCGCAGGGTGAGTCCGTACTGGTGGGGGAGCGAACCCGTCGTATACGGGAGGTCGTATTTGTCGCACAGTTCCCGCATCTTCACCCCGATCTCGGCGTAGCGGTTGCTGGGCAGGTCGGGGAACGCGTGGTGCTCGATCTGATAGCAGAGGTTGCCGCTCATGAACGCCAGCACCGGTCCGGCGTGGAAGTTGGCGGAGCCCAGCATCTGACGCAGATACCACTCGGCCTTGGTCTCCCGGTCGAATTCTTCCTTGGTGAACTTCTCGGCCCCGTCGGGGAAGTGTCCGCAGAAGATGACACCGTAAGCCCACAGATTCCGGATCACGTTGGCGGTGACGTTGGCCGTCAGCGTGGACTTCCAGGCCGGGCCGGTGAGCGCCGGGAACACCACGTAATCCTTGCCGACTTGCCGCGCGATCTTGCGTCCCACCTCCTTGGCGTTGCGGAGGGTCTCGGCGCGGTCGTAGTCGCCGCGCCGGATGCTCTCCACGTCCAGGTGGTGCAGCGCGACACCCCACTCGAACAGCAACGCCAGCAGCACGTTGTAGAACGGCTGCGCCAGGTACACCGGCGACCACTTCTGGTCCCGGGTCATGCGCAGGATCCCGTACCCGACGTCGCTGTCGAGTCCGACGATGTTGGTGAACTTGTGGTGGACGTAGTTGTGCGAGTGCTTCCACCCCGAGGACGGGCACGTGTTGTCCCATTCCCAGTTCGTCGAGTGGATCTCGGGGTCGTTCATCCAATCCCATTGGCCGTGAATGACATTGTGGCCGAGTTCCATGTTCTCGATGATCTTCGCCGCGCCCATCAGGGCGGTACCCAGGAGCCACGCCGGTCTCTTCTGGCTGCCGAACAGGACTACCCTGCCCGCAATCGCCAGCGACCGTTGCAGCTTGATCGTCCGGTCGATGTACCGCGCGTCGCGGGCGCCGCGGGACTCCTCGATATCGGCTCGGATCGCATCGAGTTCCGCGCCCAGCGCCTCCACATCCGCCTCGGTGAGGTGGCTGTATTCCTTGATATCCGTGATGGCCATGGGCTCTCGATACCCGGTTCGCGCCGATCCCAATCTGCGTATCCGCGCAACCGATGCACAACCGTGTTGTGGTCACACGTCCGTGTGAGCGCGTCCGCTATTCTCTCCACGGTCGTCGAGCGTGTCGACGACCGGGGTCCGGGGGTGGATCCCGAGGCAGATAGCAGGGGGAGAAATCGATGTCGGTGGGCGATATGACCTGGCCGGAAAGTGTCATTGCTTCGCTGGACGGAACCGGTGCGACACCGCCTCCGCTGGCTGCCGTCCCCGGGCTGCCGCCGGTGCTCGGCGGACCGGAGGTCGCGGTCGTCAAGGTCGACCCCGACATGCTCCGCGCGATGTCCGGTGCGCTCGGCGCGGTTGCCCGTGAGGTCGAGGCGCTCGGTGGCCGGCGCAGCTTCGAGCACGCCGTCCAGGCAGTCGAGGGATCCGACACCGCGGCCGCGTGCCAGGACGCCGGCGACATCCTCGCCTCCGCGCTCGGGGTTGCGGCGAGTCGCATCGACGAGATGGCGTTCATCGCGGGAGACGGGGCCGAGAACTACGAGGTCACCGACACGTCCTTCGCATCGCAGCTGTCGGCGATGGGGAGATGTGATTCCCCGCCGGTCGCAACTGCACGTCTGGAATCCACGAGACCTGACCGCGGCAGGTGAGGAAATCGGACGGACCGCCGAAGACACTCGAAGCCGGGCGGAGGACGTCTATCGCGTTGTCGCGGATCTGGGCCGGCACGACGATTGGCGCGGCCCGGCGCAGGCGGCCGCCGAGCAGCGAGCGAACACCGAGCGAACGGAAATCCGGCGGCTCGCAGACGATCTGGAGGATCTGTCGAATGCCCTCGTGGGCGGGGCGGATCGCCTCGGCCATGCGCGGGACTACGTCGCCACCGTGATCGACAAGGCTGCAGGTGACGGATTCACCGTGTCCGACGACTGGCAACTCGTCAGTCAGCCGACGACGATGACCGACGCCGAAGCCGCCCAGCACGCCGACCTGACGGAGTACTGGCGCAGCCAACTCGATGGAGCGCTGGCGGAACTCGACAACGCCGATCGGGGCATGGCGAGCGCGATCCGGGACGCACTCGGGGCCGTGGCGGCGAGTGCCCCGGCGTCCGCAGGGCTGTCGGGGCACGAGGGCACCGAGTTGGGCGCGCAGGTCGCGCGTGGGGGTTCCGACATCCCGCAGGATGTCCGTGACCGTGTCGCGCGGGAGATCGCCGCCGCCGGGCTCACCCCCGAACAGGTGAAGACGCTGGCAGACGGTGGCAAGGTCAGCGACGTTCCGCAAGGAACGATGGACTTCCTTCAGCAGTTCTATTCGGCGGTCGGCAAGGACGGCTTTCTGGAACTGTCGGAGCAGTACAGCGAGAACGGACGCACCGAGGCGGCGAGCGCGCTGTCCAACGGCCTCGCCGTCGTGTCGAACTACAACGTCGGCAGCGCCGCCGGTGACGTCGGCGGGCAGAGCCACATCCCGGACGGCCTCCGCGGGCTGTTCGAGGGACCGGTGACGTCGACCGGCAACCTGATGAAGGGCGCGCACGACGTCCCGCAACCGTCCGTAGTAGTCAACAACGGCGAGGACCTGGCCCGATTCACCAAGGCGTTCGGCCTCGCCGACCCGGCCGTCCAGCAGGGGAGCGAGCTGAGCGAAAGCCTTCTGTCCCGCGCCGGCGAAATAGCATCTGCCACCAGCGACAAGAGCCTGTTGATCGGGGACTCCTTCGACCATAATTCGCTGAGCCGCGACAGCGTCGAGACACTCCTGCAGGACATGGTCGGTGTCGGCGGACGCGATCATGTCGCCGTCCACAACATCCTGTCCGGCGACGGCATGCCGGCCGACTACAACCGGGACGACGTCGTCATGCCCCTGCTCCAACGGGATTGGACCGAGGGCGGCGAACAGAAGGTCGCGGGAATGTTCGACTGGATCGCCGACGACGCCCGACCCTCGGACCCATCCGACCCCGGTGAACTATTCCGGTCGACACAAGCCGGTGAAACGGCATTCGGACTGTCACAACTCCTCGCCGCCAAAGACGCCGAACTGCTGGACATCCCGGGGGCGAACGGCCAAGCCATCGGTGAGGTCAACCCCGGCATCACACAGGCCTTGGGCAAATCCCTCGCACCCTACATCGGCAATATGGTGGGGGTGCCCGGCGACCTCGCGGGCACCTCGGGTTTCATCAGCCCGGCCGGCGCGGAATTCGGACTCGAGAACGCACCCCGCCTGTTCTCGGTAATCGACTCCAACGCAGACGCGGCGAGCTACTTCAACGCACAGGCATTCGGAATGTCCGCCCAGCTGGAGCAGGCATGGGCGTTGGAAGGGCTCACTCCGCAGATGCCGCACTACGAGTACGGGTCATGGGCAGGCAGTATTCAAGGTGTGGTCGACAAAGGGCTCGATCTCGAGTTCGCTGACCGCGCGGGCGATGAATCATCCAACAATTCAGCTGGTTTCGAGAGCAAGGGTGTTGCCTACGACACCATCAGAACTGTGGTGAGTAAGGGTGTCGAGTTCATTCCGGGAGCCGGTCCGATCATCTCGAGCGGAATCGATCTGGCGGATCCGGCATTCAAGAGTGCGGTCATGGGCGCTGTCCCCGACAGCACCGTCCAGCCGAACACTCAGTTCGCCGAGGATTCGCTTCTCGCGAAGCAGTACTACCAGATCGCCCTTGGTCTTCAGGCAGCAAATGGCGGATCGCTGGACCCATATGTCGGGCTCGAGGACTTCCGCGATGGCGTGAATGGTCCGCTGTTGCCGTATGACGAGATCGTCGCTGAACGTCCCAGTTTCACGACACCGATGCTTTCGTCGAGCTTGGCGGGATACATCACCGAAGCAGGTTTCACCGGGGTCGGTGAGTTTGTCGATGCCATGAACGCTGGTCGTGAGCAGGTCCAGAACATGGAGTTCGGTCGATGAGGCCGCGGTTGGCGGCCGCCCTGGCCAGCGTAGTCCTGGTGGTTGCGGCCTGTGGCGACGAATCGACCACGCCCGTGGATTCCCCGGACGACGTTGTCGCGGGATACAGCGTTCCCGAGAGCGTCAACTACAACGTTCGGTGGTCGGCGGACACGGGTATCGATCTACTCAGGGTGCCTGCAGTAATGGTGCGCGCGTATATGGAGTCGTACTATCTCGCGATTCATGGTCACGCATTGTCGGCGGGCTACCCAGGATTCGCCGAAGCGACATCACGACAACGCGACAGAGTGGATTTCGACCATTCAACTGACCCGGAACCGGAACGGCTCGTCGGAACCCAATTCGAGCATCTATTGCAGATGGCGCCGACTGAAGACGGTTGGTTCGTCACTGTGTGTTCGGGCAATTACAGCGTCATGGCCGAAAAGGACGGTCGGTTCTTCAATTTGACGGGCCCGTCCCCACAAGCCGAAACCTTGAGGATTGTGGGGACGGGCCAGGCGCTGTCCAACACTCCTGAACTCTCTGTCGCGGAGGGTGCGGAGCGCGCCCCATCGGCGGATGTATTCGCTGGGTGGAAGGTTGTCGAACATCTGCAGGCTGCGCGCGATCAGAGTGCCTACTCGGAGTGCGACTCGCGGATGCCCGATGCCCGGGAGGCGAGACCTGAGAAGGCGAACCTCCCGCACGACACCCCGTATCCGACGCTGGCTCCGTATCCGGGCTGGCCGAGGTACGACGAGAACTGACAGCCACCTACGACCGTCGTCTCGGAGGGCCGTGTGCTCGCTGTGTTCGCGCGGTCATATCCTCGACTGCAGTCTCCGTGTCGGGGGCGTGGGCGAATGATCGGACGGTGTGTGGTGGACAGCAAGTGTGACGTCGTCTATGCGGACGACCTGCGGGTCGGCGAGAAGTTCGAGCTGGGCTCGTACACGGTGACGGAGGAGGAGCTGCTCGAGTTCGCGGGACAGTGGGATCCGCAGTCGTTCCACATCGACCGGGAATCTGCAGATGAGGGCTATTTCGGTGGGCTCATCGCGAGTGGTGTTCACACCATCGCGGTGTGTCAGCGGCTGTCGGCGTCGACGCTGTACACGGGGTGGAGCGTCATCGCCGGGAAGCGGATGCGCGACGTCAACTTCCTCCGGCCGGTGAAGCCGGGTGACGTTCTCACCGGAAAACTGGTGATCGAGGATGTGGTGCCGGACGATCGCGGTCGGGCGTTGGTGACCGTCGCGGCGGAGATTCTCAACGGGTCGGGCAAGCAGGTCCTGACGTCGGTGACCGAGATGTACATGCGCTGCCGTCCCGAAACCGACTGATCGTCGAATTTCTTGGACGAAACGCCCACTTCGAGGATTGTTTTCCGGGTTTCTGGGTATCGCCCCGAGAGGCCATAACACCACACGGAGGCAGTCATGAGAATGGGCAGGAGAGTGGCCGCGGTAGCAGTGTTCGCGGCTTCGATCGGATTTGGAGCGTCCGGTGTCGCCTGGGGTGGCACTCTCGACTCGGCGGTGCCGGTGCGTAGGCCGGATGTCGTTCAACCGATGCCACCCGGATTCCCGCAGAACGGCCCGGTCGGGTGCGACGATTGGGCGGAACCCTACGAGAACAATGTGCCGCAATGGGGCACCGATCCGTACAACCAGTTCGACAATTGGTGCGACGGCCCCGAGGACGGCATTTCCTCGCAGCCGCCCGTCAACAGTGACCAGGGTCGGACGGTCAATCCCTGATTCGACGGTGATCGTTCACGCGAGCAAGGGCCCGTCGCGTGACTCGGTCGTGGCGTGAAACCGACCGCCCGTCGAATTTCATCCACGAAATTCGCCCTTCGAGGATTGTTTACGTTGTCTTTGGGTATAGCCGAGGGGCAGCGTAATTCACCTATGGGAGGCAACGATGAAGGTCGGCATGAGATTGGCTGCGGTCGCTGTGTTTGCGGCCTCGATCGGTTTGGGAACATCCGGTGTCGCCTGGGGTGACGCGCTCGACTCGGCAGTCGTACCGGTCCGCGCGCCGGACACGGTTGCGCCACTGCCTCCTGGTGTTCCGCCGACCGGCCCGGCCGGTTGTGACGACTGGGCGGAACCGTACGAGAACAACGTTCCGGCGTGGGGCGCTGAACCGTACAACCAATACGACAATTGGTGCGACGGCCCCGACGACGGTCTGCCGCAACCGGCCACGTCCAGCGGTGACGAGGGCGGTGGCGACTCACCGAACGAACCGTAGACCGGTCGCTCCGTGATCAGCGCGCCCTGGGAGTTCTCCGTCCCGAGGCGCGCTGATCAGTGTCCGTCGGGTGGTTCGTGCAGTCCGAACGCGGATCCCTGATCGTCGTGGCACAGCTTGAACTTGCCGAATTTCGCCACCGACTCCGGGTCGTCGCCCAGATCCACGGCGTCGACGGTGCCGCCCAGTGCCAGCACCTGCTCGACGGCGGCGGCGAGGTCGGGCACCCGGAAGAAGACGTAGGGGCTTGCTCCCTCGTCACCGCCGTGGATGCCGCCCGGGACGTTCGGTGTGTTTATCGAGTAACCCGACCCGCCGGGGCCGGGTTCGAATTCCCAGCCGAACAATGCTGAATAGAATTTGCGGCCCTGCTCGGTGTTGGCCACACCCAGTTCGAAGAACGACAGTTCGCCCGACATGAGCACTCCTCCGTCGACAGTGTCCACGTGACGCTACGCCGAGATTCCGTCGGGCATGAGCAAGCGGGGGAACCTGCTGAGCGTGAAGGTAATTCGCAGGTGAGTGGCGCGGTGTGCCGGGATGCGCAACGCCGCTCACAGGAGGTGAGGTGCGTCAGACCGCCAGCTCGTCGGCGATCTCGATGTCGATTTCCTGTTCGGTCATTCCGCCGAAGAGGTGGTTGGTGAACATGTCAGCTCATTCTCGAAACGTGTGGTCGATCCCGGCACGGTCGGAACGAGGTGTCCGACCTATTGGGTGTATCGCCGCCCGACGCTCCGCCGTTTCACACCCCGCACGTGAGTGGCAAAGTGTGTTCGGGCGCGCATTGCCGCTCACGTAGCGCTTAGGCTCGACTCGACCGTTCGTGTCCCGGAAACAGGAGATGAGTCGAGATGCCCGCAACTTTCGTCCTGCTGCCCGGCGCCGGCTCGGACTCGTGGTACTGGCATCGCGTCACACCGCTGCTGGAGGGAAACGGGCACTCGGTGATCGCCGTCGACCTGCCGTACGGGGACGACGACGCGGGGCAGTACGAGTTCGCCGACGTCGTCGTCGATGCCGTCGAAGACGTCGAGGGGGCGATCGTGCTGGTTGCACAGTCGATGTCTGCGTTCACCGCGGCGATCGTGTGTCAACGCGGCGAGGTCGACGTCGATCTCCTGGTTCTCGTGGCGCCGATGCTGCCGGCGCCGGGGGAGGCGCCCGGACAGTGGTGGACGACCACCGGTCAACAGGAGGCGAAACGCGCGTTCGACGTGCTGGAGGGCCGCGACCCGGACGCCCCCGACGACCTGCGGTCGCTGTTCTTCCACGACGTGCCCGCCGACGTCACCGAGCAGGCGTTCAGCCAGGAGGAGCCGGTGATGTCGGATACCCCGTTCGAGACGGTGTGGCAGGCCGACGCCTGGCCGCACGTGAAGACGCGCGTCGTGGCGGGCAGCCGCGATCGGCTGTTTCCCCTCGACTTCATGCAGCGGATCGTCCGGGAGCGGCTGGGCATCGCGCCGGAGGTCATCGACGCGGGGCATCTCGCGGCCCTCGCGCGCCCCGACGAACTTGCTGCCATGCTGGAGCGCTACGCGGCCGAACTGTAGGCCGCAGGTGAGTGGCAAAGCGTGCTGGACGACGCAATGCCACTCACGTGGGCACATCCGACGAGAGGAAGAACACCAGATGGCGTTGTCGGTGTCAGGCGAGTTCGAGATCGAGGCCACCCCGGAACAGGTGATGGCTGCTCTGGTGGAGGTCGAACGCATCCCCGAGTGGTCGGCGGTGCACAAAAAGGTGGTCGTCGAGTCCCGATTCGACGACGGCCGTCCCCGCACCGTGCGGATGACCCTCGCCGTCCTCGGCGTCTCCGACGTTCAGCTGGCCGAGCACAAGTGGATCGGGGACGAGCACATGTCGTGGACGCTCCTCGAGAGCGAGAAGCAGAAGTGCCAGGAAGGCGATTACCGGCTGACCCCCACCGCGCGTGGGACGTCGGTGTATCTGACGATCTCGGTCGAGCCGAAGGTCTGGGTGCCGAAGTCCGTGCTGCGGCAGGGGCAGAAGCAGGCCGTCCGGCTGATCCGCAAGGGCTTCACCAAGTTCGTTCTCGAAAACTACGTCTGACGGGGAACTGATGACGGTCGGCCAGAGCAGCCCCACCACACTTCGACGACTGTCGATGCGGTTGGCCGAGATTCGCGACGACACCGACGACGACAAGTTGTCGGCCGGCTTCCTCCTCGTCGCGACGGTGCTCGCGTTGGTGTGGGCCAACATCGGTGATTCGTACGAGACGTTCTGGCACACGCCGGTGACGATCCAGATCGGCGATTACAGCGTCGGCCTCGACCTGAAGCACTGGGTCAACGACGGGTTGATGACGCTGTTCTTCTTCGTCGTCGGGCTGGAGGTGAAACGCGAGCTGACGATCGGCGAACTCACCGACCGCGCCCGCGCCGCCGTTCCGCTCCTCGCCGCCATCGCAGGGCTGGCGCTGCCCGCCGCCCTGTTCCTGGTGCTCAACCCCAGCGGCGACGAGGCGAGCGCGTGGGGTGTCGTGGTCTCCACCGACACCGCGTTCGTGCTGGGGGCGCTCGCGCTGGTCGGGCCGAGATGCCCCGCCCGGCTGCGCCTGTTCATCCTGACCCTCGCCGTCGCCGACGACATCGGCGCCCTCGCGATCATCGCCTTCTTCTACACCGACAACCTGCGGCTCGGACCGCTGCTCCTCGGGTGCGTCGGACTGCTGCTGATCATGCAGTTGCGCAAGCTCGAGGTGTGGCGGGGCGTCGCGTACTTCGTCGTCGCGGCGGCCACCTGGGTGGCGTTCTACGAGTCCGGGGTCCACCCCACCCTCGTGGGTGTGCTGATCGCGCTGATCCTGCCGGTGTATCCGCCGCGACGCAGCGAGGTGGAGCGGGCCGGTGAACTCACCCGCGCGTTCCGGCAATCACCCAACTCCGAATACGCCCGCGCCGCGCAGCTGGGTGTGCTGCGGGCGGTGTCCGTCAACGAGCGGCTCCTGCGCTTCTACCAGCCGTACACGGCGTTCCTCGTCGTGCCGATCTTCGCGCTCGCGAACGCCGGGGTGGTCATCACCGGTCAGACCCTCGCGGACGCGGCCCGCTCTTCGCTGGCCTGGGGCATCGTGCTCGGCCTGGTGGTCGGCAAGCTCGTCGGCATCACCGCGGCCACCGCCGTCTTCTCGAAGCTGCGGCCGGGAAGCCTGCCGCCCGGGCTGACACTCTCGCAGATCACCGGTGGCAGCGCGCTGGCCGGCATCGGCTTCACCATCTCACTGTTCATCGTCGACCTCGCCATCGATTCACCCGAGCTGGCCAACGACGCCCGGGTCGGCGTCCTGACCGCGGCCGTCATCGCGACGGTCCTCGGCTGGGCGCTGTTCCGGCTCTCGGACTGGCGGTACCCGCCGACGAAGGCGCCCGGGCTCACCCTCCTGCGGCCCGTCGATCTCGCGCGTGATCACGTGCGGGGCCCCGCCGATGCGCCGCTCACTCTCGTCGAGTATGGCGATTTCGAATGCCCGTTCTGCAGCAAGGCCACGGGCAGCATTCGGGACGTGCGAGCACATTTCGGTGACGAACTCCGTTACGTGTTCCGGCATCTGCCTCTCGACGCCGTGCACCCGCATGCCCGTTTCGCCGCCCAGGCCGGCGAGGCCGCCGCAGCGCAGGGACGGTTCTGGGAGATGCACGACCACCTGTTCGCCAACAGCGACGCCCTCGCCGAGGACGAGGTCTTCGGCTACGCGGCCGAGCTGGGGCTCGAGATGGACCGGTTCGAGGAGGACATTCGCAAGGGCGAATACCTCCACCGCATCGACGACGACGAACTGGACGCCGAGTCGAGCGATTTCCGGGTGACCCCGACGTTCTACCTCGGCGCGACGGGCACCGAACTCACCCGGCACAGCGGCCCCTACGACGCCGCGACCCTCATCGGGCAGCTCGAGGAGTCGCGGGACGCCGACACGACGCCGTGATCAGCCTCGCGACTCCTGCACCGCCTGGATGGCGTCGGGGGTGACCGGGTCGACGCTGTCGGCGAAGTCGTCGTGCTTCTTCAGGTAGCCGGCGACGAACGGGCAGATCGGCACGATCCGCTTGCCGCCGCGAACGGTCTGGTCGAGCGCGCTGTGGATCAGGGCGCTGGCGAGGCCGCGCCCGGCGAACTCGTCGCCGATCTCGGTGTGGAAGAAGATGCGCTGGTTGTCGCGGTCCAGGTACTCGGTCAACCCGGCCCGCTGTCCGTCGACGTGGATCTCGAAGCGGTGGTGTTCGGGGGCGTCCCGCACTTCGGGGGCGGAGCTGTTCGTCGTGTCGTCAGATGTCATGAACCCACTATGCCGCGCGACGAACCGGGTGTTCCCGGCGGGCGAGGTGTTGGATGATCGAAGGAGCCCAGCGACCCGATCGGCATCGGCCGGGCAGGTTGATCCACGCCGACCCCCGACGGCCGGCGATCGAAGAGGGGACGCGACCGAGATGACCGACTACGGCAGGACCCTCCAGTTCGGGGTGTTCGTCACCCCGACGGTGGAGTTGCTGGACAACACCTTCGCACTCGCCGCGCTCGCCGACGAGACCGGGCTCGACCTCATCGGCGTCCAGGATCACCCGTACCAGGCGAAGTTCCTCGACTCCTTTTCGCTGATGGGCACCCTGCTGGCCCGGACCGAGCGGGTGCGCGTCTTTCCCGACGTCGCGTGCCTGCCGCTGCGCCCACCGGCGGTGATGGCGAAGGCCGCGGCCAGCCTCGACGTGCTGTCGGGCGGCCGGTTCGAACTGGCGTTGGGCGCCGGCGCCTTCTGGGAGGCGATCGGGGCGATGGGAGGCGACGTCCGAACTCCCGGACAGGCCGCGACGGCGTTGGAGGAGGCGGTCGAGGTGATCCGCCGGATGTGGTCCGGTAAGCGCGCCGTCCGATCGGAGGGCACGCATTACCGTCTCGAGGGCGTGCATCCCGGGCCGGTCCCGGCGCACCCGATGGGGATCTGGCTCGGTGTCGGCGGCCCGCGGTTGCTGCGCTCGCTCGGGCGCTCCGCCGACGGGTGGATTCCGTCGAGTTCCTACTTCCCGCCGGAGGTCCTGCCGGGCATGCACGAGAAGATCGATGCGGGTGCGGCGGACGCCGGCCGCGATCCCAGTTCGATCGTCCGCGCCTACAACGTCTTCGGTCGGGTCGCCGACACTCCGTCGGACACGCTGTTCAGCGGGATCGCCGAGCAGTGGGTGAGCCAACTGACGGAACTCGTGGTGGAGACGGGCATGGATACGTTCGTTTTCGGCACGGACGGCGACGACCTCGCCCAGGTCCGGAAGTTCGCGACCGACGTCGCGCCCGAGGTGCGGGCCGCTGTGGACGCGCGCCGCGGCGTGAGTGCCCGCGCATGACCGAGCCGCGGCTCCTCTTGATCGGCAGGCGTCAGTCCACGCTGGACGTGTTGAAGGAAGAACTGGGCCGGTTCGGACGAGACGTGGTCGCGTTCAACGACCGCGACCGCATCCGGCAGACACTGCTGGACGGCAACGTCGACCTCGTCGTCATCGGCGGCGGCCTCGACGATCCCGCCCGGGATGCGATGCGGCAGTTCGTGCTCGACGTGAGGCCCGACGTCCCGGTGCACCTGCTGCCACGCACGGAAGGGGCGAGTCCGGCGTCGGTCATTCCGTTCGCCAACGAGCAGATCGTACTGTTCAAGGTCCGGGCCGCGGCCGAGGACTAGTACTGCAACGGCACTTGCTTGACAGGTAGACGATACTGGTTGTGTGGTCCTTGATTTGGTTGTTTCCGAGTTGGAAGCGTTGCATGAGCGGATCTCCGGTCGGTTCGCCCGGTCGGAACCGCGGTCCCGGGTCCGTGAATATGTGACGGGTTTGGTTGCGGGTCTGGAACGCAAGAACGGGTGGACCCTCGCCGAGCGGGCCGGTGAAATGAGCCCGGACGGGATGCAACGTCTGCTGCGGCGGGCCGACTGGGACATCGACGGGGTGCGCGACGATGTGCGTGACTACGTGGTCGAACGCCTCGGCAATCCGGCCGGCGTGTTGATCGTCGATGACACCGGTTTCCTCAAGAAGGGCACCCGCTCGGCCGGGGTGCAACGCCAGTACTCGGGCACCGCCGGGCGAGTGGAAAACTGCCAGATCGGGGTCTTCCTCGCCTACGCCAGCGGCGCCGGCCACGCCTTGATCGACCGGGAGCTGTACCTGCCCGAATCCTGGACCTCCGACCGCGACCGGTGCCGCGCCGCCGGCATCACTGACGACATCGAGTTCGCGACCAAACCGAGACTGGCGCAACACATGATCGAACGCGCCCTCGACGCACAGGTCCCGTTCTCCTGGGCCACCGCCGACGAGGCCTACGGTCAGGTGAAGTACCTGCGGGTCTGGCTCGAGGAACGCGATGTCTCGTATGTGTTGGCCACCCGGTGCAACGACGATGTGTTCACCCTGCACGGCCGCTCCGGCCGCGCCGACGAGATGATCGCCGCGGTCCCGGCGAAGCAGTGGCGCCGGATCTCCGTCGGCGACGGCGCGCACGGCAGGCGCGAGTACT
>RRBB01000258.1:0-14260 GCA_006543605.1 Rhodococcus sp. WS4
AGACCATGCGGTCATTGTCCTCGACCGGCATGATGCTGGAGATCGTCATGGTGGGGTTGATCCGTATCTCGCCCTGCAGGCGGGGTTGCTGTGAACCAGTGGACTCAACTCACCCTGGCACGCAGGGTCCTCCTCGGTGGGGCGTTACTCCCACGACTACTACTGGGCCTCTGTCGCCATAGGGCACATGGCGCGTGCCCGTTAGGCGATCCCACGTTCGTCCTTGCCATACGTCATAGAGCGATTTAGGTGCCCCGTTCATCCCCTTGAATTCCCTCATTGGGAATCGCTCCGCACCACGGAGGCTGTATCGGATAGGAGCTGACTCCGATACACGATGCGGCGCCGGTTTCAGGTACATTTCCGACGGACGAGAAGTTGCGTCTTCTGGGGATTGGGGTTCAAGCAGTTTCGCTTTCACCATGTCGCTCGGGTCCCGCAGCACCCCGTTCCTGATACCTGGACACGGTCGCTGCTTCAATGGCATGCTACGGTTCCCTTCTCCTTTCGGATCCAGGTAAGCCATCAGACCCAGGAATATTTCCTCCGAATTCCTCCCAGCTGAACTGGGAATATGACAAGGCGCTTCGTGGCGCACGCTCCTTCTTTTTGGTGTCGACACTGATGACCGGATCGCCGGCATCGAGGTGGTCTGCGGCCTGGTCGTTGAGGTACTGGAACTGGTCGTCGCGGTCGGCGTGTTGGTTGCCCTCGATGGTCTTGGCGTTGGCCTGAAGACTGTATCCACCCTCCCTGAGCAGTCGCCGGGTCACCATATCGCTGACCTGATGGCCCCTGTCCCGTAGAGCCGCGGTCAGGGCGCGAATCGATTTCGAGGTCCACCGCAACGGCGACATCGGATCACCCCTGGTCACCGGGTCGATCAGCGACTCGAACGACTCCACCAGACCCTCGTCATGGGCCTCGGCGCGCTTACGACCTCCCCCCGGTCGCCGGGACCGCCCCGAACCCGGAGCCGTCCCGTTCCCGGCTTCCTTGCGACCCCGACGCACCGTGTCGGCCGCGACCCTGGTCGCCGCGGCCACGATCGCGACCCCGCCAGGCCCCAACTCGGCGGCCTCTGCGCCCAGCCACAACCGCCGCTGAAACTCCGTTAAATGCGGGCGCATCACCGCATACCGCCGCGCCACCGAGTCCGCCACATCCGTCATAGCGCAACGGTAACGCCCGAAACCAGCTAAAGCGACATTATTTTGTCACATGCCCTAACGATCACACCCTGGCCGCGGTGTGGCAGAGGCGGGGGCATTCACCGTCTCCCAGGCGATCGACCATCCGGACCCACCGGCTGACCCGCTACATCGGCATGGCATACCCCGCCCCGCCCGGCGCCCACGCCGCTGAGGTGTGGGCCCGGGACCGGCTCCTGCTCTTGCGCTTGACGGCGCCGGCAACATCACCGCTCTCGTCATTGACCTCTCCGGAGGCGAACAAATGACCAGCCAGCCGGGCAGGTGGGGTGACCGTTCCTACTCTACAATTCCGTCGCATCGTCGCAGGTTGAAGCAATAATCCCACTGGCCATCCCATGCCCTTTTTGCACGCCCACCACCCACCGGTTGAAAGCATCGGGCGCGGCAGCGCTGAATCGTGGCGTCAAAGTTCTGGGAAGATTGCCCCGAAACCCCTTGGCGTTCCGAATCTTTAGTCGTATCAGCCTGGTCGCAAGATGTTAGAGACGCGAATCAACAGTGACATCGACATCGCAAAGGAGGACGATCAAGAGTGGAAACCGACCAGTCTTGTTGATCGCCTCGCCCGGCGCATAGCGATGAAATGCCATGCGCTAATGCCTCACGTCAAGCGGAAGTTTAAATATGTAGTCTCCCCGCGGAGCGATTGAAACGCATCAGAATACCAATTTGGATAGACGATCAGGAAGTAAAGATGAAGGCAGAAACGTTTGTCGTGGAAGATGGAAATCTTCCGGTGGTTTTCTCAGCCAGCCCGGACTCTCCAGCTTCACCCTTTCTCGTTCAGCGCCGATTGTCCTCGCTAGAAGAAATGCATGACGCTGGATTCATACCACCAACGGTTGCACTTGAGCACCTAAACGAGGCTCGCGAGATTGCCCAGCGCGTATCATTTCCCGGATTAGTGAATTTGGGCCCAGAACAATGGGTTTCAGACCACCCCATATCAGGACTCACCACAGTGCCTCGTCGGGCGGCGATCGCCCGGGAAGTAGTCCACGAGACAGCTGCACACCTTGAGCGCGTGGGCCACAGTTCAGTGTTGGCGAATGTCGTAGCGAAACGGATCGTCGAGATAATTTCACCGGCGGGCGATGGGCACCTGATAATTAATCAGATCGAGTTTGGTGACCTAAACCTAGACGTGCGCGGAATACTCTATATTCATAGAAATATTCTTTCTCTTCAAGCGATGAATGTAATTTTCCATTGGGGAGGTTGGATTGTGCCGCAAGGCAGTCACTTCTTTCTCACTTGCAACAAGGTCGAAGGAGTTAACGACATGCCTGATCTGAAAGTGCGCCATGATCAAATCGTGCAGGACATCTCGGGAATAACTAAACCAGGGCCGATCGAGGGATGGACTGACCGACTCCCCATCGACGAGATTCAAAATCGCGCGACGCAAGTGATGGAAAATTGGCAGTGATGGAAAATTGGCGCTGACAAGCTACAAATTGGTGGGTGACACCTTCGTCGGAAAGGCAACGGGCATGGGCGGGATCGATTATCGCGGAGTGGATGGAAGAAACGGATCACCAGGACCGACTGGTGAGCCGGTCGGCAGTGTCGGGTCGGACGGGGTCAATGCAGGATGCACAGATATCTTCTCGGATGACACACCCGCAGGGCGGGGCGGAGAAGGCGGGATAGGCGGCAACGGCGGCAACGGTGGCGACGGCTCGGATGGTCAACCAGGAAAAACCTTCGAACTCCACGTTGCCGTGCTCAGTAGCGGATGGGAGGTCGACGTTTCAGGAGGCAAGGGGGGCGATGGCGGCGATGGCGGCAAGGGTGCCGCTGGCGGTGCGGGAGGCGTCGGCGGATTTGGATCTAACTGCGAACCGAGCGGCTATGGGGGCAAGGGCGGCAACGGAGGCAACGGCGGCAACGGCGGCAACGGCGCCAATGGCGGAATTGCCGGCGATATGCTGGTGTTCTTTATTAGCGATCAAAGCGGGGGGCAAAATGTCTGGACCGCAAAAGGAGGCGCAGCCGGCGAATCTGGCGATGGCGGAGCAGGCGGACTCGCAGGAGCGCAAGGCGCGAACGGTAAGGCGAGCGATTTCGGCCATGCGGCCACAAATCCGGGGGCTCCCTCCCCACCGGGTCTCCCTGGTACTCCAGGAGCAGCTGGCAAACCGGGGACAACCGCTCCCTCCAAACAAGGAGTCTTCCAGCAGGTCACGACAATTTGAGCTGAGCCCATCACGCACCTGAGAGTTAAGCGAAGCTGGCAGTGCCGCCCGACCGTGGCGAATACACGGCGGTTGTCGCCGGCCGCGCCGATGCGCATTCGCGCATACCGCACCGGAGTGGACGCGTGCCGTCTTATCACCAGGCTACGTCCAATACAAGGAAGACTGGCGATGGCAATCGGTACCAAGCGAATCAGCGACCTCACCGGCTATCAGTCGGTACTTCCCTACGCTAGTGAGATCTTCGGTGTCTACCAGCCGATGATCGGCTGGAAGTCGGGCCGCAAGCTGGAGCGGGTCCGGCATTCGATCGCCGCTGCAAAGCACGGTTTAGTGAATCGTTTCGGCGAGCAGTTGTTGAGCGACGTGCGGGCCGCCTTCAACGAAGACTGCGCGTTAACAGTGCACGACTACGCTCCCGCAGAGCCGGGGACCGTTCCCCGGTTGCGCGCCCAGCACTCAATCGTCCTGAAAGTGGTCGCGGACCGGCTCGACGAGCACCGCCGGATACCGAAAGACCGCGACCAGTGGGAGAGATTCGTTGGCCCGTATGCGCTGACGCAAATTCTGCAAAGGGACGTTGTCGATTACTACAACCAGCGCTCGATCGATGCGTGTAGGAGCAGCCATGGGGTGGAACATCTCCCAGGTGAGCCCAGCGACGAAACCGACGCTCGTCGATCTCGTCAACTCGACGCGGCCCGCCGCGACATCCGGCAGGCACTCGCGCATGAAAGCGCGCTCGCCGGCGGCCTAAAACTGCTGTTCGACATGGATCGGATCGCGGAACTGACCGCGACTTTCTATGCCGGTCTCGAGCCAGCACCAGATGCCGTGCGGCTTCTGCTCGAGGAGTACGACGCGCTTGACTACGAGGATCCGTATCTGGCGTTCGATCCGACGAAATCGGTCTCCGATGTGACGCTGTCCCCAGTGGGAATAGTCCATCTGTTTCGGCAGTACTTCTTCGAACTGGATACCTTCCTGGGCACGCCGATCGGGCACGTTTGGCTGAGTCCCGGCACGACCGTCGAGCTAGTCGAGACGACCACGCGGAGAACGCTTGTGGAACGAACGATCGAGCAATCACTGGAGAAGACATTAAAGTCCGAGCGGATCACAACCGATAAGGACGAGCTCAGCGACGCTGTCAAACAGGAAAACCGCGATGATTTTAAACTTGGGCTCACCAGTACTGTCACCCAATCGTGGGGCACGGGAAGCGTGTCGGCCACCGGCACCCTCAATATGGATAAAACCCAGTCGGTGGCTCGGGAGAAGACGCACAAGAGAATGCGTGAGCAGTCCGAGAAACTCTCCACCGAAATACGTGAGAATTTCAAATCGACATTAAAGACAACGACGGAAGTAACCGATACAAACAGTAAGCGGTATGTGATAACGAACGATGATGGTGAGCTGATCAACTACGAACTGCGCCGCAAGATGCGACAAGTGGGCGTTCAGGTGCAGGACATCGGCTCCTACTTGTGCTGGGAGTCGTTCGTCGATGAACCAGGCCACGATCTCGGCCTCGCCAGCCTGGTGCATCTGGCCCAGCCGCCGGATCTCCTGGCGGTGCCCGACCAGACGGACGCGACCCCTCCACCCGACCAGTTGGTCCCGTTCCAGGCGAACGCCGTGTGGAATTTTGACGACAGTGTGCCGTCCGGATTCGTCGTAGTCGGGTTCGCCAATCCACCCGCTCCACCGGAGGGATTCGAACTCGTACGCGACCCGGGAATCTTCCCGCTTACCCAGATTTCGGCCACCGGCGAGGATTTCACCGGAACATGGGCATTCGGGGGCCGGTTTACCAGCACCGGGCAGGTAGAGGTCGGCGTGCTCGCGGCGGGTGGGCTTGAGTGGGACAAACGAGTGGACTTCGTGGTGGGCGGTGCCCTCAAGTACACCCCAACAGCGGCGAAGAAAAAGGAGATCGAGGCCGCGAACGCAGCGAGGAAGAAGGAAGCTTTCAATGCGTCGGCGGCGAACGACCGGAAGACCCAGGAAGGCTTTGTGAACGCAGTAAAGGAACGTGTCAACCTGGCATCTGGCATTGTTCGGCGCAATGCCTACGACCTGCGCGAGGAAGAGCGGATCATCGTCTATCGACGCCTGATGGACACGCTTATGACCAGTGATACGTATTACTTCGGCGACGACAAGAGCCGGCACATCCTCGCCGAGTTGTTAAATTCCATTTTCGACGTGGACAAGATGTTGTATTTCGTTGCACCGGACTGGTGGAAGCCACGCGTCTACTCCAGGCAGTTTCTCGGTTTTGCCGACTTGCAGAAGAGGCTGGACGGCAGCATCGTGTCGTGGTCAGACAACCGACAGCGCCCAGATAATTACCTCATCACGCAGGACTCACAACCCGCACCGCTCGGCAGTTCGCTCGGTTGGCTGCTCCAGTTGGACGGTGACAATCTGCGGAACGCCTTCCTGAATGCGCCGTGGGTGAAAGCGATTATTCCTATCCGGCCTGGCAAGGAGAAGGCAGCCATCCACTGGTTGCAGAACGTCGGAGTCGAGGGATCGGACGGACTCGACGCTGCGTACGCGGCGCCCGCGGACGAACTGAAGAGGATCAGAACCGCGCTGAACCTCGCTGCTGGCGCGCAGGTGACGGTCGGGGACGCGCTCGAATTCCTCTGCGCCGAGGTCGCGGCGAAACACGAAGAATCCAACAACACGAAGAAGTATCCGGACACTGAGGTCAACGACGACAACAAGGTGACCGCGACGCCGATTGAAAAGGTGTACGAGCACGGGTTTTATCCGTTGAAGGGCGGATTCCGAGTGAACCCGAACGATCCGAACGCGGATCCGAACAACAAGGACAGGCATTTCCAGATCTTCGACCAGTGGATCGAGGTGCTGCCGACCGATCAGGTCGCTCCGGTTAAGGTCGAATACGATCCGAAGACTGGCAGGCAGCTCTGAACGACATCGTCGCACCCGCCCCCCCGGCGGCGGGACGCCAAAACGACATCGCGCCGGTCGCGCCAATACCCGCTAGAGACCCGCTGGCGACTTGGTTCATCACCCACGCGAAACGTGGTGACCCCCCGCGGGTGACCACGGGTAACACCCTCACGCCATTTATCGATTATGACGACTACTACGCGGCGGTGGGCACAGCGATCGGCTCAGGTGAGACCATCCTAGTTTCGGGGTGGGCGCTGGACATCGAGACCCCCGTGGGGCCAACTCCGACCCAGCAGAAGATCGGCGAGCTGCTTGCCCACGTCGGTGCCGCGGGTGGACGGGTGCGGGTGCTGCTATCTGGTCACCAGGGCAACCCAAACGCTGACTCGGCCGCCTGGATAAACAAACAAAAGGGTTGTGCCGCGATCCTGGACGACCGACTTCGGGCGGCCGGCTGCTTCCATCAAAAGGTCGTCGCGATCTCGAGCGGCGGAGGCGTTGTCGCATACGTCGGCGGCATGGACTTTGGCCGGGACCGCTTACGACACAAGGACCCAGATCATCCGGAGATCCTCGTGCCGCCCTGGCACGATGTTCAGGTCAAGCTAACCGGCGCAGGTGCCGCCGACATCTACGCGACGCTGGCACACCGTTGGGAGAGCCACCGGGCGAACAAGACTGACCGGCTTCCCCATGTCCCGGTGTCGGGCGGAGCGCGGCGCGGCCCGGGGTGCGCGGCACAAGTGGTGCGGACCTACGGGAACCCGCGGACGGGCATCCCGTTGACAGTAAAGCGGCCCGAGAACTTCACGTCGACTGTGGGCCCGGGAGCGCAGCGCCTCGATGCTGCAAACGAATTCGCCTTTGCCCCGACAGGGGAGTCGGCGATCCACGACCTGCTCGTGCAGGGGATCCGGTCGGCCAGGGAGACGATCTACGTCGAGGATCAGTACTTCATTGCGTCGGCGGCAATCGGGGGCGACCAAGAACTGGTACGTGCTCTGGCTGAAACAATCGCCAAGCCGACCTTTCGTCACATGGTGGTACTCACCACAGGCGTCGGCACCGTACAGAAGGAGTTATTCCAGGTCAATCAGCGCCGCCGCGACCTCGTGCGCCGCATCGTGGGTTCGCATCGAGACCGGTTCTCGATCTGGGCGTATAAGGGCGGCCAAGACCGGTGTTCCTGGCTGCACTCAAAGATGTGGATCTTCGACGACACTATGGCCGTGATCGGCTCGGCCAACTTCAATCGGCGCGGACTGAGCCATGACGGCGAGATTGCGGTGGGCGTGGTTGATCTGGCTGACCCAACCCGCGGCTGGGTGCATGGGTTGCGGAAACGGTTGTGGCTCAAGCATCTGACCACGCCGTCACGCCCAGTCTCCGACGCCGATGTCGCCGATTTCTCGGCTGGACGGGCTCTTTGGGTCAACACGAAGGATACGCTCCTGGAACCCATGGACACCGACGTGGGGGATCCAAACCAACCCGACAGACTACTCGTGTGCTCGGAACCAGGACCGTCTCCCATCGACCCCACGACCTCCATGGCTGCCCTCTTCTACTACCTCGCCTGCCAATCCGACGGCATAATCGGCAAGCAATTCCGCTCATACGACAATCAGTGGAACCTGTTGTTGGACCCAGACGGGACATAACTGTTGGGGCGCCGAGAGCGCTGGTCGCTCCCACCACGCAGTATCCACCCTTGGGATCGCCCCGTGGGCTACATGAAAGACGGCGGGGACGGACTGAAGATATCGACCGCTTCTGAGACACCGAGACGTGAGACACCTCGGTCGCACCGCCCCGCGCAAGGCGTGGATTGGTCGGTCGGCACGTCGCGAGGGTTCCCCTAGTCGATCTGGCTGTCGATTTCGGAATGAACACCACTGTGGTGTCGCAGCCGGGAGTGTTTGCTGTCCGCCGGTGCGCGGCAGCGCGGGAGGAAACGCTGGACTGCGCCAACTGCGTTATAGGCTTACAGAATCACGCCTTGCTTTGATTCTTTGCGTTGCGCGGAGTGTAGGTCCGGGAAGGACTTCGAACTCATCTCCCGCTCCGATGCCGACCTCTTCAAGCCTCCGTCGGTCAAATCCACCCTGGCCATTCGATCTAGCCCATTCCGACCCGATGTCCTTGAATTCTTTTCCATCGCCGAGTCGGCGAAGAAGCCAGAACCTCGGGTATGAACGGGGCGGAATACTGTCGGGTGTCGAATACCAGATTGTGTCGAGTAATGTGGCCACTGTTGTGCCCTGACTCGTTGGCACCATAACAGTTCCTAGACCTTCCTCCAAGGCGGATAGATCCACGGATATGACACTTTTTTCCACCTCGTCGCGAACGGATTCAATGATCGTGGCTACTTCTTGCCTGCTTAAGTCTTTGGCCGTCAGCGTCCTCTCAACAGATGAAAAGACTGCTTCTGCGGTTGAAGACACCAGCTTCGATCGGGCGACAGTCTTCGCATACTCCTCGAGCGTCGCGCCGCCCCTGTACTCACCTGGGCCATAGAACACGTGCGCTCGAGTTAGTAACAAGTAGAAGAAAGTTGCTGTCACAGCGGATGTATATCCAACCATGAAAATTGCGAACAACCCCTGAACCCATCCCGACGTCAGACTCGCCGCGGCACCCAAAACGAGTTCGCAAAGCCCGAGGAGGAGGCCGATAACCCACAGAGGATTCTTCACCGCCCCGTCGGAAGCACCAGCTCCCATCAGGTAATTTTATCGCCCTGCGTTGCTCCGTAGTGGACACTTAGAAAGATTCCTTCAAATCGGACCGCAAGGTTCCCCGCGTGCCGTCCCATGTCAGACCTACCACATGAAACGCCTAGTGCCTGCGGAAAGGCCCCTGGTGCCGGGCTACAGGAACATCGTTCGTCGCCGAGTATGCACCCACAGCGCGTGAACCGGGCGTTTCAGAACTGGTCCTGCAGGCTGATTACTGGGCGCAGGTCAACGCTCGGCGATGGACGCAAGCGGCTAGGAGTAGAAGCCGACACTGGTGTGGCTGCCTGCGACAGCGATCCGTTGAAGTTGCATAACAGCTGGTGCCTCGCCGGCTTTAGCTGCCCTGGATATTTATGCGCTACTTCGGGGCGTCTCTCATTCGACCATTTCTGGCGCACCGAGCCGTGATACACCGATCGCTGCAGTGGTGACCGAATAGGGATCGATGGCGGGGACACTAAATTGGTGATAGGTCCCGTCCTAATAGATGCGGTGTGAACGCCCGTTGCCGTTGACGAAAGTCACGGGGTTGGCGATCGACCCGTCGTTGCGCCCGCACATATGTCACGCCTGCTAGGACGCTCGAAATCCCGGTGCAGCATGTAGGTGGCAATCAGTCCGAGAAGCCAGCCGAACGCGAACCCGGCGGTTAGATACCACTCTGGGGTTTTGGCGAACCAATTGTGCACAGCGGCGAGTGCGGCGGCGACCAGAGTCAGTGTTGCAATGCCCTCGAAAGCGAGTCGAGTGGGGTGAGCCGGGGTCCAGGTTTTATCGGGGCGGTTAGCCTCCTTCCAGGTGTCCCATTCGAGCTGGCCGTGGAGGCGGACGGAAAGCGATTCTTGGATATAGCGCGAGATCAGCTTGATGTGAGAGTCATGGAGGATGTAACGGCTTCCAAGCATGTACGACGTCAGCGGGATTAGGAGCAGCAGAGCGAGGTTGGAAACACTCGAAAGGGCAAAACTCGTGACCAGACCGGCAGTGGTGATCTGAAGTGCAAACACATTCCACTGCAGGTTGGTGCGCCGTTCGACTTCGTCCCGGATAGCAGCGTACTCAGCCAGCATGATCTGGTCTGGCGCGGGCGGAATCGGGCGATCCGGTTCGTTTCCTGTCATGTGGTGCTCGTGGCGGCTGTGAACTCAACGGCAAGCGCGAGGAGAGGCGGGATTCCAGGCTGCACTACACAAGTATCGCAACGCATGTCCACGGGTGTCTCGGCGGCGCGCCGTATTCCATCCCCGTCGGCTGATTGTTGGAGGACAGCGAGCCGATTCGGCCCGTCCCGCAAGCCTCGACGCTGGTCCGGGAATTCCGAACCGGGCGTCAAACGGCACACCAGCCTGGGAGGGACACCGGCTTCCGCAACATACTGATCGGTTTACCCTATGAATTGAGCGACGTCCCTCATTCGAACGTAATCTTCAGTCGCTGTGGCGGTGGCACCACTGACCTGGACTTCTGCGTCATGGATTGTGTCCACGGCGGGTCCAGGCCGGCGAGTCGTGTGGGGCTTGTCCGGGCTGCTCGCATCCGAGCCACTCGCGAGCGCTGGGCTCGCTCTGCGAACAGTGCTGTTAGCCAGATTGTTCCGTATCTGCCGATGGCCTGTCAGTTCTGACACCAGGAAGTAGCAGTGGCATCGGCCGCCGCGTCTGCGTCGTGGATCTCGGTGAAAGTGACCTGTCCACCACGCAGTATCTGCCCTTGGATCGCCCCGTCGTCTACATGAAAGACGCCGGGGGACGGACTGAAGATATCGACGTTTCTGATGCACCGATCTGTGAGGCACCAATCGCGGCGGTGGTGGAGCCAGTGAAGCGATTTCGAATGAAATCAATGCTTGGAATTGCCTGCATTGTAGATGCCGGTCTCTTGGGGCCGCGAGGGGCCGATCACCTCGACGCCTGGCCAGGACCAGATGTCTCAAGCAAGCTTTCAGGCGATGGTGGTGTTTGCCTCTCACTGGGAGGTGCCTCAGTAATGGCCGTTTCCGAGACGCCAAACGCGAGACGCGGTAGCCCGGCCGCTGACACGTGTAGCGTGTGGGCCGGATCGGCAGTGATGGGAGTGTCGCCTGCCATGAGCATGGGACCGTCGTGACCTGATTTCTGCCACCCTCATGGGACCACTCGGATTGCCAGTCATGGGACCACCCCGGCGCGTCGCGCCGAAGTCCCGCCGAATGACTCGTTTGATCGTCGTGTCGGTATCCCCGGACACGAAGGCGGACGGGCATGGCTTTTCGGGAGGTCAACGTGAACGAAGTCAAGGAAGTACTCCGCGTCTGGCTCGGGGTGCCCGGGTCCCGGCCGCCGGGACTGCGCGCCATCGCGGCGCACTGCGGGGTGGACCGCAAGACCGCGCGCCGGTACATCGAGGCCGCGCAGGCCGCGGGGCTGCAGCGCAGCGACGGGGTCGAGGCCCTCGACGACGGGCTGATCGGGACGGTGATCGAGGCGGTGCGCCCGGCCCGCCCGAGCGGACACGGCGCCGCCTGGGACCGGCTGTTGGGGTTCGAGGACCAGATCACCGCGTGGGTGGCCGGCGACGGCGCGCATCCGCCGCTGACGATCACCAAGATCGAAACGCTGCTGGCCCGTCAGGGCTGTGTGGTGCCGTATCGGACGTTGCACCGATTCGCCACCGAGCGGTGCGGTTTCGGCCGCAAGGACACCACCGTCCGGATCGTCGACGGCGATCCCGGCAGCGAATGCCAGATCGACTTCGGCTACCTCGGCTATCTGACCGATCCGGAGACCGGGCGGCGCCGCAAGGTGCACGCGCTGATCTTCACCGCGGTGTACTCGCGGCACATGTTCGTGTGGGTGACGTACTCGCAGACCCTGGCGGCGGTGATCGCCGGCTGCGAGGCGGCGTGGACCTTCTTCGGTGGCGTGTTCAAGGTCCTGATCCCCGACAACCTGAAGCCGGTGGTGACCGACGCGGACGCGGTCAATCCGCGGCTGTCGCAGGGCTGGCTGGACTACGCCCAGCACACCGGGTTCGTCACCGACCCGGCCCGGATCCGGTCCCCGAAAGATAAACCTAGGGTCGAGCGCGCCGTTCAATATGTACGCGGAAACTACTGGGCTGGTGAGGAATTCGCTGATCTCGCCGAGGCGCAACACCACGCCGAAACGTGGTGCCGTGACACCGCGGGGATGCGGACGCACGGCACCACCGCCGCCCGCCCGCTCGAGGTGTTCGACGCGGACGAGGCACCGATGCTGCTGGCTGTCCCGCCAACTTATGACGTGCCGATCTTCAAGCAGGTCAAGGTGCACCGCGATTTTCATGCCGAGGTCGCCAAGGCACTGTATTCGATCCCGGGACCGTGGATCGGATCCACCCTCGAGGCCCGGGCGGACAGTGCACTGGTGAAGTTCTACGCCCGCGGAACCCTGGTGAAGGTGCATCCGCGCCAGCCCGCCGGCGGACGCAGCACCGACCCGGAGGACCTGCCCACCGAGAAGGTCGGATACGCGATGCGGGACCTGGACCGGCTGATCGGCACCTGCGCCGGGCACGGCCGCTGCGTCGGGATCTACGCCGAAAGACTGCTCGACGATCCGCTGCCCTGGATCCGGATGCGGGCGGTCTACCGACTGCTCGGGCTGGTCCGCCGCTACGGGCCCGGACCGGTCGAAGCGGCGTGCAGCACGGCGCTGGATCTGGATGTGGTGTCGGTGAGCAAGATCGCCTCGATGCTCGAACGCGCCACCGAGACCACCACACCGCTGCTCCCGGCCGCCGGATCGGCGGCACCGTCCCGGTTCACCCGCGACCCAGCCGAATTCGCCACCGACCGGACCGGCCCGGCCACAACCGGGACCGGCGTTGCCACTACCGGGACCGGTGTTGCCACCGAGCGGACCACCCCTGCCACTGCCGGGACCGCGCCCGCCACGGCCGGGACCGATAGTGCCACCGAGCGGACCGGGCATCTGACGGTGATCTCCGGCGGCAACACCGACACGAAGGAGACACGATGACCACCCCACCCACACCCGCGGGGCCGGTCGATCCGATCGGCGCCGACCTGATCGCCCTTCTCAAGGCCCTCAAGCTCGGCGCCCTCAAGGACACCCTGCCCGAGAGGCTGGCCCTGGCCCGCCAGCACCAACTCAGCCACGTCGCGTTCCTGGAACTGCTCCTCGCCGACGAGGTGTCCCGGCGCGAATCACGTTCGGCTGCTTTGCGGTCGGCGAAAGCCGGTCTGGATCAGTCGATGCGGATCGACACCTGGAACGCCCTCGACGACCTCCGCTACGACCGATCCCTGCTGTCGGATCTGGTGTCGTTGCGGTTCGCCGAGGCCGGTCACTCGGTTCTGGTTCTGGGTCCGGTCGGGGTCGGCAAGACCCACCTGGCGACCGCCCTCGGGCACGTCGCGATCCGGCGGCGGATGACGGTGCTCTGCGCCCGGGCGGACAAACTGTTCGCCCGTCTGCGCGCCGCCCGGCTGGACAATTCGGTCGAGGCGGAGATGCGGCGCATCGCCACCGTCGATCTCCTGGTCCTCGACTTATCCCGACCACGGAATTATCCCGATACGGGTATCGAAGCGGCGGTATTGATGCAGGTGGGTGCATCTCCGGATGAATTCGGGTCGGGATAATCCCGCGTGTTCCAGGCTCTGTCGGTGGGGCAGGTTGCTCCACCGACGGAGGAGGTGTCCGATGGGCACGATTTCATGGATGCGTGGTGCGGGACCGCTGGTGCCGTTCACGGAGGGCTTCGAGGAGGAGTTGCGCAGACTCGGGCACCGACCCGGCGCCATCCGGCACCACATGGTGTTGATGGGACAGCTCGATCGATGGCTGACCGGCGAGGGTCTTGCGGTCGAGGACCTGAGTATTGCTCTGGTGGAAGGATTCTTGGCATCCCGGCGGGCGAGTGGTCGTCGGCGGGTGCCGACGGTGGCGACCGTGGCGCGCCTGTTGGAGTATCTGCGGGAGCTGCGGGTGGTACCGCTCGAGACGCTGGCGACGCCGACGAGTCGTGATGAGATGTTGGTCCGCTATCGCCACCATCTGATTGTTGTGCGGGGACTGGCCCCGACCACGATTCGACGCTACGAGCGGTTCGCGCGCCGATTTCTGGCGGGTCGGGCATCGCGCACCGGAGACGAGATCGGTATCGGGAATCTGACCGGCACGGATGTCGC
>RRBB01000259.1:0-14141 GCA_006543605.1 Rhodococcus sp. WS4
GTCCTGCGCGGCGGGTTGCCAGGGAGCGGGCATGCCCCGGCGGGTGGGGTCCTCGCTCATGCTGCGGCGCAACAGGTTCATCGCGGAGGCGCCGTCGGCGAGGGCGTGGTGGATCTTGGTGTATACCGCGTAGCGGCCGTCGGCGAGGCCTTCGATCAGGTGCATTTCCCACAGCGGGCGGCTGCGGTCGAGTGGGGCGCCGTGCAGTCGGGACACCAACGTCGTCAGTTCGGGCAGGCCGCCGGGCTGGGGGAGAGCGTTGCGGTGCACGTGGTAATCGACGTCGACATCGGTCGCGATGTCCCACCCCCACTGTCCCAGGGTCGTCACCGATCGGCGGGCCCGCTTGCGGAACAGCGGGGCCACGTCGTCGGAGGCAACTGCCGTCTCGAACATCGCCCCCAGTTCGGCCGCGTCGGCGCCGTCCGGCGGAGTGAACAAAGCCAGGCCGCCGACGTGCATGGGGTGCTCCCGCGACTCACCGAGTAAGAAAAGCGAATCGGTCGGCGACATCGGCAGCAGCATGCGCGGGTCCTTCCGTTCTGCCAGGTCGAGTACGCGCACTGCCACTGCGGTACTGCACGGCCTGGTGTTCAGCTCCGGGTAATCGGGTCGTAAGATAACGGTTAGGTGTGGTTCATGTCACAAACCGGCATCCCTGTTTAGTTGTACAGGAGGACGTACGACAGCGCGAGGGCGGAAAGTCCCGGATGGGACAAGTCGGGCACTTTTGCCGGTCGGCAGGGTGTTGGGTCGTGGGTTGGGACCGGCGCAAGAGCGGTACCCGGTCACCGGCTCGCCTGGCTCTCTGCGAGCCTGTTTGCCGGTGCCGGTGCCGGTGCCGGTGCCGGCGCCGGCGCAGGGTGGGTGTCGCGGCTGGGGCATCCGGCGGCGTTGCCGAGCCAACCCTGACTCGTGATTCACCCATTGAGGGCGCGTTCTCAGCCGTGGCGAGGTGCGATGTCGTTGACCTGCTCGTAGCGGTCCTCGAATCCGTCGGTCACGATCGTTCGGTGACCGGATGCGGGGCGGGAGAGTGCCCTGAAGAAGAGGACGAGCAGTGCTGCTGCCGCATGCAGAACCAGTGTCACCATTGTGATCACGAAACTTTCTGTTGAATCGCAGTATGGGCCCGCAGGGTGTCCCGGCCTCAGCCCGCGGATTTACGGCTGAAAGAGTAGCTGACAGATCCACTGGCCACTTCCGTGCGGGGCGGCGGATCCTCACTGCCCGATGTTTTCTCTCGCGACTGCCCGATGTTTTCTCTCGCGCCAGAAGCATGCGTGAGCCTTCGTGTGTGAGCAGGCGTGTGCACTGGTCACGAGTCTGCCGCATGGCTGACCCGCTCACTCTCATCAGGGGGAGAAAATTCTGGTAATGCTGTTTTCGGCGCTTTCGTCGGTGTCACGAATCGGGATGTCTCGTTCGGGGGCTGAGCTGATCGCAGTGGTGCTGCGTGCTCTCGGGGATGCTCGATACCGATACGTGACGTGATACGTCTGTACATCAGATCGGACACCCGACGTGCACTGCGCCGCAATCCGGCGGCGGTGCGGGCGGATAGGGATCATTCATCCGACGGTTGAACCCGGCGCCCTGCGGGGGACCTGGACGTCTGCTCAGTGGGATTCTGCCGGACGTGCCTCTACCGGTGTCACCGTTCGTGTGCGGTAAAGCGTGTCGTCTCTGGCTACGCGTACGGCGATCGCGCGGCGAGCCCCTGTGCGGCCGCCGCGGCCCGCACGGCGTCGATCACCAGTTGCAGCGGCGGTCGGTGCGCTGCTGTCCCCCGATGGGCGATCGAGATCGTCCGCATGAGCGGTTCGGTGAGCGCGACGACGTCCATGCCTGGCGGGCGCAGCGTCAGTCCGAGATCGGAGACCAGGGTGACTCCTAGGCCCGCGGAAACCATCGCGAGTGCCGTCGCCTGCTCGCCGACCTCATGGTTGATCCGGGGTTCGAATCCGCAACGCTGACAGGCCAGGCGCACCGCGCGGCCGAAATGCGAATTCGGTCCCGCAAGGATCCAGGGATGCTCAGCGAGGTCCGCCAGCGCCATGGTTCTGGCGGAAACCGTTCCCGGAGGCAGCGCTGCGTGCAGTCGCTCCACCGCGATCACCACTCTGGTCAACTCCGGGTCCCACTGCATCGGGTAGTCGGAATAGTCGATCACGAACGAGAAGTCCAGCGAGCCGTCCCGCACTGCGACTGCGGTGTCCTCCGGCGCGAGCTCCTTTGTTCGCACCTCGATGCCGGGATGTTCGGCGGCCAGCAACGTCAGCGCACTCGGCAGCAGGCTCGAGGCGACGGACGCCCACACGCCAACGGTCAATCGGGCGGTGACCCCGTCCTGCGTTTGTTCGAGGGCAGTCGTCGCGCGGTCCACCGATCGCATGATCTCCTCAGCGTGCTCGGCCAGGAGCAGGCCGATCTCGGTGAGCTGTACCCGCCGACCGCGCCGCTCGAATAGCTTTGCGCCGACATCGCGTTCGAGCTGGGTGAGCTGTTGGGATACCGCGGATGTGGTGTAGTGCAGGGCCAGCGCTGCGGCCGTCACGGTGCCTCGGCGGTGTAACTCCCGAAGCATCCGCAAGCGGCGCAAAGACAGCTCCATGCCGCCAGCCTATGCATCCATTCCGAACCGTCCAACCGGACCACGCGTTGCGCTGTGTAGAAAGCGTGAAGGCAACCGTTCAAGATTCTTAACTGGACGCCTGGTCATCAGCGCGCGCACGCTGGCGTCGTCGGCTGAGTGGTTCTGGCGACGACGATTTTCCGAGGACGATTGGGGTATTTCGAGGTGACCACGACGACGGAATGCGGGTTCGGGAGCACCCCTGAGCACCGAGAGTACGACTACCGCGAGAACACTGCGACGCAGCGTGGGGTCGATGTGGCGACCGTGCGCAGCGGTGAACCCCTGTTGCGTGTGACGTGGTCTGATCCGGTCACCGGAGCTCCTGGTTACCTCGTCGTGCACACGTTGGTGTCCGGCCTGGCAACCGGGGGCACCCGAATGCGGGCAGGCTGCACGATGTCGGAGGTGGAGGATCTGGCCAGAGGCATGGCCGCCAAGACCGCGGTTTTCGACCTGCCTGTCGGCGGTGCGAAGGGCGGCATCGACTTCGACCGGAAGGACCCCCGCGCCGTCGGTGTTCTGGAGCGGTTCTGTCAAGCGATGCGTCCGTGGCTGGCCGCGCATTGGGTGACCGCGGAGGATCTGGGGGTGCCGCAGCATCTGCTCGACGACGTCTTCTCGCGACTCGGCCTTCAGCAGTCCTACCATGCGGCGATCAGTCGTGCGGAAGATCCTCAGAGGACTCTGCGCCGGGTACAGGCCGCGTTGAACGCCCCGGTGCCCAGCGGTTTTCTGCTGGGCGATGTGATCGGCGGTTACGGAGTCGCGCAGGCCTGCATCGGTACGGTGAAGGCATGTGGCTGGGCGCCGGCCGAGACGACGGTGGCCATCCAGGGCATCGGCACCATGGGGGGCGGCGCGGCCTGGTATCTGTACGAGGCCGGTATGCGCGTGATTGCTGTCGCCGATGCCCTCGGCACGCTGTACTGTCCCGACGGGCTGGACGTTCCCGCGCTGCTCGACCTGCGGGACGGCTACGGCGAGATCGACCGCTCCCGTGTCCCCTCGCATGTTCAGCGGTTGCCGAGCGCGGCTGTGATCGCCGTGGCGGCAGACATCCTCGTCCCGGCCGCGATCTCATATGCGATGACGACGGATAACGTCGACCAGGTCGCCGCGAAAGTCGTGATCGAAGCTGCGAATGCCGCGACGACCCCGCGGGCCGAGACGGTGCTCACCGGCCGGGGAATTCCGGTGGTCCCAGACTTCGTTGCGAATGCCGGAGCAGTGGCCTGGGCCTGGTGGGTACTGCTCGGTCAGGTCGGCACCGACCCAGAGGACTCGTTCCTGCGGTTGCGTACTGACATGCTGGCCAAGGTCGCGTTGCTGATCGGGCGATGGATCCTCGACGGCGTGGCACCACGGCAGACCGCGTGGGACCTCGTCGCGGCCAACCGCAGCGCGCCGGCTCCAGCCGATACTCCCGCAGTGCCGGCGCTCACCATCCCGTGAGCGGTGGGCGATCAGCGAAAGAGCACCGGGCCGGCGGTTATGGGACTGTGGTGCGATCAGTGGCGTGGAGGCGGTTACGCCGCGGCCCGTGGTGGAGTTGGCGAATCGGGCGTGGGCGGTGGTCATCCGGCGTTCGATCGGTCTTCATTCCGGTAGCGGTGTTGTGCTGGGCGGACGAGTGGGATGAGTACGACGTACCGCCAAGATGCATACTGTCCCAATAGGTTCCGGTTTCCTTGTCGCGTCGTGGTCCGGGTGCGGATGAACTGCGGCCAGGCCCTGGTGCACAGGTCCCGGTCCTCGAGCAGGCAACCGAGCCCGTCCGGCCTGTTATCGGGACAGTCCTCGCCCCGACCATCGCGCTCGGCTACGGTCATCTCGCTGATCCTTCCGGTTCGCTGATGGTGTGGTGACGAACCGGGGAGCGAATTGACACCGCCCCTAGGCGACTCGCCCAGGTGTGGAGGTCGATCCGTTATCGTCTACGGATGAGCGATGACGCGACTCCGTCCGGTCCAACCCGCGCTCCGACGAGCACCCGGCGGGCGGTGCTCAACACGATGAAGGGCTCGGCAGGAAACCTCGTCGAGTGGTACGACGTGTACATCTACACGGTCTTCGCCACCTATTTCGAGGCGCAATTCTTCGACGAGAACGACGCCAACTCCACGCTGTACATCTACGCGATCTTCGCGGTCACTTTCGTCATGCGGCCGGTGGGGTCCTGGTTCTTCGGTCGGTTCGCAGACCGTCGTGGCCGCAAGGCGGCCCTGATGCTCAGCATCACCGTGATGTCGTCGTGCTCCTTCGTGGTGGCGGTCATGCCGACACGCGAAGTTATCGGGTATTGGGCGGCGGTGATTTTGGTCCTCGCTCGGCTTGTACAGGGATTCGCCACGGGTGGGGAGTACGGAACCTCGGCGACATACATGTCCGAAGCGGCGACCGCGAATCGGCGCGGCTTCTTGTCGTCCTTCCAGTACGTGACCCTGGTGGGCGGTCACGTACTCGCGCAGTTCACGCTCCTGATCGCGCTCAGTGTTCTCGATGTCGAGGCGTTGAACGATTGGGGATGGCGGATCGGCTTCTTCATCGGCGGCATCGCCGCCCTGGTCGTGCTGTGGATGCGGCGTTCGATGGACGAGTCGCTCAGCGAGTCGCATCTGAAGGCCATCCGTGCGGGTGAGGACCGGACGGCGGGGTCCTTGACGGCGTTGTTCACCAAACACTGGCGTCCGCTGCTGCTGGTGTTCCTTATCACCGCGGGTGGCACGGTCGCGTTCTACACCTACAGTGTCAACGCGCCGGCAATAGTGAAGTCCACCTTCGGGGAAGACCGGGCGCTGACGGCAACGTGGATCAACCTGCTGTCACTGATCTTCCTGCTGCTGCTCCAGCCCGTCGGCGGCATCATCAGCGACCAGGTCGGTCGCAAGCCACTCCTGATCTTCTTCGGTGTTGGTGGCGTTGTCTACACCTACGTCCTGCTCACCTATCTCCCGCAAACCACCTCGCCGCTGATGGCGTTCGCGTTGCTAGCCGTCGGCTACGTCATCCTCACCGGGTACACCTCGATCAACGCGATCGTGAAGGCGGAGCTGTTCCCCGCCGACATCCGCGCCTTGGGCGTAGGACTTGGCTATGCGCTCGCGAACTCCGTCTTCGGCGGTACGGCGCCGGTGCTTTTCCAGGCGTCCAAGTCGGCCGGTCACGTCGGCTGGTTCATCTTCTACGTGACAGTCGTGATCGGGGTCAGCTTGCTGGTCTACATCTTCGGGCTGAAGAACAAGGCGGTCACGGTGCTCGATCGCGAGCAGGGGAGCGCCTGGGGCGTGCCCGTGGCTTCGGGTCCCCGCTGAGCTGATCCCCACGTTCCGGGTTCGGGGGGATCGGTGCGGGCACCGCCGGCCCGTGGTGGCCGGATGACTGGCCGGACGGACCACCCGGAAATCGGACCCCGTCGGACCCATACCCGCTATCGGTGCAGTTCGTGCGGGTGCCGGCCTCGACTCGGCAACACCAGTGCCGTGTGTCCGTAGCCCGCAAATTACGCTCGGGTGTGCTCGCGCCGGCCTCACGGTACTGTCGCTTGTTTTTGTTTCGCAACGCGACCACTTGTTTTACTGCGCCGCGCGACGTAGCGCGTCTGTATCGGTACGAAGCTCGTAGACCTGGAGCACTACTTCCGAAAGGTAAGCGATTGAACACTGCGGCGGCAGGTCATCGGAGGTGTACCCAGACGAGCAGGCACCGCCTGGTAGCCGGACGTTGAGGTAGACCTTGAAGTAAGGGCGGGCCGGTATCACACGCGGTTCAGAGGCCGGAGCGGTGACGCCGAGATCCTCTTTGGTCGGAAAGTGCACAACCGATTCATGGGTGACGTCCGCCAAGGTCAGACCGGCACGTTATGCGATTCCGCTGACGTCCGGGGTGACCGGTCGTTCTCGGCCGTGGCACGTGTCGGATGGCCTCGTCGCGGCTCATCTCACGCGGTCAGGTGAGAGATGCCAGGGATTGCGTCCGGACAGCCCAAAGTTCGAGATCTGCAATTCCCCAGAGTTTGTCGACCGCGGATGCGCTCTTCACCGTGGGCTTCAACCCGCCCAGCAGTTCGTACTGCATCCTGGCACGGCCCAGGATCGGTCGTATTGTGTCGGCCGTGACGATGCCCGAAAGGGTTGCTGCGACCGCGCTCAGTACATGGGATCCCGGCGGTCAACAGCACGGTCAGGGTCAGAGCCGAGGACACCGTTTGCACGAAGCCGCGGGCTGTCCAGGCGCGGTGGCCGTGTTCGGCTTTGAGTGCGGCTTGAAGGTCGGCTCGCGCTTTGCCATCGCCCTCCTTGACTTGCTCGTTGAGTTCGATCAGCCGGTAACGGAACACCGCACTCTTCTCGCGCGCCGACCTCAATACTTCAGGGATTTCCCCTGGTGTGCTCGCCTTTTGGAAGACATAGGAGGCGAAGAAGGGCACTTCCAGGAACTCGGGTTGCTCGCGGGTTGCGGGGCCGATCTGGTTGCCGAATACGTCGGCGAGTTCTGCTGCGGCGGCGGGCATACGGAGGAGCTGGGCGATCTCGCCGCGAGTGGCCTCACCGAGGTAGCGGAGGATGGGAATACGGGGAAGGTTTGCGGCGTATCTGACGCCCAGGACCTCGGCCAAGTTCGTGTTGAACAGTGCCCGCGCGTTGCTTGTCTGGGCGAGAACCGAGCGCTCCTTCTCGCTACTGGAATGACGGCGTCCGGACCGAGTTTGCGCCATCAGCAGTTCTTCCTCGCGGGCAAGGGCACGGCTGTCGGCGCTGGCGATATCGGCGAGGAGAAGCTGTGTGGGGCTGCGCCACGAGATGTCCGGGTAAACGGTGCTCTTGCCCTCATCCGGGTCGCGGAGCAACCATGCCGGGTCGCATGGCCGGGCCAGGATCGTCTCCCATGCTCGGATCAAGGCTTTCTGTTGCTCGACCGTGCCGAGTCGACCCTTACGGAGGTCGTTGAGCCAGGGAACGGTGCGGCCTTTGTAAAGCGCCCGCAGAGGGTTGCGGATGTCGCCGAGCGTGGCGTAGTCGGCGCCGGGCTCGGCAGTGGATTCGACCGGCAGCTCGATGAACAGTTCCTGCCCGAATATAGTTTCCAGCTCGCGCAGGCCCACCGTCGGATTTTCGAGGAAGCACACTTTGTCGTAGACGCACAGCGCGTTGAGAAGCGTCGCAAGATCGAGAACGGTCATGGGTCCCAGTGGTCGATCCGCTTGCGCAAACGGATCCCGAGTGGTCCTCCACGGTCATCGAGCCACCGCAGCTGAGGTGATTGAGCCGGCACTAGTTCTGTGGGACAACGCAAGAGCGGATATGAGGGCTACCTCGATCGTGTTTTGCTCCAACGGGGGACGCAGCCGGGTGAAAGCGCCATGCGCGCGCATTCTCGAATGAGGCAACGAAGAGGATTGCACGCGCATCTTGTGAGTCGACGAGGGTCTTGACACGGTGTTCTCACGGCGTTTGGCTGGGATGCAAGCTTGTGTTGATTCGCCCGATGGTGTTCTGGGAGGTTGACGTATGCGCGGCATAGGGTTATCAGGTTCGGAGCATCGACGTGGAGCAACCCCCCACCTTAGGACCATCTCGGTACTGGCACTGGTTGGAGCGTGTCTCCTCTCCCTGGTAGCTACCCGGACGGCCAGCGGCGAACCAGCTGCGGGCACCGTCGACACCGGGTTCGCGATCCCCTTCGCCGGGGCGCCGGGCTACGAGCGCCTGGCACCGACACAGGTGACCAGCCCGGGTCAGCTCAACCAGCCACTCGGTCAGCAAGCGGCGGACGAGATTGCCGGCCAGGCGGGGCTCACCAGGGCTGATGCTTTATCCGAGCAGCAGTATCGCGACCTCATCACCGGCGGCGGAGTCGGCGGCAGCCGCGAAGCTGCCGAGGTGATCGATGCATGCGCCCGGATCCTCACCAATACGAACGGCCGTCCCCTCTACTCCGACGTCGATGGCAACCCCACACCGTCGGTTCTGGCCAGCTACGGGCTCTATGTGAACACGAGCGGACTGTTGGAGAGTCCGGCCAACGCGGACGCGCCGACGAGGCAGGTGAACTCGTTGATCGCTCCCGGCGGTTTTGTGGGCACATGGTTGAGGAACAACGGTGCGACACGAACCCTGATAGCGCTCTACCGGTCGGCGTACACGGTGCAAGCGGTCTATGGCGTTGCATCGCAACAGATTTCGGGTGCAGCTCAACTGGTGACCAACACCAAGGGGAGTGTGAGTTCGGAGGTCGGCATGTCCATGGCACCACCGCTCTGGATAGTGAACTTCGCCCTCCTATACATATTGCAGCCCTCCCTGGCGGCCGCGATGCCTGCCCACTGGGCTCCCATTCCGTCGGCGGTTGCCGACGCCGTACGGTCGAGCCCCACCGGCCAGGTACCTTTCAGCGACTATGCGTCCTACTTCCAGTGATGCGATTCCGGAGCCCGGCGAGGTGCGGGAGCCCGGGGCCGCACACAGCGAGAACATCATCTTCTTCGGTGCGATCGAGGTCGCCATCGACGCCGAACTCGCCGGGCTCGGCCCTACCGCATACCCGCCGTTGAGCGTCCGCAACGCCTTGTTCTGACCGGGATCCCGGTGGGGCGGATCATCGACCGGATCGGGCCCCGCGCGGTGACCGCCGGGTCCCTCCTGGCCGTACCCGCGTTGCTTGGTGGTCGCAGCTGGCGGTGGTCGATGTGCGGGAATGCCGGGGTTTAACAGTCACGACATCGGTGGAGACTTCGGTGTCGGTGCGCCGTCATGAATGGTGGAGTCGAGCAGCGCGAAGAGCAGTCGCCGAGAATTGCGGCGTCTGTTTGGAATTGGACGCGTTGTACCTTGCGGGCGGCAGGGTCATCGAGTGCCCAGAAGTTGTGTCCGGCGATGGTCGTGGGAATGAGGGAGGAGGCCAAGGCCAGTGCGGAAGCTCGGGGGTAGACGCCGACCGCAAAGGAGTGCGCCTCCGACTGCTTGTACCGAAGCGTTGCCGCGGACGATCAGTTCGTCGTTCTGTGGCAGCGGCAGTATCTTTCGGGTCGAGAGTGCCGGTGGCCATCTGCGCCCGTGCGCCGGGGGTGCGGAGGGCGTCCCAGCCGAGTATGGCGTAGGTGGATCCGGTGGCGATCCGTGCTCCAGTTCGAAGCGGGGTGGCGGTCTTCATTCGGGGGTGAACCTTTCTTGCCGGGTCGACGCGCGTGGAGTTGCGGGTCGGCGCCGGGATGAGTGTGGGCGCGTCAGAGACTGACGAGTTTTTCGGTGTTCTGGTGGGCGATTTGGTGTTTCGCTTCGTCGGGGAGGTTCGCCCTGTCGAGGAAGGAGACGGCGCCGTCGTTACCGGCGATCCACTCGGCGGTTCAGCGCGACGTAGGTGTGTAGAACGCCGTGTGCCTCGCGGTGTGCCTGGATCGCCTTTCCCGGGGCGAGCGCGTACATCGCGCCGCCGCCGACCGCTTCGGCCGTCGCGGGGTGCCGTGGTCGGCGTCGTACAGGTAGGTTTCGATGAAAGTGGTGCCGGCGTATTCGGGCTTCGTGTCGGAGAGCAGCGGGCGGATCTTCGACCAGGCGCCGTCGGCGCCGACGAGGAGGCTGGTGGTCACGGTCGTCCCGTCGGTGAAGGTCACTTCGTGCCGGCCGTCGCCGAGTGGCTGGACTTCGGTGACCTTGCATCCCCACTGGATCATCTCGTCGGGTAGGGAGTCGCGTAGGATTCGGCGAAGGTCTCCGCGGAGCACCTCGGGACGTCCACCCGTGCCGTCGTCGGGCTCGTCGAGTAGTACCGTGCCGTGCTGGTCGAGCACGCGCGACGCCTCGCCGCCCTTAGGGGTGTGGCGGTCCACCGTGATCGAGACGAGGCCCGGCACGAGGGTGCAAGGGCGTAGTCCGGGTGCCTAATACGGGCAGGTCTCGGCGAGGAAGGTTTCCGGGATGGACGGCCATTCGGGGCGCCACCGGCCACGGCGTTGATCGTCGGCGATATCGGTGAGCAGCCCGGTGACGGGTTCGCCGCCGTCGGCCAGCAGTCGGTGCAGGCCGTACTCGGCGCACGTCGCGGCTACGGGAACGAGGACCTGTTTCGCGTCCGTGATCCTGCCCGCGGTGGCCAGGCACCGGGCGTACAGCATCCTGGCTTCGAGGAGTGCCCGCGGGCGCCGGGCGGTTTCGAGTGACCGCACTACCGCCGACACCCGGGTACAGGCTTGGTCGGGGGAGTGGGCGGTTAGGAGCAGCCGGATCTGGGAGTCTTCGTCGATTTCGGTGGTTCGTGTGCTGACACCGGTCGGTTGGCGTTCTGGTGTCGATCGTTGGGCGCGGGTGCGTAATTCGGTGCCCGGTTCCAATCCGCAGCGAATCCGCTCCTTGTCGATCCGCGCCGCCAGCCGCGGCAGTGACAGCTTCCGCGCGGTGTCGGCGCCCTCGTCCAACCGCTGCGCGGCCGCGGTCATGTCCCCGCGCAGGGCCTTGATCCGGGCCCCGGTGCCGTAGCTGGCGAGCATGAAATCCACGACGCCGACCTCGGCGCCGAGGCGGTAACTGGCATCGAGCAGTCGCTCGGCCTCATCGATCGTGCCTTGCTGATACAGCAGGTCGCCGAGTAGGGCGCCGGACAGCTGTGCCGCGTACGAGTGGACACCGACGGAGCTGACGGCGAGGTCCCAGGCGGCCCGGAAGTGGTCCTCGGCGGCGGTGATGTCGAGGAGTTCGTTGGCGGCGATACCGGCGAAACAGTGCCCGATCATCCCGAAGTGCGGGCCGCGGGTCTGCTGGTGGTAGGGCTGCGCCCAGTCCTGTCGTCGGCGGGCGGGCCATTCGTGAAAAAATTGATTGTCGTCGTTCCTGCTGTGCTGATGCTGGCGCTCTCGGGCTGTGCTGGGCAGGGCCGGCTGCAGCCCGCAGGCGCCGACGCCAGATCCCAGGTCGCCACTACCGTGGCCACCGCGACCACGACGTCATCGATCAGCCCATTCAGTGCACCACCGGCGGAGGAACCAGGAGCGGCGGAAACCACGGCCGTCGTGACCGACGCCGCAGTAGTTGATGAGCCATTCGTCCTGGAGTGCCTCGACGGCACTCCGGGTCCTGCCCGGTGGAGCGACGGAACACTCGCGTTTTCGTGGTGCTTCGACCAATTGAACGGCGATGGATACCTGAAAAGCGAGCGCGAGACGAATGCCCTTCGAATGCGACGGAACAGTGTGCCGCAGCCCTTACACCGGCGGTTCCTATCCCGACCCGAATGCCTCGCAAGGGCGACGGACACCCGGATCCCCACCTATGAGACGCGCTCGACGAACCCGGAAGACTATCCCGCGCCCACCAACACGGACTCCGCCGACGGATACGGGCCGGGCGTGGAACTTCCTCCTCTCTGTGTGCGGTTTCCCGACACGTACAGGTGCTGAGAGTCGCTCGATGTCGGCGTCGAGTTCGGGGTTCGGTATTTCCGAATACTGGTGCGCACGGAAAGGAGACGCTGGCGGGTCCGCTTACTCAGCGAAGGCCAGCGAGCGGGCCCACCAGTCTCACCTGCCGCCGAGCTGTGCGGCCCCCGCCCCGCGTCGCTTGAAGTGAGCACGGAAAAACCAATTGGCGGCAGAACCCCTGGTCGGTAGATTCGTGGCTGCCCTGCCCCTGTTCCGTCGTTCGCAGAGATGTCCTCAGTTCCCACCATCCGAAAGGTCCACCGTGACCGAACCCGCTGGCCTCGTGAACGACGAGGCAAGAGCCGACAACCGGATCGAACGCCGACACCTCCAGGTGATCGGTGTCCTGTTGGTGGCCAGCTTCGTGGTGATCCTCAACGAGACGGTGATGAGCATCGCCATCCCGGTCCTCCAGGTCGAGTTGGGCGTACACCCCAGCGTGGGGCAGTGGCTGACGACCGCATTCATGCTCACGATGGCGGTGGTTATCCCGCTCACCGGCTTTCTCATCCAGCGCATCCCCACGCGCACCCTGTTCGTGCTCGCCATGTCGCTGTTCACGGGGGGCACGCTGATCGCGTTCCTCGCGCCGGGCTTCGGTGTGCTGCTGTTCGCCCGCGTCGTGCAGGCATCCGGGACAGCCTTGATGCTGCCGCTGCTGATGACGACGATCATGACGCTGGTGCCGCCCGCCCGTCGCGGCGCGATGATGGGCAACATCTCCATTGTGATCGCGGTTGCGCCTGCTCTCGGCCCCACTCTATCCGGTTTCATCCTCGACCACTTCGGGTGGCGTTGGATCTTCGGATTCGTTGCCCCCATCGCGTTGGTGACATTGGTCCTCGGCGCACGATTTGTTGTTTCGGTGTCCGAGACGACGAAGGCCGGCATCGACATCCTGTCGATCCCCCTGGCGGTACTCGGATTCGGTGGCCTGGTGTACGGCCTGGTGAGCATCGGCGAGTCGGCGCAGGGATCCCCGACGATCCCGGTGGGGGTGCCGTTCCTCATCGGTGCGGCCGCGATGTCCGGGTTCCTCGCCCGACAGTTCCGGCTGCAGCGCGAGGACCGCGCCCTGTTGGACCTGCGCGTGTTCAGGTACCGCCAGTTCAGCATCTCTGTCGTCGCAATGCTGGTCGGCATGGCAACGATGATGGGAACCTTCATTATCGTTCCCTACTTCGCGCAGTCGGTGATTCACCTCGATCCGTTCGAAACCGGTCTCATCACACTGCCCGGCGGCCTTCTGATGGGTCTGGCGGGACCGATCGTGGGCCGCGTCTACGACCGGCGCGGTCCTCTCGTGTTGGTCATCCCCGGTTCGATCCTCGTCAGCATCGGAGTGTGGATGCTGACGACGGTGAACACGTCCACCTCGTTGTGGTGGCTGCTGTTGTCGAACATGGCGCTGTGCCTCGGCCTGTCGGCGACCTTCACACCGCTGATGACGTCGGGATTGGGATCGGTGGCCCCTCAGCTGTATGCGCACGGCTCCGCAGTGGTCGGCACGTTCCAGCAGGTGGCCGGCGCCGCCGGTACGGCACTCTTCGTCACTGTGATGACGGTCGTCGCCACGCGATCCGGTCACCCTCAGGATTCACCGGACGCAATCGCCGAGGGGGTGCGCATGGTCTTCCTTGTCGCCGGGATCCTCTCATTCGTGCTGATCGCCGCATGCGCCTTTGTGCGCAAACCGGCGAACCCGGTAGATCACGCGCACCCTGCATCGGTGGATGCGCCCGTTCAGACGACGTGAACGGAGACGTGTGCTGAAGGGTGGCGCCGGAGCCAGGGTTCGAGCTGCCTGGATCCGGTGCGTTTGCCGACTGGACGGTTCAGGCTGGAGTTGGATATAGCGACCGTGTCTGGAGCGCTGACTCCGTGGGCCCGCCGCCCCGCAGAGCGGATAACAGCCCGTCCTGAGTCGCGCTCGCTGTCCAATGACCAAATTAGTGGTTCTGACGTCTCTAGTAGACCGTCGCGGCTAAGTGTTGGGATATAGGTGGCGGAGTTTGATGCGGGCGTCGTCGGTGGTGAAGTGCCACTGGACCTGGCGTTGATCGGCGTTGGTCTGTCGTTGCCAGGCGGCGAGTT
>RRBB01000025.1:0-81436 GCA_006543605.1 Rhodococcus sp. WS4
CCCGACACCGGTCGCCGCCCCCACCCCACCGCGCCACGAGAAGGGACAGCCATGACACCCGACTTCGTCGACACGTCCGACTTCGAGGACGCACAGAAGGGATTCGTCGACAAACTAGATCCGTGCACCGTCACGGCCGCGGACGGTCACACGGCCTGGGACATGGAGGAATACGCCTTCCTCGACGCCGACTGCCCCGACACCGCCGATCCGAGCCTGTGGCGGCAATCGCAACTCTGCGCGAAGAACGGCCTGTACGAGGTGACCGAGGGGATCTACCAGCTGCGCGGCCTCGACCTGTCCAACATGACGATCGTCGAGGGCGAGACGGGCGTCGTGGTGATCGACCCGCTGATCTCCAAGGAGACCGCGGCAGCCGGACTTGCGCTGTATCGGCGCAATCGGGGTGATCGGCCCGTGACGGGCGTGATCTACACCCACTCCCACATCGACCACTTCGGCGGCGTCGCCGGAGTGCTGACCGACGGCCGCGGCGACGTACCCATCCTCGCGCCTGAGGGGTTCCTCGAACATGCCGTCGCCGAAAACGTCTACGCCGGAAACGCGATGGGACGCCGCGCCACCTACATGTACGGGGCCCTCCTCCCGAAGGGGCCGCGCGGGCACGTCGGCGCCGGCCTCGGCACCGTCCCGTCGTCGGGTGTGCCCGGACTGATTCCGCCGAGTGTGGACATCACCCACACCGGCCAGGAGGAGACGATCGACGGCGTGCGGATCGTCTTCCAGGTGACGCCGGGCACCGAGGCGCCCGCCGAGATGAACTTCCTGTTCCCCGACCATCGCGCACTGTGCATGGCGGAGAACGCCACTCACAACCTGCACAATCTCCTCACCCTGCGCGGCGCCCTGGTCCGCGACCCCCGCGCGTGGGCGCGGTACCTCGACCAGGCCATCGAGATGTTCGACGGCGGTTACGACGTCGCGTTCGCCTCCCACCACTGGCCGACGTGGGGCCACGACCGCGTCGTCACCTTCCTGTCGCAACAACGCGACCTGTACCAGTACCTGCACGATCAGACGTTGCGGATGCTCAACTCCGGGATGACGGGCATCGAGATCGCCGAGGACTTCCCGCTGCCACCCGCACTCGAATCGGCCTGGCACGCACGCGGTTACTACGGTTCGGTGAGCCACAACGTCAAGGCCATCTACCAGCGTTACATGGGCTGGTTCGACGGCAACCCGACATCGCTGTGGCAGCACACGCCGGAGAACGCCGCGACGCGGTACGTCGAGTGCATGGGCGGTCAGGACGAGGTCCGGGCGAAGGCACAACGGTACTTCGACGACGGCGACCTCCGGTTCGCGGCGGAACTCCTCAAACACGCCGTGTTCGCCGACCCGTCGGACAGCAAGGCGAAGGAACTGCTCGCCCGCACCTACGAACAGCTCGGGTTCGGCGCCGAGAACGCGACGTGGCGCAACTTCTACCTCACGGGCGCCCTCGAACTGCGCGGCGGTATCGTGCCTCCTCCGATCGCCGAGCTGGGCGCCGACATGCTGAGCGCCCTCACCATCGAGCAGGTCTTCGACTCGGTGGCCCTGCGCATCAACGGTCCGCGGGCGTGGGACACGTCGCTGGTGGTCGACTGGCGATTCACCGATCCCGAAGTGCATTACCGGACCACGCTGTCGAACGGGGCCCTGATCCAGACCGTCTCCCCGCGGACCGCGGTGCAGGCGGATGTCACCGTGACCCTGACAAAGGCACAATTGCTCGGACTCTTCGCCGGGCAGGGCCTGGAAGACATCCAGTTCGACGGTGACGCGTCCACGTTGCTCGCCCTCACCGCATTGATCGACGCGCCCGATCCGGCGTTCCCGATCGTCACGCCGTAGGGCGCTCCGCGCCCCGTGAGTGGTCGACGAGTCCCTACACTCGTCAACCACGCACGGGCGGCGGAGCCGCGTTCACCCACACAAATCAACACATTCTCGCTAAAATCGACGCACCGCGCCGGTGTGCCGGTGATTGGCGTTGGTCGAAGATCGTTTCTCGGTGCAGCGAGAATGGGGGGTCGGCGTGACGGCAGTACATTTCGGCGAGTTTCATTCGAGTATCCGAATACCGCCTGGTGCGGTGGGCCGAACGGTCACCCGCACCAGGTTGCACACCCTCCTCACAGATGCCCTGACCAGCGAAGATCATCCCTATCCCGTCGCGCTGATATGCGCACCCGCCGGGTCGGGCAAGACGCAATTGGCCTCCGACTGGGCACGCGAAGTCCTGGCGGGTGAGGACGCACCGACCATCGCCTGGATCACGATCGAGGAACGGCACAACGATCTCGGCGTCATCCACCGCGCCATTCTCCGGGCGCTGAACGAAGCCGGAAATCCGCGGCTGCAGAAGTTGTGCGGCCGCCTCGACGCCGATTCCCACGACCTCGGCGCTCGGCTGTCCGCGGATCTGAATGAACTCGGGGACAACATCTGGTTGGTGATCGACGACGCTCACCTGCTCCGCGACACCGACATCCTGAACGATCTCGAGTCGTTCATGCGCTGGCAGCCGCCGATGCTCCGGACGATCATCTGCGGACGGTTCGAGCCGCCACTCGCGTTGCAGCGACTTCGGCTGGACGGCAAGCTCTTCACTCTCACGGCACGCGATCTCGCCTTCACCGCCGAGGAGGCCGCTGCGATGCTCACCGAGCACGATGTGCGGCTGGAACCCGGCGACCTGGACGCCCTGATGGAGCGGACCGAGGGTTGGGCCGCCGGAATTCGTTTGGCCGGAATGTCTTTGGAAGGTCATACCGATCCGAGTCGGTTGATCGCCGAGTTCTCCGGTAACCGCCGGGCGGTCGCCGACTATCTCATCGAGGAAGTTCTCGCCGGGCAGACCGACGAGATGCGCGAGTTCCTCCTCCGGACGTCCGTGCCCGCGTCGTTCACGACCGAATTCGCGGAGATTCTCACGGGCTGCACGGACGCGCACGACAAGGTGGACTGGCTGGAACACCACAACTTCCTGATCAACCGCATCGGCGGCTCCCCCGTCCACTACCGGTACCACCCACTCCTGCGAAGCTATCTGCGGGCGGAGATCAGCCGGATCGGACACGTGGAAGTGGAGCATCTCGAACTCACCGCCGCGCACTGGCATGCGGAGTTCGGGGATTCGCTGGTGGCGCTCGAACACGCGGTCAACTCGGGCGACCACGATGCGATCGCCGCGCTACTCTCCCGGAGTTCGCTGTCGCTGATCGTCGGGGGTCACGGTGAGGCGGTCGATCGTCTCCTCACGCGGGCGCCGCGCACCACCCAGGACCATCCGTCCGCCCGATTGATCCGCGCGGCGGCGGCGCTGGCCGCGGGCAACGTTCCCGTGGCGCGGTCCACGCTCGACGTTCTCGACCGCACACGGGCCGGAACCGCGGTCGACGGGACCGATTCGCGACGCCACCTGCTGCTCCGCGAGGCGCTCCGCGTGCAGACCGCCATCCAGACCGGCGATATCGACGACGCGTTGACCCGGCTGCGGTCGGCGGGGCCGGAATCGTTCGGCGAATCCGAACTGGACGCGTTCGTGCTTCTCCAGGAAGGCCGCGCGCTGCTCTTCCTCGGCCGGCCCGAGGAGTCGGAGCACGTGGTCGGGAAGGCGCTGGCTCATGCACGACTCGCCGACGCGTCGCTCACCGTCATGTACTGCCTGGGCACTCTCGCGGCCCTCGCGATGTCGCGGGGTGAGGTGGTTCGTGCCGCCGCCTTCGTGGGCGAGTCGCTCACGATCGGGGCGGAGCAGTCCGCGACGGGTGATCCGACGTTCCACCTGGTGCGATTGGTCGATTCGTGGTGCCGCTACATCCGGCTCGACGACGACGCCGCATCGATCGCGGCCGAATCGGCCGAAGTTCTGCACCGTGTGAACGCGGAGACCGCAACGTTCGCGGACGGCGCCGCGGTGTTGTTCGGGCTGGACGGGTCGGACCACCGCCACAGTGCGGTGACGACGCTCCATGCGCATAGCCCGGTCTCGTCGACGATGCCCGTCCCACCGGGCATCCGGGCGGTGTTGCTGCCTGCGATCCAGTACGCGTATCTCGCCGCCGGAGAAGTCGGGTGGGCACACGAACTGGCGGCCGACGCGCGGACGCTGCTCGGACCGACCGGTGACATCGCCGTCCTCGACGCCATCGTCCATCTCCACTCGCATCGCCTCGATCAGGCGCGCAAGACTCTGCAACCCGTGCTGGACGGCACCCTCGTGTGCGCGGCGGGCACCAATCTCATCGCGGCGTGGTTGGTCGACACGGCGATCGCCCTTGCCCGTAAGCATGATTCGCGGGCACACGGCGCTCTCACCGAGGCGCTCCGACTGGCCGAGCCCGATTCGGTGCTGCGTCCGTTCCACGACTGCGGACCGCAGATCCGAGAACTTCTCGTCCGGAGCACCGGGCGGTTCGGTGTGCTCGAAACCTTCGCGGACCGGCTGCGCGCGTCGTTTCCCCGGGCCGAGAGCGCGGCGTCCGACATGTTGACTCCCCGCGAATTGGAACTGCTCGTGGAGCTTCCGTCGTGGCGCACGGCGGAGCAGATCGCCGCCGACCTGTGCGTGTCCGTCAACACCGTGAAGACGCACCTGCGCGGGATCTACCGGAAACTCGGCGTCACGTCCCGTCGTGACGCCATCGCCGCGGCGCAACAAGCCGGCTTGCTCTGAGCACGATTCACCACTTGCGGGTGAGGCGCGATGTTGTCCCTCGAGTCACCCTGTATTTACTGGCTGACCGCTTGTCGAAGGACTGCCCATCCGCGAATGAAGGAGCCGCCGTGGAGCAATCGACCTGGCCCGACAATGTCAGGTACGCATTCCTGATCAGCGGCGCCCTGTCCGAGCGGGTCATCGCGGCTTTCCCCGAGTTGGACGTGTCGGGTGTGACGACGGGTGACACCACGCTGTACGGCCGCGTCGACAGCCCGACGGATCTGCGGGGGATGCTGGCCCGCTTCGACGCACTGGGGTTGACCGTCATCGAGATGCGGCGGCTACCGGACTAGAAACGCAGAGAGTTCAATGGTGTGAGGCCCCTGCAGTACGAGGCCCCTGCAGTTCGAGGCCCCTGCAGTTCGAGGCCTCAGCAATACGAGGTCTCAGGAGGCGGTGAAGCCGATGTGAGTGGCGAGTTCGAACCGGGCACGGTGTTTGCCGGCTACGTGATCGAACGGGTTCTGGGACGAGGCGGCATGGGCACCGTGTACCTCGCTCAGCATCCGAACCTGCCACGCAAGGTCGCCCTCAAACTGCTGGACTCGGCGTGGGCGAGCGACGAGTACGTTCGCTCACGCTTCGAGTCGGAGGCCGACCACGCCGCGAAACTCGAACACCCCAACATCGTGACGATCCACGACCGCGGCCGGGAGCGTGGCCGGTTGTGGATCGCGATGCAGTACGTTCCCGGCGTCGATGCGCGGAAAGCGCTCGCGTCCGGCGGACTGGACGTCGCGAGGGCGATGCGCATCGTGTCCGAGACCGGGAACGCCCTCGACCATGCGCACCGGGCCGGGATCCTGCATCGCGACGTGAAGCCGGCGAACATCCTGCTCGCCGAGGGTGACCCCGAGCGGGTTCTGCTCGCCGATTTCGGCACCGCGAAGGCGTTGGACGAAACACATCAGCTGACCCGGACGGGGATGCTCGTCGCGACGCTGCACTACGCCGCACCCGAGCAGATCGAGGGTGCGAAACTCGATCACCGGGTCGACATCTACGCGCTGGGATGCACGTTCTTCCACCTTCTGACCAACGAACCGCCGTATCCGGGCACCACGGCCTCCGCGGTCATGCACGGGCATCTGAACGGTCCGATTCCGAAACCGAGCATGGTGCGGCCGGATCTGCCCGCCGGATTCGACGACGTCGTCGCGCGGGCGATGGCCAAGGACCGCGACGACCGCTATTCGAGTTGCCGTGAGTTCAGCGAGGCGATCGACGCCGCGTCACGCAGTGCACCCGCCCTCGCCCCCGGTCCGTCCCGGCCCGTCGATCCCGCGGCAACCACCCATGTAAGCGGCGGGACCCTCACCGAGACCGTCGCGGAACCGAGGCGCCGGCCGTGGTGGCGTAAGCCGGTGGCGGTGACCGCGGCCCTGGCCGGCGCCGTGATCCTGGCCGGTGTCGCCTTCTTCGCGTGGCCGGACGATCAGTCGACGAGCCCGCAGGTGGTCCTTCCGATCACCGGCCTGGCGAGTCCCGCCGGGCTCGCGGTCAGCGCCGCCGGGGACCTGTACATCGCGGACAGCTCAACCAAACAGGTCGTGCAGGTGCACGCCGGCTCCGGTGAGCAGACCGTCCTCCCCTTCACCGGGCTCGAGGTGCCGCAGGGCGTCGCCGTCAGCGCGTCCGGCGACGTGTACGTCTCCGATCTGGTGACCAACACGGTGACGCTGCTGCACGACGACACCGCGTTGCCGCTGCCGTTCACCGGTCTGAACCAGCCGTTCGGCGTCGCGGTGGGACCGGACGGAACCGTGTACGTCGCCGACACGCTGAACAACCGGGTGGTGTCTCTGCACGACGTCACGGCGAGCCCCGTCGACGTACCGCTGACGGTGATCGGCCCGTTCACGGTGGCCGTCGACAAGCAGGGCGACCTCTATGTGGGTACCCCGAACAAGGTTCTCACCTGGAACGCCGCTACCCGCGCGCAGAGCTTCCTGCCCCTCACCGACCTGCAGAGCGTGGGCGGGGTGGCCGTCGACGACAACGGAACCGTGTACGCCATCGACCAGAACCACCACCGCGTGCTGCGACTGCGGGCCGGCTCGGACGAACAGGAGGTTCTGCCGTTCACCGGGCTCAGCGAGCCCGAGGGCATCGCCGTGTCGAACCGCGGCGACGTGTATGTCGCGGACAGCGACAACGGCCGGGTGCTCATGCTGCCCGCGGGCAGCTGACGCCGATGGGCCTCAGGCGTGGCGCGCCAGATCGAACCCGAAGGATTCTGCGACGGCGTCGTCCACCCTGCCCTGGTGGTTGGCGAGGAGCTCTTCGCGTTCGTTGGCGGAGAGCCCACCCCAGATTCCGTAGGGTTCGCCGACGCTGAGCGCGTGCTCGCGGCACTGGACCAGCACGGGGCAGCTGTGGCAGATCATCTTGGCGCGGAAGTCCCGCATCTCGCGTGCCCGTCCGCGTTCACGGTCCGGGTGAAAGAAGGTGGACGACTCGAAGCCGCGGCATGCGGCGTCTCTCTGCCAGTCCCACACCTCGGCGACCGGAATGGGAAGACTCAGCCGATTGGACATTGCACTCCTCCAGATACTCGTGAGCCGTCATGTGCGAGCCCGAGCATGTGCTCCCGGGCCAGATCGGCGGCGCCGACGATGCCGACGTTCGCGCCGAGTTCAGCCAGTCGCACTTCGGCGACCGGGCGGTGTGCGCGTCCGGTGAGGCGGTTCTCGAACGCGGCGGCGGCGGGGGCTCGCAGCAGTTCGCCCGCCTCGCACACCCCTCCGCCGATGATGAAGAGGTCGGGGTCGAAGAACGCGGCGATATCCGCCATACCGTGTCCCAGCCAGGAGCCGATCACCTGGAAACACTCGAGCGCGGCGGGGTCACCCGCTTGCGCGGCCGCGGTGATGTGCAGGCCGGTGATCGCGTCGGCCCGACTACCCGCGCGGGCGAGGAGGTCGGCGGCAAATCCAGGCGAGACGTTGGCGAGGTCCTGCGCTTCACGGACGAGTGCCCGCCCGCTGGCGTATCGCTCCCAGCAGCCGTGGTTGCCGCAACCGCAGCGACGACCGTGCGGTTCGACGTTGAGATGCCCGAATTCCGCGGCCACCCCGAACTTGCCGCGGTGGAGGACGCCGTCGACGACGATGCCGCCGCCGATCCCGGTTCCCACGGTGAGCACGACGACGGTCTGTCCCGTCCGCCCAGCCCCGAATCGCGCCTCGCCCCAGGCTGCGGCGTTGGCGTCGTTCTCGACGACTGTCGGCAGTCCGCAGGAGGCCTGGACGACCTCGCCCAGGGGCTCGTTTCGCCAGGCCAGGTTCGGGGCGAAGAGCACGGTGCTGAGATCGGCGGCCACGAACCCGGCCGCGCCGATACCGACCGCTTGCACGGGGTGCGTGGCCGCCAGTTCGCGAACGAGTTCGGCGATGGCATTCTCGACCTCCCGCGCATCGTGGGACGGGGTGTCTCGACGCTCCATCCGGTGGATGACTCCGTCGCCGTCCACGACTCCGGCCGCGATCTTCGTGCCACCCACATCGATGCCAATCGTCAGGGCCATGTTTCGTGTCCTCTTCAAATCTCCGAGTGAGCGGTGTCACGCTGACACTAGAGGACCTTTGGCTCGTTATCAATACGCACTTTGGTTTTTTTGAGAACAAAGTCGTGCGTATGTCAGTCCCCGAACAGCCGCTTCCGAATCTCATCCGTGAGGAGTGATCCGGGACTGCACAGGCCGGAGGACTCTGAGAGCGTGCGCGACGCCCCCGAGCATCCGGAACCGGGCGAGACCGCGGCCCGGCGGCTCGACTGGCAGTGGCGAGCCGCGGCGGTCGGCGCCGTCGATGCCGCGCCGGCCGCCGTGGTCACCGCGGTCGCCGTCCCGTCGGGTGTCGCGCTCGCGGTGGGGGTGCTGCCCGCGGCGATCATGGGACTGCCGCCGACCCGACGGGCGCGGGCCGCACTGATCCTCGTCGGGATCCTGACCGGCCTGCCGATGGTGCTGGGCTCACTCGTTGCCGGTACGCCCCCGCTGGCGATCGCGGTCGTGTTCACCCTCGCGGTCGGTGCGGCGGCGCTCGCGCAGACCACCGTCGCGAAACGGCGAGACCTCGGCAGGGTCTTGTCGACGCTGTCGGTGCCGTTGGTCGGAGTCGGCCTCAGCTACGACGACCCGGCGACGGCGATCGGGCTCGCCCTGCTCATGATCGGCGGTTCGGTGTTCGCGTACGTCGTTTCGCTGCCGCTCCCCGAATGGGCTGCCGACGCGCCCGCCCGGGCCGGGACCGCGATCACCCTCGGGTACGGCGTCCGGCTCGGCGCCGCGGGCGCGACCGCCGCCGCAATCGGGTTCGCCCTCGACCTCGAGCACGTCGGATGGGCCTGCGCCGCAGCACTGCTCGTGATGCGTCCCGACACCGAGGCACAGGTGACCCGCATGGCGGGACGGATCGCCTCGATGCTCGTCGGTGGCACGGCGGCCGTGCTCGTCGTCGGAACGACCCCCTCCCCCTGGGTCTACAGCGTCGCCGTCCTCGCGGTCGTCGCGGCTGCCGCGGCAACCCACCGCAGTCGCTGGTACGTGACGTCGACGTTCACCACTTTCCTGGTGTTCGTCCTGCTGTTGTATTCCGATCCCGGACAAGCCGGATACCGCTTCACCGAACGGCTTTCCGAAACCGTGCTCGGCGTCGCCATCGTGTTCGTCTTCGGCATCGCAGTCCCCGCGCTGGGGCGTCGAACGCGGTCGTCACACTGACCGCGTCCCGGTGCTCAATGCGTCACATGAACATCCGACGTCATGGCCAGTACCGGGTCACCGTTCTGGTTGACGAGCCGGCTCACCAAGGTCACCACGTCGCCGGCCGGCCCGGCCTGGGGAAGTGGACGTACCGTGATCCCGCCCGAAGACGACCCCCTCGCGTCGCCCGCGGGCGCACACACCGGCTCCGATGCGACGCTCACCGCCCCGGCACCCAACGGCTCAGCGCACCCGCCAGTCCGGCCATCTCTGAGGCGGGCTCGGACGGCGTCGGCGAACGTCTGCGCCCATCATCGCGGGTCCGAGATTTGAATGCGATCTCGAGCTCCGCCCGCAACTCGGGCCACCGATCTCGCTCCCACTGGCCCGATATCCGGTTCGCGTCCAGCATGAGCCCGTCGATCAGTTCGGTATAGAACTGTGGCTCGATCGCGCCGACCGCCACGTGCTTGCCGTCGCCGCACACGTAGGCGTCGTAGAACGGGTCAGAGCCGTCGAGCAGATTCTCGCCCCGACCGGTGCTCCAGGTGCCGTTGCCGCGCATCGAGCACATCATCTGCGCGAGCACGCCCGCCCCGTCCACCATCGCGGCGTCGACGACCTGCCCCGGCCCCGAACGCTCTCGCTCCCAGAGGGCGGCCAGCACACCGACGACGAGGAACATCGATCCCCACCGAAGTCGCCGACCAGGTTCAGCGGCGGCACCGGACGTTCGCCGGTGCGGCCGATGTTGTCGAGAATGCCGGTGATCGAGATGAAGTTGATGTCGTGGCCCGCACGGTCGGCGTACGGCCCGCTCTGGCCCCACCCGGGTCATGCGCGCGTAGACCAGTGCCGGGTTGCGGGACAGGCAGTCGTCCGGCCCGAGGCCGAGCTGCTCGGTGACGCCGGGACGGAACCCCCCGACGAACACGTCGGCGTGGTCGATCAACTCGAGCAGCGACGCGCGATCGTCGTCGTTCTTCAGGTCGACCTTGACCGTGTGCCGGCCACGGAGCGTGGCGTCGCGTTCGATGCCGATGCCCGGCCGCCCCAGCCGCGGCACGCAACCTTGGGGCTGGACATGTGCACCTCTTCGCCAGAAATTATGTAAACGTCGACTAAGAGGCTAGACGCACCACCCGTTGACACAAATAAGGACGCAGCCTTAACCTCGTGGGTGTGGCCAAGAATTCGCGTCAGGCAATGATCGACGCCGCGGAACGCATCGTCGCGGAACGCGGAATGACGGCGTTGACGCTCAAGGACGTGCAGGATGCGGCGGGGCAGGCGAACAAGTCTGCCGCCAAATACCACTTCGGGTCGCGCGAGGGGCTGATCGACGCCGTCGTCGAGGCGAGGATGTCGCCGGTCAACGAGCGCAGGCAGGTGCTGCTGCACGATCTCACCGCACTCGGGACACCACCCACCGCCCGGCAGGCGATCGAGGCGCTCATCCGCCCCCTCGCCGCCGCGACGCTCAGCCGACCCGACAGCATGTACGCACGGTTCCTGGTTCAGGTCACGAACGACCCCGCGCTCGCCGAGTTCGTCCAGAAGCACCTCAGCGCCGAGAGTTTCCGCCGCGTGCGCGACCTCATCGTCGGTCTGGCGAGGGCTCCGCACGACGTGGCGGGCTGGCGTGTCGTCAGCATCATCAATCTCAGCCTTGTCACCCTCGCACGCTGGGAGAAGCACGAGCGCACCGAGGGGCAGACGGAAGCGATCGTGTCCGACCTCGTCGACACGTGCGTCGCCGTCCTCGAAGCCCCGTCCACGGCCCGGGTTTCCGTCCCGTGACGACGACGGAATCCGAGGTGCCGGAGTCTCCCGCCGACACCGAACCCGACTACCGATTCACGCTCGCGAACGAACGCACCTTCCTGGCGTGGATCCGGACGTCGCTCGGGTTGCTCGCGGGCGGGGTCGCCGTGCACGAACTCGTCGAGTCGTCACGTATCGAGTTCGCTCACCTCGCACTGGGGACGGCCTGCGTCGCACTCGCGTTCGTCCTGGCGGTCGGGGCATATCAGCACTGGCGCACCGTGCAATCGGCGATGCGCCGCACTCGCCCGCTCCCGCGCCCGGTTCTCGTTCCCGTTCCCTGCGTCGGGGTCGGCGTCATCGCCGTGCTCGCCGTTGCCACGATGCTGTTCTCGTGACCGCCGGCTCCGACAGCGGCCTGCAGGCGGAGAGAACCGCCCTCGCGTGGCGCCGAACCACTTTGGCGGCCTTCTGCGTCTCGGCCGTGCTCGTGCACCGGGCCGCCGACGACGGCGCAGACGCCTCCACGGTGCCCGCACTGCTCGCCGCACTGGCGACAACCGCACTTCTGCTGTGGGCGAGCACAGTGCGGGGCCGTGCGCTGCGCGAGAGCGTTGCCGGTGCCACGCACCGGCAACTCCTCTCGGTCTCGGCTGCCGTCGCCGTCAGCGCCGCGACGGTAGCCTCGATGCTCTGGCAGCTGCCCTGAGGTCATCACACCGTGTGCATGCTCGTGACGAGATGCCATGGATCGTCGACGGCGGCGGCCCTCTCCCCGAGACGCCTCGACCACACGGTCTCGTTTCCGTACTCCTCCCGCCACGACCAGAGTCGCAGCGTCGACAGACGCAGCGCATGCTCCTGCGTGGTTCCGATCGCGCCGTGGATCTGGTGCGCGAGTTCGGCCACGACACCTGCCGCCCGGCAGGCATTCATCCGCGCCGCGGCGACGGCGGGCGATGCGTCCCCGCCGGACGCGGCCGCCCGGACGGCACTGTGGGCGCTCAGTTCCGCGATCACCACTTCACCGGCGATCTGCGACAGATACTGCTGGACCGCTTGGAAGGCGCCGATCGGTCGCCCGAACTGCACCCGCTCCCCCGCGTACCGCACACTGTGATCCAGTGCCTGCTGTGCGGCGCCGGCGATCTGGATGCTGCGTGCCAGGGCCGCCCGTGAGCGCAAATCCACCGGAGCCGGAAGCGTGACCACGTCGTCGGCGTCGACGCGGACCGCGTCGAATCGGAGGTCGTCGCGGGGTTCGCCGGCGAGGTTGGCGCCGGGAAGGATCGTGCACACCCGTGGGTCGAGGCTGCAGATTCGGTCACCGATGACGAGCACGACCCGCGCCGCCTCCCGCGCCCACGGCACCCGACGCACCGTGCCGTCGAGTTCCCAGCCGCGACCATCGTCGGTGGGTCGGCAATGCAACTCCCGCAGATCGGCCGTTGCGGCCGTCAGCGGTCCGTCGGGGATCGGCAGTCGTGCGGCGGCCAGCAGTGGCCCTGCAAGCCAGAGGGTTTCGGCGATCGGCGCGGCCACGCTGTGGTACGCCGCCGAGCGCAGCACCGCCGCGGCCTGTTCGGCGTCGCCGCCGCTTCCGCCGAGGTCCTCGGAGATCCCGATCCGGGTCAGACCCGTCTCCTCCAGCGTCCGCCACGCATCGGCGAGGTCGTTCCACTCACCGAACAACTTGTCGGCGGTGTCCGCGAGCAACTTCAGTTCGCTGTTCATCTCACTCCCATCGCCCGCGCGACGACGCCGCGAAGAATTTCGTTGGTGCCACCCCGCAGAGTTGCCGTGGGTGAACTCGCAATGATGTGCGCCAGCATCCGAGACAGCGGATCCTCCGATCCGAAGTCCGGCTCGACACCGGTGCCGCGGGCAGCCTCGATCACTTCGCGCTCGAATCGGGTTCCCAGATCCTTCACCAGAGCCGCCTCGGTGTTCGGGGCCTCCCCCTTGCTCAGCGACGTGGCGACGGCGACGGACGCCTCCCGCAGCGACCAGGCCCGCGAGACGAGTCGTCCCAACGTGACGGGATCGATTGCGTCGCGCTCGGCGAGAAGCCGCAGCAGCGGCATCGTGCTGAGAATCCGCTCGGGGCCGCTCCGCTCGTACGACAGTTCGCTCGTCACCTGTCGCCAGCCCTGCCCCACCTCACCGAGCACTGCGGAGTCCGGGACGAAGACCCCGGAGAACATGACCTGGTTGAAGTGGTGGTCTCCACTCAGCGAGTAGATCGGGCGGATCTCGACGCCGTCGTCGGGCAACGGAATCAGCAACTGCGACAGGCCCTCGTGCCTGCTCTCCCCGGCCGGTCCGGTGCGCACCAACGTCAGAATCACGTTGGCGATGTGCGCGCCGGTGGTCCAGATCTTGGTGCCCTCGACGATCCAGCCGCCATCGGTGCGGGTGGCCCGCGTCCGCACGGACGCCAGATCCGAACCGCTGTCCGGCTCGCTCATCCCGATCGCGAAGAGGCACTCACCCGTCGAGATTCCGGGAAGATAGCGATGCTTCTGCTCCTCGGTTCCGAAATTGAGCAGGCCCGGCGCCGCCTGACGGTCGGCAACCCAGTGGGCACCGACCGGAGCACCCGCCGCCAGCAGCTCCTCGATGACGACGAAACGTTCGAGCGCTGTGCGGCCCTGCCCGCCATAGGCTGCCGGGACGGTCATTCCGAGCCATCCGCGGGCGCCCAGCTTCCGCGTGAACTCGCGGTCGGATCCGACGACCCAGCTGTCGGAGACAGGCGTGAACGTTCCCCGCTCACGCTCCGCGGCGAGGAACTCGCGTACTTCACGCCGGAGGACCTCGGTCTCGACGGGTAACTCGGCAGGCTCCAGATCGAACACTGTGCTCATGGCGGTGCTCCTACAGTGCGAGGGACTTGGCGATGACGGTCTTCATGATCTCGCTCGACCCGGCAGCGATCCGGGCGAGACGGATATCGGCGTAGAGCCGGGCGATGGGGTACTCGAGCATGTACCCGTATCCGCCGTGCATCTGCAGGCACTTGTCGACGACGCGACCCGCCATCTCGGTGACGAACAGCTTCACCTTGGCCACGTCCGCAACCGACAGCGTGTCGTCGTTGTACGCCAGAATTGCCTTGTCCACCAACGCCTGTCCGGCCTCGATCTCGGCGGCGCAATCGGAGAGGACGAACTTGGTGTTCTGGAACGAGGCGACGGTCTGACCGAAGACCTTGCGCTCCTTCACGTAGCTGATGGCCAGGTTCAGTGCGGCCTGCGCCGTCGCCACCGCCGACACAGACTGGGTGAGCCGCTCCTGCACGAGGTTGAACGTCAGGTAGCTGAAGCCCTTGCCCTCCTCGCCGAGCATGTTCGCATGCGGAACACGTACGTGCTCGAAGGACAGTTCCGCGGTGTCGGTCGAGCGGCAGCCCAGCTTGTCGAGCTTGCGGCCCTTGGTGAAACCGGGCATGCCTTCCTCCACCACGAGCAGGCTCAGGCCGCCGCGACGATCGTCGCTCTTGGAGGTGCGGCACGCCACGATCACGAGATCAGCGTTGATCCCGCCGGTGATGAACGTCTTGGCGCCGTTGAGGATCCAGTCGTCGCCCTCACGTACGGCCGTGGTTTTGATGCCCGACAGGTCCGAGCCGGCGCCCGGCTCGGTCATCGCGATCGAGCACATCTTCCGGCCGGCCGCGATGTCGGGGAGCCACCGCTTCTTCTGCTCCTCGTTCGCGCAATGCAGGTAATACGGGGTGGCGACGTTGGTGTGCAGGCCGAGCCCGCCGAGGGTCGACAGCGTGAGCGCGGTCTCCTCGATGACCACCGCATTGAAACGGAAGTCGGAGACGCCACCGCCGCCGTACTCCTCCGGGACGTTCAGGCCGGCCAGTCCCAGGTCGCCGAACCGCAGGTAGATGTCCTTGGGCAGGATTCCCGCCTCTTCCCACGCCGGGACGTTGGGTGCGACCTCGGTTTCGAGGAACTTGCGGATCGTTTTGCGGAAGTCGTCGTGATCCTGTTCGAAGATCGTGCGTTCCATGGTTGTACTCCAGAGTCGGTGAAAAGGGTGATCAGGCAGCGGGTTCGGTGCCGACGACGGAGATGAAGCTCACGCAGTCGCCGGGCCGTCCGCCGAGGTTGTGGGTCAGGCCGAGCGTGCGCTCGCCGCTGGCGATGCTCGCGATCTGGCGTTCCGCCGGCGCCTCCTGGCGCAGTTGGAGCCAGCACTCGAACAGCATCCGCAACCCGGAGGCGCCGATCGGATGGCCGAAGCTCTTCAGCCCGCCGTCCGGGTTCACCGGCAATTCGCCCTGCAGGTCGAACTTTCCGTCGAGCACGTCGCGCCAGGCCTTCCCCTTCTCGCTGAAGCCGAGGTCCTCCATGAGCACAAGTTCCGTCGGGGTGAAGCAGTCGTGGACCTCCGCCAGCGCGAACTCGCTGCGCGGATCCTTCACACCGGCCTCGGCGTACGCGGCCTCCGCGCACTTCACGACCTCACGGATCGAGGTGTAGTCGAACGTCGGGTCCATCGGGCCGTCACCGGGACCGGCCACCATCGACAGCGCCTTCACGAAGATCGGCTTGTCGGTGTACTTGTAGGCGTCCTCGGCCCGCACGACGATCGCGGCGGCGGAACCGTCCGACACACCGGAGCAGTCCATGACCCCGAGCATCCCGGAGACTTTGGGGCTGTTGCGAATCGCATCCATCGACAGTTCCTTACGGAACTGGGCACGCTCGTTGCGTGCACCGTTGTAGTGGTTCTTCCACGCGATCCGGGTGATGACATCCTTGAGCTGCTCGTCGTCGATGCCGGTCATGTTCGCGTACGCCGGCGCGAGGAGCCCGAACGCGGCAGGCGCGGTAATGGCGACGGAGGTGCCGTCGTGCGGCGGTGCGGCCGACGTCAGCCCGGAGTAACCGGAGTCCTTCAGCTTCTCCACACCGATCGCCATCGCGACGTCCACTGCCCCGGACGCCACGGCGTAGCACGCGTTGCGGAACGCTTCGGATCCTGTGGCGCAGAAGTTCTCGACGCGGGTGACGGGTTTGTAGTCCAGCTTCAGGGTGCGCGAGAGCAGCTGTCCCGAGAATCCGGAGTTCATCGTGCCGAGCCAGTACGCATCGACGTCGTCCTGGGTGAGGCCCGCGCTCACAAGGGCTTCCTGATTGGCATCGACGAGGAGGTCTTCTGCGCTCTTGTCCCAGTGTTCGCCGAAGGGCGTGCAGCCCATCCCGACGATGGCGACCTTGTCGCGAATGCCGTGTGTTGCCATGATCATGCCTCCTTGGTGGCGGCGACGGCACCGCGGGCGGGACGTGCCTTCCAGAAGTAGTTGTGGACGCCGTCCGACGTGGTGTAGAAGCGGCGGAACGTCATCTCGACGGGGTCACCGATCTTCAGTGCTGCCGCGTCGGCGTCGGTGATCTCGCACATCAACCGGCCACCGCCGTCGAAATCGATCGCGGCACCGATGAGCGGCGGGCTCAGCGTGTAGGCGAGGAGGTCCGCCTGGTAGGTCGCGATCGTGCCGCGCTCGCCGGCGATCCGTTCACGTTCCATCCGATCCACGGCTTTGCAGGATCGGCACACCCGGATGGCCGGCATGTGCCGGGTGCCGCACTCGGTGCACCGGGATCCGGCCAGGCCGAACTTCCACTGCGCGTTGCGGGACGACGGCGGTGCCGCGGGGCGGTCCGGGTCGGGGCGACGCGGCGATTCCCGGCGGAGGAATCCGCGCCAGGTGAGGAATCGTTGGTAGCCGATGGTCCGGCCGTAGCCGAGCTGCTCGGCCACGGCCGGGGTCGTGCGGGCGTCGCGGTAGGTCGCCAACGCCGCCGTCGTGCGCAGCACCACTGCGTCCGCGCCGTCCCCGAGTTGGACGATCAGAATGGTCTCGCCGGGTGTTGCGTCGTCCAGCGCCGAGGCGAGGAGGATGCCGGGCTGCGCGGTGCCGGTCGCGCCGACGGTGGCAGCGAGGTCGTCGATCACCGCGGCGTCCGACGCGAGCGTCTTCGTGACGACGCCGACGGCTCGGCGGTGCAGACCCGCGACGCCCACGCGGTCGACATCCGACCGGGTGAGACCCGCCTCCTTCAGCGCGGCGTCGACCGCGTCGAGTGCCAGTTCGCGGTAGATGCCCTCCGCGAACCGCTCCTCCCACACCTTGCTGGCCGTCTCGCCAGGCACTCGCCAGCGGTCGAGGAACTCGGCCGACGCCGACCCGCGGCCGATCAGTTCGGCGACGACGCCGTCGCCGGTCCCGAAGAGGAGGGCCGAGGCGCCGTCGCCGCCGTCCTTCTCCTCGGCGGACGAGGGCAGGCCCGTCCGGATGTCCGACAGCACCGCGAGCGTGGGACGCCCTGCCGCGGCAGCGTCGGCCGCCGCGGTGAGCGCGCCCATGCCCGAACGTGCCGCTCCGGCGAAGTCCCACGCGGGAACCGACTGGTCGAGCGCCAGCGCGGCATGGACGATGCCGGCATTGGACTTGTCCGCGTATCCCGGGGTGGCCGTCGCGTAGACGAGCCCGGCGGGCGCCGGGGCGCCGTCGAGAGCGGCGAGCCCGGCCTCGACGCCCATAGACGTCGAGTCCTCGTCGTAGCCGGCGACCGAACGGGTGCCGCGGCCGGCCGGCGTACCGAGCGCGGAACCGATGTCCTTGCGGTCGACGCGCCAGAGGGGAAGGTAGACACCGTATCCGGTGACACCGAGGGGGGTGGTGCTCATGGCAACTCCTTGTGAATCCGGCCGCGCCCTGGTCGCTCGGTCCGGCATTGTCGTATCGGCTGTGTCAGGCGGGGAGCCAGAACTCGGCGGATCCCGCGATCGCGACACCGGACCCTTGCCGTGCACACATCAGGGCCACCTCGACGACGAACCCGCCGTCACCGGGACGCACCGCGGTGACCTCGCCGTTGCACACGAGGACGTCTCCCGGCCACACCTGCTCCTGGAAGCGCGTGGTGAAACGGCGCACGTTCGCGGCGCCCAGCCATCCCGCGGCGAACGTGCCGAGCAGCGCGGCCTGGAACATGCCGATAGAGAAGACGCCGTCGAATCCGGCCTTGCGTGCTGCGGCGTCGTCGTGATGAAGCGGGTTGAAGTCACCGGACGCACCCGCATAGCGGACGATGTCGGTGATGCTGATCGGACCGAACTTCTGCTCCGGGGCCTTGTCGCCGACGACGGTCGTGCGCGTGGATTCGGTCGTGGTCATCAGGACTCCTCCTTCGGTGCGTGGGCGGTCTGGACCGCGGTCGAGCGCTGTTCCGCGACGAGCGTGCCGTCGGTGTCCCGGAATTCCGTGACGACCTTGACGAACGTCAGGCTGCCGCCGCGACGGCCTTCCTTCTCGAATCGGTCGGCGATCCGCGCGGTGGCGGTGAGAACCTGGCCGGCGCGGGGCGGTTCGCCGTGGAAGATGTACTCCTGTTCGGCGTGCAGGGTCCGCTGCGGATCGAGCCCGTGCACGGCAGCGGCCTTCGATTCGGCGGTCTGCCAGAAGAAACCGGCTGTCGTGAGGAAGGTCGGCGGGATGACGGGATCAGCGCCCTGGTAGGCCGGGTCGGTAGACATCGCGGCTCGCGCGAACTCACGGATCTTGCCGTGCTCGACCCGCACTTCGAACGCGGGAGCGGTGTTGTCGGTCATGTCATTCGCCCCGGTTCGTCTTGGCCTTCTCGGCGTGCTTGCCGGTGACCTTGCTCTCGGCCTTCGCCGGCATGTGCTTGGTCGCCGCGGCGAGGCCCTCGACGGTCCACCGGCTGTCGCTCTCGACCTGGTCGACGACGGTCCAGCCCTGGTACAGGCCGACCTCGCCGCCCATCACCCGGAAGGCATGCCCGGTGAATTCGCACTTCTCGGAGGCGAGGAGCGCGACGAGCGGTGAGATGTTGGCCGGATGCCACGAATCGAATTCGCTGCCGATGGTTTCGGTCATCACCTGACCGAGCCCGGGGGTGGCTTCGGTGAGACGCGTACGAGCAACGGGTGCAATGCAGTTGGCACGCACGTGGTAGCGCTCGAGTTCCTTCGACGCGATCTGGGTCATCGCCGCGATACCGGCCTTGGCCGCCGCGTAGTTGGTCTGACCGGGATTGCCGTGCAGGCCGGATCCGGAGGAGGTGTTGATCAGGGACCGGTCGGTCTCGACGCCCTTCTTCGCCTCTGCGCGCCAGTACTCCGCAGCATGCCGGGTCACCGCGAAGGTGCCCTTGAGATGAACGTTGATCACGGAGTCGAACTCTTCCTCGCTCATGTTGACGAGCAGGCGGTCGCGCAGGATGCCGGCGTTGTTGACGAGGATGTGGAGGTCACCGAACGTGTCGATCGCGGTGGCGATCAGGCGACGAGCACCTTCCCAGTCGGTGACGCTGTCGCCGTTGGCGACGGCCTCGCCGCCGAGTGCCGTGATCTCGTCGACGACGGACTGAGCAGCAGAAACGTCCGAACCGCTCCCCTCGGCGCTGCCACCGAGATCGTTCACGACGATCTTCGCGCCCTCGGCGGCGAACAGCAGGGCGTGCTCACGTCCGAGCCCGCGACCGCCGCCGGTGATGACTGCTACTCGACCTTCCAAAGATCCCATGGGACGTTCGTTCCTCTCCTGAGCGACCGCGTCGAAGTGCGCCAATGAATTTGGGCACGCGGCCTGATGAATTGGTGAGCGGATCATCGCTCTTCCTTCACGGTACGAGAGAATTCGCCAAAGGTAAACGCCCGATCTACCTTGATCGGTGATAAGTTTCAGTTATGGAGCGTCGCCATCTGGCCCAGTTCATCGCCGTCGTCGACTCCGAGAGCATCTCGGAGGCCGCACGCCGGCTGCACGTGAGTCAGCCGGCCGTGTCCCAGTCGATCCGGGAACTCGAAAGAGCACTCGACACACCACTGTTCGTTCGCGGTCGCCGCTTGACGCTCACCCCCGCGGGGCGCGCCCTGGTCGGCCCCGCGCGGCAAACCTTGCGATCGTTCGACAATGCCCGTGCGGCCGTCCAGAGCGTGGAGTCTCTGCACACGGGACGCCTGGACCTCGCGGTGGTGCACGGTCTCGCCGTCGACCCCCTCGCACCATTGCTCGTTCGGTTCCGCAGGCGCTATCCCGACGTGACCGTGCGTCTGCAACACGCGCCCTTCGGAGTCGAGGGATTCGAGACATTGCGACGCGGTGAGGCGGAACTGCTCCTGACCGATCACCCCGGACCGTTCCCGAAGCATTCGTCGATAGAGATCCCGGTCGCGGACCTCATGGTCGCGTTCTCCCCGAAGGCCATCGACCTCCCCCCGGGCGACACCGTGGATCTCGCGGACCTCGTCCGGTTTCCGCTGATCATCGGCCTTCCGGAAAGGTCGGCGAGCCAACAGGCTTTCGTTGCGGAAGTGGCATCGGCGAACCTGCCGCTGCCGACTCTCGTGGTGGAGACGGAACACCGGGAGGTCATCCTGCCGCTCCTGCTCGAAGGCGTCGGCGCGGCGGTGCTGTCTGCACCCGAAGCCATGGCAGCGGCAAGCATGGGCGCTCAGGTCCGGCGCATCGACCTCCCACCGCTTCGTTCGTGCGTCCTCTACCACCGGCACGATCCGCTGTCGCCCGCAGCGAGCGCCTTCGTGGCACTGGTGCGGTCGTGAACGCGAAAACGGCCGTCGCGGCGTCCTCAGACGTCGCGACGGCCGCGCTCTACGAAAGGGCTGATCAGACGGCTCGCTCGCTCTGATAGGTGTCCCGCAGCCGAGCCCTGTTGATCTTGCCGGCCGCAGTTCTCGGCAGTTGGTCGACGACCTCGAGCACGCGAGGGAGCTTGAACTTGGCCAGCCTCTCGCGGCAATGAGCGAGGATCGATTCGGCAACCTCGTCCCGCTGCGCGTCCGGCTCGTGAAGCTCCACGAGCGCGACCACCCGCTGTCCCCATTCGTCGTCCGGGACGCCGAACACGGCGGCGTCGAGGACGGCCGCGTGCTGGAGGACTTCGCCCTCGATCTCGGCCGGATAGATGTTGACACCGCCCGACACGATCATGTCGGTACGCCGGTCGCACACGAACAGCCAGCCGTCCTCGTCGAGATAGCCGATGTCGCCGGGAACGAAGAATCCGTCCTGATAGCTGGCCGCGGTCTTGTCCGGATCCCCGACGTACTCGATCACGACGCCCGATTTCAGGTGGATCAGCCCGGGTGTTCCGGGTGGGAGCTCCTCGCCGTGCTCATCGCAGATCCGCACGGCCATACCGGGTCTCGCCTTGCCGACGGAACCTTGGTGTGCCAGCCAGCTCTCGGAATCGATGAGTGTGGTGGCACCCGATTCGCTGGAACCGTAGTACTCCACCAGCACCGGACCGACCCAGTCGATCATCGCGCGCTTGGTGGCGACGGGGCAGATCGACGCCGAGTGGAGGATCGTGCTCAGTGAAGACACGTCGAACTCGTTGCGCCGCTCGGCGGGGACAGTCAGCAGCCGATGCATCATCGTCGGCACGAGGAAGGTGGCCGTGACCGAATGGCGCTGGATCAGTCCGAGTGCGTGCTCGGGATCGAAACCGGAACTGACGACGACAGTGTGCCCGAGTTGGAGGGTCATCATCATGTTCTGATTGGGCGCCGCGTGATAGAGCGGTCCCACCGACAGGTAGACGCCATCTCGCGTCACGCTCATCGCCCTCGCCGACTGGGCCATTCGTGCCTGTTCGGCCTCCGGGGACAGACCGCTCATCGGACGCCGGATCCCCTTGGGGCGTCCGGTGGTTCCCGAACTGTAGAACAGCATGGCACCCGCCACGCGATCGTCGGGCGTGGAGGAATCACCGAGCAGCTCTTCGTACGGCCGCAGCGCCTCGGCTCCGTCACCGACGCCGTACAACACCTCCGGTGAGATCCCGGCCAGCTTCGCGGCCTCCGCGACCGTCGCCGCAGTCGACCCGTCGGCGACGACCAGTTCCGCACCGCAGTCGCCGAGGATGTAACCCGCCTCCGGTGCCGTGAGGTGCCGGTTCACCGGCACCACGTACACACCGATCTGATGGGCCGCCAACTGGAGTGCGATGAGTTCGAGCCGGTTCGAAAGCACCAGCGCAAGTACGCTTCCGGAGGTCAACCCCTGCACACGCATCCCGTGCGACAGCCGGTTCGCGGTCTCGGCGAGCTCACCGTACGTGCTGGTTCCACCACCGTCGACGATCACCGCGAGCCGGTCGGGATCCGACGCCGCAGTCTGCCAGAACACCTCTTCGTTCGTCATGCGATCACCTTCGAGTGTGTCAGTCTGTCGATTTCCTCTGGTTTGTAACCGATCTCGGCGAGAAGGTCCGCGCTGTCGCGCCCGGGCGGTGCGATGCCCCCGCGAATTTCGCCGGGTGTGCGCGAGAACCGCGGTGCCGGTGCGGGCTGGACGATTCCGTCGACCTCGACGAACGTCTCCCGCGCCACGTTGTGCGGGTGTTTCGTCGCCTCGGTGAGCGACAGGACCGGTGCGGCGCAGGCGTCGGATCCGTCGAAGATCGACTCCCAGTCGTCGCGGGACCTCGTCCGCACGATCGCCGCGACCCGCTCACGCAGTTCCGGCCACGCGGACCGGTCCTGCCACCGCGCCTTCAGATCCTCGTCGTCATCGAGTCCGAGCAGGGTCAGCATCTCGTCGGTGAACTGGGGCTCGATCGCGCCGAACGCGAAGTACTCGCCGTCGGCGCACTCGTAGGTTCCGTAGAACGGTGCGGATCCGTCGACGATGTTGCCGCCGCGCCGGTCGAACCAGGCGCCCGTCGTCAGGCGGCCGTGACACACCGCGGTGAGGAGCGCGGTGCCGTCGGTCATGGCGGCGTCGACCACCTGCCCCTCCCCCGACTCCCGGGCGTGCAGGATGGCGCTGACCATCCCGAACGCGAGGAACATCGCGCCGCCGCCGTAGTCGCCCACGAAGTTCTGGGCCGGGCGAGGCGGTCGCCCCGGCTCGCCCGTGCCGTGCAGCGCGCCGGCGATCGCGATGTAGTCGATGTCGTGACCGGCCGCCTGCGCGAGGGGCCCGCTCTGGCCCCAGCCGGTCATCCGTCCGTACACCAGCCGCGGGTTCACCGCGTGGCAGTCTTCGGGGCCGAGACCGAGTCGCTCGGTGACACCCGGGCGGAATCCTTCGATGAATCCGTCGGCGGTCGCCACCAGTTTCAGAACCACTTCGGCGCCGCCGGGCGCCTTGAGATCCACTGCGATGGAACGACGTCCGCGGGCCGCGACGTTCCACGTGTCGTGTGACGCGCCCACCCGCTCGACGCGGATCACCTCGGCGCCCAGATCGGCGAACAGCATTCCGCAGAACGGTCCCGGCCCGATCCCCGCCAATTCGACGATGCGCACCCCGGTCAACGGCCCCGCCATCAGTGGATCCGCTCCGCCTCGATGCCGTCGAGGAGATGGGCGGCGATCCGCCCGAGATGATCGTCGGCACTGCCGAGCATCGTCTCCGTCGTCTTGATCCGCTTGTAGTACAGGTGGGCGTCGTGCTCCCACGTGTATGCGATGCCGCCGTGGTACTGGACCATCTGCGACGCCGCTTCGAACGCCTCCGGTCCCACGTATGCCTTCGCGACACTCGCGGCGATCGCGAGGTTCTCCGGTTCGTGGTCCGCGGTCCAGGCTGCGTAGGCGACGGCCGCGGACGCGAGTTCGACGCTGGTGTAGACGTCGGCCAGACCTTGCTTGACCGCCTGGAACGAGCCGATCTTCCGGCCGAACTGTTCGCGGACCTTCACGTAGTCGACGGTCAGGTCGAGGCAGCGCTGCATCGCGCCGAGCTGCTCCGCCGTCAGGGCCACGGTGGCGCGGTCGAGTCCGGCCGCCAGTCCGTCGGACGAGCCGACCAGGGTGGCGACGGCACCGTCGAACTGCAACATGCCCTGCCTGCGGGTGGGGTCCAGGGTCACGAGCGCGTGCCGGGACACTGCCGGGGCGGTGGCGTCGACGGTGTACACGGAGTTGCCTGCCGCGACGACGAAGACATCCGCGGTCATCGCGTCGAGCACCCCCGAGGCCGTCCCGAACAGGGCTCCGCCGTCGACGGTCAGCGACGGATCCTGGGCGAGGCTCGCGATCGTCGTTCCCGCGACCACCGAGGGCAGGACGGTCCGGTCACCGACGGCGTCGAGAACGAGCGCCGCGATGACGCCGGACCCGAGCAGCCGTCCCGGCACCAACCCGGCGCCGCATTCCTGCATCGCCACCGCGAGTTCCGTGATGCCGAAGCCCGCGCCGCCGCCCTCTTCGCTGATGGCCAGGGCGGGGATGCCGAGCTCTCCGCACAGGCGCTTCCATGCGGCCGGGTCGTATCCCGGCTCGGTGTCCATGGCCCGACGCACCGCAGCCATCGGTGTCACTTCGGCGACGAATCGAGCTACCGCAGTGCGGAGTTCGAGTTGATCTTCGGTTGCGTTGAGAATCATTTCGGTTCCTTCGGTAGCCCCAGCACCCGCTCGCCGATGATGTTGCGCTGAATTTCGTCGGTTCCGCCGGCGATGCGGAGCCTCGGCGCGGTCGACACGATCTGTGCCAGTGCCGGCCCGGTCGTGTCGTCGGGCGCCCACGCCGTGGCCTGGCGGCCGAGCAGGGTCGTCACGGCGGAAGCGAGGAACCGAGCCTGCCGCCCGGCGGCGAGCTTGCCCACCGATCCGCGCGGTCCCGGGTCGCCGCCCGCCTTGATCTCCTCCGCGATCCGCGACGCGAACAACTCGCCGACGCGTTCACCGACGAAGACCTCCGCGAGAGTGCGCCGCACCAGCGGATCACCGGCACGTCCGGACTTGCGCACCACATCCGCGAGAAACGCGTGCGACGACGGGTCGTCCCGCCGCGTGCGGCGACCGGTCAGCGCGAGCCGCTCGTGCCGCAGCATCTGCACGGTCGCCGCCCAACCTTGGTTCACCTCGCCGACGACAGCACCGGCGGGCAACCGCAGGTTGTCGAGGAACACCTCGTTGAACTTGCTCGCGCCACTCATGTCCTTCAGCGGACGGACCGACACTCCGGGTGCGTGCATGTCGATCACGAACATCGTGATTCCCTGATGCTTGGGTGCGTCGGCGTCGGTCCGGGCCAGCAGAATTCCGATGTCGGAGTGATGGGCGTGGGAGGTCCACACCTTCTGTCCATTGACCACCCACTCGTCTCCGTCACGCACCGCACGGGTGCGCAGCCCCGCCACGTCCGATCCCGCTCCCGGCTCGGAGAACAGCTGGCAGCCGATCCACTCGCCGCGCGCCAGGCGCGGGAGGTACGTCGACTTCTGTTCCTCGGTGCCGAGGTCGAGGAGGACGGGCCCGACCATGCCCAGTCCGATGCCCAAGGGTTCGGTCTGCAGGTCGTACGCCTGCGCCTCCTCGTCCCATTCGCGCTGCTCGATCACGGTCAGGCCCTGACCGCCGTACTCGGCGGGCCACGTGATGCCCGCGAAGCCGGCCGCGTGCAACCGGCCCTGGGTCACCCGGGCGTCGGAATACGGATCGCCCTGCGGAAGATGCGGAGCATTCGCCTCGAGCCATGCCCGGGCGCGTTCGCGGAATGCCGACATCACAGCACCTCCCCGTATTCGAAGGTGCCGCGGTCGAGCACGACGACGCCGTCGGCGTCGTGGGTCTGGAACAGCGCGCGGCCCTTGTCCTTCCAGATGGACACGGTCAGCGTCGTGCCCGGCATCACCGGCTTGCTGAACCGGCCGCCCATGCTCGTCACCCGCGCCGGGTCGCCGTCGCACAGCGCGTTGATCAGCAGTCGGCTGGTGACGCCGTACGTGCACATGCCGTGCAGGATCGGGCGGGGGAAGCCGGCCTTCGCTGCGAACTTCGGGTCCGAGTGCAGCGGGTTGCGGTCACCGGAGAGGCGGTAGAGCAGCGTCTGGTCGGCGCGCACCACTGCCGAGACCTCGACGTCGGGTGTGCGACCGGCGACATCCCACTCCGGCTGTGGTTGCGACGGTCCGCCGAACCCGCCCTCACCGCGGATGAACAGCCCGGTCTCCGATGTCAGCCAGGGCTCGCCGGTCTCGGGATCGGACACCGTCGTCTCGGTGACCGCGAGTGCGCCCTTGCCCTTGTCGTGGATTCCGGTGGCGATGGTCGAGATCCGCGCGGTACCCGCGACCGGCAGCGGCCGGTGCACGGTGAACGACTGTTCCCCGTGCAGCACCTTCGACAGGTGATAGTCGCCGAGGGTGGACCGCTTGCCGTAGGTCATGCCGAGCACCACGCCGTACGCCGGCAGGAGTTGCTGCGTGACGCCCTCGGAGTTCTCCGTCGTGTACTGGAGTTCGGACAGCGGATCATCCTGCCCGGCACCGACACCGAGCGCGTAGAGGATCGCGTCCTTACTCGTCCAGGTTGCTTCGCCGTAGCCGTTGTCGGCCCCGATCGCGTCGAAATTCATTGCCATGTCGGTGCGTCCTACTTCTGCGCGGAGGACTGGCCGGCGGTGAAGTCGACGTTCGGTCGAGCCTGGCCGACGAGTTCCTTCATGATCGGTCCGAGTTCGGAGGTGACCCAGCGGTCGTCATTGGTGACGCTCGGCCCGGAGATCCAGCCCTCGGCGATGGTGATCTCGCTGCCGCGCAGTCCGATCAGGCGCCCGGTGACGTCCTGGGACTCCGGGCTGCCGAGCCACGCGACGACGGGTGCGATGTAGTGCGCGTCCATCGGATGCGGCCCCTCACCGGCACCGGGGATGATGCCCGCGGTGAGCCGCGACACCGCGCCCGGGTAGATCGCGTTGGCGGTCACTCCGTAGCGGGCCAGTTCCTTCGACGCGATGATGGTGAAGTTCGCGATACCCGCTTTGGCCGCACCGTAGTTGGCCTGGCCGATGTTGCCGAACAGCCCGCTCGACGAACTCGTGTTGATCAGGCGCGCGTCCCGTGTCCGCCCCGCCTTCGCTTCGGCGCGCCAGTAGTCGACCGCGCGCTTCGTCGGCAGGAAGGTGCCCCGGAGGTGCACCCGGATGACGTCGTCCCAGTCCTGTTCGGTCATGCTCGCGATCGTGCGGTCGCGCAGGATGCCCGCGTTGTTGACGAGGACGTCCAGTCCACCGAAGGTGTCGATCGCCGACTGGATGAGACGTGTGCTGCCCTCGGAGTCGGCGACGTCGTCGCCGTTCGCGATCGCCTTGCCGCCCATGGCGCGGATCTCGTCGACCACCTCGTTGGCCGGGCCACGCGAGGCGCCCGCACCGTCGGGGTCGGCACCGAGGTCGTTGACGACCACCTTGGCTCCCTCGCGGGCGAATTCGAGCGCGTACTCGCGACCGATGCCGCGTCCGGCTCCCGTGATGACGACGACTCGACCATCGTTGATTCCGCTCATGTTCTCTCCTCGAGTTGGTAGGTGCGGTGCCGGTTACCGGCCCTGAAATGTGGGCGTGCGTCGTTCCTGCATGGCCGCGAGGGCCTCGCGTGCGTCGTCGCTCGTGGCGACGAGACCCATGTGGGACGAGATGAGATCGAGGCTGGTGCGCAGATCGCTGTTCAGCCCGTGGTAGACGCTGCGTTTGATCATGCGCGTCGCGAGGGGCGGGCCCGCCGCGAGCCGGCCCGCGAAGGTTTGCGCTTCCTTCAGCACGGTGTCGTCGTCGGTGACCCTGGTGACCAGGCCGATGCGGAGGGCCTCGTCGGCGTCCACGAAATCTCCGGTGAGCAAGAGTTCCAACGCCTTCGACGTCCCGACGATGCGCGGGAGGTAGTAGGCCCCGCCGTCGCCCGGTACGAGCCCCAGCCGGATGTACCCCTCGCTCATCCGCGCGCTCCGGGCCATGAACCGCATGTCGCACATGAGTGCCATGTCCATCCCGGCTCCGACGGCGACGCCGTTGACAGCGGCGATGGTCGGCTTGTCGAACTCGTCCATCGCCAGCGCGACGCGGTGGATGTGTTCGGTGAGTACCCGCTTGCCGACGAGCGGCGATTCGTCCATCCCGGCGATCACGCTCAGGTCTCCGCCGGCGCAGAACGCGTCGCCGGCACCGGTCAGCACGAGTGCACCCACCGAACTGTCCCTGCGTGCACCGGCCACGAAGTCCGCCCACTCGTCGATCATGTCGAGAGTGAACGCGTTCTTCGCCTCCGGCCGATCGAGGGTGATGGTCGCGACGCCGTCGGCAACCTCGTACGTGATGTCGTTCATTGCGGAGATCTCCTGCGTTGGAGCGAACACGACCGGACGTCCGAGCCGGCCGAAGAAGGACGAAGGTCTGCACCTTCCCTGAAACCAGATAATCACCCGATTCGGATCAAGTCAATAGTCGTTAACCAATCTCCGGACGACTCGAGTCGTCTGCCAGATAAATTGACTGTGAGCACGTGTGCTTCTGATCCATCAAGTGCACAGACGTTCACAAACGAGTGGTTGCCGACCCATTAGACTGAGCGAATGAACTTCCGCTACCGAGGGTGGGCTCGCGCATGGCGCCGGTAGAGCCCCGGGCCGCCGTCGCCACCACGCGCTCCCGCGCGCCCCGCGTTCCCGCTGCTCAGCGACGCGAAGAGATTCTGCGCACGGCCGCGCGCCTGTTTCAGCAGTGGGGATACGGCGGCGTCGGCATCGACGACATCGGATCCGAGATCGGCATCAGCGGTCCCGCCATCTACCGGCACTTCCCGGGCAAGGAAGCACTGCTCGCCGAAATCGGACTGCAGTTCCTCGACAGCATGGTCGGGGTGTCGGAGGCGGCGATCGCCGACACGAGTTCCGATGCACCCACCCTGAGCCGTCTCGTCACCGCCGCGGTCGACCTCGCCCTCGACCGGCCGGCCGAGCTGGCCGTGTGCCTTCGGAGCCTGTGGTACCTCAACGAGGATCGCCTCGCCGAGGTCGACAAGCGCTGGCAAGCGTTGATTCACGCGTGGACCCCCGTCATCGCCGAGGTCCGGCCCGACCTCGACGCGTCCGAATCCTCCATCTATGTGCGCGCGTCGTGCGGGCTGATCGTCGGAGCGAGCAGAGCGAAGCACAAGGTTCCCCATGCCCGCCTCGTCGAACTCGTGTCGACGATGGTGATGCAGGTGGTCGACGTCCGGCTGGCTCCCGTCGAACCGGCCGAACTCGGCGATTCGCCGGCGGTCGGCGGGTGGGAACGGTCGTCGCGGCGCGAGAAGATTCTCGGCACGGCGATCACGATGTTCCGGGAACGCGGCTTCCGCGGGGTGTCGATGGCAGACATCGCCGAGGCGATCGGAGTGACCGCGGGGGCGTCCTACCGGCACTTCGAGAGCAAGGAGGCCATCCTCGCCACGGCGATCCACCGGGCGTCCGAACGGGTGGTCCTCGGGCTGAGCGACGCGTTGGCGCCTGCCACGTCGGCGGAGGACGCACTCGACCGGCTCGTGCGGTCCTACGTCACCATCTGCGTCGAGAATTCCGATCTGATCGCCGTGAGCCTGTCGGAGTTGCATCATGTCCCCGAAGCGATGGCCAAGCGCCAGGAACGAGTGCGCCTCTTCAACGAGGAATGGACGCACTGCCTCGCCGTCACTCGAAGCGAGTTGTCCCACCCCGAAGCAACGGCACTGGTCACCGCCATCACCGGGTTGGTCACCGAATCGGTCCGGTCACGACGGGTCGGCCGGCGTCCCCGGCTGAGCGACGATCTGTACCGGCTCGCGCACGCGGTCCTGGCCGAGCCCGGTGCAGATACCCACCCGACCGCGGTCATCTGACGAGCCGGCGCTCCGCGAAGGCCCGCTTCGCCTCCGCGTGACCGTCGGTCAGTCCGCACAGCACCTGCGATCGCCACTCCATCTCGAGATGCTCGCGGAAGCCGCCGGCGCCCAGGCTTGCCGACAGCAGTTCCTTGGACATCCGCACGCCGAACGGTGGTTGCGCGGCGATGCGATGCGCCAGTTCCACGGCGGCGGCGAGCGGATCGTCGGTGACACGCGAGACCAGGCGCCACTCCGCCGCCTGGTCCGCCGTCACGACCCCCGAACTCAACAGCACCTCGGCAGCCGCGGATGGCCCGATCAGTCGCGGAAGCGTCCAGGACAGGCCGAGATCGCCCGCGCTCATGCCGATCGACGTGAACACCGCATTGAACCGGGCATCCGGTGCTGCGAACCGGACGTCGCAGGCCGCCGCGATCGCAAAGCCCGCACCGACGGCGTGCCCGCGGACGGCCGCGATCACCGGCTGGGGCATGGCCCGTAGCTGCAGAATGATCGAGACCCCGGTGCGGAGCCGTCGGTGGAAGGCGCTGATGGGATCGGGGATGTCGCGCTGGAATCCGCCGTTCAGGTCCATGCCGGTGCAGAACGACGTCCCGGCACCCGTCAGGACGACGGCACCGATCGCGTCATCCGCTCCGACGTCGTTGAGCGCCTGCAGGATCAGATCCGTCATGCCGGTGGCGAGAGCGTTCAGCTTGTCGGGCCGGTTGAGGGTGACGACCGCGATTCCGCCCACTCGGTCGACCTGGACCTCGTCACCTGCCCCGTAGGTGACCCGCTGTCCGTTCATTCAGGCCCCTGTATCCGGAGCAGCGAGCACGCCGTCCGCGACGAGTTTCCTCGCCTCGTCGGGGTCGAATCCCACAGCGGCCAAAGCTGCTTCGATATGCGAGGCACCGGCTGCTTGCTGCTCCGGGACCCCGGCGGGAGTGCCGCTGAAGCGAGGGGCGGGCATGGGCTGCACGATTCCGTCGTGTTCGGTGAGTGTCGAACGAGCAGCCATGTGCGGGTGGCGATGGGCCTCGGTCAGCGACAGCACCGGCGTCGTGCACGCCTCGGTATCGGCGAAGGCCTCCTCCCAGTCCGCACGTGTCCGGGTGGCGAAAATCGCCGCGATGCGGACGCCTTGTTCCTCCCAACGGGTGCGGTCGTGCTGGTCGGTGAAAAGGGGGTCGTCCGCCAGCCCGAGGACCCGGAGGAACTCGCGGTAGAACTGCGGCTCCACGCATCCCGCCGCCATGTGACGGTCGTCCCGGCACTTGTAGGTCCGGTAGAACGGCGCCGCTCCGTCGAGCATGTTCGAGCTCCGCTCGTCGCGCCAGGACCCGTCGGCCAGGAAGCCGTACGTCATCGCGAGGAGCAGCGACGTCCCGTCGACCATCGCCGCGTCGACGACCTGTCCCTCGCCCGATTTCTGGGCGTTGGTGAGCGCGCAGACGATGCCGTAGGCCAGCAGCATGCCGCCGCCACCGAAGTCGGACACCAGATTCAGCGGTGGGACGGGATCACCGTCCTTGGGACCGATAGCGTGGAGGCCGCCGGTGAGTGAGAGGTAGTTGATGTCGTGCCCGGGCGCCGATGCCCACGGCCCGTCCTGGCCCCACCCGGTCATCCGGCCGTAGACGAGTGCCGGATTGAGGGCATGAAGATCCTTGGGGCCGAGGCCGAGTCGCTCCGCGACGCCCGGCCGGAATCCCTCGACAACCGCATCGCATCCCTGCGCGATCGTGCGCACCGCCTCGATCGACTCCGGATTCTTGAGGTCGGCCTCGATCGTCACCCGCCCGCGGTTGAGGATCGGGTGCTTGTCCCAGCCTTGTCCGCGGACCAGGCGAATGACCGTTGCGCCCATGTCGGCCAGCATCATCGCGGCGAACGGGCCGGGGCCGATGCCGCCGAGTTCGAGGACGCGGACGCCCGCCAGCGGGCCCTTCTTGTCCGTGTTCATGCTCATCCCTTCTCCGGGCCGACGATCGACACGAACGACACGCACTCGCCCGGGAATCCGCCGAGGTTCTGGGTGAGGCCGTAACCCCGGCCGCCTACGTCGATCTGCCTCCCCGCCGGCGCTTCTCCGCGAAGCTGCAACCAGCACTCGAACAGCATCCGCAAACCGGACGCGCCGATGGGGTGGCCGAAGCTCTTCAGTCCGCCGTCCGGGTTGACCGGCAGGTCACCGGTCAGGTCGAAGGCGCCGTTGACGACGTCCTTCCACCCGTGGCCGCGCTCGGAGAAGCCGAGGTCTTCCATGAGCACGAGTTCGGTCGGGGTGAAGCAGTCGTGGACCTCGGCCATCGCGATCTCCTTGCGGGGATCCGACACACCGGCCTGCGCGTATGCGTCCGTCGCCGAGCGAACGCATTCCTCGAAACTCGTGTAGTCGTACGTCGAATCGAGCGATCCCTTCCCGGGGCTCGCGACGAACGACAGCGCCTTCACGAACAGGGGCTTGTCCGTGTACTGGTACGCGTCCTCGGCCCGGACGATGATCGCCGCCGCCGATCCGTCGCTCACCCCGGAGCAGTCGAAGATGCCGAGGTCGCCGGCAACCTTCGGCGAAGACTTGATCGTCTCCGTCGACACCTCGGTCTGGAACGCCGCGCGCGGGTTCCGTGCCCCGTTGTAGTGGTTCTTCCACGCGATGCGCGTCATGACGTCTTTGAGTTCGTCCTTCGGGACGCCGTATTTCTCGCTGTAGGCGGGTGCGAGCAGGCTGAACCTCGCGGGCCCCGTGATCGTGGGGTTCGTGCCGTCGTGCGCGGGGTTCGCGCGGACGAGCCCCGAATAGCCCGAGTCCTTGAGCTTTTCCACGCCGACGGCCATCGCCACGTCGTACGCACCCGAGGCGACGGCGTAGCAGGCGTTGCGGAACGCTTCGGAACCGGAGGCGCAGAAGTTCTCCACCCGGGTGACGGGCTTGAAGTCCGATTTGAGGGCGGTCGACACCATCATTCCCGAGAAGCCCGACCCCATCGTGCCGAGCCAGTACGCGTCGACCGTGTCCTTCGCCATCCCGGCCGACTTGAACGCCTCCGTCGCGGAGTCGACGAGGAGATCGGCCGCGGACTTGTCCCAGTGCTCCCCGAAGGGCGTGCACCCCATTCCGACGATGGCAACCTTGTCCTTGATGCCGTGCGAGCTCATGCGGTGGTCTCCTTCATGACGGGGCGAGCTTTCCAGAAGTAGTTGTGCACGCCGCCGGAGGTGTAGAGGCGTCGGAACGTCATCTCGACGCGCGTTCCGGCGGCAAGTTCGGTGGGATCGACATCGGTGAGTTCCGAGGCGAATCGGCCGCCACCGTCGAAGTCGATCACGGCGGCGACCACCGGTGGCGACATCGAATACGCGAGATGGTCCACGGTGTACGTCGCGACGGTGGCCGGGACGTCGCTCAGGCGCTCCTCGCTCATCTCGTCGACGAGTCCGCAGTCGACACAGACGCGCTGCGGCGGAAGGTGCGCCTGACCGCAGGCGCAGCGGCTTCCGGTGAAGGCGAACTTCCACTCGGCCCGCTGAATCGAGGGGGGACCGGCCGGACGATCCGGGATGGGTCGGCGAGGCGGTTCCTGCTCGAGCTTGCCGCGCCAGCCGAGGAACGTGGCGTAGGCGAGATCCTTGCGTCCCCGGGTGATCTGGTCGCCCACCGGACGAGGAGAACGGGCCGAGCGCACGTGTTCCGTCGTCCTGAACAGCAGGACGTCGGCGCCGTCGGCGAGCACGATCACCGCAACCAGCTGCCCCGGGTCTGCGGTGTCGAGCACGGAGCTCAGCAGGACGCCGGGGTGCGCGGTTCCGGTGTTGCCGATCGTCGACGTGAGATCGTCGACCAGCTGCTCACGCCGCAGTCCCGACTTCTTGACGAAGGACCGGACTGCACGGGAATGCAACCCGGTGAGCACGACCCGGTCGAGTCGGTCGATCGTGATCCCGGCACTGTCGAGGGCACGCTGCAGGGCGCGCTCCGCGAGCGGCACGTACTGCGACTCACCGAAGCGCTCCTCCCACACCTGCGACCGTCCGTCCCCGGGGACCCGCCACCGATCGAGGAACTCGGCAGACACCGAGGCCCCGCCGACGTACTCCGCGATCAGCGGGCCGGCGGTCGCCGGACCGAGAACGAATGCTGCGGCACCGTCACCACCGTCCCGCTCCTCGGCGGATGCGGGAAGCCCTGTCCGGATGTCGGAGACGACGGCGAGTGAAGCCTCGTCGGCACGCAGGCCGGCGTGCAGTGCCGCCACGCCCGACCGCACGGCACCGGCGACGTCGGCCGCCAGGACATCGGGTCCGAGCGACAGGGCTGCGGCGATACCGGTTGCATTGGTCTTGTCCTGATACGCCGGTTCCGCGGTCGCAAAAAACACCGAGGCCGGTCGGATCGCATGTGACTGCAGCGCAATTCGCGCCGCCTCGACACCCATCGACGTGGTGTCCTCGTCGTAGGACGCCACACTGCGGGATCCGCGCGCGGGATTTCCACCCAGCGTTCCGGCGATCGCCGCCCGGTCGAGGCGCCAGTACGGTATGTAGGCGCCGTACGAGACGATTCCGCGGGTCATTGCCATGATTGTTCCTCGTTTCGGTGACAAGTGGTCTCAGAGGGAGCGGCTGGGCTGCACAGGTCGCGGGGTCCACGTCTGCAGCAGCGTTTCCAACGCTGCAACCAGTGCCAGCGGCTGCTCGAGCATGATGTGGTGTCCGGAGTCCGGTATCTCCAGTTCGATGGTGTCGGGGCCGATCTCGTCGGCCAGCGCGCGGCTCATCCCACGGCTGAGCATCCCGCGCTCACCCCGGAAGAGAGCGAGCGGGCACGAGGGCGGAACGACCTCGTCGACGATCATCCCGCCAGCCATCGAAATCGTGGGATCGAATTGCCAGGTGAAACCCCCGGCGTTCGCGCGAATCGATCGGGAGCCGAGGTAGTTCCGCAGGTATGTCGGCAGCGGGGTGTCTTCCGGGTCCGGGCGGAACCGCGCGACGATGGCATCCTCGCTCTCGTACACCCGGAGCTTTCGGCGCATGCGGCGTTCCCGTTCGGCGTCGAAGACCGGGCGCACCGTCCGGGCCGGCGAGTCCACTACCACGGTGCCCGCGAGTTGGGAGCCGTAACGTCCCGCGGTCTCGAGCGCGACGAACCCACCGAGGCTGTGCCCGACGACAATCGGACGAGGCCCGACGACCTCGGCGACGGCCATCACCTCGTCGGCCCACAGACGGCGGCTGTAGGACGACCGGTGGTCGCTGTGGCCGTGGCCGCTCAGGTCGAGTGCGGCGACGCGCCGGCCGTCACTCAGCAACGGGGCGACGTGATCCCACCAGCGCCCATTCGCGGCTCCCCCATGGATGAGGATCACGGGATTCCCGCCGGGTTGCCCCCACAGCCGATACGAGATCTGCGCACCGTCGACGTCGACGCTTCCCAGTTCCGGCTCGACGGCCGTGGCGCGGGTGAACCAATCGGGCGCGGCGTCGAGATCGTACGAATGCGCGACGACAGTCATGACGTGTACGCCTCACGCAGCGTGCGCTTGAGGATCTTTCCCACCGGCGAGAGGGGCATCTGGTCGATGAACTCGACGGTCCTTGGCGCCTTGTATCGCGCGATACGCTCGCCGACATAGTCTCTCAACTCTTCGGGAGTAACTTTCGCCCCCGGCGCGAGCACGACGACCGCGTGCACGCGCTCTCCCCACACCTCGTCGGGGACTCCGATGACGGCGCAGCTCGCGATGGCCTCGTGCCGATGGATCACGGCCTCCACTTCGGCGCTGTACACGTTCTCGCCACCCGAGACGATCATGTCCTTGAGCCGGTCGACCAGGAAGAGATACCCGTGCTCGTCCATGTATCCCATGTCGCCGGTGTGCATCCAGCCGTCCTGCACAGCCTTCTGCGTTTCGACCGGGTTGTTCCAGTAGCCCATCATCACGTGGGCACCCCGGACCACGACCTCGCCCACCTTCCCCCGTGGCTGTTCCACGCCGTCCTTGTTCACCACGAGGACCTCCGCATGGGAGGCGGCCCGGCCGACGGACCGGAGACGTTCGGGATGGTCGCGGTCGTGGTGGTCCTCGTCGCGCAGAATGGTGGCGACGGGACCGAGTTCGGTCATCCCGTACCCCTGGCGCAACTTGACGTGCGGGAGCGCCGTCAGCAACCTGGTCAGCACAGCCTCGGGCATGGGAGCGGCGCCGTACCCGATGTACCGGAGACTGCCGAGTGACGCGCCGGTCCGCTCGGCGTGGTCGAGCATCCAGGGGACCATCGTCGGGACGAGTGTCGTCATCGTGACCTGCTTGGCTGCGATCGTCTCGACCAGACCCTCGACCGTGAAATCACCGATGACGACGTGCGTTGCACCCAGCATCGACTGCTGGATCATGCCGGCGAACGCCGCGAGATGAAAGAGCGGCGCGATGTGCAGGCACCGTTCCGCGGTATTAGGGAACCCGACACTGGCGAGAGCGCCGAACGCGGACGTGAGAATCTGGCGAGTACTGAGCATGACGCCCTTGGGCCGCCCCGTCGTCCCGCCCGTATACATCAGCACAGCAAGGGAATCCGGGTCCGCCCGGACATCGGACACCGGCTCGCTCGATTCGATCAGCCGCTCGTAATCGACGACGCCCTGCGCCGGCGTGGTGCCGTCGAAGCAGATCACCGTCTCCAGAAGGGGGCACCGATCACGGAGTTCGAGCGCCTGCGCCAGTCGCGGGGCGTCCACGAAGAGAACCGTGATGGCGGCGTCCTCGACCTGGAAGGCCATCTCGTCGAGACTCCACCGGTTGTTGACCGGCGACGCGACCGCGCCGATCCACGGACAGGCGAAGGTGAACTCGACGTACTGCGCGCAGTTCGTCGCGAGCATTCCGATGCGATCACCGGGCCGGACGCCCAGCCCGCGCAGTCCGCCACCGATCCGTGCCACCCGCCTCTCGAGTTCGCGGAAGGTGATGTCCCCGGATTCGCCGATCACGGCAACCCCGTCGGGGTTCTGCTGGACGGACCGATGCAAGCCCTGAGTCAGGTACATACTGGCTCATCCCTTTCTTGGACGCGGTGAGGACGTGGCGTCGGGAAACCACCGCGGTACGACTGTGTGAAGTATTTGTTCGTTCACCTGATGGTGCGCACGTCACCACGCGCCAGGGCAGCTGATTCTTTCATTCGCACGCGGTCATGCTCGCGTTCACGTCTAGTTACCGAGACTAACAACATATGACTGCATGTCAATAGTCGTTAACTAACCGATTCGGGGCACGGTGCGCGCGGGTTACCGTCCGGGCAGGGCGATGGTCTTGGACTCCAAGAACGACGCGAGACCGTCGGGGCCCATCTCCCGGCCGATGCCGGAGTGCTTGTATCCGCCGAACGGCGCCGTCGGCTCGGTGACGAACCCGTTGACGGTGATCGTGCCGGTGCGGATCCGTCTCACGATCTCGATACCGTGGTCCTGATCGGCCGTGAACACGGCGCCGGAGAGACCGAAGTCGGAGTCGTTGGCGATCCGGACCGCGTCGTCCTCGTCGTCGTAGGGCAGCAGACACACGACCGGCCCGAAGATCTCCTCCCGCGCGATCCGCATGGAGTTGTCGACGTCGCCGAACAGGGTGGGCCGGACGTAGCAGCCGCCTTCGAGGCCGTCGGGAACGCCGCCCCCGGCGAGCAGGGTGGCGCCCTCCTCCAGTCCGATGCGGAGGTAGTCGAGGTTGCGCTCCTGCTGCCGGCGCGTCACCATCGGCCCCACCTGGGTGGCCGGATCCAGCGGATCACCGACAACGAGAGCCGACACCGCGGCCGTCAGCCGCTCGGCCACGTCCTCGTAGCGACTGCGTGGAGCCAGGACCCGGGTGAGGGCGATACACGCCTGCCCACTGTTCAGCGTCCAGGAGGCGGCCGTGATCGACGCGACCGCCGCATCGAGGTCGGCGTCGGGCAGGATCAGCGCCGCGGACTTCCCGCCCAGCTCGAGGGTCACCCTCGTGAGATTGCCTGCGGCCACTTCCATCACGCGCTTTCCGGCCGCAACGGAACCGGTGAACGAGACCTTGTCGATGCCGGGATGCGACACGAGGTACTCGCTGACCTCGCGGCCCGCCGGCAGCACGCTCAGCACCCCGGCCGGCAGTCCCGCCTCCTCGGCGACCTCCGCCAGCAGATTGGCGTCGAGCGGGGTCTCCGGTGACGGCTTGAGCACCACGGTGCACCCCGCCGCCAGTGCCGGTCCCAGCTTCAGGGAAGTGACGTACTCGGGCACGTTCCACGGAACCACGGCGGCAACGACACCGACGGGTTCCCGTCGCACGAGCACCGGATTCTTCACGCCGTCGCGGCGTTCCTCGAAGGGAAAGCTGCGGGCGATCTGTGCCGCGATCGCGTACATCGCGGCCGGTGCCGCCGCCTGGGCCACCTGACTCCAGCGGATCGGCGAGCCGTTCTGCCGGGTGATCAGCCGCGCCATGTCGGGGACCCGCGCTTTCAGTCCTTCGCTCAGGCGCATCAGGACCGACAGCCGTTCCTCGAGGGGAAGTCGCGGCCACGCACCATGATCGAAGGCGTCGCGGGCTGCCGCGACCGCCGCGTCGACGTCGGCGCGACTCGCATGCGGCACCCGCCCCACCGGTTCGCCGTCGTGCGGATTCACCACCTCGATGACATCGGAACCGGCCGGTGTCACCCACCGCCCTCCGATGAACAGCTCCTTGTACTCAACGAATTCCCAGTCGATTCCCGCAGTCTTCGGCGCGCTCATCGGGTCACTCCGACCGGGCGGTCACCGACGATGGAGATGCGCTCCATCACGCGCCGCGCCGGGTGGTAGTCACTCGAGGCGTAGTGCTGGCAGGTCCGGTTGTCCCAGAAGGCAATGGTGTTCGGACGCCACCGCAACCGAACCTGGAATTCCGGCCGCGCGATGTGCCGGTAGAGGCGGCTCAGGATTTCGTCGGACTCGGACGGCGAGACGTCCAGAATATGTTGGGTGAAGGCGATGTTCACGAACAGAACACGGCGCCCGGTCTCCGGAATCACCCGCACCACCGGATGCTGCACGGCGGGCAGGTGCGGCCGCAACGCATCGACGGCGTCCCCCGGCATCCCCTTCCCGAACGTGTGGATCCAGTCGTGTTCGGCAACGAGGTGATCGATGCGGTCGCGGAGATCCTCGGGCAACGTGTCGTACGCCGCGCCGGTGTCTGCCCACAGCGTGTCACCACCGACGGCGGGAATCTCGACGGCCCGCAGCACCGCGGCCAGCGACGGCTGGGCGTCCCAGGTGACGTCGTTGTGCCAGTTGTTCTCGGTACCCACGTTCGACATGTCCTTGGCGAACGTGGTGACATCCACGTCGGTCTGGCCCGGCTGCACGTATTTGAAGAACGGGTGCTGTTCGAGATCGCCCCAGCGCGAGGCGAACCCGCGATGGTCGGACCGCGAGATGTCCTGGTCGCGGAAGAACAGCACCTTCCAGTCGAGCAGGGCCTTCTCGATCTCCGCCATCGTCTGTTCGTCGAGGTCACCACCCAGCCGGACGCCACCGATCTCGGCGCCGATGGTCGGGGCGACCGGGCGGACGGTGATCCGCTCGTACCCCGACGTGTCGCGGGGCGGGTGCGCGACCAGCGGTCCGAACGGCGACAGCAAGGGGGCCGTGGTTGCGTAGGTCGTCTGCATGCTTCTACTCCTTCGAGGATGTGGCGAGAACGAGCTCGGGATGCATCGGGTGACTCCAGGCGGGTGGTTCATCGGCCGGCACCCGGTTTCCACCTCACTTGTGGTCCGAGTCACAAACGCCACTTTAAGGATGCATCCTTAAAGTGTCAATGCCGGCCGTCGTTCTCAGTAATCCGCATCCGAGAATTCGATGACACCACGCACGTTCTTGCCGGACAACATGTCGTCGTAGCCCTGATTGATGTCCTCGAGGCGGTACGTCCGGGTCACGAGTTCGTCCAGCTTCAACGATCCGCTCCGATACAGGTTCAACAGTTTCGGAACCTGCGTCCGCGGACTGGCGCCGCCGAAGATCGTTCCCTGAATGCGCTTTTCGAGCATCGACAGCATTCCCAGGTCGATGCTCGTCTTGCCTGCGTCGGTGGGGCCGACGGCGGTGACGACCACCGTGCCACCCTTCGCGGTCAGGTCGAGTGCCGGCTGAATCATCTCGCCGTCCATGACACCGACGGTGAGCACCGTGACATGGGACATCTGGCCCCACGTCAGGTCGCGGATCCGGTCTGCTGCCTCGGCCATCGACGAGAACGCGTGTGTCGCTCCGAACGCGAGAGCTTGTTCGCGCTTGAATTCGACCGGGTCGATGGCGATGACGAACCGTGCACCCGAATGTGCGGCGCCCTGGACGGCATTGATCCCGATGCCACCGCAGCCGACGACTACGACCGCGTCGCCCACCCGGCTACCACCGGCTTCCGTCGCCGAACCCCATCCCGTGCACACTCCGCATCCCAGCAACGCCGCCCTGTTCAGCGGGATGTCCTTCTCGATCTTGATCACCGCAGCGCTGTTGACGGTGACGTAGGGGGCGAAGGCGCCCACCAGAGCCATCGCGTACACGGGGCTGCCGCCGGACGTCGTCCGGAAGGAACCGTCCGAGATCGCGCGGCCGGTCCCGATCGCCGCGCCCTTGTCGCACAGGTGTTGCATCCCCCGAGCACACGGCCCGCAGATACCGCACGCCGGCGTGAAGGCGAGGACGACGTGATCGCCCTCCTCCACGGTCGTGACACCCGGACCGACCTTCGTCAGCACACCGGAGCCCTCGTGACCGCCGAGCATGGGGAAGAACGGCGGATTACGGTCACCGCTCCGGTAGTGGTGATCCGAATGGCAGAGGCCGGACGCCGCGATACGCACCTGCACCTCCCCCGCAGTCGGATCGCCGAGATCGAATTCCTCGATCTCCCAATCCTGTCCGGCTCCGCGCAGGATCGCGCCCTTCGTCTTCATACGAATCTCTTCTCGCTGGTGGATGAATGATGAAACCGAGCGACCTGGCCCGCGTCACCGGGAGTCGGTGGTCGAGTCCCGGTCCGGGTTGATCAACAGAACGCTGATGATCGCGCCGACGACCATGACGCCGCCGAGAATCAGGAACCCCTCGCGGTAGCCGGCGGCGGGGGTCGCGGCCGAGGTCACGATGTGCCCGAGGACGAGTGGCGAGATGACACCGGCGCTGCTGTAGACGGCGACGATGAACCCGAGCACCGCACCCCGCTGCCGGGGGGCGACGACGTCGGAGACCGCCGTCAAGGTGACACCCGCCGCCGCGCCGGCCAGCGAGGCACCGAAGATGATGAAGACGAGGTTGAGCAGCCCGCGGTCGAGTAGCGCGAATCCGACGGTGCTCACACCCGCGCTGGCCAGCATGAGCGAGGGCAGCACGCCGCGCGACATCCGGTTGGCGACCCCCCGCTTGGTCATCATCCGCGACGCGACGCCCGCAGCAACCACCAGGATCGCGGTCGCCGCATAGGGCAGCGCGACAAGCGTTCCGGCGGTTTCCTTGTCGTAGCCGAGTCCGTTGTGCAGGTACAGCGGCAGCCAGCTGATCTTGACGGCACTGCTGCAGTACGTCGCGAACATCAGGACCGCCACACCCAGCACGGTGCGGTTACGGAGGATGCTCGACCACGACATCCGTGCGTCGCCGACGGCCTCCTCGACGGTGTGCGTGTCGAGGACCCCGCCTTCACGCCCGAACTGCAACCACAACGGCACCCACACGAGTCCGGCAACCACCAGCACCGCGAAGGCCGCGTGCCACGACTGATTGACGATGACCATGGTGAGCACCGGAGCCGCGATCACCGGACCGAGTCCGGCACCGGCGACGATGACCGAGGTGGGGATCGTGCGGCGATCCGCGGTGAACCAGGTGTGCGCCACCGCGACGGCCATCGCCGTCGCCGGCCCTTCCGCGAATCCGAGCATCATCCGGGACGCGATGAGCACCTCGAAGCTCTCACTCCACACCATCGGCAGGAGACTGAGCACCCACAGCACCGCGGTCCCGGCGAGCAGATACTTCGCCTTCACGCGGCCGATGAGAAAACTGCCGAGGATCGACCCCGCCGCGAAGCACCAGAAGAAGCTGCTCTGAATGATCCCGAACTGCTGCGCGTCGATGTCCATGTCGCGCATGAGGTCGGCGCCGGCCAGTCCGACGACGATCTTGTCTGCGTAGTTGACGATCAAGAATCCGCACAGAAGCGCGACGACGATCCACGCCTGTCGCGACGACACCCTCCTGCCTGTCCGTGTGCCGATTGCCTGGCCCAGTTCGTCGACGCTCATCGAACCTCCTCTATTTCGCCACCGAGTTGTGGCGGAACAGCCGCGCGCGATCTCCGCTGCTTCCGGCTGGAGAGAAGTAAATCAACAATCGTTAACTGTGGCAAGAGTCACATCGAATCTTGCCAGGTACTGCCTACATTTGTTGCGCACTTCGATGCCGCTTGCGCAATACGAAAGTGTTCAGTCGTTCACTATGCGAGCTGTCGAGTTCGCCCACCGCTGGACGAACGGGACGCTCGTTCGATCTGAGCAACGAGCGTCCCGTTCGTCCCGAGGGACGTCGACGGCGGGCGCCCGAGTGGACAACCCCTGTGATCTGCGCCATAGTTCTCTCCCGTCGGCACAAGCCGGCGCGCCCCTGACACTCGGATCGTCCGGCACGTTCCTGCCGGTGGAGGGATTCATTTCTCATGGCAACAATCACGTACGACCGCGCGACCAGACTCTTTCCCGGGTCCGACGTCCCCGCGGTCGATCAACTCGACCTGCACATCGAGGACGGCGAGTTCCTCGTTCTCGTCGGCCCGTCCGGCTGCGGCAAGTCCACGTCGCTGCGGATGCTCGCCGGCCTCGAGGACGTCGACGGCGGGCAGATTCTGATCGGCGGCCGCGACGTCACGCATTCCGAACCCAAGGACCGCGACATCGCGATGGTCTTCCAGAACTACGCGCTCTACCCGCACATGACCGTCGCCGAGAACATGGGCTTCGCCCTCAAACTCGCGGGCACCGACAAGTCCGAGATCCGCAGGCGCGTGGGGGAAGCCGCCGACATGCTCGACCTCCGCGACTACCTGGACCGCAAACCGAAGGCCCTCTCGGGCGGGCAGCGGCAGCGAGTTGCCATGGGGCGAGCCATCGTTCGCCAGCCACAGGTATTCCTCATGGACGAGCCGCTGTCCAACCTCGACGCGAAGCTGCGGGTGCAGACCCGGACGCAGATCGCACAGTTGCAGCGCCGCCTCGGCACCACCACCGTCTACGTCACGCACGACCAGGTCGAGGCCATGACGATGGGCGACCGGGTGGCCGTCCTCAAGGGCGGCGTGCTGCAGCAGTGCGCCTCCCCCCGTGAGCTGTATCGGCGGCCGGCGAACGTCTTCGTCGCCGGTTTCATGGGCTCACCGTCGATGAACCTGTTCACCGTGCCCGTCACCGACGGCGGCGTGCAGATCGGCGACCAGCTGGTTCCCGTTCCCCGCGACGCTCTCACCGCGGCGGGCAGCGAGGTGATCTTCGGGATCCGGCCCGAGCACGTCGAGATCGCTGACTCCGGCGGCCTGAAACTCGAGATCGACGTCGTCGAGGAACTCGGCTCCGAGGCCTTCGTATTCGGCCGGACCACCGTCAACGGACGGACCGAGAGCCTGGTCGCCCGGGTCGACTGGCGCAACCCGCCCGAGAAGGGGCAGGTCGTGCACGTCCGCGTCGACGAGGCCCACGCACACCTCTTCGCCACCGACGCTGCGGGTGAGCGCCTGGTGGGCTGACGTCAGAGTTCCGAAGGGCGGGCGGTCGAGCCCCGAACCACCAGGTGGGTCGGGAGCACGACCGCCCGTTCCGTCGGTTCACGGCCACCGAGCAGTTCCACGACCACCCGGCCTGCCGCCGCCCCCTGCTCGCCCACCGGCTGCCGGACGGTGGTGAGGTCGGCCAGCTCGGCCGTCGGGTGGTCGTCGATGCCGATCACCGACATCCCGGCCGGGACGGGAATACCTGCACGTCGCAGCGTGCGCAGGGCTCCGACGGCGACCTCGTCGGAATGGCAGAACACCGCCGTGGGCACCTCGGCGCGGCTGAGCAGCAGTTCCATGCCGCGCTCGCCGCCCTCGATTCCCCAGGGAACGGTGACGGTGCAGTCGTCGTCCAGCCCGGCGTCGGTGAGTGCGGCGTGGAAACCCGCCACCCGGGCGATGTCGCCCTCCCACGACCGGCCTTCCGGGTCCACCGTGCGGATCATTCCGATCCGGGTGTGGCCGATCCTGATCAGGTGCCCGACGGCCTGGCGCGCGGCGAGTTCGTCGTCGATCCGGACGGACGGAAACGCACCGGCGTGCGCGCCGATGACGACCACGGTCACGTCCATCTCCTCGAGCCGCGCCCGCTCCGGCCCGGTCAGCGGAAACGACACGGCGATGATGGCATCCACCTTGCGGCGCAACGGAAGCCGCTCGAAGAACGATTCGCGCTGGGCCGACTCCTCGAGGCAGTACAGCAACACGTCCAGGTCGGCGGCGCGGAGTTCGTGCTCGATGCCGGCGAGAATCTTCGAGTAGAACCAGGCGTCGATCCACGGCACCACGACGGCCACCCGGCCCGTCGCGCCACCCGACAGCTTCGACGCCTCGGGTGAGATGACGTACGCCAGTTCGTCCGCGACCCGCTGAATTCGCAGCCGCGTCGCTTCGGACACGCCCCGCTCGCCGCGCAACGCGCGCGACACGGTGGCGATCGAGACTCCGGTGCGGCGCGCGACGTCGGCCATGTTGACGGATTGCTTGGGGATCACGTTTCCACAGTAAGCGAGCAACGCAAATATTTGCGTAGTTTCCTCACGGTTTCCGCGCCGCTGTAGTGCGCAAAAGAAATCACCCCGTTCGAGTTGACAGCCACCTGTGACGTGCCTCACGCTATTCACGCAAACGTTTACGCATCACATTTCCCCATCCCATCCCCGCACCGAGGAGATTCGATGACCCAGTCCGTGGAGTCGACCGCAACCACCGTCGCGAGCCGGCACCCAGAAGCCTGGTGGAAGACAGCCGTCGTCTACCAGGTCTACATCCGCAGCTTCGCCGACGGGAACGGCGACGGCGTCGGTGACCTCACCGGCCTGCGTTCCAAGCTGCCCTACCTCGCCGACCTCGGCATCGACGCCGTATGGATCAATCCCTGGTACCCCTCGCCGATGGAGGACGCCGGCTACGACGTGGCCGACTTCCGTGACATCGAGCCGTCGTACGGCACGCTCGCGGAGGGTGAGGCGTTCATCGCCGAGGCCCATGAGCTGGGTATTCGCGTGATTCTCGACATCGTGCCCAACCACACGTCCAGTGCCCATCGCTGGTTCGAGGCCGCACTACGCGACGAGCCGGGCGCCCGCGACCGCTACATCTTCCGGCCGGGTCGCGGCCCGGCCGGCGACCAGCCGCCCAACGACTGGCAGAGCGCGTTCGGCGGTCCCGCGTGGAGCCGCCTGGACACCGGTGAGTGGTACCTGCGCCTGTTCGCCCAAGGCCAGCCCGACCTCAACTGGGAGCACCCGGAGGTCCGCGCGGAGTTCGAGGACATCCTGCGCTTCTGGTTCGACAAGGGCGTCGACGGCTTCCGCATCGATGTCGCCCACGGCCTGGCCAAGGATCCCGCACTGCCCGATGCTGGTGAGCGCCTTCCCGGTTCGCAGCACACCGACCCCCACCCCGCGTGGGATCAGGACGCCGTCCACGAGGTGTACCGGGGCTGGCGGGCCGTCGCCAACACGTACGCCGACCGCGTCTTCGTCGCCGAGGCGTGGGTGCCCGGCAACGACCGCCTGGCCCGCTACCTGCGCCCCGACGAGCTGCACACCGCGTTCCAATTCGACTTTCTGCGCGCCCCGTGGCGTTCCGCGAGCATCCGCGCCGTGATCGACGACGCGCTCGAGCAGGCGGCCACCGTCGGCGCACCCGCCACGTGGGTGCTCTCCAACCACGACGTTCCCCGCACCGTCACCCGCTACTCCCGCTCACAGCCCGACCACCTCGTCGAAACCGACTGGGAGCGCGCCCGCTGGGCACTCGAGGAACCCGATCACGAACTCGGCCGTCGTCGGGCCCGCGCCGCCGCACTCCTGCAGTTGGCGTTGCCCGGCACCGCCTATATCTACCAGGGCGAGGAACTCGGACTGGAAGAGGTCGAGGACCTTCCCGACGACGTCCGTCAGGATCCCACCTGGTTCCAGACCGGCGGCGCCGACTGCGGACGCGACGGCTGCCGGGTTCCGATTCCGTGGTCGAACGACGAAGTGCCGTACGGATTCTCCCCGTTCGACGCGGAGGAGGACACCTGGCTTCCGCAGCCCGGACACTGGGCCCCGCACACCGCGCAGGCGCAGGCCGGCCACCCCGAGTCGTTCCTCACGCTGTACCGCGAGGCGCTGGAACTGCGGCGCGAGTACTTCGACACGCAGCATGCCGTCGAGTGGCTCGACACTCCCCCGGACGTGCTCGCATTCGCCCGCGGCGCGGTGCAGTGCTGGGTGAACACCGGCACGGAACCGATCGCACTTCCCGAAGGACTGACCGTCGTGCTCGGTTCGGTCGCCGGCATCACCGGCGGAGTGCTCCCGTCCGACGCCGCGGTGTGGCTGTCGGAACCGGGCACCGGTGAATCACGATGAAGCGCATCGCCGCCTGCGCGGTGGCGGTCGGCGTCCTGTTCGCGGCGACGTCCTGCGCCGATCAGGGCATCGACGCCGCCGCGCAGGCGGAGAAGGAGAATCTCGACGGCCGCGGGCCCATCACGTACGTGCAGGGCAAGGACAATTCGAACGTCATCCGGCCGCTGATCGACGAATGGAATGCCGCCCACCCCGGTGAGGAGGTGACGTTCAAGGAGCAGTCCGACCAGGCCGACCAGCAGCACGAGGACCTGGTGCAGCATTTCCAGTCCCGCGACTCCGGATACGACGTCGCTGTCGTCGACGTCGTGTGGACGGCCGAGTTCGCGGCCCGCGGATGGCTGCAGCCGCTCGAGGGCCCGATGGCGATCGACACGTCCGGACTGCTGCCGGCGACGGTCGCGGGCGCCACGTATGGCGACGTCCTCTATGCTGCGCCGCAGACCAGTAACGGCGCGCTGCTCTACTACCGGACCGACCTGCTGGACCATCCGCCCGCGACGTGGGACGAACTGATCGGCACGTGCGGGACGGCGCAACGGTCCGGAATCGGCTGCTACGCCGGACAATACGCGAAGTACGAGGGACTCACCGTCAACGCGTCCGAGGCCATCAACACCGCGGGCGGGTCGATCCTCGGAACGGACGGCGTGACCCCCACGATGAACACCCCCGAGGCCAAGGCGGGACTGCAGTCGCTCGTCGACGCCTACCGCTCCGGTGCGATTCCCCGCGAATCCGTCACGTTCCAGGAAGAGCAGGCACGTCAGGCGTTCCAGAGCGGCGATCTGCTGTTCATGCGCAACTGGCCGTACGCGTACAGCCTGATGGACGGTCAGGGCAGTTCCGCCGTGGCGGGCAAGTTCGCGGTGGCGCCGCTGCCGGGGAAGAGCGGGCCCGGGCACTCGACACTCGGCGGGCACAGCGCCGCGATCAACGTGTACTCGGAGCACAAGGCCACCGCGTCGGACTTCCTGAAGTTCTTCCTGGAGAAGAAGTCGCAGTCGTTCTTCCTCTCGCAGGGATCGCTCGCCCCCGTCCGCGCCGACGTCTACGACGACCCGGAACTGATCGAGCAGTATCCGTATCTCACCACGCTGAAGACGTCGATCGAGAACGCCGTGACCCGGCCGGTCACCCCGTTCTATCCCGCGGTCACCCGGGCCGTGCAGAACAACGCCTACGCCGCGATCAAAGGCGAGAAGACGGTGGACCAGGCCGCCGCCGACATCCAGTCCGCGATCGCCGCGGCCGGGTCCTAGAGGAGTTATCCGATGACCGTTCACGAACTCTCAGTCGAGAAGACGCCCGCTCCCCCACGTCGGGACCGCGAGCGGACCGGGGAACCCGAACCCGCGCGCCCGCGGAAGGGCCCCGGCAAGGCAGCGATGTTCCTGATCCTGCCCACCATGGTCCTGCTGGGCATCGTCGTCCTGTACCCGGTGGTCAGCGCGATGGTGATGTCGCTGTTCAAGGACCCGACGATCGATCCCGCCACCGGCAAGTTCGTCGACCAGGGTTTCGCGGGACTGTCGAACTACACGCACTGGCTGTTCCAGCGGTGCACCGACACCACCGGAGCGTCGGTGTCCTGCCCCGGCGGCACCCTGGGATCGCTGTTCTGGCAGTCGATGTGGGTCACCGTGTTCTTCACCGTCGTCACGGTCGTCATCGAGGTGGCGCTGGGACTGTGGTTCGCCACCATCATGAACCGGGCGTTCCGCGGTCGCGCACTGCTGCGCACCAGCATCCTCGTGGCCTGGGCGATCCCGACCGCCGTCACCGCGAAACTGTGGTACTTCGTCTTCGCGTACGACGGCATCGCCAACAAACTGCTCGGCACGGAGATCCTGTGGACCGGTGACACCTGGCCGGCCCGGTTCGCCGTCGTGATCGCCGATGCCTGGAAGACAACACCGTTCGTGGCGTTGCTGATCCTCGCCGGACTGCAGATGGTGCCCGCCGAGGTGTACGAGGCCGCGCGGATGGACGGCACCAACGCCTGGCAGCGGTTCCGGTCGATCACGTTGCCCCTCATCAAGCCGGCCATTCTGGTGGCGGTCCTCTTCCGCGTCCTCGACGTCCTGCGGATCTACGACCTTCCCGCGATCCTCACCGGCGGCGGTGGCGGTGACGGCACGGCCACCACCACGCTGTCGATCCTGGTGATCGACCAGATGCGCCAGGGTTTCAACAGCGCGTCCGCCCTCTCCACGATCACGTTCCTGTTCATCTTCGCCGTCGCCTACTCACTGGTGAAGGTGATGGGCGTCAACGTGATCGACACCCAAGAGCAGCAGCGAAAGGCCTGACCCATGTCCACAGCAGTCGTCACACCGGGGATGCCCCGGCCCACGGTGGCACGCCGGCGCCGGGGACCGTCGCTCGCATCCATCCGCACCTACCTGGGACTGGCGGTGATCGTCGTCTGGGGTCTGGCGCCCGTCTACTGGATGGTCGTCACCGCCTTCCGGCACTCCGACTACACGTTCGACACCACCCCGTGGCCCACCCACGTCACGCTGGAGAACTTCGCGAGCGTGTTCTCGACGGAGGCGGGCAACCACTTCGGCAGGGCACTCGTCAACAGCACGGTCATCGGCGCCGTCACCACCGCGATCGGTCTCGTCGTCGGCGTCGGCACCGCCTACGCCCTGGCGCGGCTGCAGTTCCGGGGCAAGCACGCTGTCCTCGGCATCATCCTGGCCGCGTCGATGTTCCCGGGTGTCGCCGTCCTGACGCCGCTGTTCCAGCTGTTCACGTCGATGGGCTGGTTCGGCACGTATCAGGCGTTGATCATCCCGAACATCTCCTTCGTGCTGCCCCTCACCATCTACACGCTTACCGCGTTCTTCAAGGAACTCCCGTGGGAACTCGAGGAAGCGGCCCGCATCGACGGGGCCAGCAGGCGGCAGGCCTTCCGAATGGTGTTGCTGCCCTTGGCCGCACCCGGCCTGTTCACCACCGCGATCCTCGCGTTCATCGCGTCGTGGAACGAATACCTGATCTCGAGCCAGCTGTCGAACGACATCACCCAGCCGGCCACCGTCGCCATCGCACAGTTCGCGGGAAGCAAACCGCACGAGGAACCGTTCACGTCCGTGATGGCGGCCGGCACCGTCGTCACCATCCCGCTCGTGATCATCGTCCTGCTCCTCCAGCGCCGCATCGTGTCCGGTCTGACCGCCGGCGGCGTCAAGTAAAGCACCCGTGAGTACTTATTAACCGCCCGTGGTTAACAAGTACTCACGGGTCGCGGCTCGTCTGACTTTCCCGTGCCGCCTTCCGGTGGCAGCATTCTCCTCGTGACCTTCGCCCATCGTTTCCGTCCCCGTCTCGTCGAAGAGCGTGCGTCGGTATCGCCGCTCGAGCTGTTCTTCGACCTCGTCTTCGTCTTCGCGCTCACCCGTGTCACCGACCTGATGGCCGAGGACCCCACCGGGGTCAACCTGCTGCGCGGCGCCCTGGTGATGGCTGTCCTGTGGTGGAGTTGGGTGGGCTACGCCTGGCTCTGCAACCTCGTGCGCGCCGACGAGGGCATCGTGCGGTTGGTGATGTTCGGCGCGATGGGTGCCATGTTCATCACCGCGTTGACCATCCCCGAGGCGTTCGACGACCTGACCGGCGGACTCGACGGTCCCGTCATCTTCGCCCTCGGCTACTTCGTCGTCCGGCTGCTGCACCTGGTGATGTTCTGGGTCATCAGCCGCACCGACCCGCAACTGCGCGGCCAGGTGCTGCGCTTCGCGCCGAGCATGGTCACCGGCACCGTCTTCCTGCTCATCGCGTCACAGCTCACCGGCACGGCTCAGACAGTGATGTGGATCCTCGCCCTCGCCGGTGACTACGTGGGCACCCTGATCGGCGGCACCGACTGGCGGTTACGGTCGGTGAGCCACTTCGCCGAACGGCACGGGCTCATCATCATCGTCGCGCTCGGCGAGTCGATCGTGTCGATCGGCATCGGCGTCGCCAGCCTGCCGATCTCCTGGGCGATCATCGTCGCCTCGTTGCTGGGACTCGCGGTGTCGGGACTGCTGTGGTGGTCGTACTTCGACGTCACGTCGCTGGCCGTGGAGCACGCGTTCGAGGAGGCGACCGGTGCGCGTCAGATCAAGATCGCCCGGAACTGCTACAGCTTCCTGCACCTGCCGATGGTGATCGGGGTCGTCATGCTGTCGCTGGGGTTGAAGAAGATCCTGTCGTACGTCGGCGACGGCAACCATCACCGGCTCACCGATCCGCTGTACGGGTGGCCGCTGATCGCGCTGTTCGGTGGGGCGGCGCTGTACCTCCTCGCGCTCGTTGCATTCAAGGCGTACGCGACGAGGTCGGTCACCGTGCCACGCGTCGTGACGGCGATCGTGCTGATCGCGCTGATTCCCGTCGTCTGGCACATCCCGGCCCTCGCCACCCTCGGGGTCCTCACCGCCGTCCTGCTCGCGATGATCGGATACGAGATGGTGCGCTACGACCAGCCCCGCGACGAGATCCGGCACGGTGCTCCGCACCCGTGAGTACAGGCGAAGCAATCCCCCATAGCACCGGCACCGAATCACCTGTGACGTTCGAGGCCCTCGAGCCGAAGGGACAGATTCACGATGAGCGATAACCCCGAGCCCGCAGTTTCCCCCTGAGTTGCGACCATGTCCGGAAACTCTCGCGGCCCACGGCTACGCAGTCCACTGCGCGGACCGTGGCTGACCTCGGTGTTCGGCCTGGTTCTGCTGATCGGGCTGCCCATCGTCATCGTCACGGGCCTGCTCTCCTACATCGCGTACGGACCGCAGTTCGGGCAGGCCCGGCCGGGCGACGTCGGCTGGTTGCACCTTCCGTACTTCGCCTGGCCCACCCGGCCGTCGTGGTTGTACCGGCTGACGCAGGGACCGCACGTCGGTCTGGGGCTGATCCTGGTTCCGATCGTCCTCGCGAAACTGTGGTCGGTGATCCCCAAACTGTTCGTGTTCCCGCCGGTGCGGTCGGCGGCCCAGGCTCTCGAGCGACTGTCGCTGATCGCCCTGGTCGGCGGTGCGCTGTTCGAGATCATCACCGGCGTCCTGAACATCCAGTACGACTACATCTTCGGTTTCGACTTCTACACGGCGCATTACTGGGGCGCGTGGGTGTTCATCGCCGGCTTCGTGACGCACACCGTGCTGAAGGTGCCGCTGATGGTCCGGTCGCTGCGTTCGCGTTCGTTCCGCGACGTCCTGCGCACGTCCCGCGCCGACACTCGGCCTGAGCCGCCGGACGACAACGGCCTCGTCGCCGACGATCCGACCCCGCCGACGATGAGCCGGCGCGGCGCGCTCGCGCTGGTCGGCGGCGGCGCCGCCCTCGTCGCCGTCCTGTCGGTCGGGCAGACCACCGGCGGGTTCCTGCGCAATGCCGCGCTGCTTCTCCCCCGCGGTCGCTCGTACGGCGACGGCCCCAACGACTTTCAGATCAACCGCACTGCGGCGGCCGCGCAGATCACCCCGGAGCTGACGGGCGACACGTGGCGACTGTCGGTGACGGGCGGCGCGACACCGGTGCAGCTGAGCCGCAATCAACTGCACGCGATGACGCTGCACAGCGCGTCGCTTCCCATCGCGTGCGTCGAGGGATGGTCGACCACCGAGACGTGGACCGGCGTGCGGCTGCGTGATCTCGCGACTGCCGCCGGGGTGACGGCGTTCGGCTCGGCGAAGGTGACGTCGCTGGAAAAGTCCGGCGCGTTCAACCAGGCGGTGCTCACCGCGGATCAGGTGCTCGACGCCGACGCGCTGCTCGCCCTCGACGTCAACGGCGCGGAACTCTCCCTGGACCACGGCTATCCGGCCCGCATCATCGTCCCCGCCCTGCCCGGTGTCCACAACACCAAGTGGGTGCAGGCCATCGAATTCCGGGAGGAGTGAGATGCGCCGATTCGCCCGTTTCTACGGCGCCAACCCGCTGCATCTGCTGGCCGTGCTGTTCAGCTTCGCACTCGCGGGATACGCGGTCGCGGTGGTCGGGCCGGACACGCTGTGGAATCCGGACGTGTGGTGGAAGTCCATCGCCGTGTGGTTTCTCGGCGCGGTGATCGCCCACGACCTCGTGCTGTTCCCGCTGTACGCGCTCGCCGACCGGTCCCTGAGGTCGGGACTCGACGCGATGCGCGGCCGAAGACGTCCACGCCCCCGGTCGGTTCCGGTGTTGAACTACATTCGCATACCGGCTCTCGCGTCCGGGCTGACGCTGCTCCTGTTCCTGCCGGGGATCATCGAGCAGGGCGCCGATACCTACCTCGCCGCGACGGGGTTGACGCAGGAACCGTTCCAGGCCCGCTGGCTTCTGCTCACCGCCGCGTTCTTCGCGGTGTCCGCCGTGGCGTATGCCATCCGGCTCGCGCTGTCCCGCAACGGCGACGAGGTGCGGGGCTGACGATGAGACCCGACGTGTCCACGGACCTTCTGCTGCGACGCGCATCGGCGGGGCTCCCGTGCTGGGTGCGTGATGCGCGGGGAACGCGCCGTGCCCTGCCGCTCGGCCGGTGGATGGGCGGCGACGCGGCCTCCCTTTCTGATCGGATCGGATCGCCGACCGTGTGATGCTCACCGGGTGCCACGGCGCGACCGTCGATCTCGGGTGCGGTCCGGGGCGACTCACCGCGGCGCTCGTGTCCGCCGGCGTCACGGCACTGGGTGTCGACTCTTCTTTCACCGCAGTGCAATTGACTATCCGGCGCGGGGGCCTCGCGTTGCATCGAGACATCTTCGCGCCGCTGCCACGGTCCGGTCACTGGGACCGGGTGCTCCTGGCCGACGGCAATATCGGCATCGGCGGAGAACCGGTCCGGGTGCTCCGCCGCGCACGGGAACTGCTGCAACCACACGGAATTGTGATTGCCGAGGTGGATCCACCGAGCACCGCCGGAGTCCGCTACGACCTCTTGCGCTGGGAGACGGAGCATCTCGTCGGGGAGTGGTTCGCCTGGGCGAGTGTGGGGGTCACGGCCATGACAGCGGTGGCACGCGCGGCGGGACTTCGGGTGATCGACGTTCTGGAACATGCGAATCGGTATTTCGTGCGGATGGAATGGGCGTAGGGCATTCTCTCCCATCCGACGTGGGAGTTGCGTCGAATACCTAGTGAACATCCACCCGTTACCCCTTCCGCAGGAAAGGTTGTTTGATGATCATGTCGAACTATCGAAAAGCACTCGTCACCGCGGCCATCGGCGCACTGGCACTCGCCCCGCTGGCCGCATGTTCGAGCAACGATTCGAGTACGTCCGCGCCCGCGCCCGCAGCCGCGACGTCCACCCAGCCCGACCCCGCCGCCCAGGTGGACAACCTGACCGGCGTAAGTACCGCTGTCGCACTCGATCCCGGATTCACCGGTGCTCTGACGACACTCGGTCTCACCCCCGGGGTGGTGGGCACGGCTACCCTCGCCGACGGGTCGGTGAGCTTCCCCATCACCGGCGGTAACGTGAAGTACTGGCAGCCGGGCACGGTCGACCCCTACGTTCAGGGCGAGATCATGCACGACGGCAGCGGATTGTCGCTCGCCGCACCGGGAACCACGGTCGATCTGACCGATTTCACGATCGACCCGGGCACCTCCCTCCTCACCGGCGACGTCAGCGTCAACGGCGCATCGGCCGCCACCGATGTGGTGTTGTTCGATCTCAACGGTCGCACGTTGAAGCCCCTGCAGTCGGGTCCGAACGACACCGCCATCCTGCAGGGAACCGAGGTGAAGATGTCGGCGGACGCTGCCGGTCTGCTCAACGAGACGTTCAAGACGGACGCCGTGACGCCCGGCCTGCTCGTCGGTGTCGCCACCATCACGATCGCCACGAAGTGATCGTTGGCCCGCGAATGGCATCTCGGACGCGCCGGCCGTCACCAGTTGGTGAACAACAGGTGGTTGACGGCCAGCGCGCCGAGGGCCTGCACCGCGAGCCAGAACCGATGGCTGCCCCTCGGCAGGAGTGCGGGGGCGGCCAGGATCCACATCTCGAACGGCAGCCAGATCCGCTCCGTCTCCGCCTTGCTCAACGCGCTCAGGTCGGCGATCACGACCGCCAGGAGCGCGGAGAGCACGAGGACGGGAACCGGCGACAGCATCCGGATCCGCGACCACGCGAACACCCGGGGCAGTGCGGCGGGTACCGCCAGACCGACGGCGCAGACGAGGGACGCAAAGTTGGCCCATCCCCAGTACGCGAAGGGGCGATCCGACGCGATGCCCTGGTAGTAGCGTTCCTGGACCAGTTGGTAGCCGTCGAACCACCAGAATCCGTACGCGGTGAAGACGGCCGCGACCGCGAGAGCCCCGACCAGCGCCCCCACCAGCGGTCGGGCCGTGCGGGCGATCACCAGGACTGCGACCGCCGGAATCGCCATCAACCCGAGTCCGTAGCTGAGGTAGACGCCGAACCCGAGCAGCACGCCTGCACCGACGGCGACCGGCCCCGGGAACCGGACGACGCGTCCCGCCGACACTGCGAGCAGGGCGATCCCCCACGCCACGACGCCGGCGAACAACGCGTCCGCCGACACGGCCACCCAGATCGCGGCGGGCGCGAGGGCGAGAAACGGCGCCGCCCGGCGTGCCATCGCCTCGTCACCGAGCGCGCGGACCGCGACGATCACGGCGGCACCGGCACTGGACCCGACCGCGACGCACAGCGCGGACGCCCACGCACCGCCGTCGAGCCCGATCCGGTCGAGCCACACGAACGTCAGCAGCGCACCGGGCGGATGCCCGGACACGTGGGTGGTCCACGAATCGGGCTGCAGGTCCAGGATCCGGTCCGCGAAGACACGCAGCGTTGCCGGGATGTCGGTGATGCCCGGGACCTCGTGCAGGTACTCGTCGGTGGAGGTCAGGCGGCCGGCGAAACCCCGCTGCCAACCGTCGACCAGCGCGAGAGCCATCGCCCACGCGGCGGACACGAGCCACACCCCGACCGTGAGGCGGCGCCACGACAGCGTCTGTGCCAGCCCGGGACCCCACACGACGACCGCCGCCGCGACGACGATCGCGACCGGCGTCCCCCACCCGAAGTGGACGTCGCGGAAACCGAACAGCGGCGCGGCGTCCGCGAAGTCCCGCACACTCCTCGCCGTGCGGTGGACGATGGGGGTGATCGTCTCGTTTCCCAGGCGCGGGACGACGAACGCGACCACCACGAGGACCAGGGCGAGCCCGGCGCCGACGAAGTCGCGGTAGAGAAAGTTCCGCTCGTCGGCGCGCTGTGGGGATCCGATGACGTCATCTCCTTCGACGAAAGCCGCGCTCGCGCCCAGCATAACGACGGAGGATGGAGCGTATGACCGCAACGAGTTCACCCGGCACGTCCCGTGCGGACGTCGCCGTGATCGGAGGGAGCGGCTTCTACTCGTTCTTCGACGAGGGAGCCGCGGAAGTCACGATCGACACGCCGTACGGCGCCCCCAGCGCCCCGATCACGGTCGGCGACGTCGAGGGCAGACGGGTCGCGTTCCTCCCCCGGCACGGTGCGCAGCACGAGTTCGCGCCCCACACGATCCCCTACCGCGCGAACCTGTGGGCGTTGCGGATGCTCGGTGTGCGGCGGGTGTTCGCACCGTGCGCCGCGGGCAGTCTCACCACCGACCTCGGTCCGGGTGCGATGGTCGTGCCCGACCAACTGGTCGACCGCACCAGCGGTCGCCCACAGACGTTCTTCGACGGCGGCGGCGTGCACGTCCAGTTCGCCGACCCGTACTGCGCCGATCTGCGCAAGGCCGCCTCGCGACCGGGCACCGTCGAGGACGGGGTGCTGGTGGTGGTCGAGGGACCGCGATTCTCGACGCGCGCGGAGAGCGCGTGGTTCGCCCGGCAGGGCTGGACGCTGGTGAACATGACGGGCCACCCCGAGGCGGTTCTCGCCCGGGAGCTCGAAATATGCTACGCCACCATCGCTTTGGTTACCGACCTCGATGCGGGAATCGAGGCCGGCGCCGGGGTGCGCGCCGTGGACGTGTTCGCCGAATTCCAGCGCAACCTCGGGTCGCTGAAGACGCTCGTGCGGTCCGCGATCGCCGCGGCCCCCGAAGGACCGTGTGAAGCCTGCCGCGTCCACGAGGGTGTGACCCTGCCGATCGAGTTGCCGTGACGGGAACGCGGGTACTGCTCACGGGCGCAGCCGGTTTCATCGGTAGCCATATCCGCGTCGCACTGGACGACGCCGGATTCGACGTCGTGGCCGTCGACGCCCTGCTGGCGTCCGCGCACGGAGCCGACGCCGAACCACCGGACGGGGTCGTGTGTGCCGACGTCCGCGACCTTCCGGCCCTGACGGCGCTGCTGCGGGGCGTGGACGTGGTGTGCCATCAGGCCGCCGTCGTCGGCGCCGGGGTGGATGCGGGCGACGCGCCGGCCTACGCCAGCCACAACGACTTCGGCACGGCCACACTTCTGGCGGCGATGCGCGAGTCCGGGTGCAGCCGATTGGTTCTCGCCTCGTCCATGGTCGTGTACGGGGAGGGTCGGTACCGCAACGCGCGCGGTGAGTTCGTGACACCCGCTCCCCGCCGGCCCGCGGACCTCGACGCGGGGATCTTCGACGACCCGGACCCGGAAACCGGCGAACCACTCGAGTGGGCGCTGGTGACGGAAGATTCGCCGCTGCGACCACGGAGTCTCTACGCCGCCAGCAAGGTCGCGGAGGAGAACTATGCCCTCGCCTGGTCGCTGTCCACCGGCGGTTCGGTGACGGCACTGCGCTATCACAACGTGTACGGCGACCACATGCCGCGCAACACCCCGTACTCCGGGGTGGCCGCGATGTTCCGATCATCCCTCGAGGCCGGCGAACCACCACGCGTGTTCGAGGACGGCCGGCAGACGCGGGACTTCGTGCACGTCCACGACGTCGCTGCGGCCAACGTGGCCGCGGTCGACGGCGCACTGCCGGGATTCTCCGCGTTCAATGTGTGTTCGGGACAACCGATCACGATCGGCGAAGTGGCAGCGACTCTCGCCCGGTCCTACGGCGGCCCCGCACCCGTCGTCACCGGCCAGTACCGTCCCGGCGACGTGCGGCACATCGTCGCCGACCCCCGGTCGGCCCGGGAGACGCTGGGGTTCCGGGCGCGCATCATGCCGACCGAGGGGATCGCGGCGTTCGCGCACGCGCCCCTGCGTAACGCGGCTGCGGCAGGACCTCCCCGTGTCTGAGCGAGCGCCGATCACGCCGCGGGACGTCACTGTCGTCATCCCGTGCATGAACGAGGCCGGATCCCTGCCCGCAGTGCTGGCCGCGGTGCCCCACGAGTACCGGACGATGGTGGTGGACAACAACTCCACCGACGGCACCGCCGACGTCGCCCGCGCCCACGGTGCGTCGGTGGTGCCGGAGCAGGTCCCCGGATACGGTTCGGCAGTTCACGCCGGAGTGCTGGCGGCCCGGACACCGGCGGTCTGCGTGCTGGACGGCGACGGCTCGATGGACCCGGGCGAACTCCCGGGACTCGTGGCGGCATTGAACTCCGGCGCCGATCTCGCGGTGGGACGACGCCGGGCCGACCGGCGCGGAACGTGGCCGCTGCACAGCAGGATCGGCAATGCCGTCCTCGCCGCACGTCTCCGACAGCGTTACGGGCTGCCGATCCACGACCTCGGCGCCATGCGGGCGGTGCGCAGGCAGGACCTCCTCGATCTGGGTGTCGCCGACCGCAGGTCCGGCTATCCCCTGCAGCTTCTCGTCCTCGCCGGCCGCGCGCACTGGCGGGTCGTGGAGCGCGACATCACGTACCGCCCGCGCACCGCCGGCGCGTCGAAGGTGTCGGGTTCGGTGAAGGGCACCTTCGTCGCCGTCCACGACTTCTGGAAGGTGATCGGGTGACTCTCGACGTCGCGGTACTCGTGGTCGCGAAGGCGCCGGTTCCCGGTTTCGCGAAGACCCGGCTCGCACGGGAGGTCGGCGACGTCCGGGCCGCCGACCTCGCCGCCGCCTCGCTGCTGGATACGCTCGACGCCGTCATCGGCGCCCGCGTCGCGCAGCGGGTGGTGGCGATGACCGGCGACCTCGGCCGGGCGGTCCGCGGTCCCGACATAACAGCCGCGCTGGACCGTTTCACGGTGATGCCGCAACGGGGTGACGGCTTCGCCGCGCGACTGGTGAACGCCCACGCCGACACGTTCGCCGCGTTCGGCCTGCCGGTCCTCCAGATCGGAATGGACACCCCGCAGGTGACGGCGGGGCTGCTCGCGGAATCGGCAGGCCTCCTCACCGAGCGGGCGGGCCGCTGCGTCCTCGGGCTGGCGGAGGACGGCGGGTGGTGGATTCTCGGTGTCCCCGACGCGGCGTCGGCTGAGGCGATACGCCCGGTTCCCACGTCGAGTCGGGACACCGGGCGCCTCACCCGAGAAGCCCTGCTCGCGGCGGGCGCCGAGGTGCTGTCGCTGCCGACGCTCCGCGACGTCGACCACGCGACCGACGTCGCACCGGTCGCCGCGCTCTGTCCCGAGTCCAGCCGCTTCCGCCGTATGTTCAACTGCTGTAACGCCCCGTAACTTCCATGCCATGCGGCCACTCCGCTCCCGCGCGTACCATCGGAGTGGATGTCGGAGAGAATGACACGCCATCCGTCCACCGTGGCCGACTGGAGCAACGACCGCCGCAAGGCGCGCCTGCACGCGACACGGCTCGGTCACCAGTGGCAGAAATTCGGTCGCACCCGGCGCCTCCTCGCGGCGGTCGCGCTCGGGACCGTTCCCCTGCTCCTGGCCGGGGGACAGTACTGGGTTCACGACGTGCAACCCGAACGCCAGCGCCTCGCGCTGACCCAGCCGCAGATCCATGAGGTGTACGACGCGCAGTCACCGGTCGACCACGACACCGCCGTCGTCGACCTGGTCGGGCTGGGCAACAAGGATGCCGCCGACACGGCCCGGACGCTGTCCGCGTACGACCGCATCGGACGGGTCTGGGCGGTCCAGTACGACAACGGCGGTATCGACACGAAGGTGATCAGCGAGCTGATCGCCTCCCGCGCTGCTGAGGAGGGCATCGACAACGTCGTCCTGTCCGGGCACAGCATGGGCGGCGTCGTCGCGCTGGAGGTGGCGCAGCACATCTACGAGGACACCGACGCCAACCTCATCGGAGTGGTCCTCGACTGCACCCCGGTCGACCTGCACGCCGTCCGGGCCGGCAGCAGGGACAGCGGTGAGGACATGCTGCGGTGGATCGGCTGGCTGCCCGGCGCCCGGGAGAGCAGGACGATGCGCCTGGTGGTGGAAACCGCGGCACGCCAGAGCCGCTTCCTGGACACCGAGTCGGATTGGTACCCGCACGTCGATGTCGACGAATTCCGGGACGTCATCGACGAGGTCCTCACCGAGAAGGTCCTGTCGGACGACGTGGCGAGCAACGGGCTGATCGAATCGCAGTTCAAGACCATCGTCGCGTCCGGTGCGATCGACAACCTGAAGTCGCTGGCAGTGGAGAGCGACGACAAACCGCGGCCCGGAATCGTCTTCGTGCGGCCCCGGGCGGGGTGGAAGGATCCGGTGGTCGACGTCGACTACACGCAGAAGATCCTCGTCGAACAGTCCGGCGGCACCGACGGGGCGTTGCTGGTGGCGAAACTCGACGGCACCGGCCACGCCAATCCGAACCAGCAGCCCGCCGCCTACAACGAGGCGATCACCGACCGGATCCTGCCGTTCCTCCGCCCGATTCTCGACGAGGTGTCGGTCACCAGTGACGCCGCGGGCGGCCGGCGGTGACGACCGGGCCGGGCGGCGCCGTTGTGCGCACCTCCCACGCCCGCGCGAGGAACGTCGCGAGGCCCACATAGGCCCATCCCGCCAGGACGTCCACGACGTAGTGCTCGCCGCCGTAGACCAGCACGAACGCCATGGCCAGCGGATACGCGGCCAGCAGCGCCCGCAACCACACATTCTTCACGAACGGCCAGAGCGCCACCGCCACCAACAGAGCGAACCCCGCGTGCAGCGACGGCAGAGCCGCGACGGGGTTGCTCTGCGCCTCCAGCCATCGCGTGCTGACATCCGTCGGGACGACACCGAAACCGAAGCCGGCGACACGGCCCACGCTGCCCGAAATCACGTCGCCCTCCGCGGCCAGCCACGGCGGGACGGAGGGCAGCAGGATGTAGGTGACGAGGCCGAGATACGACAGCAGCAGCACGCGGCGCATGTATCCCGACCACACGCTGCGGGAATACGCATAGAAGACGGCGGCCACCACCCACGGGACGACGAAGTGGCTGGTGTAGACGATTCCGGTGAGCAGCGTCCACCACGGCAGCTCACCCGTCGGGGCAATGAGGTGCGCCTGCAACCAGACCGTGGGGATGGCGCCGCCGAAGAGCCAGCTCTCCACGGACACCAGTTCTTCCGCCCGGACGGGCATTCCGAGTCGATGGGCGAAGCCCCGGCTGAGGTCGTACACGACGAGCGCCGCGACGAGCGGCAACCAGTCCCGCACCACCCGCAGATGTTCCTGCCACGGCCGGTCGATCGTGAACGCGACGAGGCCCACGACAATCCACGTCGCCTGATAAATGCGGTCGGTGGGGAGCCCCAACGTGTAGATTGTCACCGCCAGCGCGAGCAGGTACGCACACCAGACCGCGCGCCGGACATGCCGCCGCCTGTGAGTACTTATTAACCGCGGGCGGTTAATAAGTACTCACGGGCGCAGCATCCCCGTGCCGTCCGGCCCCGGAGGCGAATCGGGCGGCACCCTCCACCGTTCCGTTCGCCAGCGACGTTGCGCCGTGGCGGAATTCGTTGAGCATCGCCTGTTCCTCGGTGAGCCCGTCCTGCTCGAGCAGCGACAACCGGTCCTGCCGCATACACACCTGGGGCAGGGCGGCGATCTCGGCGGCCAGTTGCTGGGCCGCGGTGAGGGCGCTGCCCGCCGCGACCTTCCGGTTGATCAGCCCGATGCTCAGGGCTTCGTCGGCGTCGACGGCCCGCCCGGTGAGGACGAGGTCCATCGCGCGACTCTCCCCGATCAGTCGCGGCAGGCGGACGGTTCCGCCGTCGATGAGGGGCACACCCCAGCGGCGGCAGAACACACCGAGGACGGCGTCGTCGCCGGCGACCCGCAGATCGGCCCACAGCGCCAGTTCGAGGCCGCCGGCCACCGCGTGCCCGTCGATCGCGGCGATCACCGGTTTGGACAACCGCAGGCGGGAGATGCCCATGGGCGCGTCACCGTCGGGTGCCACCCGGTTTCCGGTTCCCGACGCGATTGCCTTGAGATCAGCTCCGGCACAAAATGTTCCACCCTCGCCGTGCAGGACCGCGACGGACGCATCCACGTCCGCGTCGAATGCCCGGAAGGCGTCGGTAAGAGCCTCGGCGGTGGGCCGGTCGACGGCGTTACGCACCTCGGGCCGGTTCAGGCTGATCGTCGTGACCGGCCCGGTCGTGCGGACGAGTACCACGTCGGAAGTCATCGAGTGCGCCTTTCCTCGCTGGTACGAGCGACGGTAGCACCCTTGACGGAAGAACGGAACCGGTGTTCACTCCTTAGGTATGGCCTATCGCCGCACGCCCGCGGTCCAGGAACGGCTGGACGCTCTCCGCACCACGCTCATCGATTCCGCGATCGGGCTGATCGCCCGGCACGGATACGGCGGGTGCTCGATCTCCGCTGTCGCGGCCGAGGCAGGGGTCGGGACCGGCACCGTCTATCGGCACTTCGCGAACAAGGGCGAACTGTTCGCCGAAGTCTTCCGCATCGTCTGCAGCCGGGAGGTGAGCGCGGCGGTCGAATCCGGCAATTGCGCCCGCACCGCCGAGGGCGACCGGGTATCGGCCGTCACCGCATCGGTCCGCACGTTCGCCGAACGCGCCTTGCGCGCACCCACATTGGCGTACGCACTGCTCGTCGAACCCGTCGACCCGCAGGTCGACACCGAACGCCTGCTGTTCCGTGAATCGTTCCGCGACGCCCTCGCCGTCGCGATCGCCGCCGCAATTGAATCCGGCGAGATCCCCGAACAGGACGCCTCGGTGACCGCGGCCTGCCTCGTCGGCGCGATCGGCGAAGCGCTCGTTCTGCCCCTGGCTCGCGGCGCCGCCGACGCCGCGATCATCCCCGCACTGCTCACCTTCACCCTTCGATCTCTCGGGAGCCCGACATGAGTGCCACACACGAGGTCTTCAACCAGGTGCCGCCGCTGACCGACTTCGACGCGGCCGACTACGCCCCGATCCTCGAAGCGCTGAAACGCGAAGGCGCACACGACGCGCTCGAGGAACTCCACGACGTCGGACGACTCGCGGGAAGCGCGGAGGCGCAACGCTGGGGCGACCTCGCCGAGGCGCACCCACCCGTCCTGCGCACCCACGACCGCTACGGCCACCGCATCGACGAGGTGGAGTACGACCCCGCCTACCACCAGCTGATGACCACCGCCGTCGAGATGGGCCTGCACGGCGCGCCCTGGGCCGACCCGAACCCGCACGCCCACCTGGTCCGCGCCGCGAAGATAGCCGTGTGGGGCCAGGTCGACGCCGGCCACGGCTGCCCGATCTCCATGACGTACGCCGTCGTCCCCGCGCTGCGGCACAACCGGGAACTGGCGGAACAGTACGAACCGCTGCTCACCGCGCGGGTGTACGACCCGGCGCTGCATCCGCCGCTGACGAAGGCCGGGCTGATCGCCGGGATGTCGATGACCGAGAAGCAGGGCGGCTCCGACGTCCGGGCGGGCACCACCCGAGCCGTGCCGCAGGCGGACGGAAGCTACCTGCTCACGGGGCACAAGTGGTTCACGTCGGCGCCGATGTCCGACGTGTTCCTCGTGCTGGCCCAGGCACCGGGCGGGCTGTCGTGTTTCTTCCTGCCGCGGGTGCTGCCGGACGGCACCCGTAACCGGATGCACCTGCAGCGCCTCAAGGACAAACTCGGCAACCATTCCAACGCCAGCAGCGAGGTCGAGTACGACGAGGCGGTGGCCTGGCTGGTGGGCGAGGAAGGTCGCGGGGTTCCGACCATCATCGAGATGGTCAACATGACCCGCCTCGACTGCACCATCGGCACTGCCACCGGCATGCGCGTCGGTACGGCGCAGGCCGCCCACCATGCCGTGCACCGCAGCGCGTTCGGCGCCCACCTGGTGGATCAGCCGCTGATGCGGAACGTGCTCGCCGACCTCGCCGTCGAGTCGGAGGCCTCCACTACCGTCGCCCTGTGGCTGGCCGCCCTCACCGACCGGGCCACCGCGGGCGACGAGCACGCGAACACGCTGCGACGGATCACGCTGGCGGTCAGCAAGTATTTCGTGTGCAAGCGCGGGCCGATCCATGCCGCCGAGGCCCTGGAATGCCTGGGCGGCAACGGGTACGTGGAGGAATCGCGGATGCCGCGGCTGTACCGGGAGGCTCCGCTGCTGTCCGTGTGGGAGGGCTCCGGCAACGTCGCCGCCCTGGACACCCTGCGCGCGATCGCGAAACAACCGGAGACACTTCAGGCCTTCTTCGACGAACTCGATTCCACCGCGGGCGTCGACGCGAGACTCGACGCCGCCGTCGCGGATCTGAAGGCCGGTTTCGGCGACGTCGACACCCTCCAGCACCGGGCCCGGCGGGTCGTCGGCGACATGGCCCTCGCCCTCCAGGGTTCGCTGCTGATCCGCCACGGGCACCCCGCGGTGGCCGATGCGTTCTGCGTCAGCCGGCTGTCCGGCGACTGGGGCACCGTGTTCGGAACGCTGCCGACGGGCGTCGACACCGCCGCCATCATCGACCGCGCCACACCCAAGGTGGGGTCGTGACCGGCCACGACGACCACGCGGGCACCCGCCCGGCCGCGTGGCGCGACGGCTGGGACGAGGGCGGCGACTCCCTGTTCGCGGATCGTCCACCACGCCACGCGGGCGAGAGTTCGGCGTACCGGACCCTCACCTACGAGGTGACCGGGCGGATCGCCCGGATCACGTTCGATCGACCGGAGCACGGCAACGCCATCACCGGCGACACCCCCTTCGAGATCGCCGACGCCGTCGAACGCGCCGACCTCGACCCCCGCGTCCACGTCATGCTGGTGTCGGGACGCGGGAAGGGGTTCTGCGGCGGATACGACCTCAACGTCTTCGCCGAGAACGGCGGCGCCCCCGGCGAGGCACCCGACCGCACGACCGGAACCGTCCTCGATCCGATGGTCCAGGCGCGCAACCACAATCCGTTCGGCACCTGGGACCCGATGGCCGACTACGCGATGATGAGCCGGTTCAACCGCGGCTTCGCGAGCCTGCTCCACGCGAACAAGCCGACGGTCGCGAAGATCCACGGTTTCTGCGTGGCCGGCGGCAGCGACATCGCGCTGTACTGCGACCAGATCATCGCCGCGGACGACACGAAGATCGGCTATCCCCCGACCCGGGTGTGGGGTGTGCCCGCGGCGGGCATGTGGGCGCACCGACTCGGCGACCAGCGGGCGAAACGACTCCTCCTCACCGGCGACTGCATCACGGGCCGGCAGGCAGCCGACTGGGGACTCGCGGTCGAGTCGGCGCCCGCCGACGAACTCGACGCACGGGCGGAGGACCTCGTCGGGCGGATCGCGCAGATGCCGATCAACCAGTTGATGATGGTCAAACTCGCCCTGAACAGTGCGCTGCTCGCCCAGGGCGTCACCAACTCGGCCATGGTGAGCACCGTCTTCGACGGCGTGTCCCGGCACACCCGCGAGGGGTACGCGTTCCAATTACGCTCGGCCACCGCCGGATTCCGTGAGGCCGTCCGCGAACGCGACGAACCGTTCGGCGATCACAAGTCGCAGCAGCCGCAACCGGGATCCTGAACTGCGGCGCCACCGACCGGGGTGGCGCAACAGGAATCGCCCTTCCAGGCGTTGACGCCTTCCTTCACCGCAATGACCGCGATGACCAGGGCGGCGATCGGATCTGCCCACGACCAGCCGAGGGTGCTGTTGAGCAGCAACCCGACCAGCAGCACCGCCGACAGGTACGTGCACAGCAGCGTCTGCTTGGAATCCGCGACCGCGGACAGGGAGCCGAGTTCACGTCCGGCCCGGCGCTGCGCCCACGACAGAACCGGCATCACAGCCAGACTCACTGCGGCCAGGATGATTCCGACCGTCGAGTGCTGCGCGTCGCCGACGCCCAGCAGCGACCGTGCCGCGTCGACGCTCACGTACACGGCGAGCCCGAAGAAGGAGAACGCGATGATGCGCAGCGCGACCTTCTCCCTCGCCTCCGGATCGCGTCCCGCGAACTGCCAGGCGACAGCGGCCGCCGACGACACCTCGATCACCGAATCCAGGCCGAACCCGATCAACGCCGTCGACGACACCCGCGCACCCTCGGTAAGTGCCACGACCGCTTCGATCACGTTGTAGGTGATGGTCGCGGCCACGAAGAACCTGATCCGACGTGCTAGAAGCCGCCTGCGGTCGCCGGCGGGCAGGGTGGGGATGCCGAGTTCAGACGCCATCAGCAGCAGCCTTCGGACTCCGCGTCGGGACAGCAGGACGGATCGACCGCGAGCACCAGTCCGAGCAGGTCGTCGAGGGCACGTGCAATCCGCGGATCGGCCAATTCGTAGCGACTCCGCCGTCCCTCCGGCACCGCGACGACCAAACCGCACCCACGCAGGCACGACAGATGGTTCGACAGGATCTGCCGGGACACCCCGATCGTCTCGGCCAACTCAGACGGGTACCCGGGCCCGGATCGCAGGCTCAGCAGGATCTGTGTGCGGGTGGTGTCCGACAGTGCGTACCCGAAACGCGCGAGGGCGTCCCGGTGGACCAGAGTCTCCATGGACTGACTGTACATCGATTTCTGTATTCAGGAAGTCCTGAATCGAACCGCCGACCCGTTCTCGACATCGACTCGCCTCACGGCTCGGCCTGCTCGGACGCGGCGGCGGCGCGGGCCATGAGAAGGTTCCGTTCCCGCCGCGTCGGTGCTGTCGCTGCGGCGTCCTCGAGGGTCCGGGCTGCCTCCTCGTATCGGCCGAGACGTTCGAGGACTTCACCCCGCACGGCGCCGTACAGATGGTGGCGCGCCAGCCGGGGGTCGTCCCGCACGGCATCGAGCGCGGCGAGCGCCGCCTCCGGACCGTCCGAGTGCAGCAGCGCCACCGCACGGTTGAGTTCCACCACCGGCGACGGCGCCACCTGCGCCAAGGCGTCGTACAGGGCGACGATCGCCTCCCAGTCGGTGTCCTCGAAACGCGGCGCCCGGGCATGACACCCGGCGATCGCGGCCTGCAGCGAATAAGGGCCGAGTGGGCGGCCGAGCCCGACCGCCCGCTCCAGCGCCGCATTTCCGTGCTTCAGCAGGGTTCGATCCCACCGCGACCGGTCCTGATCCTGCAGCAGGATCGGCTCGCCGTCGGCGCCCACCCGGGCGGCGAACCGGGAAGCCTGCAACTCGGTCAACGCCACCAACCCGTGCACCTCCGGTTCCCGGGGCAACAGCCCGGCGAGGACCCGGGCGAGCCGCATCGCCTCGGACGCCAGATCACGCCGAATCCAGTCGTCACCCGACGTGGCGGAGTACCCCTCGTTGAACACCAGATAGATCACCTCGAGAACCGCCGACAACCTCGCCGGAAGATCCTCGGATGCCGGAACCTCGAACGGAACCTTCGCCTCCGACAACGTGCGCTTGGCCCTGCTGATCCGCTGACCCATCGTCGCCGAAGGCACGAGGAAGGCCCGCGCGATCTCCTCGGTGCGCAGGCCTCCGATCAGCCGCAGCGTCAACGCCACCCGCGATTCCCGAGGAAGCACCGGATGGCACGCCACGAAAACCAGGGCCAGCAGGTCGTCCTCCACGCCGTCGACAGCGTCCGGCGCGGGCATCGTGCTCGGTTGCTGCGCGGACGGGTCGACGGCGATCTGCGTGTACTTCGACTGCTGCGACCGCTCACGGCGGATCCGGTCGATCGCCTTGTGCTTGGCCGTCGCCGTCAGCCACGCACCCGGTTTGTCGGGGACGCCGTCCCGCGGCCACTGCTCGAGTGCCAGCACGAACGTGTCCTGCGCGATCTCCTCGGCAGTGCCGACATCCCGGACGAGGCGGGTGAGCGACGCGATGAGCCGCGGCGACTCCATCCGCCACACCGCCTCGACCGTGCGCCGCGCGTCCATGTCAGCGGTCGGGGTGCTGCTCGCGGATCCGCGCCGCGAGGGCCTCTTCCCGCTCCCGCAACTCCGGCGTGAACTCGTCCCCGAAGTCGTCCGACTCGAAGATCGGCCGCACCTCGATCAGCTGGCGCAGTCCGGTGCCGGAGTCGGCGGGGCACTTCTTTACCCACTCGATCGCTTCCTCGAGAGAGCGCACCTCCCAGATCCAGTAACCCGCGATGATCTCCTTCGACTCCGTGAACGGGCCGTCGACCACCGACGTCGTGCCGCCCTCGAACACCACCCGCGCCCCCGCGCTGGTCGGCTTCAGACCCTGCCCGTCGAGCATGATCCCGGCGTTCACCAGTTCCTCGTTGTACGCGCCCATCGCGGCGAGCATCGCCTCCGTCGGGGCGATCTTGTCCTCGTCGGCTCCGGCACCCTCGATCATCACCATGACCCGCATGATTTCCTCCTCGATTGTGGTCGGTCCCGGCCTTGTGCCGTGGACTCACTCAGTACGTCGAACGAGCAGCCCCAGATTTCGACAATGCCACTTCGTGGCCTGTGAGTACTTATTAACCGCGGGACGTTAATAAGTACTCACGGGCGCGAAGCGCAACACGGTGCAACCCTTGAGTGCCCACAGTGGAGGGTGTTTGCCTGTCGAGTGAGGACGATCACTATCGATGGGAGCAAGGCATGAGTATCGAGGGCAAAGTCGCTCTGATCACCGGTGCGGGCCAAGGTATCGGACGGGCCATCGCGCTGCGACTGGCATCCGACGGCGCCGACATCGCGCTCGTCGACGTCAACGGCGACAGGGTGGATGCGGTCGCCGACGAGATCCGGGCCGCAGGTTCCAAGGCGATCTCGCTGGTTGCCGACGTCACCGACCGCGAGCAGATCCAGGTCGCCGTCGACCGGACCGAGAACAAACTGGGCGGCTTCGACGTCATCGTCAACAATGCGGGAATCGCCCAGGTCAACCCGATCGCCGACGTGACGCCGGAGGAGGTGTCACGCATCCTCGCGGTGAACGTCGAAGGCGTGCTGTGGGGGATCCAGGTAGCGGCAGCCAAGTTCCGGGCGCGGGGACACGGCGGGAAGATCATCAACGCGTCGTCGATCGCCGGCCACGAGGGATTCGCGATGCTCGGCGTCTACTCGGCGACCAAGTTCGCGGTGCGCGGACTCACCCAGGCCGCGGCCAAGGAGTATGCGTCCGACGGCATCACCGTCAACGCGTACTGCCCGGGCGTCGTGGGCACGGACATGTGGGTCACCATCGACGAACGCTTCGCGGAACTCACCGGTGCGCCGAAGGGTGCGACGTTCGAGAAGTTCGTCGGCGGCATCGCCCTGGGCCGCGCTCAGACACCGGAGGACGTCGCGGCCTACGTGTCCTACCTGGCCGGACCGGACTCGGACTACATGACGGGCCAGGCCGGACTCATCGACGGCGGACTGGTGTTTCGGTAAATGCCACATCGTGGCCTGTGAGTACTTATCAACCGCCTGCGGTTAACAAGTACTCACAGGGCATTGCAACACGGTGCAACGCTTGTTGCCCGCCCCGAAGAGGAGTGTGCTGTGAGTCACAACGAGAACGAAGGAGAGGCACATGACACAGACCGTCCAGCCGCCCACGGTGCAGACGTCCTCGACGCCTCAGGAGCGGGTCGACCTGTGGTTGGCGAATTTCGAAGCCGCGCTCGCCGCGCGTGACATCGACCGCGCGGCAAGCATGTTCGCGGTCGACAGCTTCTGGCGGGATCTGGTGGCGTTCACCTGGAACCTGAAGACCGTCGAGGGGCGCGACGCCGTCGCCGCGATGCTGCAGGCGCGGCTGGAGGACACCGACCCCACGAACTTCCGCACCAGCGAGACCCCGGACGAGGCCGACGGCGTCACGTCCGCGTGGATCGAATTCGAGACGGCGACGGGCCGGGGCAAGGGGCACCTGCGCCTGAAGGACGACGAGGCCTGGACCTTCCTCACCACCATGCAGGAGCTGAAGGGTCACGAGGAACGTCGGGGACGGAATCGCGTCAAGGGCGCCGTCCACGGTTCGGGCGGAGACACCCTCAGCTGGGCGGAGAAGCGAGAGATCGAGGAGAAGGAACTCGGCTACGCCCGCCAGCCGTACGTGCTCGTGATCGGCGGCGGCCAGGGCGGCATCGCTCTCGGTGCGCGCCTGCGTCAGCTCGGGGTCCCGGCCATCGTCGTCGACAAGAACGAACGTCCCGGCGACCAGTGGCGCAACCGGTACAAGTCCCTGTGCCTGCACGACCCGGTCTGGTACGACCACCTGCCGTACATGCCGTTCCCCGACAACTGGCCGGTGTTCGCGCCGAAGGACAAGATCGGCGACTGGCTCGAGATGTACACGAAGGTGATGGAGATTCCGTACTGGTCGTCCACCACCTGCACGTCCGCGACGTTCGACGAGGACACGAAGGAGTGGACCGTCGTCCTCGATCGCGACGGCGAGGAAGTGGTGCTGCATCCGAAGCAGTTGGTGCTGGCCACCGGCATGTCGGGCAAGCCGAGTGTTCCCACGTTCCCGGGCCAGGACGTGTTCAAGGGCGAGCAGCACCATTCGAGTCGGCATCCCGGCCCGGACGCCTATGCGGGCAAACGCGTCGTCGTCGTCGGGGCCAACAACTCGGCCCACGACATCTGCAAGGCGCTCTACGAGACCGGCGCGGACGTGACGATGCTGCAGCGGTCGTCGACGCACATCGTGAAGTCCGATTCGCTCATGGACCTCGGCCTCGGCGACCTCTACTCGGAGCGCGCCCTCGCCGCGGGCATGACGACGGAGAAGGCGGATCTCACGTTCGCGTCGCTGCCGTACAAGATCATGCACGAGTTCCAGATCCCGATCTATCAGAAGATCGCCGAACGGGACAAGGACTTCTACGATCGGCTCGAAAAGGCCGGATTCAAGCTCGATTTCGGTGACGACGGGTCCGGTCTGTTCATGAAGTACCTGCGCCGCGGGTCCGGCTACTACATCGACGTCGGTGCGTCCGAGCTCGTCGCGGACGGCAGCATCCACCTCGTGTCCGGGCAGGTCGATCGGCTGACCGAGGATGCCGTCGTTCTGACCGACGGAACGGAGCTGCCGGCCGACCTCGTCGTCTACGCCACCGGCTACGGCTCCATGAACGGCTGGGCCGCGGACCTCATGGGCCAGGAAGTGGCCGACAAGGTCGGCAAGTGCTGGGGCCTCGGCTCCGACACCACCAAGGACCCCGGCCCCTGGGAGGGCGAGCAGCGGAACATGTGGAAGCCCACCCAGCAGGAAGCGTTGTGGTTCCACGGCGGCAACCTCCACCAGTCGCGGCACTACTCGCTGTACCTCGCCCTGCAGCTCAAGGCCCGGCACGAGGAGATCCCGACGCCGGTCTACGGATTGCAGGAGGTGCATCACCTCAGCTGATCGGCCCCGACGCGCAGCGGCGCCTCGCATCGTGCGGGGCGCCCAGCCGCGCACAAGCAGCACGGTCGTAAACACAGTGTGCGCCAGGGCTTCTCACGGAAGCTGCGTGCGCCTACCGCGCTTCGAGGACCCCGGTCATCTGCTTGACGGTCTTGGCGGCCAGCACCTCGAACGCCAGGCGCGCGACGGGGTCGGCGAATCGCGCCAGGCCGGTGAATTGGAGATGTGCACGGTAGGTGATCGACGTGGAGGCATCGCCCACCCGCTCGAAGGCCAGGTCGTCCGACGTGGCGGCGCTCTTGTTGCGACCCTCGAAGACGACGTGATCGGGGTCGTCGCGGGTCATCCGGTAGGTCAGTTCGGTGGTCCGCCCGAAGAACGACGACACGTTGTGCCATTGCGTGCCCACCGCCACCGGACCGGGGGTGGTCTGCTCGCACTTCACGGTCCCGGGGTCCCAGGCCGTTGTGTTCGCGAAGTCCCGCAGGTATGCGACGACTTTCTCGAGCGGTGCGGCGACGGTGAACGTTCTACGAACCTCGGCCACACGGACCTCCTATGCGCAGTCGCGCTATGCGCAGTCGCGGCAGATCAGCTGTCCACCCTCTTCGGACGCGAGGCGCGACCGATGATGGACGAGAAAACAACTGCTGCAAGTGAATTCGTCGGCCCGCTTCGGAATGACCCGGACCGTGAGTTCCTCACCGGACAGGTCGGCGCCGGGCAGTTCGAAGGACTCCGCCGTGTCGGTCTCCTCGACGTCGACGACGGACGACTGCGAGTCGTTCCTCCGTGTCTTCAGTTCTTCGAGCGAGTCCGCGGCGAGTTCGTCGTCGACGGTAACCCGTGGTGCGTCGTAGTCGGTTGCCATGACTTCCTCCCTTTGGCTCTTGTTCCCCGTGTCGTGAAATTCCACACTTGCGGGGCACGGTTGCTAGACAACGCACCGATCCCGCATTTTGTTCCCGGGCGCTCACCGCTCGCCCTGTGATTGCGGGATGCCCGTTCCGGGTACCACTCAATCAGCCGATCGGAAGGTGGTCAGTTGATGACGTGTGCCCACGACGAGCTCGGCAACCCCGTGCCGGATCCGCAGCCGACACCCCCGGACCCGGGGCCTCCCCCTGTGCCACCGACGCCGACGCCGCCCCACCCGTTTCCGCCCGAGCCGGGCCCCGAACCTGCACCTCCCGAGCCCGGACCTCAGCCGGGACCGCCGGGACCGACGCCGCCGCCGACGCCTCCGATTCCCGAGCCGACTCCCCCGTTTCCACCACAGATGCACAGCCCTGGCAACTCCCTGTAGGTTAGCCTCACCTACAGGGAGGTAGTGGATGCGAACGCTCGACCGTCGCAAGTTCCTGACCGTGAGTGCCGGGGTCGGCCTGGCCGTTTTCGCCGCAGCGTGTTCCTCGAGCACCGACGCGGACTCCAAGGGCGACACCCGGACGGTGACGCACAAGAAGGGGACCACCGAGGTCCCGAACGACCCGCAGCGCATCGTAACCGTTGGCTATTCCGACCAGGACACGCTCCTCGCGTTCGGTCGTCAGCCGGTCGGAGTCACCGACTGGTACGGCGACTACCCGGACGCCACCTGGCCTTGGGCCCAGGACGCTCTCGAGGGGACGCACCCCGAAGTCTTCAACCGCGGTCAGTTCACCGGTGAGGCCAACTTCGCGTACGAGGCCATCGCGAAACTCGATCCCGACCTGATCCTCGCGCTGTACATCGACGTCGACGACGACGCCTACCAGCGGCTCTCGGCGATCGCGCCCACGGTCACCGCCTCGCCCGACTACCCCGATTTCGGGATGCCGTGGCAGGACGCCGTCCGTATCGTCGGCACCACCCTCGGCGAGGACGAGAAGGCGAACCAACTCGTCGCGGACGTCGACGCCCTGGTGGCGGAGCAGCGTGCCGCCCACCCCGAATTCGAGGGGAAGACGGTCGCGGTCGCGGAAATGGGAGACGCCGGCTCGTTCTACGTCCGGTCCCCCAACGACCCGCGCTCACGCCTGATGACGTCCCTCGGATTCGTCGTCCCCGAGCAGATCGCGCAACTCGCCGGCGACCTGGATGCGTTCACCATCAGCACCGAGCAACTCGACATCCTCGACGTGGACGTCCTCGTCTGGAATGTCGGCAGCAGCCCCGATGCCGCAGCGAAGATCACCGCCGACCCGGTCTATCACTCGCTGCCGGTCGCCCGGGCCGGTCGCGCGGTGTTCGTCGAAGACCCCCCGTCTCCGGCGCCCTCACCTGGGGCTCCGTCCTCAGCCTCCCCTACGCGGTCGACGCGCTCGTGCCGCAACTGGCGAAGGCCGCCACCAAGCCGGCCTGACGCCGGGCTCAGCCCGACTGGTCCTCGAGCCGGGTGAGCGCGACGAGGGTCCGGACCCCGTGAATCATGGCGCGTTCGTCGAGGTCGAAACCCGGCTGGTGCAGCTCCTGCCGGGTGCCGGTCCCGTCCCACACGCCGAGTCTGGCCATCGCGCCCGGAACCTTTTCGAGGTACCACGCGAAATCCTCGCCTCCGCTGGACTGGTGCGCCTCGGCCAGGTGGTCGAAGCCGACCACCGATTCGATCGCCTCCCGGAGGTCGGCGGTGCAGTCGGGATCGTTGACGACGGGCGGGACGCCCTGCAGGTAGGAGAGTTCGTACCGCACGTCGTACGGTGCGAGCAGGTGACCGATCGTGTCCGTGACCAGTGGTTCGAGCGAAGCCCACGTCTCGTGGGAGGCGCTGCGCAGGGTGCCCACCAGTTCACCCGACTCGGGCACGGAATTCGCGACCTGCCCGGCTGCCACCTTCCCCCAGGTGAGGACGGTCGCGGTGCGGGCGTCGATCCGGCGGTCGAGGACGGACGCGAGTCCCGTCACCAGGACGGCCGCCGCGTGGATCAGATCGCCGGTCAGATGGGGTCGTGCGGTGTGTCCGCCCGCCGACCACAACCGCACGGTGACCGAGTCGTTGGACGACGTGATCGGCCCGGTCCTGGTGGCCAGCTTGCCGACCTCGAGATTCGGATCGCAATGCAGTGCATAGATCTTCGACACCCCGTCGAGTGCGCCCGCGGCGATCGTGTCGACCGAACCGCCGGGGGTGGTCTCCTCCCCGGGCTGGAAGATGAGGCGGACCCGGGACGGCGGCGGGTATTTCGCGAGGACGGATGCCGCACCCATCAACATGGTGGTGTGGGCGTCGTGACCGCACGCGTGTGACACTCCGGGCACCCTCGACTGGAACGGGAGACCCGTCGTCTCGGCGATAGGGAGCGCGTCGAGGTCGGCGCGCAGCGCAATGCACTCACCCGCGTCCGGGCCCAGGTCGCACCACAGGCCGGTCCCGCCGGGCATCAGGACGGGTGCAAGCCCGAGACCGACGAGGTGGGCGCGCACGACGCCGGTGGTCCTGCGTTCCTCGAACGACAGTTCCGGGTGCGCATGCAGGTCCCGGCGCCACTCGATCAGCTTCTTCTCGTCGAGCTTCGTCGACTCCGTCCACGTCATGTCGGCGGTGTCACCGCGGTCCCAGAACCTCGCGCTCCAGTATCGCCGGGTTCGTCCGGCACCGGTCGACCTCGGGCCGAGCTCGCGCGGCGTCGGCGGCGCCTCCACCTCCGGGAGGTGTTCGGTGCGGCCGGCCGTCTCCGCGAGCAGCAGGTCGACCACGTCGGTGAGCCGGCCGCGGCGACCGAGCGCCTGACGTTGCCGTGCGGCGGAGCTGCCGTGGGCGGTGGCCTCGGCGGACAGCTCCGCCACGGTGTCCCAGTCGCCGGTCTCCTCGAGTTGCGGGCGCAGCGAATTCACGAAGTCGCCGACGAATTCCGCCGCAGGACGCGCCTTCGGAACCGTCACGTCGACGAGTTCCTCCTCCAACCCCGACCGCGCCGCCCGCCACAGTGCCGCCCTGGTCAGGGTCGGGACGACCTCGACGCCCTTCGTCCCAGCGCGCAACCCCTCCACCTCGCGTTCCACGAGCGCACGGAACAGGGCGGCGACGAGCACGACCGTGTCCAGTCGCGGGCAGCTGTCGCACACCCGCAACTCCAGGGTCGGAAGTTTCACCGACGGCCGGACGTCGAAATACGCCATGCCGGGATCGCTGATCACCCCACTGGCGACCAGGTCGTCGATCAGTGTGCCGTATTCGGCGGCCGTAGAGACGGGCGCGGCCGGACCTGTACTCGGCCAACGCAGCCACAGAAGCGTCCGCGCGCTGGCATAGCCGGTGTCCGCACCGTCGGACCGGAACGGGGAACTCGCGCTGAGCGCCAGGAGGACGGGCATGTGCGGAGCGACCCGGTGCGCGACCTGCACGGCCTCGTCGCGGTCGGGCAGGTCGACGTGAACCTGTGTGCCGCAGATCAACTGCTCACGGGCGAGCACCTGGTAGTCCGCGAGCATGCGCCGGTAGCGCTGCGTCCCCGTCACATGCATCTCGGCGGGCAGCGACAGCGGCATCGAGCCCGCGGCCGCCACGCCGATGCCGAGCCCCTCGGCCGCGTCGATCAGCACTCTCCGATGCCGCTCCAGATCGTTCCGCAGACCGCCGAGGTCGGCGTACACACCACTGTTGACCTCGACGACGCACTGCTGGAGTTCATCGACGAACACGCCGTCGGGAAGTCGTGCCAGCAACTCCGGCGCACGGGTGGTCAGGCGCCGGGTCTTGCGGTCGATGAGGTGGAATTCCTCCTCGACGCCCACTTTCCGTGGGTCGCTGGCGAGCACGATGTGTCTCTATCTCTCGGTGGCGCCCTCGGTGTGGTCGAAGAACACCCAGTCGCCTCCCGGGGGATCGTTCACTCCATTTTTCGCCATGGTCGATGGGTTCCCCGCCCACCCCGGTCTGAATCATCGGATGGAATATCCCGAACCCTCGCCCCGTTACACGATCTAATTGACGTTTCAACTATCTAGGTGAGGAGTCCGGCATGGAACTCGGATTGACGACGTTCGCCGAGGTCGGTTCCGGCGGAACCGCGGCGGTATCACCGAGGCAGCGTCTGAAGGACCTGCTCGAGGAGGTCGTGCTCGCCGAGCAGGTGGGCCTCGACGTGTACGGCGTCGGCGAACACCACCGGGCGGATTTCGCTGCGTCGGCACCCGCGGTCGTGCTGTCGGCGGCCGCCGCCCGCACGTCCCGCATCGCGTTGACCAGCGCGGTCACCGTCCTGAGCTCGGACGACCCGGTGCGGGTGTTCGAGGAGTTCGCGACCCTCGACCTCATCTCCGACGGGCGCGCCGAGGTGATGGCCGGCCGCGGATCGTTCACCGAATCGTTCCCGCTCTTCGGTTACGACCTCGCCGACTACGACGAGTTGTTCGTCGAGAAACTCGGCCTGCTGCTCGCGCTCCGCGACTCGGAGACCGTGAACTGGTCGGGGCGTCACCGGCCTTCTCTGACGGACCAGTCCGTCTACCCGCGGCCCGAACGCCCCCTTCCCGTCTGGGTGGGCGTCGGCGGCAACCCGGAATCCGTGGCACGCACCGGACTGCTCGGCCTGCCGATGGCGCTGGCGATCATCGGTGGCGAACCCGCCCGCTTCGCCCCGCTGGCCGACCTGCACCGGCGCGCGGTGTCGGAGGGCGGGCATGCACCGCAGCCCATCGCCGTCCACGCGCACGGCTACGTCGCGGACAGCGAGGATCGGGCGGCCTCGGAGTTCTACCCGTCGTACGCCGCGGCCATGACGGGTCTCGGACGCGAACGCGGGTGGGCGCCGATGAACCGGCAGGCCTTCGACGGTCTGCGCGGACCCGGCGGCTCACTTGTGCTCGGCAACCCCGAACAGGTGGCCGAGAAGATCGTCGGCATGCGCGACACTCTGGGCATCGAGAGGTTCATGCTGCACCCGAGCGTCGGACCGCTACCCCACGACAAGGTGATGCGCGCGATCGAACTGCTCGGAACCAAGGTGGCCCCGCTCGTCGAGCAGGCGTGATCGGAAGGGTGGCGGTGCGCTAACCCGTGCCGTCACCCATCACCGCGCCCTCACGTCTCGGGTCCGCGCCGCCGAACCATCCCGAACCCTGGCGTTGCAGCGCGCTGAGCCCACTGGACTGCGGGGCGACCGACACTTGGTGTCCCATCGCCCTGAGTTGCACGATCAGTGGGTCGTCGGCGCCGTCGTTGGCCGCGTTGATGTTCGGATGCTCCCCGCCGACGCCGGTAACCGGGGTGTTCGCCGCCCCGAAGTCGACCGCCGATACGGCCTGCTGCGGGTTCAGACCCCAATCCAGCATGCTCACCAGTGTTTTCACGACGAATTGGATGATCACCGAACCGCCCGGGGAACCCGTCGCGTACTGGACGTCGCCCCGCGAACCGTCGCTGCCGCGGTCGAAGACGAGGGTCGGCGCCATCGAACTACGCGGACGCTTACCCGGTTCGACACGGTTGGCGAGCGGCGCCCCGTCGGGTCCGACCGGCTGGGCCGAGAAGTCGGTGAGCTGATTGTTGAGCACGAAGCCGTCCGTCATGTGGAACGATCCGAACGCCGATTCCACCGTCGTCGTCATCGACGCCACGTTGCCGTACGTGTCGGCGATCGAGATCTGGCTGGTGCCGTGTTCCTTGTCCTGCGGTTGCACCCCCAGCGGTACGGGCCCGAAGTTGCCGGGTTGCGCAGTGCCCATGCTCTTGCCGGGGTCGATGAGGTCGGACCGCTGCTTCAGGTAGTCCTCGTTCAGCAGCGTGTCGATGGAATTGCCGGGCAGCGGAACGAAATCCGAGTCAGCGACGTACTTGTCCCGGTCGGCGTACGCGAGGCGCTCCGCCTCGGAGATGAGGTGCACGGCCTCCGCCGTCGGCTTTCCGCCGTTGTCGTCGAGGTTCGTCGGCCCGTACTGCGACAGGTCGAAGTTCTCGAGGATGCCCAGCGTCGCCGCGACCGCCGTGCCGCCGGACGACGGGTTCGGCATGCCGCAGATCTCGTGGTCCCGGTACGGCGTGCACAGCGGGGTCCGCTTCTTCGCCTGGTAGTTGGCGAGGTCGACGAGAGTGATCTGGCCGGGCGTGCGACCGCCCGTCGCCGTTGCCGTCGCATCGACGATGCCCTGTGCGATGGCCCCGGTGTAGAAGGCGTCGGCGCCGCCCGCGGCGATCGCCCCGAGCGTCTTCGCCATGGCCGGGTTCGTCAGCTTCGTCCCGGCCGGCTTCGGCGTGCCGTCGGGATTCAGGAAGTACGCCTTCGACGCCTCGTCGACGGCCAGGTGGGGCGCGGACTCGGCAATCTGCCCGGCCATCCGGGGGCTGATCTCGAGCCCCTGGTCGGCGAGTGAGATGGCCGGGTCGAACAGTTCCCGCCACTCGTCCCGTCCGTGGTCCCGGTGCGCCGTCTCGAGCATCCGCACGACGCCGGGAACACCGATGGACCTGCCACTCGCGCGGGCGTCGGGCTGGGGCACGGTGCGGTCGGTGTCGCTGATCCAGCGGAGGTAGTTCTCCGTCGCGGCCATCGGCGCGACCTCACGCCCGTCGTATGCCTCGACGCTGTTCTGCCCCGCGTCGTAGTAGAGCAGGAACGCCCCGCCCCCGATTCCGGAGGACTGCGGTTCGACCAGACCCAGCACCGTCTGGGCCACGATCAGCGCGTCGGCGGCCGTTCCCCCGTCCCTCAACACCTCGCACGCGGCCTGCGTCGACACCGGGTTGGCGGTGGACACCGCGTACGACGCAGTGTTCACGGGCGTCATCCCGGAGCGGTACCCGGTCGCGATCTCCGGGTTGGTCGCGAGATTCTGGGTGGTCGGCGCCGGACCGGGAGGCGGCGGCGCCGCGGTGATCGGGGTGCCGTTGGGGACGTCCGCACACGTGGCCGCGGGGTCGCTCTGCGGCTCCTCGTCCGACGTGCACGCGGCCAGCATGCCGACGCACACGGCGGCGGCCAACGAGGCCCGAATTGCTGTTCCGATTCCCGTCACAGGACCCATCAACGAACCCTAACAGCGGAGATCCGGCGAAATCCGGCTAAAGGCGAGGTCCGAAGTGCCGGGTGAGGATTCGGTAGCCCAACTCGTGGAGGTGGTGGTGCTCGGGCCACCGGGTGCGGGTCCACGCCGGGTCGGTGTGGGCGGCGGTGATCGCGGCGGTCGTGGACGCATGCAGATCGAATTCGAGGTCGCGGCCGAGTTCGGCGACGGCGCCCGGGTCGCGGGCATCGCCGATCCGCCCGATCGTGGTGGCAACCTGTTCGTCCGCGTCCCGCAGGATCCGGCGGTACGAACCCGGAAGCACGGTCCACAACACCGCCAGCGCCACCGCCACACCCAGAGCGGTCTCGAGGAGCCGGTCCCGGGAGACCGCGACGAGGTCGACGTGCGTCCCGAGGCCACCGAGAACCAGGGCGAGCGGGGTGATGAACACCATCGCCAGACCGTAGTTACGGACGAGGAAGGCCTCCGTCCCCGCCATCAGGACCGCCAGGACGAGAACCAGCGCGGCCGCCGTCAGGTCGAGCGTCGACAGCGCGGCGAGCAGGACGAGACCGAGCACCGTCCCGAAGAACCGGTGCAGTCCGCGATACGTCCCGAGCACGCGGTCCGGGCCCTGATGCAGGATCATCGCCGCGGTGATCACCGCCCAGTCGGGCCTGCCGACACCGAACGCCAGCGCCAGGAGACCCGCGGCGGGGCCCGCGACCAGCAGTCGCGCGACGATCGTCCAGGACCTGCCCCGCAGATGAGCCGCCCGCGCGAGCCGGTAGCGGACCGACGGCCTGGGCAGCGGGACCTGCGGTCGAAGGTCGTCGATATCCGAGGCGTGGTCCGAGTCGAGGCCGTCCACGGCCGACGCGCATCGCAGGTGCGCCGCCCGCAACGTGCGCGTCAGCCGGTGATCGCCGCCGACGAGGGCGGCGTCGTGAAGGCACTGCCATGCGGCGTGCAGCGACCGCACCGCGTCCCGGCGAGAAGTCGGCGAGGCCGTGTCCGAGAGCGCGGCGTCGACGGCGGCGACCGCAGTCCCGACAGCGGCGCGCTCGGGGGTGCGTGGCCGCGCCACCGCACCCGACATCGACACGATCAACGCCGACGCCGCCCCCACCGCCGACCAGGCCAGCACCTCCGTCACGGCGACACCGAGCGCGGGCAGCGCGGACGCGATCTCCACGGTGAGCAGGGGAAGAAAAGCACCCGGCGCCCCGAGTCGCAGTCCGTCGACGACGAAAGCGCAGACGGCGACGACGACGGTCATCACCAGAACCAGCGTCATCCCCCACAGCGCGGAACCGCCCGCCGCCGTCGCGTCGTGGACGAATGCACCGACCGCGGCGCCGACACCGGCCAGCAGCACCATCACCGCGGCGGCGATCGACACCACCCGCCACCGCACCCGGTACGCCCGGCCCTCGCCGTACACGACGGCGAACGCTCCCAGAGTCGCGATCGCGGCGACCGCCGAATGTCCGAGCGCGACGCCGGCCAGCGCGGGCAACGCGACGGCCACCCCGGCGCGCACCACACCCGGCCACCGGCGCCCCTGCTTGGGGACCCCCAGAAGCAACGACCGTGCCGGGGCCGGCGCAGGGATCGGCACACCGTGATCCCGCGACCCGGTTCCCTGATCCTGCGCACCTACCGACACGACCACACACGATACGAGCGGTCGCGTCACTCCAAACAGGCGATGAGGTGCATCTCACGTGCCGCGGGCGGTCCGATCAGGTGTGCGGCCGATGGAGCGGACGTCCGTACTCCGCGGCGAGCAGGCCGAGAGCGACGGCGCCGGCGAGCAATCCGAAGTCGCGCAGCGCGACGTCGTAGTACCCGGACAGCGTGAGCAGGTTGACGATGATCCCGGCCAACCACGCGGCGACGACCCAGGCACCGATTCGCGGCACGACGGCGACGAGGATTCCTGCGAGCACTTCGATCACGCCGACGACGTACATGCCCTGCTGTGCCGTTCCCGGCAGGATGCCGTCGATCCACGGCGCCAGGTATTGCGGCCAGTCGGTGAGCCAGTTCGTGAACTTGTCCAGTCCGAACAGGATCGGCGCGACCGTGAAGACCGTGCGGAGCAGGACGAATGCCTGGTACCCGGGATCGGACAGGGTATGCGCACCGTGGCTGACCTGGGGTGGAGTGTTGGTGGTCATGACGACTCCTTCTAAAATCTATGTCTCTTGACTATAGAATTTCGGGCAGTATTTAGTCAACGGTTTTTGGTTTTACAATGGCGTCATGGATGCCACGCCGCACTCGGACGTCTCGGCCGTCTCCTCCCTCGACGAGCCGGTTCGGCGACGGCTGTACGACTACGTGCGCGCACAGACGTCGCCGGTCAGTCGCGACGACGTCGCCGAGGCACTGGACCTCGCCCGCTCGACGTCCGCGTTCCATC